>CAZPJW010000001.1:0-104849 GCA_964587005.1 Candidatus Woesearchaeota archaeon
CATAATATTCACACATTCTCCATCACAATTAGTATATCCCACAAGACAATCACAAACAGAAGGTTGCCCATTGCATTCCCAACCTTCCTCAACAACACAAGACTCAGAACAGCCATCTCCGTTTTGCGTATTGCCATCATCACATTCTTCAGTACGACTAAACTTAAAAGCATCCGCAATAACAAATCCATTCGTATCAACATTTTCAATAAAAATAAAACTATGTGAATCAAAATCATACTCTCCCAAATAATCCCAGCTTCCCCCTTGCCTCTGGTTAACATAATGGGTAAATATACCATCACTATGAACAATAGAAACAGGAACACTCTCGGCCCTATTCTCATGCGCAGGATAGTTTATATAAACCTCATATTCTCCATCTAAATTAGGAAAATATGAAGCTTTTTTCTGGCCATCCTGTGCATTATTGTCATGTCTATAATTATAGCCATGATAGCCATCTGTAGCTGAAGAAGTAAACCATTCTCCCTCAAAAATAGCCTGAACATTATCTACAATAATTTCTTCTTGCTCAATAATACCATCTCCACAACCGAAATCTGCTTCCCCACACATTTCAACAGCATCAGTCCAAGAGCTTTGAGTTGCCCTTAAAATAATTGTATCCACTGGAAAATCCACAGAGCCAAAATACTTATGGGTAAAAACGCACCAAGACATATTGAGTCCTCCCCAAACAGCCTGCCTCTGCCCCGTTTCACTATTCTCAACCCACATATCGCTCCAGTTCATATAAAATTCTCCAAAAATAGTAAAATTGCTAATGTCAACGGGCATAGAATAATGTAAAGTCAAATTCGCCGGAGTATCTCCAGGAATCCAAACATATCCAACCTCGGGAAAATCAGGATCATGATATATACAAATTCCCCCATCCGGGGAATCCGGTTCGCCCTCGGCATAAGAAGCATAACCAGACCAACCACTCTCATCCTCGGCCCACTCAGAAGAAGCCTCAGCAAAACTAGCATACTGGCAAATCATATTTCCTGCCATTTCCCCATCTCCTTCACCCACTTCTGGGATTTCTATAATTCTAGCAAAAGAAAAGTTAGAGAAAATCAACAAAAATACCACAAATATAGCTAATTTTTTCATTTTTTATGGAATGGGAACACATTCACCTCCAACACATAATTGGTCTTCTTCTTCAGAAAATGGAATATCTCTTAATGGGATGGTTTCATCGGCACAATAATCAAAATCATTTAATAAATCACCAGGAAAACCTTTAAAGCTTCCGAATATGGCCCAATCCTGAGATCCAACTATTCCATCTCCATTAAAATCTGCCCTTATACATTCGGGACTTGAGAACATAAGGTTATGACAACTTGCATACGCAGCCTGATCAGCAATATCAATAGCGCCATCCATAGTTAAATCTACCCACCTACATTCAACTTCAGTTAACGGATTAATTCCCTCTCCATATGAATAAGTAACAACTTTATTTCGGCCCACCGTGGAGTATTCCACAACTTTTCTACCTAATGAATCATATCCAAAAATAATAACATTTCCATCAGGCAAATCTATTCTAGAAAGCATCCCTACAGCACTGTATTTGTATTCAGTAATCTCTCCGTCACAAGTTTTTCTAACCATATTTCCAGAAGGGCCATAATCAAAACTACAATCTTCAGAACCATCATCACCAATATCAATACTATCCAACTTATTTCCACTATACTCATAATCAACACTATCAATTAAATCATTTTCTTGGGAAACAGTTCTCAATTCTCTATTTCCAGAAGAAGTAAGATCATAATGAACTTCCCCTACTCCATAATAATCTCCAGAAAAGTCCTCTAATCTATAAGCACTATCATAAGTAAATGTAGCGCCACCAGTACTATCACTTATCTCTTTGATATTCCCAACTTTATCATAATTGCTATAATATTCATGAAGATAGGTCTGCCCCACTTCTTCATCAACATCCTTTATTACTAACTCGTTAGGCCAGTTTCTTTCATTGTAAAAATAGTCTGCCCTTATCTGGTTAGGATATGTAACATTTTTCATCAATCCAAGAGCATTATACTCATAATCTAAATTTCCACCAGGGGTACCCGTCCTAACCAACTGACCAAGACTATTATAATAATAATCAGTATTAAAAAAACCACCACTATAACTATTTGTAACGCTCAATAAATTGCCTTGAGAGTCATAACTATAACCAGAGTTAAAAACAATATCCCCATCGGATAAAGTCTCTGTATTCCCAACTATTCTTCCCATAGCATCATAAACATATTCTACCGAATTAGTTCCACCATAACTGCTAGTGTATCCGTCAATATTTAATTCACTTTCATAATAATCAACCTTACACACCTTGCCATTAGCGTAATTCTGGCCAGGAATATAACATTCATCGTAAGTATTTTCAAGTAACAATTGTCCATTAATAGTAGTATTTACAATTCTATTTAACTCGTCGTAAGAATTAACATATGTAAATAGAACTTCCTGACTTCCCTCATTCCCAAAAATTCCATCCGATTGTAGATAAACATAAACCTTGACTAAATTCCCATTCGTAGCATATTCAAAACTTTTTTCCACAGTGTTAGCATTATACGACCAAATAAGTTGCCCCAAAGAATTATATTCATTAGTAATTGATAGCCCACCGCCAGAGGAACTCAGAAGATCGCCAAAGGAGTTATAATTATAAGACATAGAAGATACCTCATCCTTAATGTAGGTAACCCTCCCATAAGAATCAACAGTAGTTGAAATATTATTCCCTTCCAAATCAGTTACGGTTGTTGTTGCTCCACTGTATGAATGGTAACTACAACCAGCATCTAAACAATCATCCAAATATTCATCATCAGCATCATAGTATGTTAGGGGGAACACTTTTTTAATACGCCCTAGAGAATCACCATAGTAAAAGTTTTTTACACTCCCTTGATCGCTAGTCCTTAACTCCTCCCCATATTCCATCACTTCTTTTCTTATCAACTTATCTCCAAAACTTCCCAATAAGGGATAGACTATCCTTCCAAAAAAACCATCAACCCCCTCACTTTGGGGTTCAGTAATGCTAGAAATTTTTGATATTTTATTATATTCAATGTTTGAAACTAAAGCACTTCCATCATTCTCCAATACTCTGGTCTGAATATTTCTAGCCAACCCATCAGAATAAGCAATATTGATCACCGGATTTCCCCTACCAACAGAACTATCTGATCTTACATAATTCAGGCATTCAGAATTTTCTTCACTAAGATATTCACAAGAATCTAAAGCATAATGATATGTATTTGACACACTTCCTCCATCCGGAGAAGAAACTTGATAAAGCCGATTAAAGGGATCATAAGAATACTTTGTCTCTGCAAGATTAGAGTCAACAATCTTCCAAGGATTCAAAGAAAGCGTGTAATGTGTCCTAATTTCATTTCCCATATGATCTTTAACACAAGTTGGCAAAGAATGACCAAATTGCCCGCCAGAATCATCACACTGCCCATTATCCCCATAATAGGTGGTGGTGGTGTGATAGTCAGCATCCTCTACCTCCAAAACATTCCCATAATTGTCATAGCTGTTAATTCTAGAAATAAACTGTTCTTCATTCCCATACCCCATATAATTCTCATAAGGTCTCCAAACTCCCGAAGAGTTACTCCAAATAACCCTGCCAGCACGCATACTGCCGCCATCCCAAGCATGTGTCCTATGAACCTGGCTTAACATATTAGAATCATTCATTCCCGGATATTCGGCATAAGCAAAATCATATTGTATCTGCTTCATTCCATTCTCATTAATAGTCCTTGGCAAACCATTTCTACCATCATAATTTTCATAACTTCTGCTAGTAGAAACCCCATTAATCGTACTTCCTTCACTAGAGACTCTCAAATCATAAGTAACTCCATCGGGGTCTCCACCAATGGAAGATCTATAAATTTCTAAATCGTGGTAATCATTCCAAACATCAAAATCCACTTCATCAATATCAGACGGATGAGGATATAGTCTAATTTCCATGCTGTCACTAGAAGAAACTAAATCATAAATATAAAACTCATTCCAAACAGTACTAGTGCCCCTTCTAAAACCTATCTCCTCTTCTCCGTCATAAATTTCAAGCTTCCAATACCAATTTGGATAACCATATCCATCGTCTTTTATCCTCCCATAACCCCTCATATGATACTTCACACCCGCCTCAACGTCAATGTCTTGCTTTAAATAAAAACACTCTGGAAGATATCTTGGAGTTCTCATCTTAACATACCCATACTGAACATCCTCCAAAATAAATTCATCCAAAGAATAGCCAGAACACGAAGGAGAGTTGCTTTTCACCTTAGTCCACCCATCTGGAACCTCGTCAGTCCATTCTTGAAAGTCAGGATTTTCTATTACACCCAAGGGTTCATCATCGGGAGGCAAATATGTTATAGTTGGACAAATTCTTAAATCAGAACTAGCAACAACCGCACCCCTATCATCATATGTTCTTGACTCATACATATATCCATCCAATTTAGCGGAAGCAATCTCATCGCATCCTGCGCCAGAAGCACAAGTAGACCCCCCATCATTACAAAAGTTCTTAATAGTGTACCCAAATCCTTCAGGATAATTAATCGTTACACTATCGTGCCCAATATATTTTTGCCTCTTTTTTTCTAAATGTAAAAGAGCATTCTCATAACTATAAGTAATCTCTTCAATATTGCCCAACCCATCATCTATAGACTTCCGATTAACTCTATATCCAGTAATTGTATCCTGGTCCATAAAACAATCATTATATTCCCATTTACAACCATGGTTTACACATTCTACCGGACTCCAAATAAAATTATCACAATAATAATCTCCGGTATCTCTATCCCCCCAATCTTCAGAAGTTTCTTCCCAACCCGGGTCTCCAACAAAAGTTATAAGGCCCCGAATTATCTTTTCTTCATAACCTAACTCAACTTTTGCTCCAGCGGGGTAGGTAATTCTTTCTAAATATCCAATGCCAGGATTATCATTTTCATCTGTATAATTAAAAACAAAAGGGGGCAAAGTTTGGTCTCCTCCTTTTCTAGTTAAACTAGTCAAAACTAATTTTTTATTTACACTATCATTCCCATGCAAATTATCGTTAACATAATCGTATTCAAAATGCCAATCTGAAATACCCCCGCCCGCACTTGAAGAAGTAATTACATCGGTAACAAAATGATCTTTAACTGTATTGGGGGAAATTTCTCCATCAATTATATCACCGTAAAAAATATCCTCTCTAAGATTGGTACCCCAAACAATATTAATACTATTTCCAGCACTATCAGAAATAGAATCTAAATAAGATTTAGTGTATCCCTTATCTTTAAACTCGAAACTTTCATCATGATAACTAAAATAAATTTTATTTCCATTTACATCCTCAATCAGATTCAAATCCCACTGATAAATATACTCTTTCTCGGTACCAGCCTCCCTACCACCAATTGTCCTATCACAAACTGCAAAATATGAGGAAGAAGGATTATTAACATCTTTCCAGTATCCATCGTCTCCATCTTTTATAACATAAATATTTCCATTTCCGTAGGGATCGTTACACTCCACTTCAGGATGTCCTGGTTCCCAATTTTGATAACTTTGAGTGCCACACCCATCATCCCAACATCCATCCCCATCAGAATCATACTGTCCAATCCATCCAACCCGGTTATCCCCTAGTTTATTCTCGGCTTCCAAATCATCATCTGAATTCCCAATACAAGCCAAACTTCTGCCCCGAACATTACACCAAGCTCGGGCATCCATCCAATTCATATCCTCATCAGAAACTATATAGTCAGTAGAAGGAATCTCATCAACCAAAGTAACAACGGTGCTTCTTGGATGATTAAAGTAATATTTGGTTCCATCAACTGTTGTAACAATAAACTTAGAAGGAACATCCCCATAGGCATCAGATATTTGAATTATTCTAGCATAACTATCTTCCTCCGTTTTATATTCTGCAAAATAATCTCCATCATCATCAAAGTGTCCAGATATTTTAACCAATCTATTACTCCCTGCCCCAGGCAAAGTCATATAAAAATAGTCATCTTCCGAATCCAAAACATCTGCACCAAAATCACGATAAATATAATAACTTCCCCCCAAATTAAAACCCAAACCAACTTCGGAAGCTTGCGCCTCGGAATTATCTTTATGAACTGTTTTGTAGACATCACTAACATAACTCAAAGCAACACCAAATCCCATTCCATTTCTTCCAGGAATACTTCAAAGGGGGATCGAAAAAGAAAAATCTCCTTCATACAAATTAACATCCATATTATCCATCCCAGTAGAAATTGCTGCAACGGGAACCTCAACAGCATAAACATCAGAACTAAAACAAAGAACTAAAACAAATACTAAAAAGACACCCCCTCCTTTCCAAAACTTCATATGATATTCTATCCAAATTAACTTATAAATTTTTCCAAAACAAAAAGCGGACCGGATGGGATTTGAACCCACGACCTATAGCTTAGGAGGCTATCGCTCTATCCAAACTGAGCTACCGGTCCACCGTTTAGCCAACTATTATACCTTAATAAATGTTTTTCATTTTTTGGGTCAATCTCTTTAAACCATCTTTCAACTTGTTCTACCCCCTTTAACCGAACTCCTTTTTCATGTTTAATTACCCTATAACCTTGATTCCTCAATCCTCTTAAAATTTGATCTCTCATCTTTTTAGAAATGGTGGTTATCTCAACGATTGGATAGGGAGCCCTATATCTTGGATCCTTATCTAAATAAAAACTGCCATCAGTATCAAATAATCCACGAACAATATACCTAAAAAATCTCCATTCATCAACAAATTTTTCACAAATCCCTATTTGTCCTTTTTTTCCAATAGGAAAACTCAAAGAATTATTCATAAATTTAATTAATTCTTTATGCCCAAAAACAAACTCAATTGAATTTTTCGGTCTAACTTTTAGATATCCTTTTCTCTCAAAAAGACAAAAAACAAAACCAGAAATCCTCTCCGATAAATACTTTCTATCTTTAGTAGAATGACCACTAAATCCAACTATCCAATGGATCTTTTCATATTTCTTATTATAATATTTTCCAATCCATCCATCTCCCAAAAGGGCCCCATAAAATTCCAAGAACAATTTACTCTCAGCCCCCTTCTCACTAATTTCAAACATAATAAATCATAGAATCTAATTTATAAATCACTTTCGCCCGTGCGTGACAAGCTGACATAAAGAATCCATTAATAAACCTTTTTAATTATCATCAGAAACTTCAACAGGAGTAATCTCTGCATAAACATCTTCCTTCATACTTTTCGGATAAGTTATGGTAACAACTTTCTGTTGATAGGGCTCAAATACAAACCTATCAATATCCGCCCCAAAATCAGAAACTGTTCTAACAACAAATTCCAAATCCATATCCTCGCTACTACTAATCAACAACCGATAACAAAATTCATTTCCTCCGGCCTCACAATCATCATCTTTAAAATAGGCATCAAAATTAATCAATCCCAATTTCTCCAAATTAATCTCTTGCTCCTTCATAGTTGATTTATGAATATCAATCCCAAAAGAAAAAACAACCACACTAATAACAAAAACAAAACCAACCAAAACAACAGTAATAATTAACGGACTAATTCCCTTTTTGTTTTCCATAAAGAAAAAAAGAAAAAAAGGTTATTTAAACTTTTCTAAAATCCGAAAAGATTTTTTAACCATTCACTAAATCCGTTTCCAGTGCTTTCAGTATCTGCAACTACTTGACCAGTAATAGCATTTCCTACAGTAGGTTCAGCCTTACTTACTCTATTGTCTGAAGGAATAACACTTGGCTTCTCTTCGACAGGAGCCTCTTCTTTAGGTTCTTCCTCAACAACTTCTTCAGTTTCGAATAATGCAGTTACTAAAAATTCTGCTCTATTTTCGCTACAGAAACTTAACATTTCAACAGAGTAATCATCTACCCCATCTCCATTTACATCAAAAGTTTCTCTATCGCCTGGCAAAAAACTAAATTCTTCATCAAACGAAAAAGCAAAATTTGCAGTTCCACCCTCAGTGTTCTTCAAACTAACACTTTGTTTTACTCCATTAAAATCATCAAAGTATATCCTTTTACCAATTTTCATACACTTCGTGTATCCTTCTTCAAGAGCCTTTCGTGAAGGGTAGTAGTTTTTAAGAGCAGGAGGCACTGTTGTTTCTTTTTCACAGCTTGGAGATTTCATGTATCCTGCAAAATAAACAAGATCGGGCAAATCTACACAACCATCTCCTGTGAAATCACATTCTGGATTGTACATTCTACTATTATCGCAAAGGTTATACGTTGCAGTAAACACTTCTTTCTCGCAACAATCAGCAATTACGGCAGGTAAAAAAACCAATGCAACCAGAGCAATTATCCATAATTTCATTTTTATAGCCTCCACTTCATAAAACACCAGAATACTATTTAAATCTTTCTAAAGCATCATTTTCAACACTTTCAAGAGCTATATCATGAAAATGCCCATATAGGCCCTCTAACTCCTTATATTTGTTACTTTCATTATCAAAAATCTTGCCAATTCTCTTAATTTTGCCTTCTCCGGCCTCAAACAAGGCATAATACTCTCCATTTAAAGAAATAGCATAATCTGCTTTCTCAATCTTGGGAACTTTCGCCCTATCAAACCCAAGAATGGCCAAAAAATCAACGCCCCAATCCAAAATGTCCAATTTCATATACCCTCATCAATTCTAAAAGCATAGGTTGTCACACAACCCTCCCCAGCATCATAAATAAGCTTAGAAATTATTGTGGACCTATATTCGGGAAAAGAACCAACTTCACAATCCAAATCTCTCCCCTCATGATTAACAACTGCTTCAAGAGTTCCACTCATACTGATAGAAACTCCCCCACCAACTCTCGAATCTATTTCTATATATTCAAAATTCTTCAGTATTTGATTAGCAGTTCTTAAGGCATTCTCATTATCTGTATGAGAAAAATACTCTTCTAAAGTTTCCCTATCTATTCTCAAACTTACTGGCTCATGATTTCTAAAAAACAAACCATTCACTTTCTCCAAAACATTTCCTTCACCGGGTTTTCCAACTAACGTAATTAAACTATCAGAATCAACACTCTCAACTTTCCTTTCCAAACTTGCACTGCCTTGTCCCGACAAAGCAAATAATAAAGCCGCTGCAGTAAGTAATTTCTTCATAATTTTTGGAAAAATAATCTACTTAAAAAAGTTTTGTATGCGCGAGCCGGGACTTGAACCCGGATCACTGGCTTGGAAGGCCAGGATTCTAGCCATTGAACTACTCACGCGTAAACTAAAGAGAAAAATCTCAATTTATAAAACTAACGAAAAAAAGAAAAATTAAGGATAGGAAATATCTATTTCCATACTCTCTAAATAAGATGCTGGTTCATCAATCACTATGGCCTTGACATAATACTCTGGCCAATAATCAATACAAACATCAAAAAGATAATTATCACATTGCCATTCTACGTTCCAACCTTCATAAACAGTAGGAGACAGAGCATCATTAAACTTAGATGCGCCAATATCAGCAACAAAATCGTCTTCTCCAATATCTGCTTCCCACACTTCTAATTTAATCCATTTATTCCTACAATCATCAAATCCCCTTACAAAAGTATTTATTCCATCTCCATCACTAGCAACTATTTTATCAACATAAATCTCAGCAAACTCACAAACAGGTTCATGTCCATATAAGTTAATACCAATGTCATCAACACCAATATAATCATTGGGCCAGAAATCAGGTTTTATTTCAACATAAAAGCCTTCCCAACAAATCAAGCTTTCCTCTCCAAAAGATAAACCTTCTTCATTTAAATCATGAGCAACAGAGCCAGATCCTACAACTTCTCCATCACAAACAAACCTCCACTCAATAGAACTACCGGCCGGGCTAACCTCATCTACATAAAAATCATAACTCCTAGCAAATAAGGGACCTTCAACATACAAATCCCCATCTAAACCTTGAGGAATTCTCCAATCGCTCCCGCTCCCTTCGTAAATAACAAATGCGCCAGTATTCTTAAACTCACTATTAACTTCAGGGCCAATCTCATTTATTAAAAAGTGTCCTGTCCAATCTACAGCAATAGTTGTTCCACTACCACTCGGGTTTGAGAAAGCTTCAATCTTATAATCATCACAAATAAAATCCTCCCCCCATATATTCTTTGGGTCACCATCAAATAAAGTATATTCTCCAGGGTTATCTATTTCATATGTTTTAATTATTTCGTCACCACACAAAAGTCTAATTCCCCCTCTAAATGCTCCGCCGGCCATATTTGCCTCCAAAACCATATCATCAATTATTTCCCCAGAAAAATCATCAACAATTACTGTCCATTCTTGACTATATGTAGAGCCAGATAAGTCAAATCCATATCTTCCTTGAGAACATCCATCAACATTATAAGTACACTCTTCACTATGTCCTGCAGGATAACAACTCAAGAATCCATCATAATAAGGTTCGCCTAATCCTTCACAAGAACCAGCTTCACCCAAATAAAAAACAGTATCACATTCCTCTCCTTCTTCTACAATAAAATTACCACAAACATCTTCTTCAGAAGGGTTTCCTTCATCACAAACCCCATCAACACAAATTTCACCGTTAGGACCACAAGACCTGCCCTCACACTCCACCGGAGAACAACTTTCATAACAATCTAAAATCTCTTCGTCCTCACACATCCCAGTTAAAACATCACAAACTTGCCCATAGGAACAATCATCATCTCCGCTACATTCACAATACCCATCTATACATTCATTTCCAGCAGTACATACCAGGTTACACCCTCCACAATTATCTTCGTTATTCATGATATTAACACAATTTGGACCACATTGTATACACTCTAAACTATCGTCACAATCTACTAAACCATCTCCATCATCATCAACTCCATTATCACAAATCTCATCTGGACCAATGCAATCCTCCGTAGAAAAGCAAATATCCATCCCTTCTCCATCAACGGCTTCACAAGATGCACCAACACATTCAAAATGGACACCATCACAATTATCATTAGTCTGACATAAATCTTCTCCCGGCCCACTTACACTCTCACAAGATAAGCCAACACACTCATTATGTTTACAATCGCTATCAATCGCACATTCATCAGCTCCTGCCCCCGATATCTCAACACATTGATCATAAATATTACACTCTAAATGTGTCTCAATTGGTCCACAGTCATCATTAATCTCACATTCATCATCACAAGTCTCTCCCTGTGGACAAACTACATCTTCACACATTTCAGCCACACATTTATTATAATACACAATAGGAACTGAACACAATTCAGTCTGCTCATCACACTCTTCCCCTACGGGGCAGCCACAGTCATGTGTAAAGCAAGACTCAATCAATTCCAAATCCTCATCACAATATAACCCAATAAAAACCTCAGAACACTCTCCAGGAGAAGTGCCATCAGTACACGTGTCTTCTTGGGGCTCACAATCTAAATCAATCGCACATACGCTAGCTCCCTCTCCGACAACCTCAACACAAGATTCCTCTACACAATCCATATAGGTAGGTTCATCAAAAATACAATAACAGTTAGGAGGCAAACTTGGGTGCTCACAAATACCTAAAGGAACATAACAAAATTCAAATCCAACATCAGAACACAAATCAATGCCTTCACAAATTAACTTATACTCATCTGGAGACTCATCTCCCTCTTCTTGGCAAAGGCCACTATAAACATCACAAACCTCTCTATCCTGCGGGAAGCAATCTGCCGTTGGAACACACTGTTCCAAACAATAAGCAGGAACATGGGGCGGACTATTCAATGGACCCCCTGGAGGAGGATTTTGAACATCTATAATTTTCTGTCCCGGACCATATATTCCCTCACAATCCCGAGTCTGTCTCATTTCCCATTCTTGACATTCACCAGAACCACAACCATCATCAACCCATTCAGAACAATCTCCACAACCATAAGAAAGCTGAGGATCCTGTACATCACAAGAATTAATCAACATCAAAGAAAAGATAAAAACACTCAAATAAACAAAATTTTTTATCATTGACATTTTCCAACCACTCCCGTATCAGTATCCATACACAATGGCTCAAAATTACCAGCAGAAGAGTCTGGAAGAACAATATTACAATCGAACACATCTTCCCTACATAAATCTAATCTAGCACCACTAAGGAAACTTCCATAACTTACTGTTAAGGGACCATCAAAAAAACTATTTCCTTTAACAGTCAAACTAAACATATCATGAACTTGATTATTTACCCAGTTTTGGTCAGTTATCTGAAATAAATTAGTATCCACTTCGGTTCCATAATCTCTTTTTATCACAAGAGGATCATTATAACTAGCGCCCCATTCAAGTTGTCCAGGAGCCATTTCATCAAAACTATGTCCCATCACACTTGGATTTCCACCCGTACCATCGGCACTATAAGCAATCGTAAAGCCAGTCAACCCAATAACAGCAATAAACAAAACTAAAAAAGCCAAATGCTTTTTTTCAACATTTATTATTATTTGCAAATACCCTCACCTCTCCTTTAGATTTTTAAGATGTTCTTTCCTTTTAAATATTTCGCTATAAAACAACATCAGTATTATCGCTAAAACAACAAAACTACTAACACTCATGAATGGAATATCTTCAACAATTAAAAAACAATCATTCCAAAACCAACTATATCCTTCTCCTCCTTCAACTGGCTGAGGATCACCATTCTCATCAATGTACCAAACTTCAACACGCCTATCCCCAATTCCATCTGAACATTCCTCTAAGGGCAACTCTTCCCCAACCTCATGAGCGGGATTACAAACACATTCTCCCGGCCTATGAAAAACCAAACCATCATACGGGTCATCAACAGGATCGTCATCGTCATCGCCATCAGTATCCTCAACGATAAAAGAACAGCTAGCAGAATCACTTAAAAATCCACCCTTAGTTGCAGTAGCCGTTATCTCATAATTCCCATTAGGTTCAAAAAACAAATCTCCTATCTGTGCTATATCTCCACTAGACATAGTCAAAAATGGCCCCAATGTATAAAGTTCATCTCCATCAAAGTCAAAACGAACGTTCACTTCGGCCCCTTCAGAAGGATTTGCACCATTTCCATCGTTTAAATCTTCATCAACATGAACATCCACCGTCTCACTACTTCCTGTTTGATCCTCAAAAGGACTTCCACTACACAAACTAGAATCTAGAGTAATTTCCAAATATGCACCGCCCCCGCAAGACTCCCCCTCGAAAGTACAATCATGTAAATCATTTCCGGGACCAGAAACAACTTCACAAACTTCATTACCAAAATCACACTCTAAATGAACACAATCCGCATCAATGGTACATTCATCACTACCTGATCCGACTTCTTCAACACACTGATCATACTGATTACATTTCATATAGGTTTCTTCCTCGGCTTCGGGACAACATAATAAATAAGGATAACTACTAGCATAATCACAATCAGCAACATGAGCATTAGTCTCATCAGATAAAGCTATAATGCAAACATCTCCAGCATCACAACTACTTCCAGCATCAGGGTAGTAACAAGCTGTATGGTGTATGGCATTTGACCAAGAGCTAGGATGCCAATTTGCCCAAAAACTCCCATCCCTGAAAAACCAAAACTCCAAATAAGTATATTTCCCATCCACTAAAAGACCATAATTATCATAGTTACTTTCACCAGTCAGTTCAGCATGGGCATTTGTTTGAGTAGATAAAGAAAGATATCCAGGATCGGCCCCACCATTATTGTTCAAAATATCGGGGCAACACATTTTATATCCATATTCATCAGGACATGCACTACCAACTTCACCAACACAAATGTGAGAATTCACTTCTCCAGTCAAACCCAAATAATAAACAGTATTATAGTTCCAAGCACAATCATCATTCTCAGGAATAATCTCGCAATCGGCAGCATAAACTAAACTAATACTAAATAAAAAAACTAACAATAACACACCCTTTTTCATGTCTTTAATTATCCTTGCCATATTTATATACTTTTTCGTTTTATTTCTTCAAAAATAAAGTTCAACTGCTTTTCACTCCATCCTTTCTTCATCAAAGCCTTCCGAATCTCCCCTTCATTAAAACCTTCTCTAAATGCTCTCATAACAAAAGTCTCCAATTGAATTTTATCCTTTTCAATTAAAAATAATTTTCTCTTAAACAACCCAAAACTAATTTTATTACTTACATCAAAGAAATTTCCAGGACCCCTATAGAAATTAATCCAGAAAATTCCCAAAATCAAAACTACTCCCAATAAAATATACCAAAGCCAAGGAATTACTTCACCACAATCCTGCGGACAATAATTCAAATCAGTTTCATCTTTCTCATCAACCCCAAAAACAGAATCACTAAAACACTGGCCATCTCCGCAATAACTATATGAACAACTTCCACTCTCACAATCAAACTTATAAATTACTTCCTTTCCTTCGTACGCACTTACAGGAACAATAAAACTCGGACCAACATCTAAACTAACACTTTCAACAGCATACTTTAATTGGTAGGGAGCATTTATACAATAAATCAAACCATTAACCTCGTCATAACTACAACTTAAACCAAATAGTTTAACATCTCCCAAAACTTTCTCAACTAATTCTCCATTACTGGAAGAAAAATTCTTAACAACATAAACATAATCCTCACTCCCTTCCAAATAATCCACATTAATATTATAATAACCATAATCAGCACTAATATCCTCATTATAAAAATAAACTTCTTCCTTAAACTCTCTCAACTGATCCGCACTAAATCCACTTGCCTCTCCAAAAGTTGGAACATCAAAAATACTACTTGCCTTATAATTTCTATAAACAGAAACATTTCCTAAAACCAAGTCTTCAATTATCTTGCCTTTCAAGGCAATCAAATTATTATAAATCAAAACATACTGACTATCTTTATTCATATCACTTGACCCCTTAACAATATCATATTCATTTTTCAAAACATCAACTTCACTTTTACTTACACCAAATTCCATATTTGTAAAAAATTCATCTAAAACTCCTGAAAAACTCAAATTTTCATTTAAGTTATCATAAACACTCACAAATTCAGAATCTAAAGCCTCTTCCAAATTAATAACATTAACAACAACACTATCGGTTGATTCAATTCCTTCTGAATTCTTGACAGTCAAAATAATCGTATACTCTCCTTCTTCCAAATAACTATGACTCACACTCTCTCCATTAGCAGTTACATTATCTCCAAAATCCCAAGAATAAGAAACAACATTCCCTGTAGATTTAGAACCATCAAAAGTAATAGGAATCCCTTTAGCAGTAACACTTGAACTCACTTCAATCTTTGCAGACGGAGCATTACTTACATTAAAATATTTAGAATAGTCCTCGTCTAAAAACTCAATCTCCAACTCACAATTTGTATCGTTATCTTCTGGAGTTCTCAAATCATAAAAATAACTCAAATCCAATTCCACACCACTAACATTATACTCAACTATCTCTTTAGAAATCTCATAAACATTTTCCCTAACTCCACCAGAACTCAAATAAATAATTGGATCAAAAAACAAAGTACTCCCCAGGGTTCCAAATATCTTAAATGGAATAACACACCAGCCATTACAATTACTACCCATATAATCCCAAATTTTCCCCCTCAACGCAGCACTACTAAATTCTCCAGAAGCAATTCCACTATACACTCCAGGATTAGAACTAATAAAATAATATTCCGGATCCTCCGCAATAAAAGGAACTCTAAATGCATTCCCGGAATCATCCCTACTCTCTATACAAATCTCCCTCAAAATAGTACCATTATTACCTTCTTCAACATTAATACTTAAATTACAATTAACTTCCGTCCAACTTTCTAAAACCTCTCCAAAAGTACAATCACTACTTCCAGAAGTTGCCCTCAACTCTCCACCCTCTGCAACCCTCTTAGCAACACCATTAACTTTAACTGTCAACTCATCTTGCAATTCTTCAACATCAAAAACAAACTTCGAACAAACATCATCTTGTCTTGGATTGGCTGTATTTCCCGTATCATAATTACTAGAATAGTCATCATAATCTTCACTACGTACTAAATCTCCCCAACCAGATAAACTTCCAAAAAACGCCCAATCATAACCATCCATCCCAATATCAAATTTGGGAGTAGCATCACCAATCAAAGTAAAATTAAAATAACGGATACTTTCATCAGACTTCAAATAAAGACCATATTCTTTTTCATTAACATCAAAATCGATATTTAAAAAATCAACACCGCTTCCAACTTTTTCATATTTATAATAATTCCCAGAATAAACACTTGAATTAACTAACAATTCATATAAACTAACTTCCTTCCAACTAGAACTTCCACAATTACTATGTTTCCCTTTTATCACTTCATCCAAATCAACAAACTCATCATCTACAACTAAATACCCTTCAAAAGTTTCATTCGGCCCATAAACTTCTTTAGTTAAATTTAGTCCGGCATAGGCACTAGCTACAAATGCAAAAATAATCACCAAAATTATGCTTTTATTTAACATAACACCTCTTATATATTCTTCAAAAAAATTCTTTATAAACTTTTCTAACCCATTAGCTCTTCATAAACGGCCAAAAAACCTTTCATAGCCAAAGTAGTTTCATCAGAAATAATTTCGACCCCAATTTCTCCCGCCTGAACACGTTCAACAAGAGCATCACCCACATCTTCCTCTTGGAAAATTTCAGCAACTATTAACTGGGTACTTTTAACAACTAAATCATAACTTTCTGGAATATCTTCAGTCGCATAAGCATCATCATCAACAACCAACGCAATTTTCTTATCAATATCTGTCATCTCAAAAACAATGGCAGCAGTTTCATCTCCGTAAGTATGTAATTTATATGCACCCATCTCATTAGCAAGATATTCAACATGTTCCTCATGAATAACTTGTACAGTGGGATCTTCCAATAATAAATCCAAATTAACTTCTGGCCTCACTAAATTTTTTTTATTTGCAAAAATATTATTTATTTGTGTAAAATAAAATATTGCTCCACCAAGAATTAACAAAACAAAAACAATTATTATTATCCACCAAATTTTTCTCATACTACAAAAATCAAAAAAATATTATTTAAACCTTTCTAAATATCTTCTTTCCTTCAACATTAGGAATAATATCTAATTTACCTTTAAATCTAGGAAATTTAAACCTATTTAGATGATTTAAAAAAACTCCCAAGGCTGCAACTTCAGAATGCGGCTGATTCCCAACCCCCAAATTATAATCTGATAATTCATAAACTTCACCAGGAACTTTTTCACCACCAACAACAACCAAAACCTTCCCCTTTATTTTATCAACATACTTATTAAAATCTCCGCCATACATTGTCAAATGAACAACAGTTTTTCCTTTAAACAATTTCAAATAATCCTTAACATACTCTACTTTAAATTTTCCACCAAAATTCTTAACAATTTTATTTACAGAATCTTCCATCTCCTTATCTTTTTGCCCAGAATAATATAATTCCGTAGCCCCAAAAGTTCTAGCAACTAAAGCTACATGTGTACTTATTCTTTTGTCTCTTGAAATTCTATGTCCTAATCTCAAAACTTCGACCATACAAATAAAAAATAACAAAAACTATTTAAATACACCCTTTACTCAAAAATTCATGAATATTGAGAACGTAATAACCACCAAATATAAGAAACTATTAATTATTCCATTAGTTTTATTATTAATAAGTTTAGCAATTCTAGGAATACAATATTCAAACAAAGGATACATAATAGAAAAAGATGTAACCCTCGCGGGAGGAGTATCCGCAACACTAATTCTAGACGATTACAACAAAGAAAGTATACAACTATTACTAGAAGAAAACTTTCCCAATTCAGATATTTCACTAAGAGAATTATCTAATCTGGGAACTGGGCAAAACACTGGCATAATAATAGACATTTCAGAAATCACAACAAAAGAATTAACACCTGTCCTCGAAGAAAATTTAGAATACTCTGAAATATCCATTCAAGAAATCGGACCATCCTTGGGAGCTTCTTTCTTCAAAGAAATGATTGGTGCAATAATATTCGCATTTATTTTAATGGGAATAACCATTTTCATAATTTTTAGAAAACTAGTTCCTTCCCTAGCCGTAATTTTTTCAGCAATTTTAGATTTAACCGTAACTCTTGCAATAATAAGTGTACTTGGTCTTAAAATATCTTCTGCCGGAATCGCAGCATTCCTTATGGTAATTGGTTACTCTGTTGATACAGATGTTTTACTCACAACAAGACTAATCCGAAGAAAAGAACTGGGCCCATTATATGAAAGGCTAAAAGGTGCATTCAAAACTGGAATGACAATGACTCTAACAACTATCGGGGCATTAACTGTCGGCCTAATAGTAACAAACTCAATAATAATCAAACAAATGTTTGCAATTATCCTAATAGCATTAGTTGTAGACATAATTTCAACATGGATTATGAACACGTCTCTATTAATGTGGTACATAAAGAAAAATGATTAAAAAATTATTCAAAAGTGTAAGGATATGGATATTACTCTTCTTCTTACTAATTAGTTATATCGCAATAAACCCAGCACTTTCACCAGAAGGAGTTTCAATAAAATCTGTAGATCCAAATTCCGAAGCATACTTTGCAGGAATGAGATCTCCCCAACAAGAAATCGCTCCAACAAACTATGAAGTAATTGAAAGGATAAACGGAGAAACAATTACAAATTTGGCAGACTATCTCGATATAACATCCCAAATACAAATTCAAGAATCTGTAAGAATAGAAACAGATAATCAAATTTATTCTCTAATAAAAGAAACAGAGGACATGGGACTAATAGTTACTGATGTAGCTGGAACAAATATAAGAAAAGGTTTAGAATTACAAGGAGGAACAAGAGTTCTTCTACAACCAAAAGAAGAAATAACAAACCAACAACGTGACGATTTAATTCAAGTAATGGATAATAGACTAAACACTTACGGCCTATCCGACATTACAATAAGAAAAACAG
Source organism: Candidatus Woesearchaeota archaeon (assembly GCA_964587005.1). Classification (GTDB taxonomy): domain Archaea; phylum Nanobdellota; class Nanobdellia; order SCGC-AAA011-G17; family PNOQ01; genus JABIBT01. Next base: position 19,209 of record CAZPJW010000001.1, read on the forward strand.
ATGACCTTCTTGGAAATAAATATATCCTTGTAGAAATTGCGGGAGCAACAAAACAAGAAGTTTCAGAATTAATTGCTTCACAAGGAAAATTCGAAGCAAAAATTGCCAATGAAACAGTTTTCTCTGGCGGAAAAGAGGACATAACATTCGTTTGTAGAGAAGATGGAAAATGTGCGGGAGTAACTCAGTGTGCTGAAGACCCATCAACCGGAACAGAGCAATGTAGATTTGAATTTGTAATTCATTTATCTCAAAAAGCAGCAGAAAATCACGCTCGAATAACATCCGAACTAGACATAATAACACTTGAGGGCGGACACCAAGTTCTCTCTGAAAAAATTGACTTTTACCTAGATGATACTTTAATAGATTCATTAAATATTGATTCAGACCTAAAAGGTTCAACAACAACACAAATACAAATAACCGGCCCAGGAATTGGAGAAACAAGACAAGAAGCAGTCTTAGCAGCACAACAACAAATGAATCACTTACAAACTGTTTTACTAACCGGCTCATTTCCATTTGAATTAGAAATAGTAAAACTCGATACAATCTCTCCAACATTGGGAGCTTCATTCATAAACAACGCAATAAAAGTTGGAGCACTTGCAATCCTAACCGTAGCATTAATTATTTTCATAAGATATAGAAATCTAAAAATTGCAATTCCAATGGTAATTGGTTCTTTATCAGAAGTAATTATTATTCTAGGAATCTCCGCACTAATGAATAGAAATCTAGACATGGCAGCAATAGCCGGAATAGTTGCAGCAGTAGGAACAGGAGTAGACGATCAAATCGTAATCATAGACGAAATAGTTACAAAAGCAGAAGCATTCGCCATTTCCTGGAAACAAAGATTAAAGAAAGCTTTCTTCATTATTCTAGCTGCCTTCTTCACTACTTTAGTAGCAATGCTTCCCTTATTAAGGGCGGGAGCAGGATTGCTAAAGGGATTTGCAATCATAACAATAATAGGTATAATAATCGGAGTATTCGTAACAAGGCCAGCCTTCGCAGTAATGATTGAAACCTTAATGAAAAAAGAATAATTATTTTTTCTTCTTTTTCTTTAAAGACTTAGAAAAAACATAAACAATCAATATTGCAGCTAAGACAACTAAAATCCAAGTCAAATTTCTTGCTGGTGCGTATAAAGGTTGTTCTACCATAATAAAAACTATCTAATTTTATTTAAAAAACTTTCTAAAAAACTTTTTAAATACAACAAACATAGAAAAAACATGGATTACCTAAAAAAAGCATTTTCAAGACCCTTTCAAGATTGGAAAAAGTTTGGAATAGCAACAGTAATCTATTTAGTTTTATTATTCTCATTAACTATGATATCAGCAGCATTCTTCGACCCTTTTGATAATGCAATAGCCGAACTAACTGTGGGAGAATCCCAAATCGGGGGAGAATTAACAGAAGAACAAGTAGCAGCCAGATATGCAGTTCTAGTCGAATATCTTCCTTCACTTGCAATAGGGACTTTACTAATATTCTTGGTTGGATTGATAATTGCCCCATTTCTTCAAGGATGGTTTTTAAGATGCATAAACTCTGCACTAAAAAACAAAAATAAACTTCCAAATTGGAATAATTTTCTAGACTTATATAAAAAGGGATTTTTCTTAGGAATAATCCAAATAATCTACGGCATAATTCTAATAATCCCACTCTTCTTAATAGAAGTGGCGCCAATAATCGCAACAGTACTGGCTGCAATACTACTTTTCCTACTCATATACAATCTTCCAATGATAGAAGTTTTCTACGCAAGAAACTACAAATTTAAAGATGCTTTCAAAATAAAAGAAATGTACAAAAAATCTTTCACTGGAAAATATCTTGGAAACGGCATAGTAATTTTCTTAATTTTACTCGGAATAAATTTAGCAAGTTCAATAGTTGCAGAAATCCTTGCAATCACAATAATCCTACCAATACTAGTAAACACATTTATCTATGTTTATTCTGCAATATTCTTTAGCACAGTCTTCGCTAAGTTATATCTAAAGATAAAATGAAAAAGAAGCTAACAATAGCATCGTCAATAATTCTTCTCTCAGTCATCTTAACCTACATAGGAATAACCATTGACATGGGCCCAGGTTTGATTATAATCATTCTTTTAAGATTATTTATCCCCTTAACCATTTTTAGATGGCCACTTTGGGGAACGGTAGCATCAGCAACAATAGATCTACTTGATGTAGTAATAGCAGACATTCTTGGCGCAGGAGGAATAGTTTCAAAAATCCCAAAAGGAATGTACGACAAAGGAGACAAAATATTTGATATGTATTATTTAGCAATTGCCTGCATAACAAGTCTATCTTGGAAGGACTTACTAGCAAAATGGACTTCCATAATACTTTTCGTTTACAGAATAATTGGAGTAATTCTTTTTGAAGTCACGGGGACAAGATGGTTGTTGCTTGTCTTTCCAAATTTATTCGAACACTGGTTCCTTTTCTGGGCAGCCAGAAATAAATATTTCAAAAAATTCAAATTAAACACAAAAAAACTAATCTTGATTTTACTAGCACTCTTAATTCCTAAACTAATTCAAGAGTATTTACTACATTATGCCGTCATAACTCCTTGGACAAGAATTAAATTACTTCTAGGTTTATTTCAAAGATAAATTTAAATATTACATTAAACTCTCTTTTTTAAGATGAAACATAAAATATTAATTCTAATTTTGGCATTATTCTTAATTACTCCTGCAGTAACAGCCGAGGAATGGTGGAATACAGATTGGCAATACAGAAAAGAAGTAAATCTATCCAACATTGAAAACATAGGCAGGGTAGATGATACAATTATAATAACCGATATCCAAGAAAAATTTCCACTGGCTCAAGAAGACTTTGGAGATTTAAGAGTAGTGGAATCAGAAAATGAAATTGCTTATGAATTATTTGATAATAACACAAAATTAAGATTTGTAACGACGATGCCTGCAAATTCAGAAAAAACAATCACTATCTATTACGGAAATTCTCAAGTAGACACTCCCGACTATTCAAATTGTGATATATGGCAACCTTGTACTCCCCTATGGGAATATACTAAATTAATAGCCTGGTATAAATTTGATGATGGAAACGCAATAGATTACTCGGGAAATTATAACGGAGAAATAACCGGAGCAGATTGTGGAATAGAAGGCATACACGGAAATGGGTGTATATTCAATGGGGATGATTTTATACACACAAATATATATCAAACAAGCAAAACTATAAACTTCTGGGTAAAATCTGGGGAATCACACACTACTCCGCTTGGTCAGAGTGAGGGGGGAACCCACGAATTGGGGGATTGGGCATTTAGAATAGCAGCATCACAATTAAGATTAGACTATTTCGACCCTGGAGAAATAAACGTATATGGTGGATCAAATTCCGGCCAGTGGACAATGATAACATTAGTAGCAAATCCCGACAATAATCTTGTAAGAATCTATGTAAACAATGTTCTTCATTCAGGTATGGACTACTCTGGAAACCCTTTTGGAGATGGAAACACAGAACTAACAATAGGGAAGGCAGACGAAGGATATTTCAGTGGAGAAATCGATGAGGTAAAACTATATGATAAATTAGTTGAAGCTCACCACACAGAAGAATTGATCCAAACAATAGCCGAAGAAGAAATATTTTATTATACAGACTTCCAGATCCTAGAAGAAGGAATTCTATTCAGTGACGACAATCCACTAGTAAATACAACAGTAACAATCACAGCATTTTTCGAAAACTTACTTCCAGAAGACCCAAATGAAGTTTTAGTAAGATTCTACCAAGGACCTCCAGAAAATGGAATAATAATAGGAGAAGATTTAGTTCAAATAAGAGGAAAAAGTACTTTCTTCGCACAAACTGAATATATCCCAACAGAAGACGGCCAACAAGATATCTACGTCTGGATAGATCCAGATAACTTAATCATAGAAAACAACGAAGACAACAACATAGCATCTAAAATTCTACAAGTAAGAACAAAACCCGATTTAAGAATAAGAAATGAAGACATCGGATTCAGTAACAACAACCCAGACGGCGGCGAAGAAATACAGATATTTGCAATGATTAGAAACCTATACAACGAACCTGCGGAAAACTTCACAGTAATCTTCTACGAAGTACCTGGATTCTCAATAATCGGAGAAACAATAATGTCAATCGGAGGATTACAAACAGAAGTAGTAATGATGCCTTGGACGGCATGGCCATATGGAGAACGAACAATACATATAACTGTTGACAGTGGAAGGGAAATAGACGAATGGGATGAAACAAACAACCATGCAACAAAAAACATAACCGTATGGAACCCCACTCCGGGTGGAAAAATAAGATTTTCAGAAGAAGGGCCAATGGACCCGCCACTTTAATTTTTTTATTAAAAACGCCGGGACTGGGATTTGAACCCAGATGCCCGAAGGCCCGGTTTGCTCACAATCTGATTCGAGATTCACCGATAATACAAATCATTGTAAAATCTCCGGTGCAATACCAGATTATGCGATCCCGGCATACGTATTAATTTTCATTCTTTTTACGGGATGATTAAACCCAATCAACCTTGCAAACTTTATAATATTTTCTTTTTCCGAAATAACCAAAATATAATTTGTATTCCAATTCTCATTTTTCCTTACATACATATAAAGATTAGAACTCACTCCAAGAGAAGCCAACAAAAACTTTATTTCTTCAATTCCAGATTTATTTACAGATTGTACATCTATCCTATTCTTTCCAACATATCCCTCACAATCATAAAAGGCTCTAATAAATTCAATCTTACATTCTCTAGACTCAAAAATAAATTTAGGAATTTCCCAGTTCAAAGTACCAAACGTAGAAAGCTCTTTCAAATGAGAAGCAACAACTTTAGAATTAATGTTTACACTAAAATGATTGATCTCTTCCCTAATAGTGGGTACCTTACTATAAATTTGACTGAATGTATCAACGTAAAGTTGAGCTAGTTCCAGCACATCTGGATAAAAAGAAATTATATATCTCATAGCATTTCTACTTTTCTCCTTACCAACAATCAAGCTACCATCACCAGCTAAAAAACCACAAAGTCTAGCTAATTTAATATCATCTGCATTTATCTTACTCTTTTCAAGTTCATGAATTTTCTTCCATCTTGAAATAGCAACATTCCTATTCCTCTCACAAATATCCATAACAATTAACCTCAAATATTGTTTATATACACTACGCCCGTACGTGGCAAGCTGGCAACTTAAAAAGAGCTTCAAAACATTTATATACCTTACCGAAATCCTATTCATAATGGATGAATTAGAACTAAAATATGATTCTAAAAAAGTAAAAGAGTTTACAAAGAAATACGGAACAATTCTATTAATCTTAATCCCAATTTTCTTGGCAATATTCTTCAGAGCATACCCATATTCATTACCAATAACAGACCAAACAGCAAGAGATAGTATGGAAAACAACATAAAGGCACAAATACAAAACGAAATAATCACCCAAGCCCAAGATATAGATCAAAATACTCTAAACACTTTAACAAATCAAAGATACCAATCATATGTTTCGGAAAATAAAGAAATAATAGAAGAACAAACAAAACTCCTCTCAGATCAAATAAAACAATTCTATAAAGACGATTCCGGACAAACATACTTACTAGCAATAGATCCCTATCATTATTTAAGACAAACAGATAACATTCTAGAAAACGGACACGTTGGCGATGAACTAATAGATGGAACGCCTCATGACAACCATATGCTAGCACCAAACGGAAGAACTATGCATAACAGCTTCCATCCATACATAACAGCACAACTTCATAAAATTTCTCAAGTATTTGGAAATGATTCAACTCTAAAAACCATATTTATAATCCCACTAATTTTCGCAGCATTAGCAGTTATTCCAGCATTTTTCATAACTAGAAAAATAACAGGAAAACTAGGTGCAACTGTAGCAGCAGTAACAGTAGCAATCCATCAATCATTCCTCGGAAGAACGCCTGCAGGATTTGCCGATACCGATGCATACACAATCTTCTTTCCCTTAGTTATAGTTTGGCTCTTCTTAGAATCTTTCACTAGAACAAATTCAAAACAAAAATATATTTTTGGGAGTCTTGCAGGATTAGCCACAGGACTCTTCGCATTTGCTTGGGGAGGATGGTGGTATTTATTTGATATATTGGTAGCAACATTAGGAATTTACTTCATATATTTATTAATAAAATACAAAAAAAACGTATTCAAAAAAATAAAAACAAAGAATCTCATAAAAACAACAATCTCTTACTTGGCATCTTCAACTTTATTTGTAATATTATTCACAAGTGTAGCGGACTTCTTAACATTTTATAGAAGCCCAATGGGTGTAATCTTCATAAAACAAGCAGCACACTCAACCCTATGGCCAAACGTATACACCACGGTAGCAGAATTAAACACCATAACACTACCCCAAGTAATAAACGCACTTGGAGGAAAATTATTATTCGGAATAGCAGCACTAGGCATTTTACTAGTCTTCCTAAAGAAAAAGAAACTTCAAACAGAAATAAAATATGGAATTCTACTATTAGTGTGGTTCGCAGTTACTCTCTATACTTCAACAAAAGGAGCAAGGTTTGTAATGTACGCAGTTCCAATATTCGCAATAGGCTTGGGTATATTCTATGGAAGGATATATACTCTATTAACTAATTACGGTTCAAAAGAACTTGACCTAAACAAAAAATTACTTTCAATAAGTCTAATCGTATTAACAATTCTTTCCTTTGTACCTATGGTCAAAACTGCACATCAAACAGCATTATATGAAGTACCTTCATTTACAGATTCATGGTACACAGCATTAACAAAAATAAAAGAAGAAACTCCAGAAAATTCAATAGTAAATTCTTGGTGGGACTTTGGACACTGGTTCAAATACTGGACAGATCGGGCAGTAACTTTCGATGGGGCCTCACAAGACACGCCGCCAGCACATTGGATTGGAAAAACTATGTTAACTAGTAACGAAGACGAATCAATAGCAATCTTGAGAATGTTAGACTGCGGAAGTAATGATGCATATGATTTATTACTTGAAGAATCAAACGACCCATTACTAACTAAAAAAACAATAGACAAAATCATATTACAAGAAAAAAACACAGCAAAAAACACACTATTACAATACACAGATAATCCGGACCAAATACTAGAAAAAACTCACTGTCAACCACCAGAAGACTATTTCATAACATCTGAAGACATGGTATCAAAAGCAGGAGTATGGGCACACTTTGGATCCTGGGATTTTGAAAGAGCATACGCATATAATACAGTTAAAGAAAACAATAAAGAAACAGCAATAGCGCAACTACAAGAAAAACTAACTTACTCACAAGAAGAAGCAGAATCAACATTCAGACAATTAAATGGGTTAACTGACCAAGAAGCAAATCAGTGGATAGCACCATATCCTTCATATTCAAACATCGGGCAATGTTACGAACAAAATACTACAATAGCCTGTTCAAATGGAATAGTAATAGAAAACAACAGAGCATATGCACAATCAGAACAAGGCGCAATAGAAATAAAACATTACAGAGATGATAAGCAAATATACACTAGTGAAGAAGGAACAGAAGAAATAGCAGTAGCATATGTCCCAAAATACCAAACAGTGATGATAATGGACCCAGCATTACTAGGAAGCACATTTACCGAGCTTTACTTCTATGAAGGACAAAACTTAAATAATTTCGAGTTATTCGATTTCCAACAAGGAACTGATGGTTTTAGAATCTACACTTGGAAAGTAAAATGGACATAACAATCTTAATCCCCGTATACAACGAGGAACAAAATGTAGCACTATTACACACAAAACTAACTGAAGTTCTAGAAAAATTAACAAAAAAATATGAAATAATATTCATAGACGATGGTTCAAAAGACAAAACAATCTTAGAAATAAAAAATCTAACAGAAAAAGACGATAAAACAAAACTAATCCAATTCAGAGGAAATTTCGGAAAGTCAAATGCTCTTAACATTGGGTTCAAAGAAGCACAAGGAAAAGTAGTTTTTACAATGGATGGAGATTTACAAGATGATCCAAACGAAATACCTAGATTCTTAGAGGCAATAAAGAAATATGATATAGTATCTGGATGGAAATTCAAAAGACACGACCCGATCACAAAAACCATTCCTTCAAAATTAGCAAATTATGTAACTAGAAAAGCAACCGGAGTAAAAATCCACGATATGAATTGTGGCTTCAAAGCATATAGAAACGAAGTAACAAAAAATATAGAACTCTATGGGGACATGCATCGTTATATTCCAGCATTAGCAACATCAAAAGGTTACCGGGTAGGAGAAATAAGAGTTTTACACCACCCAAGAAAATTTGGAAAAAGCAAATACGGCTTCATGAGACTTTTCAGAGGATTATTTGACTTCATGACAATCAAATTCTTAACAAATTACTCAAATAGGCCACTACACTTCTTCGGAGGGTGGGGGATATTCCTGGGAGTAATAGGTTTTCTAGCAGAACTCTACGCAGTATACTTAAAAATATTTAGAAATGAATATTTCGCAGACCACATAGGAATAATAATCCTTGGTTTCATGCTAATCACATTAGGATTCCAACTAATCTCAACTGGATTACTTGGAGAAATGATGATAAAACGAAAAGAAAAAGATGGATACGAAGTCAGAAGAAAAATTGGATTCTAAAATCTGCTACATAGCAAGATCTTATCCTCCACAATTGGGAGGAATACAGGACTACAGTAAATCATTAATGACAAACCTACATAAAAAAAACACAAAAATACAACTAATAGCAAACAAAAAATCAAATAAAAATCTTCCATTCTACTACGCAAGAGCTTTTCTTCAAATATTATTCTCGGATGCAGACATATACCACGTTGGAGATGGGGCATCTTGTATCCTAACTCCCGTAATCAAATTAAAAAACAAACCAATAGTCACAACCGTCCATGGGCTAGACATTACACACAATTCAAAACCCTACCAAAAAATAATAGTTCCATTAATAAAAAAATCAAATAAAATAATTGCAGTCAGCTCAAATACAAAAGAAGAAATCATAAAAAAAGGATATCCGGAAGAAAAAATAGATATAATCCCAAACGCATTAACAAAAGAAAAATACTCAAATGAATTCGAAACAGAAAAAGACCCAAATATGATGATAACAGTGGGAAGACAAGTAAAAAGAAAAGGAACATCTCACTTCATACAAACCAAATTAAACACATTAATGGAAGATAATCCAGAACTAAAATTCTATATAATTGGCTCGGGTCCAGAAGAAAACATAATAAAACAAGCAATAAAACACTCAAGATACAAAAATCAGATATATTACTTAGGAAGATTAAGTGACAAAGACCTAGAAAATTACTACAAAAAAGCAAAATTCTTTGTAATGCCAAACATCAAGGTAGACGGAGACGTAGAAGGCTTCGGAATCGTTCTTTTAGAAGCAATCCACCACAAAAACATAATTCTAGCAAACCCAATAGAAGGCATAGCAGACGCTCTAAAGTACACAAAAAACTGGATAAACCTAAACGAAGATAAGATACTTCTCAATTCTTTAACACACGAAGAAGAATTACCTAAAATCTACTGGAATGAAGTAATTGAAGATTATTTAACAATTTATAAAAACCTTTCGTAACTCCCAAAATTCTATGAGAATACTATTTATTTCAAGATCCATAAATCCTCCATGGACAGAAGGGGTAAAAAACACTATAAAACTAATAGTTGAGAATATAAACAATCATAATTTCATAGTCCCAACAAAAGAAGAATTCTCTTTCAACCTAAAAAATGTAGAAGAATTACCCATATCGAAAGAAGAAGAACCATTCAAAGTTCCATTAAAAAGTAAAATAAATCTATTCAAAAACTTAATCTTAAACAAAGAAGTAGATACATACCACATCTTCGGGATGCCAAAGAAACATTCATCCAACCTAATAAATTACATCTCAAAAAAAAGAAACAAAAAAACAATACAAACTCTTTCAAATATAGAAGATAAAGAAAACAAAAAACTATACTTCGCAGATAAAATCGTAGTAATGAGTAAACATTCCCAAAATAAACTAAAAAAATTAGAAATAGATTCAGAAGTAATCTACCCTAGCATAGATCTAGTAGAATTTACAAACATAAAAGACTACAGAAAAGAATTAAACATAAAAAAAGAAAAGGTAATTCTCTATGCAGGAGACTTAGACAAAGATACAACTCAAAATCTAATAAATATAATTCTAAATACTGATAAAAAAACAAAATTCATAATAGCAATAAGAAACAAAACAAAAGAAATTACCAACAATAAACAAATTCTAAAAAACAAAGTAAAAGAACAAAATCTAAAGAATGTAATTTTTGTAAAAAAGTCAAATATGCCAAGATTAATAAACACTTCAAGTTTAGTAATCTTCCCAGTAAAAAAAATAACATCAAAGCTAGACATTCCGATGATTCTGCTTGAAGCATTGGCACTAAAAAAACCAATATTAGTTTCAAAAAATCCAATACTGCAAGAAATACTAACACACAAAGCAGGACATTCCTTAGAAATAGAAAAGTTCCCTGAGATGATAAAAAACATAACACAAAAAGAAATAAACCAACTGTCCAAAAACTGCCGGAAAGTAATCAAAGAAAATTTCAACAAGGATATTATGATAAAAAAATACCAAGAAATCTATAACGAACTATGAAAATGTTATACTCAAAAGAAAAAATAGAAGAATATAAGGTATTGAGGAAATACTTCCTAAAAAACAATATCCCAACGCTCCCAATAAAACTCTACACCCATGACGACGATATTGACATAGTAACCATAAATAGAAACCAATACAAAAAAGCAAAAAAACTTCTAATAAAGCTAGGCTTCAAAGACCTAAAAAACATAAGTAGATTCAGAGAACCACTAAAAAGACAATTCATTTCAAAGGACTATAAATACATAGTTCATCTACACTCAACTATCTCTTGGAATGGGCTAAAATATTTAGACCCAAAAATAGTTTGGAAAAGAAAAATAAAAAAATATGATATCCCAATTCCCTCGCCAGAAGATGAGTTACTAATCATTGCAGCACACTCAGTTTTCGAAAACAAAACAATAATTTCAGACGAAAAAAAGTATCTAAAATACCTCGCACAATTCAAACTAGACTGGAATTATATAAAAAATTCAGCAAAAAAATACAATTGGGAATCCGCACTAAAATATTTTTTAACAGAAACAAAAACCAAAAATGAACTATTCAAAATAAATAAACTTTTATTAGTCTCTTTTGATAAGTTATTCAGAGATCTACTAAACTTAAAATTAATTCAAATCCCTTGGCAACTATTCTCATATACTTTTCTAGATTATGCATGGTGTTATAGAAACGCAAAGAAAAAAGTAAACAAGAAAAGAATTCTAGTTCTAACTGGTCTAGACGGTTCAGGAAAAACAACACAGGCAAAATTATTACATCAATACTTAACAAAAAATAACATAAAAACAACATACAAACATCTAATAAAAAAATCAACAGCACACAAACTAAGAAAACTAGACAAAAAACAAAAAAACACAGCACTAAAAAGAACTGCAAGAAAAACTTTAGCATTCTACGATCTAATCAAATTCAAAATAGCCCTAAACAAAAACAAAGAACTAATTCTATGTGATAGATACTTCTATGATATTCTGGTTCACATAAAATATTTCAAAGAAAAAAACAAACTATTCGAAGAAATCTATAAAAAATTCATTCCGCCAGCAACAACAATCTTCCTAGAACTTTCCCCAGAAGAATCTCTAAAAAGAAAACCTGAAGACCCATTAGAAAAATTACAAAAAAAGTACAATCTATATTCAAAATACAAAAACAAGTTTCATATAATTGAAACAACAACAATCCAAAAAACCCACGAGAAAATAAAAGAAATCATCGAGGAAACCTTAAATGAAGAATAAAATAATACAAACCTTAAAAATAACCATAATGTTAATTATATTCTCAGTAATGATTTATTATTTATCAAATAACTGGGCTTCCTTAAAAGAATACAATCTAACTTTCAATCTTGCATTCTTAATAATATCATTTGTACTCTTAGGACTTTCTCATATCCTGGCCTCAATAGGTTGGAATCTAATATTAAAATTATTAAAATCAAATATTCCGCAAAAAAACGCTTCTGGAATCTATTTCATATCCCAATTGGGACGGTACGTCCCTGGAAAGGTTTGGTACATTCTAGGAAGAGTTGGAATGACGAGAAAATTCAACATCCCAAAAAGAATCATTCTACTTTCAGGATTTCTAGAACTAATTTTAGTGATGGCTTCCGCTTCAATAATTTTTATCTTAGCATTAATTTTCTTTCCAATAATCCCAGAAATACAAAACTACCTTCCCCACCTAACAACATTAATAATCCTCATCCTAATCGGAATTCATCCAAAATCATTAAACCTAATATTAAAATTTCTCAAAAAAACAGAAATGAAACTCAAATTAAGCTATACAAAAATACTATTAACTTTACTTTTCTTCATAGTGATCTGGATAATCAAAGGAATAGCATTCTACTATCTAATTTCATCAATAACACTCTTAGACATTTCAAATCTATTCTGGATAATCAGCGTTTTTTCAATTTCCTGGGTCATAGGATATTTAATTTTAATAACTCCTGGAGGAATTGGAGCAAGAGAAGGATTGATCATTTATTTACTAACTCCCTTATTCCCATTGCCCTTAACAATAGCAATCTCTCTCCTAACAAGAATTTGGATGATAATAACAGAATTCACTCTAAGTATTGTTGGTATAAAATTAAGGTAAATTAAAATAACTTAATCTCTGAGTTCCTTTGGTATACTCATAATCTTTAAACATCACCGTACTTGGATCAATTTCCGCAGCCATCTCTTGAACATTAGAGGTTCCACCATATTCAAATAAGATATAAGTTGGAGAAGTTTCCTCGCCAACTTGGTAAAATCCAACCTGGGCTATTCTAAAATTATTTTGCACATATTCCATAAACGCAGAGTCTTGTAATCTAGAAAACTCCCATTGATACAAAAATATCCATTTAAAATCGTACTCATTAACACCTAACTTAATCAACTCTAAATCATTCGGTAATCCCGTTCCTTCCCTATCTGCATGCCATAAAGCCCCATAGCTCTGATGTTCAGAATGGAAAACTCTATCAGTTTCGCCAGCATTCTTATCAATATAATTGCCAGCAACATCCAAACCAATAAATTGAGTATCAAACATTCTATCTTTTGCATCCAAAATCCCTCCCCTATCTCCAAAAACGGGAGGATAAATCAAAAGAACAAACAAAATTAAGTAAGTAACAAATCTCAAATAATTTTTTTTCCTATCTGTCTTAAAATAATCATTAAATAAACCAACAACAAACTTAGAAATAATTGCAAAGGCATACATCATCAAAAGCAAAACCAGAGGAACCAAGGGATACTGGTGGTAATTATGGCCACTCAATCTCTGGGACATAATAAAAAACCAAACTACTCCACCAAGCAAATAAGACATAATGAACTTCCTTCCAAGGGTCTTATGTTTAGATATAATGACAAACAAAACTCCTAGTAAAGCAAAAGCAATCCCTAAATAAGTAAAATTATCTGCAATATATGATTTCAAAGGAATCCACAATTCAGAAGAAAAAGCCATAGCAAAATTAATCGTTTCCCCTGCCAAGGCCTCTTTAACTACATATTCTCCTTTCAAATTGTTATTATACATCATCCAAATAAGAATCATAATAAAAAACGCTAAAGCAACAATAACCTGTTTACTTCTTTTCTTAACTTCTCCAAAAAATTTCTTATATGGAAATAAAGCCAGAATAGGGAAAAACAATACGAAAAAAGTATATTTTGTTATAAAAGACAATGCAGCAAACAATGTAAATATGTAAAAATCCTTTCCCCTGTCAAATTTCTTCCACTGGATAAAATGAAAAAAACTCCCAATCATAAAAAACAGTGCAGGATTAATCAATTGCACTTGCCTTCCAAAAAAGATAGTCAAAGGATTCAATGCAAGTAATAAAGCACCCGCTAAAGCAACATCTTCCCGCTTGAATAGTGCTTTTATCAAAAAGTAAAAATATACAACTGCCCCCAATACAAATAGAATATTAACAAATCGCGCTAAAAAAAGAGATATCCCAAAAATATTAAACAAAAACCCAACAACTAAAGAAGTAGTAGGAAAAGTATCTGGGTGTATCCCTTCATTTAATAGATTTAAATCAAAACCATCTGTTTTAGGCAACAAAAAACCATTCGCAAAAAATCCATCTTCTGCAAAGTTCCTGGCCTCACTCAAATAATGGTATTCTTTCCAATTATGATACCCAACAACAGGGTAATCTGCGTGATATACTCTTAAAGAAAAGCCCAAAATTAAAATAAGAAATAATAACAAAAGAGAGGTATTTCTCTTAAATAGATCTGAAGAAACCCCCTTTTTCTCTGCCATAGAAAAGGTTCCTTCATAATCTATATAAAGTTTACTAAATTCCCGCAAATGTGAAGAACGCACATATAATTATAGCGGCTTGGAATGAGGAGAAAAATATCGGCTCCACGATACAAGGCCTAAAAAAAGAAGGATATAATAACATCATTGTAGTGGACGATGGTTCTAAAGACAAAACCTCAGAAATAGCAGAAAAAGAAGGGGCAACAGTTTTAAGGCATATGATCAACAGAGGGCAGGGTGCAGCATTACAAACTGGAATGACTTATTCAATCTTAAATAACGCAGAATATTTGGTGCATTTTGACGCCGATGGACAACACAATTCCAAAGAAATAAAGGATATACTCTTACCATTAAAAAATAAAGAAGCAGAAGCAACTCTGGGTTCAAGGTTTTTGGGAGAAGAAAAGGTCCCATTCAGAAGAAAATTAACACTAAAAACCGCAATATGGGTAATCTGGATATTTTATGGATTAAAACTAACCGACGCACACAATGGTTTCCGTGGTTTCACAAAAGAGGCAGCAAGAAAGGTAGTACTAACCTCGGACAAGATGGAGCACGCCTCAGAAGTCATAGAAAGAATAAAGAAAAGAAATATAAAATACAAAGAAATCCCCGTAAATATAATCTATGAAGATCATCATCTAAAAGAGGGTAGAAAAGGACAAGGAAAATTTGATGCGTTCAATATTGTCCTAAAAATGTTACAAAAGAAAATATGGGAGTAAAAAGATGGAAACTATACAAATAATAATTTTAATTTTTAGCTTATTTGCATTAAGTAGAGTAATCATAAACATCAGACAGAGAAATTTGGGAAAACTTGAGGGAATATTCTGGCCCCTATTCTGGATAATGGCTGCCTTTGTAGCTACATTCCCAAACATAATTGTCAGTATTGCAAATTTCTTAGGAGTTGACAGGGGAGTAGATTTAATCATCTACGGAACAATAATCATTCTAGCATACTTAATCTACCGATTATACGCACAAGTAACAACTATAGAAAGAAACATAACAAAAATAGTGAGAACAATTTCAATAAAAAAACAAAATGAAAAATCCAAAAATTAGTGTTCTTATACCTTGCTACAACGAAGAGAAGTACATTACAAATAGTCTAGACTCTATAATAAATCAAGACTACAAAGGAGAAATAGAAATAATTATAGCAGACGGACACTCAACAGACAAAACGAGAGAGATAATAAAACAATTACAAAAAGTAAAAATAGAAAACAGAAAAATAATTCTTGTAGATAACCCAAAAAAAAGCACAGCAGTAGGAAGAAATATCTGCCTTTTCAAAGCAACCGGAAAATACTCTCAAAATTTCTCAGCACACATGTTCTTGGCACAAAAAGACATCCTATCAAAATTCGTAAATGAACTAGAAAAGGCTCCAGAAAAAGTAATCTGTGTAGGAACAAACCCAACAAGTCCAAAAAAACAAAACTTCATCCAAAAAATATCATCGGTTCTATTCCAAACTTATCTTGCAGGTGCAAAAAACCTCTACCAAAATAAAAAAGTAAGAAGTAAAACATTTGTAAACGGTCTAACAATCGGAATGTATAGAACGGAAGCACTAAAAAAAGAAGGAGGGTTCGACCCAAAATTCTGGGTAAATCAGGATGGAGAACTCCACTACAGATTAACAAAACTAAAAGGATACAAGCTTCTACTAATCCCAAATATCACAATTACTCAAGCAAAAAGAAGCTCACTAAAAAAACTACTAAAACAAATGTTCAGATACGGCAGAGGAGCAATGCTAAGAGTATACAAATACCCAAAATCATTCCACTTATTCCAACTAGGTCCGGCATCATTAACAATCTACTTACTTTTCACACTAATCTCATTAATAACAATAAATCTCTTTACAAAAATTCTATTATCTGGATTAATAATTTACGCAATAATCGCAATATTTTCAACATTACTTGCCACAAGAAACCTTTTATACATCCTACTAAGTCCAATATTCTTCCTAATTATGCACATAGCATACGGAACGGGAACAATTGTAGGATTATTCAAACCTCAAATAACGAAAAGTGAGTGAAATGGAAAAAATAAGATTCGGATTAGTTGGATGCGGGATGATTTCCCCAAAGCATTTCAAAGCAATAGCAGATTTGCCAGAAGCAGAATTAGTTGCAGTATGTGACACAGACAAAGAAAAGTTAAAGAACGCTTCAAACGAACAAAACTGCAAAGCATATTCAAATTATGAAGACATGGTAAACAATCCAGACATAGATGTTATTTCTATCTGCACACCAAATGGATTACACGCAGATATGTCAGTAGCCGCATTAAATGCAGGAAAACATGTTCTTTGTGAAAAACCAATGTCACTAAACATAACAGACACAAAAAGAATAATAAAAGCAGAACAAGAATCTGGAAAAAAATTCATACTCGTAAAACAAAACAGATACAATCCGCCAGTAGCCGCCCTAAAAGACGCAGTTTACAACAACAAACTAGGAAACATCGTAATGATTGGTTCCAATGTCTATTGGAATAGAAATGATCAATATTATGAAAACTCAAAATGGAGAGGAACAAAAGACCTAGATGGGGGAACACTATTCACTCAAGCAAGCCACTTTCTAGATTTAATGCTTTGGATAGGCGGACCGGTAGAAAGCGTACAAAGCTACATGAACAACTTCAGTCATCCACAAATTGAAATCGAAGATACTGGAGTAGTTTTAGTCAAATTCAAAAATGGAACACTTGGAAAAATAATATTCACAACCTGCGTATATGATCATAATCTAGAAGGAAGTATTTTTGTTTTAGGTTCAAAAGGAACAATAAAGGTAGGCGGAAAATACCTAAACGAATTAGATCACTGGGATGTAGAAAACACAGAAAGGCCAGTATTAGAAAGCTCTGCCCCGCCAAATGAATACGGAACATACCAAGGGACAATGTCAAATCACGACAAAGTATACAAAAACGTTCTAGAAGTTGTATTAAATAATGAAAACATAAAAGCAAACAGCATACAGGGACACGAATCTGTAGAAGTTATGCAAGCGGCTTACGAGTCTGCAAAAACAGGAAAAGAAATATTCCTTCCATTAAAAGAAGAAAATGAAATAACAGCAATCCTTCCAGCAGCAGGAAAAGGAACACGAATGTATCCCATAACAAACTCTCTACACAAATCATTAATCCACGTTAACGGAGAAACATTATTGCAAAGATCAATCTCAACATTAAAAAAAGCAGGAATAAACAAATTCATATTGGTAACTGGGCATCAAGAAGAGCAAGTAAAAAATTACATAAAAAACAATCTTTCTGAAGAAAATATTCAAACAGTAACTCAGGAAGAAGTGCTTGGACTCCCTCACGTAATAAAAACCGCCTCACACTTAATAGATTCAGATTTCATGATTTTCTGTCCGGATAATATTTACGAAGATCCAAAAGACATACTCAACCTAAAAGAAAATTTCCAAAAACACAAACCAATCCTTTTGCAATCTGTGACAGTAACTCCCAACTCTCAAAAAAACAGGGGAAATCACTTCGTAAACGATCTAGAGAATATTGAAAACAATTTATTCTTAACAAAAAAACAAGAACAGACAAAAGAGGGACTTCCATTATTTACAACTGGAATAACCTTTTTTTCAAAAAAAGTGCTAGACCTACTTCCAGATTTAAGTACTTTAACTGAAGAATATCCCTTGGCTACATTTGTTTCAAAATTAGAAGAACCATATATGATTCAAATATTAAAAAATCTAAGACACGACATAACACAGCCTGAAGACATTGAAAAGTACACTAGACATCTCGCAATTCCAAAAACACACAAACAAGGAATAAGCATAATCTTACTAAATAAAAATCAAGAAATCTTAATGCAGCAACGAGATAACATACCAACAATAACTTATCCTGGCTATTGGGGACTTTTCGGAGGCTCAATGGAAGACAATGAAACCCCAGAAGAAGCAATAATCCGAGAAGTAAAAGAGGAAATAAATTTCGATCTAAAAAATTTCGGACTGTTCAGAGTTTTCACACAAAACGGAAAAAAAGAATATGCATTCGTAGGTGAGATTGACAAAGAAATAGAGCAATTAAATCTAACAGAAGGCCAAAACATGAAGTTTTTTAAACCCGGGAGAATTCTCTCTCTAGACGTTAGACCAGATGATTTAGCAACAATAAAAAAATACATAGGAAAATAATATGGCAACAAAATTTGAAGAAGGAGTAAGGACTCGTTTCGAAAAAAGAAAAAGAGAAGACTGGGACGGAAGAGGGAAATCCGTAACAGAAGATAGATACGGTTCTAGAAGAGGTGCTTTAGAAGATGAATTTGAAAAAGATGCTCTAAAGGCTGTCTTAAGAGGAAGAAGCTATGACTACGCTTTAGATGTCGGAATCGGAGACGGAAGATTAGCAAGAGTATACGGCCCCCATATAAAAAGACTTCTTGGAATTGATGTATCGCCAGAACAATTAAATTATGTTGAACAAAATATAGATGGATTAGATCTTAGAGTAAGTACAGAAGTTTGTGGTGACGCTTCAAAATTAGAAATCTTACTATATCCTGGAAAAGATGGAGCAATAGAAGGCAGGGAAGATGGAAATATAGAAATATCTTTCTACGAAAACTGGGATAATGCAGAAAGAACTCCTATTGAAAGTGAACAATTTGACTTAGTAATGTGCTCAAGAGTTCTACAACATGTATCTAGATGGAAAGATGCAATTGCAGAGCAAGCTAGAGTTCTAAAACCTGGCGGAGATTTATTACTACTATTATACAATAGATTTTCTCCATATGGCATGAAAAAACTTGTAGATAATATTAAAGATCCAAAAAAAGGAAATTTTAGAAATCCTATAGATATAAGAATGCAATTAAGAAAAAATGGCCTAAACCCTCTCTACCACTCGGGCGCCATATTGAGTCCATTAGACCTTTTCCCAAAAGACCTTTCAGAAGGCCAAGAAAAATTTGCAAGAAGAGTAGAACAACTTGCCGGCATATCTCCATTTAAGTTCTTCGGAGCAAGACAAGTTATCCTAGCTAGAAAAGAATCATAATGAAAATTCCATTAGTTGATCTAAAAGCAAACTACGATTCAATAAAAGAGGAGATAGACGAAACAATAAAACAAACGATAGATAATTCTACTTTTATTATGGGACAACCAGTAAAAGAGTTTGATAAAAACTGGGCAGAATATTGTAATTCACAATTTTCATTTGGAGTAGCAAATGGAACAGAAGCAATAAGACTTTCACTAATAGCCTTAGGGATAAAACAAGGCGATGAAGTAATAACTTCTCCAAACACATTCATAGCAACAACAGAAGCAATCTCATCACTGGGAGCAACTCCTGTTTTTGTAGATATAGACGAAACAACTTTCACAATAAATCCCGATTTAATAGAAGAAAAAATAACTCCAAGAACAAAAGCAATAATTCCTGTTCATTTATACGGACATCCATGCGATATGGAAAAAATAATAGAAATCGCAAGAAAAAGAGATATAAAAATCCTTGAAGACTGCGCACAATCTCACGGAGCAACATTCAAAGGCAAAAAAACAGGAACCCTTGGAAACATAGCTGGCTTCTCAATGTTCCCTGCAAAAATTTTGGGTGCTTTCGGAGACGCAGGAGCAATAATAACAGATGACGAAAGACTTGCTGAAAAAATAAATCTACTAAGAAATCACGGAAGATTTTCAAAATATGAACATCTACAAGAAGGATTTAATTCAAGAATAGATGCACTTCAAGCAAACATTCTAAATGTAAAATTAAAACATCTTGATATTTGGATTGAAAAAAGAAGACAACTTGCAAGCAAATACAAAGAAGAACTATTAGAAGTTGTAACCTGTCCAAGAGAAAAAGACTGGGCAAAACATTCCTACTACATGTATGTCATAAGAACAGAAAAAAGAGATGAATTAAAAGAATTTTTAGAACAAAATGAAATCTCTTGTCAAATCCATTACCCAATTCCTTTACATTTACAACCCGCATACAAACATCTTAATTACAAAGAAGGAGATTTCCCAATAACAGAAAAAGTAGCAAAAGAAATTTTATCTATTCCTTTATACCCTGAATTAACAGAAGAACAACAGAATTACATAATTTCTAAGATAAAGGACTTCTTTTCATAGCCCACCTCACACGGCACCCAATGGAAAATAGTTGAATTTATGTTGTTTTGTTATTATTACATCTTCAAAATCCCTTAAAATATCGTTAAATTGTTTCCTAATCTCATCCATTAAACTGTTTAACTCTTCTGTATTCTTCACCTCAACCTCAAAGTCAACATCATGATTGCCAATACATCTAGGTATAAATAAAATATTTTTATTTAGTTTACAGAAAGTAATTATTTTATTCCAATTTAATTTATTTAAGTTATTGAATGTTAAAGAAATTAAGTGAGATTCGTATCCAATTTTTTTTAAGTTTAAAACAAGTCCATAATGTTGGATAATTCCTGTTTTTTCCAGTTTTTTTAATTTAATTCTTATCGCTTCTGAAGTTAAATCTAGTTTCTTAGCTATTTCTAATAAAGATACCCTAGAATCCTGGCATAGTAATGAAAGAATTTTTGTTTCATCTTCATTTAATTTAATTATTTCTGGCTCCCCACCATACATAAACTCTTTTTTTTCTTTTTCTTTATTTAGATATCCTCTGGAAAAGCTTGGAGCTTCTTCAATAGCTACAACATTTCTTTCAAGAATATATTTATCATATTTATTAAGGATTTCTCGAAATAATTTGCCAAACTTTTTAGCACTTTTGGCAAAAAAAGAAACTATAATGTCCCATCTTCCTCTAGATGATACAACCCAAAAACTATATGGATTACTATTTAAATCTTGAATAAATCTATTTTCTATTGTTGGTGAAACATTCTGCAATCTTAAATAGACCTTAAAATGAGTATACCCTAAAATTGCTGGATTAAGCAATGTAAGGGTTCTTTCAATTATTCCTTCTTCCATCAATCTATTTATACGATATCCTACTACTTGTTCCGATAAACCAACTTTCTTAGCTATCTTTGAATTGGGCTGTCTTGAATTAAGATCTAATTCATACAATATTTTCTGATCCTTTATATTTAAATTCATATCTTTAATAAATCAATCAATCTTTATAAATCTTTTGATTTTATAAGAAAAAATGATGATAAGTTTTATATATCTTTATTTCCATATTACTACTACTTCATAGTAAGTAAGGAGGTTAATGAAAATGGATAATAAAAAATATGAACCAATAGCCAAATGGTACTGTAGAAATATGCCTTTGTTGGGAGAAATCGCAACGCAGAATGGTTTTTCTACAATGACCTGGCTCCATGGATCAGGCATAAAATGCCCGGAACCAAACATGGATTCATCACTAGAATGGCGAGCTTTAATCCCCTCTCTCCTAGAAGATCCTTACTCTACTCCGGATCCAGAAGCGAGTTTTTCAGGAAAAGATGTTTATTTTCGTCTTCCTTGCGCATGTAAGACGGATGGAGAAGAACCTGTTGGTTTTGGAAGAACAACAAATATAGAAATTATGGGTCTTGGATCGGAAGCAACAATTGAAGAAAGGGCAGATCAATTACGAAGACTATCCCCTTATGAGAAATTGTTTGAAAGGCAAGGCATTCGAGGAGAATTTAAAACAATTCAACTAAGAGAAATTGGAGATAGAAGTTGGGTTTACTCTCAAAAAGATGGATCTACAAAAACTACTATTGGGATTGAGCAGGCAGACTCTTTATCTGAACTATGCAACCAGCTTAATGATCTAGTTCCTCTTGAAAGAAGGGTGCTAAAATCATTTAATTTAGAAAGGGGACCCTATAGCCTGGTTGAATCAACATATCAAGTACCAATTCAATCGCTAAATGATATAATAGCAATCCTTCTCAATTTGGGTACAATACAAAATGCTTAATGGGAGGCTATAACTTAAAATTCTTTTTTCTTTTTTATTTCCTTTAGATTTGTATTACATCTTAAATTTAATTTTTCAGACACCGAAGAACTAACAACGGAGCGAAAAAAACTCTTTTCACAATCCTTATAAAACAACCTTCTCTCCAAATTTTATGTGTGGAATTGTCGGTTTTAACTGGAAAGATGAACCCTTACTAAAAAATATGCTAAAAGTAACAAGACATAGAGGTCCAGATGATCAAGGAACTTTCCAAAGCAAAAACATCTCATTAGGACACAACAGACTAAGCATAATAGATCTTTCAAAAAAAGGAAAAAATCCAATTTGGAATGAAAATAAAACAATCTGCGTTCTACACAATGGAGAAATATACAACTTCAAAGAACTAAAAAAAGAATTAATAAAAAAAGGACACAAATTCAAAACAAAAACAGATACAGAAGTAATTCTAAAAGGATATGAAGAATACAAAGAAAAAATCCTAGAAAAATTAAACGGAATGTTTGCTTTCGTAATCTACAATAAAAAAACAAACGAATTATTCATAGCAAGAGACAGACTTGGAATAAAACCATTGTACTACCACTATGAAAACAAAAAACTAATCTTTGCTTCAGAAATAAAAGCAATACTCCAAAATAAAGAAATAAAAAGAATACCAAACCCAGAAGCAATAACAGAATACTTATCTTTCCAAAATATTCTAGATGAAAAAACATTCTTCAAAGGAATAAATATCCTCCTACCTGGAAACTACTTAACTCTAAAAAACAACAAATTAGAAATAAAAGAATACTGGAAACCCGAATTCAAATACAAAAAAAGAACATACAAAGAGTTAATAAAAGAATTCCAAAAAACATTCAACGACAGCGTAAAAAGACATATGATTTCAGACGTTCCCGTAGGAACCTACCTAAGCGGAGGATTCGACTCAGGATCAGTAACTACAATAGCATCAAAAGAAACAAAAAAGAAACTAAACACATTTACATGTAAATTTGATATAAAAGGAGAATTCGATGAAACTCCTTGCGCAAGAGCAGTTGCAAAACAAGTTCAAGCAAACAATTACGAAGTTGAAGTAAACAAAGAAGACTTCCTAAAAAACATAGAAACAACATTATACCATTTAGACGAACCAAGAGTAGGAATTCCAATAATCTCACAATACCATTTATCACAATTAGTTTCACAACACGTAAAAGTAGTTTTAACCGGACATTCCGGAGATGAACTATTCGCGGGCTATCCTGTTTTCCAATCAAAACTATACAAAAGAGAATTAAAAAACCCATTTAACATTTTCAAGGTATTTTTCAAAGTTCTAAAAGATAAAAAAAGACTAAACCTAGCTTACTACTTACTTCTACCACTAATCTACCCAGAAATACAACACGGAATAGCAATAATCTTCCCAGAAAAAGAAAAAAACAAATTATTAACAAACTCTTTCAAAAACAAAACAAAGCATTATTCCCCAAATAAATCAGTAAACAAAGTTCTAAGGGGAAACAAATTAAACGAAATAGAAAAACTACAATACCTCTACCTAAAAACATATTTGCCAGGATTATTCATTGCAGAAGACAAAATGGGAATGGCACATTCAATAGAAGCAAGAATTCCACTATGTGATAAAGAAATGATAGATTTCGCATTATCTATCCCAATAAGACAAAAATTAAGAAATAACGAACTAAAAGCAACAATAAAAAACGGAATGAGAAACATAATTCCAAATATTCTTTACAAACAAGAAAAAAGAGGATTCCCAACGCCGCTAGGACCATGGCTAAACCAAGGATTAAAAAGATATTTCGCAAAAATCCTACTAAGTAGACAAGCACTAGAGAGAAATATCTACAAAAAAGAATATGTAAAAAAACTTCTCAAAAAAACAGACTTTTGGTCAGCAAACAAACTTTGGTCATTACTAAACATAGAGCTCTGGCATAGAATTTTCATAGATAATCAATAATCTTATAAATTTCCCTAAAATTCCAAAAAAATGGACAAGATAATCTCAATAGTAGAAAAAAAAGAAGATTTAAACAAAATCCTACCAGAATCAAACTTCATAATAACTCCTTTTGAAGAAATAAAAGACATTCTAGATAAAAAAAACATAAAATGTGAACTAATAAGCAATTACATAACAAAAGACTCAAACAAAAAATCTTTATGGTGGCTAAAAGACTGGTCAGATAAAAAACTTCTAAATAAAAAAAACTTCAAAGAATTAATCACGTACAGAGGAATCTCATTATGGTGGTTTTCAGATTTCTGGTTTTATTATCACGTTGTACACAAAAACATCGTACAAAACATAATACACCATTGTGAAACAATTCAAAATATTCTAGAAAAAGAAAAACCTAAGAAAATAATTATTCTAGGAAAAGAATCTCTAATAAACAAAGTAACAATCTTAGCAGCAAAAGAAAGAAATATCAAAACAAAAATAATAAACTCCCCAATCCAAGAAAGAATAAAATCAACAATTGACCACAAAAAACCATATTTCTTAGAATCATTAAAAGAAACAAAATTCATAATCAGAAATATTCTCTCAAAAACAATCCACAAAAACTACGAACCAAATCATTCAAACAAAAAAATACTTTTCTCTACATACACTTCTTCAAAACAAAACTCAACAGATCCATTAACTGGAGAATCAAAAAAGCAAGATATCATATTCGGTCAAATTATAGATGAACTAAAAGACAAAGCAGACATAAAATTAACAGACATAGATTACACTCCCGCCCTAGGATTAAGAACTATAAAAGAAAATAAAGAAAATTATATTCCTTTTGAACATTACTATAATAAAGAAGCAAAAAAGAGAGTAAGGCAACACAAAAAAATATTAAAAAAACAATGGAAGATTCTAAAAAATAATAAAAAATTCCAAGATTCACTAAACTACAACGGAATTCCACTCTGGCCATTACTAAAAAATAAATTCAAGTTTTTCTTCTTAAACAGATCTCCAGAAGCAATCAAATGCATAGAAACAAGTTTAAATTTAATAAAAAAAGAATCTCCAAAAGTAGTTTTCTCAGTAGATGAAACAAGCATGTATTCAAGAGCAATAATAGTTGCAGCAAAAGCAAATAAAATCCCAACACTCGGAATACAACACGGAATGATTTTCGATGAATCCTTTGAATACCTACATCTAAAAAATGAAGTTCATCCAAAGCTTTCAGCCAAAGCACCATTCTGCCCAATAGCAGACACAACATTTGTATATGGAAAATACACACACGACATCCTAACAAATATAGGAAACTATCCAAAGAAAAATGTAAAAATTACTGGACAACCAAGATATGACTTCCTTCCCAGAATAAACCAACTATTCAAAAAAGAAGACGTCTACAAAGACTTCAATCTAGATCCAAATAAAAAATTAGTAGTATTCACAACAGAGGCATTAGAAAAAGAAGAATGTGGAGATTTTTCAAACGCGGTCTTCAAGGGAGTAGAAGAATTAGGAGATGTAAACTTCATAGTAAAACTGCATCCAAGAGAACATGAAGACTTCCATACCCTATCAAAAAACTATAAAATTCCATCAAAAGTAGTAAAAGACTACAATACATTCAAAATTCTGCATGCATGCGACACAGTAATAGTAATGCACTCCACAATTGGATTAGAGGCTGCAATGATTGACAAACCGGTTGTAGTTGTTAATGTAACAGGAAATCCGGACGTAATTTCTTACACAGATGAGGGCATAGCAATAGCAGCATACAAACATTCAGACGTCGCAAAAACAATTCACAAAACACTGCATGATAAAGAAACTCTAAATAAATTGGAGAAAGGGAGAAAGGAATTCGTAAAAAGACACGTACACAGCACAGATGGAAAAGCAACACAAAGAATCTCAGAAGAAATACTCAAACTGATTAAACAATAACAAGGTTTATAAATTACATAAAATTTCTCAAATTACATGGAAAAAAAGAGAACTTTGGCTGTAATTCCTGCTAGAGGGGGCTCAAAAGGAATTCCACGAAAAAACATAAAACCATTTCTAGGAAAACCCCTAATCCACTACACGATAAACTTAGCTCTATCCTGCCCAGAAATAGACAAAGTAATTGTTTCAACTGATGATGATGAAATAGCTCAAATCTGCAAAGAAGCAGGAGCAGATGTACCCTTCAAAAGACCGGAAGAACTAGCAACAGACACATGTCCAAGTATCCCGGTAATACAACACGCAGTCAAATTCTTAGAAGATCAAGGAGAACACTATGACAATGTATTAATGCTAGAACCCACTGCACCACTAAGAACAAAAAAGATAGTTCAAGATGCAATCTTAGCACTAGACGATGCAGAATCAGAAACTGTAGTTAGTGTTAGAGAATATGATATTGATTTCTCAGATGTTCTAGAAGGAGATCAAAATAATTTCCTACATGTTTTCTTAGAAACAAAAACTACAACAAGAAGGCAAGACACAAAAAACATCTACATAATGGACGCAGCAGTCTACGGAGCAAAAAGAGCTGCATTAATGAACAAAGACTTAATCATGTTCAACCCATACAAAGAAATGGCAGATCTAAAAACAAAAATGGTGGTTTCAGACCCAAGAGTATCTGTAGAAATAGATGCAAATGAACATTGGGATTACGCAGAATATTTATACAAAAAATATCAAAAATTAATTGAGGGGGAAGAAGAATGATAAAACCTAAAAAACTAAGCTTTCCAAGATCGGAAGATTATTGGAGAAGAGCACAAAAATACATACCAAACGGTTCAATGACAATTAGCATGGGACCAATAAGTTACATAACAAAGGTATCTCCAAAATACAATTGGAAAGGAAAAGGTTGTCATGTATGGGATGTAGATGGAAATAAATTCTTAGATCTTGCCCCCGGAGGATATTTAAAACTTTTAGGTTACAATTACAAACCATTAACAAAAACAATAATCAAACAAGTAAAAGAAGGAAGCATATTCCAAATGCCACACGCTCTAGAAGTAGAAGCGGCAGAAGCAGTAATAGATGCAATCCCTTGTGGAGAAATGGTAAAATTTGCAAGAAACGGAGCAGACGTTTTAACAATGGGAGTAAGAGCAGCAAGGGCACACACCGGAAGAGACATGGTCCTATCTCAAGGATACCATGGAATTCATGATTGGTTCATTGGAACAACAGAACTAAACAAGGGTGTTCCAAAAAAAGTCACGGATATGACCAAAACTTTTGAATATAATGAGTTAGAAACTGTAAAAAAAACTTTTGAAAAATATCCAGATAAAATAGCAACAGTAGTTTTAGAACCAATGCAGTTAACAACTCCAAAGGATAATTACTTACACAAATTAAAAAAAATAACTCATGACAACGGAGCAATTCTAATCTTCGATGAAATAATCTCCGGATTTAGATTCGCATTAGGCGGAGCAGGAGAATACTTCGGAGTAAAACCAGATTTAGCATGCTTCGGAAAAGCAATGTCAAATGGATATTCATGTTCTGCATTGACAGGAAAAGCAGAAATCATGGATGAATTCAACAAAGGAGCATTTTTCTCAACAACATATGGTGGAGAAACAATTGGTCTGGCAGCAACTAAAAAAACAATAGAAATCATGAAAGAAAAGAAAGTGCAAAGACACAATTGGAAAGTCGGAACCTTGCTAAAAAAAGGTGTAGACAAAATAATCAAAGATAAAGGATTAGAAGAACATTATTCTTGCGATGGTCTCCCAGTATGGACAGTAATCCAACCAAAAGAAGACAAAACTGGAACAGTGAACGAAAAGAACGGAATTCTTCAACAAGAAGCAATGCAACGAGGAATGTTAGCAGGTTTATTCCACGGACCTTCCTTTGCGCACCAAAAAGAGGATATAAGAAAGGGGCTAGAAATCTACAATGAATCTTTCAAAAAAGTAAAAAGATACATTGATTCTGGTAATGTAGAAAAACATATGCTCGGTAGTTTTGGTGGCAAGGTTTTTAGGAAAGTTGGTTAAATGGTTAAGTTAGATCTTGGATGTGGGAGAACAAAACGAAGAGGACATATAGGAATAGATATCTTTGATTACTCAAGAATTTATCCTCCCGGGGAATTTATTCAACAAAATCTCTCAGAGGGAATCCCCTTCAAAGACAATGAAGTAGAAAGACTTCACTCCTCACACCTAATAGAACACCTGCCAGATCATTTCAACAAAGAAAAGCAAATAATAGAAAATGGTGTAGATTGGTTTATGGAAGAAATCCACAGAGTCTGTAAGCCGGGAGCAATAGTAGAATTAGAAGTTCCAATCATGAACTTTTGGGAATATCACAAAACAGTCTTCAGAAAATCAGCATTTAAATGTCACGTTGCTCAAGGAATGTTTGACGAGCTCTCAAGAAAAAAGGTTTGGAATCGTTCCTTTCATTGGTACTCCTTATTTAATGTAAAAGTAATATTAAGGGTAAAAAAATGAAATCACTGAAAGAAATGCAAGATTTAACCGGAAAAGTTGCAATAATAACTGGGGCAGCTGGAGAGCTAGGAAAAGTTCACGCAGAAACTCTAGCTGAATTCAACTGCAATATTGTTCTAACTGATATTCAAGAAGAAAAACTGAAAGAATTAATTGAAGAACTTTCCTCAAAATATTCTTCAAGAATAATTGGAATAAAAACAGATTTATTCAAAAAAGAATCAATAGAAGAAACATTTCAAAAAGTCTTCGAAGAATTTGGAAGATTAGATATTCTAATTAACAACGCACAATTTACTTGTGATGAAGACATAGAACCATTAGAAACTTTTGACAAAGAAGTATGGGAAAAAGTAATGGAAGTAAACGTAACTGGAACATTCCTATGTTGCCAACAGGCACTAAAATACATGAAAGAAAACTCCTCAATTATAAACATGAGTTCAATAATGGGAGTAATTATCCCAAATAACAAAATCTACGAAGGAATGGAACACAAGGGAAGAAAAATGAATTCTCCTTTAGTTTACACAACAAGCAAAGCAGCAATCATTGGAATGACAAAGTATCTTGGAGCAGAACTAGCAAAGAAAAAAATTAGAGTAAATTGTGTTTCTCCGGGGGGATTTGAAGCAGGACAGCAAGAATTCTTCAAAGAAAGATATGGAAATAAAGTTCCTTTAGGAAGAATGGCAAAAAAAGAAGAACTAAAGGGAGCAATTTTATATTTAGCATCAGATGCATCTTCATATTTAACCGGACACAACTTAATTCTTGACGGCGGAATGTCTCTTTGGTAAAACTTATAAACCAAATATCTTTCCCCAAAATATGGCAGGAAGTGTTTTTGACAGCTTATCATACGCAGCCCTATATGAATTAGATAATCTTCTATTTGATAATGGATATGGAAAAATAGCAAGAGATTCTATAAATCTAGCCGATATAGCCAAGGGTAGTAGGGGCCTAGATATTGGTTGCGGAACCGGAATCTCTACTTGTAAACTAGTGGATATGGTTCCGGGGATTAAAGTAAAAGGAATAGAAAAATCTGGAGCATTCCTAAATCTGGCAAAAGTCAAATTTGGATATGGCGATCTAAAAAGAACTCTTGAAAATATTGGAGAAGACCGACACCTTCCTGAAATACTTAAAAAACATAGGAGAAATTTACCCGGCTTAGCATACCATCTATTAGTGCATGAAAGAAAATATGGGCCACATTCCAAAGACGGGGTTGTTGAACTGGAATCAGGCCACGCAGCAGAAGTGGCACTCAAGGAAGGAGAAGAACCTTTCGATTTTGCATTACTAAATCAAGTAATACATTGGTTCATAAATTCTCCGCCAGAAGGAGAATCACATCCAGAATATCAAAGAAAGGCATTAACCGCAATAAATAACACACTAAGGCCCGGAGGAAAATTAATTTTCAATACGTCCGGAGCAGACTTCAGATTCCATGATGAAAGAATAAACAGAGGACATTTCATGTTCCACCCATACTACCAAATCTTCAACCAAGAGGTAGCAAGAAGGTTGGGCGGAGAAATAGTTGATGCTGAAAGATTTGAAGACAGAACTTATACATTCGATGATTCAAAAATAAGAGAAATGTTAGATAATACTGGTTTTAGAGTAACCGGAACTGCAATGATTGGAAAAGACTATGAAGATTTCAGCTTAATGAGGGAGCTTTGTATTGTTGGAGCACATATGACCCTTTTCGAAACAAACTGGGAAAGATCTGGAACAGACAAACCAATGCTTTCAGAAGAAGATAGAAATCTAATCTTAGAAGAAGCATTAGAAGTGGCAGAAAGAGAAAGTTCTGTAGATGCACAACCAGTAAGAGAAGGAATAGCACACTACGTTGCTATAAAAGAATGAAAAAACAAGATATTCTAGATATTTTTAACAATAAGGATTTTATAGAGATATATTTAGAAGATGAGGCAACAACCAGAGCATACGAACATCATTTCGGAAGACTCGCAGAGATTATGCCCATTCAAGAAGGAAATCGAATTTTAGATGTTGGATCTGCACACGGAGTCCCATCTTTATCTTTATTTGAAAAGCAACCAAAAATAGAAGTGGTAGCTTTGGATCCGGCAACAAATTTATTAGCCATTTCAAGAGCACTATTTAAAGGAACGAACATAGAAAAATTGTTGGCTGGTTTTGCCCATAACGGAGCTGTCCTGACATATTTAGCAAATCAACATCAAAGATGTTCCCCCCATGGAGAAAGAATCTCTTATGAAGAGGGATTTGCAGAAGACATAGCGGGCGGACGCCTTGAAGAGGGATTAAATTACATATTCCCTGGCGGATTTAATCATATAATGGGAAGTTTAGCATTACATTGGCTAATCAATCCAGAAAAAGCATTTCAAAATTTTCATGAATTACTAGCAAAAAATGGAACTGTTGGAATTTCAAGTGCCTCATGGAGATATCGGGCATCCAATCCAGGATTAGATAACGAAAGAAGGATCGAAAACGCTCCATTTATGACAGCATTCTACGAAAACCTCGAATCTGCCTTAGACAGAGGAAAAAGCGAAAGTTCCGAAGAACCAAGAATATGGGATAAAAGCAAAGTAGAAAAATTACTCACTGAAACCGGATTTGAATTAATAGGATATTCAGAAGAAAAAGTTCCTTTCTTATTTGGAGATATGCTAATGGCATGTAAGGGCGGGGCTTTCTATTCTAGTGACCGAATGAGCAGCACCGATAGCAAAGAATTAACCCAAATAGTAGAAGAAACACTCGCAAAAACATTGAGAGAGGAAGACCCTTTCGAATCAATAAATCATTACTATGAAATCTGCCCATATATCTTGGCAAAAAAAGTATAAAGATTCATTAAACTTATAAATCTCATTTAATTCTAAAAATTAATGAAAAAGTTAGACGTGATAATTCCTTGTTTAAATGAGGAAAAAATTCTGGAACAATCCATCACAACATTAAGAGGTTTCTTAAAAGAAAATATGTCAGATTATGATTATTCCATAACTATAGCAGATAATGGTTCAAAAGACTCAACTTTAGAAATTGCAAAAAGACTTTCGGAAGAGCATCCCGAAGTCGGATACAATAGATTAGAACAAAGGGGCAGAGGAAGAGCACTAAAAAAATCTTGGTCAGAATCAGATGCAGACATAATAAGTTATATGGATGTGGACTTATCAACAGATCTGAAAGCATTCCGTCCAATGGTAGATGCAATAGCAAACGACAATTACCATTTAGCCACAGGAACTAGATTAACAAAAGATTCAGAAACAAAAAGATGTTTCAAAAGAGAACTTACTTCAAGAGTCTACAACATCTTAATCAAATTAATCCTAAATACAAAATACTCGGATGCCCAATGTGGATTTAAGGCTGTTGACAAAAAAACATTTCAAAAACTTCTTCCACATTTAAGAGACAACGAATGGTTCTTAGACACTGAATTAATGACGATCGCAGAAAAAACAGATCATAACATATACGAAATACCTGTACTTTGGATAGAAGACATGGACTCAAGAGTAAATGTCTTAGACACCGCAGTAAAATACATAAGAGATTTAATAAAAATAAGGTTTAGGCTAAAAAACATAAAAAATGAACTACAAAAAACTTCTGAATAATCCAAAATTCATAATAATCGCATTATTTTTGTTCACCCTTCTAATTAGAATAATTTTCAAAAATGGGGGGTTATTCCATTTTGACAGTTATGCAGATGCAAAAACCGTAGAAGATATGTTGGATATGGGGAAAATGCAATATTCATACGCATATGGTTCTCCAACTACAATGATACTAGTATTTTTATTCTTTGTAATAGATCACTTACTAACCGGAGCAAGTCAAGCAGAAGCAGCATATTTTTTAGTAACTTTTCTAACTGCGGCATTATCAGTAGTCTTACTATACCTAATCACAAAAAAAATAACAAAAAACAATTTCATTAGCACAAGCGCAGCGTTACTATTTTCATTAAGCCCAATCTTTCTCGCAGTAACAACTTACCCCAAAACACATGCCATATCGGTATTCTTCGGTCTACTCGGGGGATATTTGCTCTTGATCTCTTCAGAAAAATACTCATTAAAGTACTTAATTTTATCTGGCCTATCTTTCGGATTAGCAATTGGAACAAGACCATTCGCAGCACTGTATGTTTTGCCATTCGCACTGCTATACTTCGGTCCAAAAATAAAAAACAAAGCACTAATTCTAGATAAGAAAAAATTCAATCTAAAAAATATAATAACTTTTTGCATTTCAACAGCAATAATCCCAATATTATTATTCCTACCATGGTGGCTAGAACAAGGGTTTTCAGATTTCCTTAGCAAAATAAATCCCGAAGTAGAAACGCGTGGAGGCTGGCTAGGGTTATTCTCAGAAAATACAATGCCATCATTCCTAAGTATAAAAGATTCATTTACCTGGTTTGGGATGGCATTAGCGGGCTTAGGAAGTATCTACTTATACCTAAAAAAGAAAAAATATTTACTTTTCGTATTATTATTTTGGTTTGCAATAAATTTCTTCTTAATTGGGAATCTAGCAAGGGTGCATGCGAGATTCCTCATACCAACATTCATCCCATTAGTAATCTTAATCGCTTTGGGACTAAGAATGATTCATCTAAAAAATAAAATGGCAGCAATAGTCATACTCATAATTTTACTTGGAAGCATGTTCTCTATTGCTTACCCAATAATCAACTACCGACATAATTACTCTGGAACAAAAGAATTCGCTTTATTCGTACAAGAAAATACTCCGGCAAATTCAGTAATAATGTCAAACGACCTAGGTTTTTTCATAGAATACTATGGAGATAGAACAAAGATAGCCCATCCAAGAAATGGAAATGATGAAGATATCGCCACATTTGTACAAGAACTAAAGAATTATCTAAATTCTGGAACCGAAGTTTATGCAACTGAAGAAGGGTTTGGAATAGATCCCGGACAAAAAGTATTGGCATCACTTCAAGAAAATTTTGAAATAGAGTTCATCGGAGAAAAAGAATCTGAATGGTATGGCGGGAGTTCAATAGAGTTAAAACCATATAACGAAAAGTTATTTAAACTAGTCCTAAAAAACCAATAATACATGAAAATCTGCCTCTGTATAACCCGATTAAAAAGTGATTTAAGCGAAGCAATAAGCAAAAATTTCTTTAGGTTAGCCGAAGAATTGACAGACCAAGGACATGACGTAACAATGTATTCTCCGGTAAGCATTGAAACCCCATCAAAAACAAAATTAGTAGTATACTCAAAAGAACATTCATATCAATCCAAATTCTCGGTTTTAAAAAATATGAAAGAACTCTCAAAAAGAATAAATAAAGATCATTCCGATTTTGATGTTGTACACATCCACGCAGGATTCCTATTAGAAGCATATTTACTAAGCAAAAAGATAAACAAATTCAAAACTCCTCTTTATATCACATTATGGCAACCATATTTTGGGTTTAAAGAGTTTAGTAAAATACCTCATTTTATATTCATAAAACCAAAGGATTATCTTTACCACTTTATACTAAATTCATTTCTAGTGACTCATTTTATGGGAGGCAAAGTAAAAAATAAATACGATAAAATAATAGTCTCATCAAATTACCAAAAAGAGCAACTAACAAAAATTCTGCCAGAAAAAATCATAAAAACAATACCAAATGGTTTAATTGACTCAGAAATAAAAAAAGAATCTTTCAACGAACAACCAAATATACTATATATAGGACATTTTACTTCTTACAAAGGGACAGATACACTAATAAAATCCCTATATTTTATAAAAAAAGAATACCCCGAAACAAAACTAACTCTCGCATACAGCGGATATGGTTCAAAACAAGAAATAGTAGAATTAATAAAAAAATTAAAATTACAAAACAATGTAATTCTAAAAAACAAAATAGATGTCTATCCAGAATTAGCAAAAAATGACTTCCTAATCATCCCATACAAAGCAACAATAGGAACAAGTCATTATCACAATGTACTTTTAGAAGCAATGTCCGTTGGTATTCCCATTCTCGCAAGCAAAATTGGTTCAATCCCCGAGCTAATTACTGATGAAGAAACAGGTATATTTATTAATCCAAAAAAACCCCACCTTATAGCAAAAAAAGTTATAAGCACATTTTCAAATAAAGAACTAATAAAAAAATTATCTGAAAACGAAAGAAAACTATTTCGGGAAAGATTTATAATTAAAAGAGTCGCACAACAACATCTAGATATGTACGGTGAGCAATAATGAAGGAAGAGGGAATTAGAAAACACTATCAAAAAGAATACGTAGTAAATAAATACGAAAAAAAAAGAATTCTTTCGTACGGTGGAAAAATAGTAGATTCTAATGAAAAAGAAATAATTCTAAATTTACTAAGGGGCCCAGAAACAAAAAGGGTATTGGATTTGGGTGCAGGAACTGGGAGAATATCACTATTAATGGCAAAAGAAGGATATGATGTAACAAGTTTTGATCAATCTGATGTAATGTTAAAAACTATAGCGGAAAAAAGTAAAGAAGAAAATTTAGATTTAACCTTAATCAAAGGAGATGCATTCAATCTACCTTTCCAAGACAACACTTTTGATGCTTGTGTAAGTCTAAGAGTATTATGGCATCTGCCACATCCAGAAAAAGTAATAAGTGAGGTTCAAAGGGTTCTAAAAAAAGATGGAATATTTATCTTTGATCTATTAAACAAAAAAAGTCTAAGATATCCTTACACTCCATTAGCTAACTTATTTGTATACACAAAACTAATGAACATAACTGAAATGAAAGGATTGATTGCTTCACAAAATTTAGGAATAGAATCACAAAGACAACATTTCATATTCCCATATTTACTCTACAGACATTCTCCTAAATTCATTGCAGAACCACTAAACAAATTAGAAAATAAGCTACAAAACACAAAAATGAAGAAATACTCTTCAGTAATATACTTCAAAGCGAAAAAATGAACAATCCATTAACAAATAAAATGGTTTTAAGAGCAATCGGAATAATCATATTTATTTTAATAGTAATTGAATTAGACCTCACAAAAACAACCGAAATATTGAGTGAAACTAAACTAGCTTATTTTTTAGCTGGTCTGGCTTTATTCATTCCACATTTATTCTTAAAGGTATATAGGTGGAGCAGAATATTATACTTTCAAAGAATCAGAATAAAATTCAAACAACTTATCCACCCGTACGTAGGATCATATGGTCTGGGAATTATTACTCCTTGGAAAGTTGGAGAGACCACAAGAATTTTCTATCTAAGAAGTAAAAAAGTTCCATTGGGGACCGCTTCATTTAGTGCATTAATTGATAGACTGGTAGATGTTTCATTCTTTATGTTAATTGGGGTACTCAGTATGTTTTTCTTATTTTCATATTTCAAAAGCTATTTGGTGGGCGTAACTTTAGCAATTGTCTTGATAATTGCAGGAGCAATGCTAATCATAAAATTCAGACACAAATTATTCAAATTTGCAACCAAATTTATAATCCATAAAAAAATAAGAGATAAAACAGACATAACCATACGAGAAATTTGGGCAGAATTTAAGAAATTCAGATTCATGGCATACGTTGAATTGTTCTTGATAACTGCCTTGTCCTGGTTATTTTTCTATTTTGAAGTATACCTATTCTCAATGGCCCTAAGTATTCCATTAACTCTCTGGCACGTAATAATCTTGGTCTCGATTGCAAGTATTGTCAACATGCTCCCAATAACCGTATCCGGAATTGGAACAAGAGATGCAACCTTCGCATTCCTATTTGGCATATTTGGGTTTGCAACAGAACAAGCAATAGCACTGTCATTATTAATTCTATTTATGTGGGTAGTAAATGCCCTATTCTGCCTGGTTTTCTGGTGGGAAAGACCCATACAAATTAAAAATGCATAAATTTTATAAAGCAAATATTTGTTCCTTTTGTATAAATGGAGATAGAGGTAGCTAATAAAAAAATTGGTGAAAATCATCCAGTTCTAATTATAGCTGAGGCCGGAGTATGCCATGATGGAGACATAGAAAAAGCTAAAGAATTAGTAGACATTGCAAAAGATTGTGGGGTAGATATAGTAAAATTCCAAACTTGGAAAACCGAAGAATTATGTCTAGAGGACTCAGAAAAAGCAGAATATCAAAAAGAACAAACTGGCACAGATGAGAATCAATTTGATATGATAAAAAAGTTAGAACTAAGCTATGAAGATTTCATAGAATTAAGAAGTTATTGTGATAAAAAAGGAATTATTTTCATGTCTACACCTGACGAAGAAAAAAGTGCCAAATTTTTAATAGAGTCAGTAAATATTCCTGCAATAAAAATAGGTTCTGGAGAAATAACAAACCACCATTATCAAAAATATCTGGCAGCTTTCAAAAGACCACTGATCATTTCTACAGGAATGGGGACAATGGAAGATGTAAAAACAATTAAAGAAATAACGGATGGCCAAAACAACGATAAAGTTATTTTCTTACATTGTACAACAGATTACCCTGCAAAGTATGAAGATTCAAACATCAATGCAATGGTAACCATGAAGAAAGAACTTGGAACCATAATTGGTTATTCTGATCACACAATGGGGATATATGTTCCACTAGTTGCAGTTGCATTAGGAGCAGAAGTAATAGAAAAACATTTCACCTACAGTAGGCTAGCTGAAGGTCCAGATCACAAAGCATCCTTAACTCCCGACCAATTAAAAGAGATGGTAGAAGAAATAAGAGAATTAGAAAAAATACCCCCAGAAGAAAGAAAAAAACATGTAAGAAATGCAATTGGAAACAAAATGTTTGATCTAATAGCCGGATCACATGAAAAGAAAGCAACAGAAAGAGAAGAGAAAAATAAATCTTACATGCAAAAGTCAATAGTGATAAAAGAAGACACACCAGCTGGAACAAAATTAGAAGAAGGCCACTTATTGATGAAAAGAGCAGACAAGAGGGGTATCGCAGCAAACAAATACACAGAACTACTCGGAAAAGAAACCCTGAGGAACATGAAAAAAGACGAAATAATTACATTCGACGATATAAAATAGCCATCTAAATAAAATGGGAAAATTAAAAGTAAATAAATTAATTGTAAGAAGCAAAAATCTTCCAGAGAAACTAGACGGAATAAGAATACTTCACCTTTCTGATTTCCATTTTGTGAAGGGAGATAAAATTGTAAACAAATTAATAACCAACTTAAAAAATCAAAACTATGATCTAACTTGTCTTACAGGAGATTATGCAGATAGTGAAAAGGGATTAAAAATATTAAAACAAGTTTTTAGGGCAATAAAAACAAAAAACATCTTCGCAATTTTGGGGAACCATGATTATAGATATTTAGATAAATTAAAAGAAATTCTAAACAATTCAAAAATCAAATTACTTGTAAACGAAGGAACAAATCTAACATTAAACAATGAAAATCTATTCATAGGTGGAACTGACGTAACTGTATATGATGATGTTCAAGCGGGGCTATCTGGCAGAGCAGACGTAGAAAAAACCATGAAAAACAGTCAAGACGGCTTCAAACTCTTACTAACTCATTCTCCAGATACAATAGAAGATGCAGTAAAAAACAATGCCGATCTGGTTTTAGCAGGCCATACTCACGGAGGACAAATAAGACTTCCACTAATTGGAGCAATTTACGCTTCTTCAAAATATGGAACAAAATACGCATCCGGGCTATTCAAGATAAACAATACAAAAATGTATGTCACAAAAGGCATTGGAAAAGTAAAAGTCAACTTAGGGAAAAAGAGACTAAAAATCCCTTTAACAAATATAAGATTAAATTGCCCATCAGAAATATCTATAATCACATTGAGAGGTGCTTAAAATTTTACCAAAATACTCACATGACTATACAATAACAGATTTCTTCTATTGTATATCCGGACTATTCAAAGATTATTCAAAAGAACTTAACAAAGAACTATCAAAATTGTTCCCAAATAACTACTTCATATTTTTAGACAGTGGAAGATCTGCATTATCATTACTTCTAAAAACCATGCATCTACCTAAAAAAAGTGAAATAGCGATTCCAGTAAATGTATGCAGTGTAGTAGTTGAAGCAATTTTAA
Organism: Candidatus Woesearchaeota archaeon; assembly: GCA_964587005.1. GTDB lineage: Archaea > Nanobdellota > Nanobdellia > SCGC-AAA011-G17 > PNOQ01 > JABIBT01. The sequence goes on from CAZPJW010000001.1 coordinate 58,464, forward strand.
GAAACAATTTAACCCCACTAATAATTGACATAGACAAAAATCTAACAATGTCTCCAAAAGATTTAACCAAAAAAATAACAAAAAAAACAAAAGTAATAATTCTAGTATATTCCTACGGGAACATTCCAGAAATAGAGAAGTTATCAAATATAGCAAGGGAGAATAATTGCACCATAATCGAAGACATGGCACAAACATTCAATCCAAAACACAAAAACCTAAAACTAGGAAGTTTGGGTGAAGGCAGCTTCATAAGTTTAGACGTGACAAAACATATTTCTTCTTTTAATGGAGGAATATTCATAACAAAAAATAAAGAAACATATAATAAAATAAAAGGAGAAATTACAAAAAAAGAAAGTATATTGAAAGATTTAGAAAGAATCTCTAAACTAAAGGCATTTTGGTTCCTGACAACTAAATCTATCTACAATCTAATAACAAGAAAATTGATAAAAAATCTAAAGGACGCATCCTTCTACGAACCAAGTTACAAAAGACTATCAAACGTAGGAAAGGCACTAGCATACAGTCAATTAAGAAAACTAAATAAAATAAATCACACAAGAAAGAAAAATGCCTTAACGTTCCTACATTATTTAAATAACAAAACAAAAGTATTCATCCGAAGCAAAACCAATCCTACATTTTTATTCCTTCCAATAGGAGTAAAAAACAAAAAAAGAATCCTAAACTCAGAATTAATTGATTTTCCTAGACCCTCACCATTACTAACTAACCTAAACAAATATAAAAAATATTGGACAGATTGTCCCAATGCAGAATCACTATATGAAAAACTCCTATTAATCCCCACTTATAAAAAAATAGGAACAGAAACAAAAAAAATAAGCAACATGATAACAAATGGATAAAATATTAAATCTAACAAAGGAAAATGAAAAATTGTGGAATAGTTTCCTTGATGAAAAAGAATCAAGTACATTTTTTCATACCCTAGAATGGAAAGAAATAGTAGAAAAAGTATATGGATTTAAACCATTATATTTCATAAATTTAAATGAGGGCAACAAAGTATCTGCAATTTCCCCCAGCTTTTTTACAAAAAGTATCTTATTCGGGAAAAAAATAATTTCCACTCCATTCAACTTTTACAATGGCCCGATATTCAATGACGAAAACTCCGGAAAAGAAATAATACTCCGCACAATAAATGAAGCAAAAAAAAGAAATTCAAAGTATGTAGAATTTAAGTTTATGAACGAAATCGATGAAAGTTTAGTAAGGGAGTTTGAACTAAAGAAAAACGACCATTATTTTATTTCAAACTTAAAACTTTCAAAATCATACGAAGAAATAAAAAACAACTATAATCCAAGACTTAGGAAAAATCTTAGAACATTAAGAAAAAATGCTGAGAGAGACAACATATTCACAAAAGACTTAGAAAATCTAAACGAATTAAAACAATTGCACAATATAATGGTAAAAACTCTTAGAAATAAGCATCATATGATTTCCCAACCATTCGACTTGTTCTCAACAATGTACACTAAATTAAGAGAAAAGAATATGATAAAAATATTATTGTCAAAAAAAGACAAAAAAATCATAGCTGGCATGATAATCTTATTTTTCAAAGATAAAGCAGTCTATGCGTGGGGAGTTTCAGACTTGAATTATAAAAATTATAGCCCAAGCTCATTGCTTATAGATGACGCAATCAAATATTGTTGTGAAAACAATTGCAGGGAACTAGATTTTGGGGTTAGCAGCCCCCAACACCCAAGTTTGATTGAATTCAAAGAAAAATGGGGATGTACTAAAAAAAAGCTTCCGTACTACATAAAATTAATAAACACAAAAGAGGTTCCGGAAATGGATTATCACACTACATTTAAGGAATTAAGGAAACCTTTTAGATATGTTCCATTATGGCTTATAAAAAAATCATCAAAAATAATAACAAAAAACTTGGGATAAAAAATGACAGAAAAAGAGAGCCTAACAATTGAAAAAAATAGTAATTTAAAAGACGCACTATTAAATATCGAAGAAAACGGAAAGGGAATCGTTCTAGTAAAAGAAAAGCAGAGATTTGTTGGACTATTAACAGATGGAGACATCAGAAGAGCCGTTCTTGACGGAGCAAATCTAAAAACCCCGATAGATAGTATAGTCAACCACCATCCAAAAGTTGCAAAAGAAGAAGATTCTTTTGAAGAAATATTATCTCAAATAAATGAAACAGTAAAACACATTCCAGTACTAAATAATAAAGGAGAACTAAAAAAATTAATTTCTGTTCCGGTGGTAAAGAGAAATCTAATCTCATTCAACCCAGACAATCTTCTAATTGGGATAAATGACACCCTAAAAGACGCAATGCTTGTAAATGAAGAGGGGGGAATGGGAATGGTATTCATAATTGGTCCTCAAAAAAAATTCTTAGGTCTACTTACGGACGGAGATATTAGAAGAGCAATACTAAAAGGAAATTCCTTAACTGTCCCCGTAAAAAAATTCTTAACTAAAAACATAACAATCAATGAAAAGTCAACATTCAAAGAAATAAACGATCTAATAAGTGATGAAATAAAAATGCTTCCAGTGTTAGATGACTCCGGCAGACTAGTAAAAATACTCACCGCCCCGGTAGCCGTAATTCTGCCAACTTATAATGAAAAGGGGAATATAAACAGACTGATAAGTAAAATATCTGAAAAACTATCTGAGAATAAAATAGGGTTTGATATAACTGTAATAGACGATGATAGTGAAGATGGCACAGCGGAAGAAGTAAAGAAGTCAAATAACAACAATACAGTCAACCTAATAGTAAGAAAAAATGAAAAGGGCCTAGCATCTGCAATAAAAACCGGAATAAAAAACTCTTTTGGAGATGTGTTAATTTTCATGGATACCGATTTCAATCACAATCCAAAAGACATTCCAAGATTACTAGAACACTGTGATCAATATGATATTGTAAACGGCTCAAGATTCATAAAGGGCGGAGGAATGGAAGGAGCAAAACTAAGATGGGTAGCAAGTTTATTTTTCAACAAATTCTGTAGTCTATTTTTAGGGCTAAAAACAAAAGACAATCAAAGTGGATTTATAGCAATAAAAAAGTCAACTCTAGACAAATTTAATTATGACGAAATCTTCTCAGGATATGGAGATTACGCAATAAGGTTATTTTATCTAGCTAAGAAGAAAAACTTAAAAATAAAAGAAATACCCGTTATTTATAGCAAAAGAACAAGTGGTGAAAGTAAAACGAGATTTGTCAAACACACTATTCAATATCTTAAAACAATTCTAAATCTAAAGGGAGGAATCTAAAGTGAAAAGAGCATTAATCACTGGAATAACTGGACAAGATGGAGCATACTTGTCAAAATTTTTATTGGAAAAGGGATACCAAGTATTTGGAACCTATAGAAGAATCTCAAGTCCCAATTTTTGGAGACTCCAGTCAATGGGAGTATTAAACAAAGTAACATTAATACCCGCAGATATGGCAGATAAATCCTCATTATTAGAAGCAATAAAACTATCTAATCCTGAAGAAGTATATAATCTAGCAGCACAAAGCTATGTAGAGGCATCTTTTGATCAACCACTATTAACAACAGAAATAGATGGAAGTGGAGCAACAAGAGTACTAGAAATAATAAGACATCTAGACAGAAACATAAAATTTTATCAGGCTTCAACAAGCGAGCTATACGGACAAGTAGTAGAAAGCCCTCAAAGCGAGAGAACTACATTTAACCCAAATTCTCCCTATGCAACGGCAAAATTGCTTTCATTCCATAACACAAAAATCTACAGAAAGGCATATGGAATTTTTGCATGTAATGGAATATTGTTCAACCATGAATCCCCATTAAGAGGATTAGAATTTGTAACAAGAAAGATCACAAATGCCGTGGCTAGAATAAAATTAGGACTCCAAAAAGATCTTGTTTTAGGAAATCTAGAAGCAAAAAGGGATTGGGGTTACGCAAAAGAGTATGTGGAAGCAATGTGGAGAATGCTACAATCTGAAAAACCTGAAGATTATGTTGTAGCAACTGGAGAAACTCACTCGGTCAGAGAATTTGTAGAAAAAGCATTCGGCCATGCAAATCTAAACTACGAAGATTATGTAAAAACCAATAGTGTATTCAAGCGACCCCATGATGTAGAGTTATTATGCGGAAACCCAAGAAAAATAAACGAAGAACTTGGCTGGAAATGCAATGTTAAATTCGAAGAGTTAGTAAAAATAATGCTAGACGAAGATCTAAACAGGTGGAAAAAATTCCAAAATGGGGAAATGTTCGCTTGGGATGCACCAAACCATCCCCATGAAATAAACCTGATGCGGAGAGGATCAAAATGAATGGATGGGTTTCGGAGGAAGAATACAAAACAATAGTAAAAAACGTACCTATTTGTTGTGTAGATTTAGTTATTAGAAATAATGAAGGAAAAGTCCTTTTAGTAAAAAGAAAAAACCACCCCTTAAAAGGCGAATGGTGTGTTCCTGGTGGAAGAATTCTTAGGGGAGAAAAGATAAAAGATGCTGCCAAAAGAAAAGCAAAAGATGAGTTAGGATTAGATCTAGAAGTAAAAGATAAAATAGGTACATATGAGTTATTCTTCGAAAAATCCGCACACGGACCAGAAATTGGCGCACACTCAATTTGCATCGCGGTAGAAACAACACCCACAAACTCAGAAGAAATAACTCTAGATGGAGATCACTCAGAATATGAGTTCTTCGATAAAATAGAAGAAGACTGGCACCCATATGTAAAGGAAATCATAAAAAAAAGTGGAAACGATACGAATAGCTGAACCGGACATAAGTGGAAATGAACTAAAATATTTAACAGAATGTATAGAAACTAATTGGATCTCCTCTTCAGGAAGTTTTGTAAAAAAGTTTGAAGAAAAGTTTGCAGAATATTGTGGAACAAAATACGCAACAAGCTGTAGCAATGGAACAGCGGCACTCCAATTATCATTACTAGCACTAGGAGTAAAGAAAGGCGATGAAGTAATAACCCCAAATTTAACATTTGGAGCAACTGTGAGTGTAATAAAACATTGTAATGCCACTCCAATTCTAGCAGACATTGACAAAAAAACATGGAACATTTCTGGGAGGGAAATAGAGAGAAATATCACACCAAAAACAAAGGCAATAATGCCAGTACATTTATATGGAAATTCTTGTAATATGAAAGAAATCCAAGAAATCGCACAAAAATATGATCTAAAAGTAATTGAAGATGCAGCAGAAGCTCACGGAGCGGAGTATGACTCAAAAAAAGTAGGGAGTATTGGAGATGTAGGATGCTTTAGTTTCTTTGGAAATAAAATCATAACAACTGGAGAAGGCGGAATCTGTACATCAAATGACAAAGAATTAATCAAAAAAATAGATCTTCTAAAAAATCATGGCATGACTAAAGAAAAAAGATATTGGCATGACGTAATCGGTCACAATTTCAGACTAACAAATATCCAAGCAGCAATCGGATTAGCACAAATAGAAAAGATAGAAGAATTCAACAAAAAAAGAGATTCATTAGCAAAGTTATACAAAGAAAACCTAAAAAATTTAAGTGAGATAGAATTCCAAGAGATTACAGAAAATTCAAAACCCGTTTATTGGATGTTTCCAATATCATTAACTGAAGATGCAAATATCAACGTAGATCAATTAGCAGAAAAATTAAGAGAAAATGGAATAGAAACAAGAAAAATATTCCACCCATTGCACAAAATGCCAGTATATCTTGACTTATCAGAATACCCCCATTCAGAACTAGTCTACAAAAAAGGGCTAATCCTGCCCATGCATAACCTACTAAAAGAAGAACAAGTAAATTATATTTGCGAAACTCTAAAGAAAATAATCACCGGGTTCCACTAACTAATTCCTTTATTTCTCCAAAACTAACCACTTTTAAAATTAATATAAACATTAAATAAACAATCCCTCCCAAGAACAAAATAAAAGCAAACTCGAAGATATTATTTACCTCAATCAAATTTCTCAGATAAAAAACAACCCAAACAAAAATTATTCCACTAATGAAGGTCTTTACCCAATCAAAAAAAGGCAAACTCACATTAACAAATTTTCCAACCCTTTTGGAAGACATTATCAAAACAGTAAGATATGCCAGACTAGTAGCAATCGCAGCACCATTTATCCCAAAAGAAGGTATCAAAACCAAATTCAAAAATATATTAAGAACGGCAGCAATCAAAACAAATTTAGTAACTAATCTTGGCCTACCAACTGCAGAAATAATGCTATTATTTATTGTAGCTACAGAAAATAAAATCATTCCAATAGAAAGAATTTGTAGAGACAAAGAACCAACAACAAATGCTTCTCCAAATAAATATCTTAAAATAGAATCCGAAAAAGTAAAAACAATCAAACTTAATGGAACGACTACTACAAATATATTTTTATAAATAGTTTTTATTATCCGACTTAACTCTTCAAATTTCTTGCTTGCCCAATATTCCGAAACAAAAGGCAACATAACTAAAGCTAAAGAACTTCCTAAACTAATTAACAACATTGCAGTTGGCAAAACAACATTATAAATTCCAACTTCTTCTAATGTTCTAAAACTAGTCAACATCAAAGTATCAATCTGAGCAATAACAGTAAACCCAATAGCAGCAAGTAACAAAGGAAACCCATAATTAAGTAGCTTTTTCTTTAATTTGCCAGAAAAATCATCTTTATATTTAAAATAGCTAAATATCTTCAAAAACATAAATATCCCAAAAATCAAACAAATAGTCACAGAAATCAAATAAGCAACAGCAGGAGCTAAAACCCCATACTTAGAAAAAATAAACACTCCAAACAAAACAAAAAGATTAACTAAAAACATATCTAATGAATACAATTTACTCTTCTGAAAACCAAAAAATATAGATACTATGGTCCCATACAAAGAATAAATAATAAAGAAAACAGAAAGAATATATAGCATTGGCTTTGCATCCGCAATTCCAAAATAATTCTTAACTAGAAAGTCAGAAAATAAAATAAAAAATAATGAAATAATCAAAGTGACAACAAAATTAATTAACAAAACAAATTTAATAGAGGATTTTATCCTCCCATATTGCTTATTAACTAAAAACTCTGGAATAAATTTTCTCAAAGAATAATCCGTTCCAAAGTCTCTAATAACTAAAAAGAAAGAAACAAATGTAAAAACTGCATAAAATAAACCAAATTCTTCTAAACTCAACTGTCTAGACAATACCATCCTAATAAAATATCCTAAGAAATAAGCTATAAACCCGACAAAGAAAACAAGAACTGCATCCAATACCAGTTTTTTACCTCTAGCCATACAAAATTGGACTTAGAAGCGGTTTAAAAATCTTATGAAATTAGAAAAATAAGGGTGTTAGATAAACTTCAATAAACGCAGCAATAATCAAAATAGCAACAGCAATTAAGCTCAAATCTAGAGCATCCTTCAAAATCCCTTTAAATTTTGCTCCCTCCAAATCTCTATTAATCATAGCAACAGAGATTATCCCTCCTGCCAAACCTGCAATAAAATATGCCGCAATCTCCGGAATACCATGTAGGGCGTATCTAAACAGCCCGAGTGACAAAAATTGAAAATAATGAAATATATTAGTGGCTCCCGCCGCTAAAGCAACCTCTGCCAGTTTATCTTTAACAAATGTACCAATTGCTGCACCAATAACAGAAGCATTCCAAGTCAGAATAAATATTGCCCCGGCACCATAAAAGAAAGAAAAAAACAAACAAAACAACATAACTTTAAAATTATTAAAAAATATTTGTAAAAAAACTCCTCCCGAACTAATTGCTGCTCCCGAAATCTGATTATTTATCGCCTCTATTGTTTGAAGTTGTGAAGAAAACAAATTCTGAACCATAGAACCAGGCAAAACTATAAACCACAAAGAATACGCCAAAACATAACCCATAAACAAAGCCAACAAGTATTTTATAACATGGGCATGTTCTTTTAAAATTTCCCCCTCATTTTTTAACTCAATATCAACTTTCTCTTCCCTCTTAATAGATTTATACATAAAAGGAATAGAAGCAATTACAGTAAGAAAAACCATAATCATACTTGGAGAGCTTCTAAAAATCCAGGTAGCTAAAAACAAAGCTATGCTAGCATATAAAAACCCCACAAAAAACATCCTACTGGGATGTTGAGCAGCCTTACTTGGGTTAATAATTGACTCCAAAGCCATATTCTTGTAATTTACTAAATCAATTTATATAACTTTTGGTAATGCTAAATCAAAACAGTTATAAGTATATTCTTTCTAAAAAAATAGTAAATGCTAGTTAATTCTAGTAAAAAAGAGGTGTGAAAAGATTATAAAAAAACAAGTTTTTTAATAATTGCGACGTTAGTGATCGCAGCATATTTAGTTTACGCTGCAGCAGGAGTATCTTCGACAACACCATTTGAACCAGTAAACAAAACAGTATCTACTACAGGAAACATAACTTTTAATTGTACAGCAACAGCAAATGCAACAGGATTCATTCACAACATTACGTTATTCATATGGAATGAAAGTGAAACCCCTGTACTGTACAATGTAACAAGTAACACAACTAATGGAAGTGTTGGTGGAACGGTAACTGCAATCTGGGAAGCATCCGCAGTACCAGATATGCATGAAGAAGTAGACGGCCAATTTGGAGCTGGTGCCAATTACTCATATACATGGGGCTGTTATGCTCTTTCAAACGAAAGTGCAACGGGAGATTGGTCCGCAAACAGATCGTTCCAAGTTGATTGGGACCCAGTAAATCTTATCTACCCACCAAACAAGACCTGGTTTACAACTGATTCAATAAGTGTATTTGCTTGTAATGCAACAACATATTTGACATCAACATTGATAAACACAACACTATATGTATGGAACAATAGTGCAGATTACGATGTATTTAATGTGTCAAGTAATACAACAAATGGAACAGACGATACAGCTGAAACACTATTAAGAAACTACACGGTATACAACTTCTCTGAAAAGAGAGGTTTAAACTACACATGGACATGTTTAGCAGAAGATAACCATTCGGCTAACAGATCTATCGACCACCTAAATATGACATGGGGATACCAAAACTACACATTTGGTGTGGATTTGACAAATCCAAACGTATCTATATGGGCACCAAATAATGGAAGCTCCTACAGTGGACCAGTAAACTTTATCTTCAATGTAAGTGACTTAAACAACGTATCAAATTGTAGTTTATACATTGACGGAACCGAACAAGTATTCAAAGGAAACTCCACAAAAGGATTCAATATAACAGTTTCTGCAGAGCCAGCCCAGTCTAGTTTAAATAGCTGGCATATTGGTTGTTATGACGAATCTGGAAGACAAGGTAACTCAACTACATGGACCCTATACTACGCACAAAGTAGTGGTGGAAGTGACAATGGCGGATCAAGTGGTACGAATCATGACGTGGAAATTTCAACAAGTGGAATAACTAAAACAATGCAAAGAAGAGACTCACTGACTTTCGACTCCAACGGAGATTCACATAAACTAACTATAGACACAATCTACACAGATAGTGTAAAGGTAAAAATAGAATCAAACCCAGTTTATGTAATCCTAGATGACGGAGAAACAATAAACTACGACTTAGATGGAGATGCAAACCACGACATAACTGTAACTTCAAATCGAATAAGCAGTAGCAAGGTAAGCATAACTCTAAAGAAATATGTAGAACCTTCCGGAACAGATACAACAGAAGAAACTGAAGAAGACGAGATAACTGGAGAAGTAATTTCAGATTCGCCTGAAGAAGACGCAGAGGAAGGGGAAACAACAAGTTATACATTCGTTTGGTGGATTATTGGAGCAATAGTTATTCTTGCAATAGTATACACACTAAGGAAGAAGAAACGTCGTTAAAATTTCTTTTTTCTTTTTTTTTCTAAGAAACTTTTTTAAACCCAAAAAATAAAATTTACTTATGAATAAATTCAATAAAATTTACAAAGACATAAAATCTCTAAAAACACAGGGGGCCAACAATATAGCACTGGCCGGGTTAAGTGCATTAGAATTAAATCCTTCTAAAAAATCAATAAAGAAGATATTATCCACGAGACCAACAGAACCCACTCTAAAAAATGCAATAACTTTTGCTAGATTAACTGATATAGAAACTGCGAAAAATTATTTATTAGATTCAAAAAAAAGGACAATTGAACTAACATCATCACTCATAAAAAATAATCAAAAAATATTCACCCACTGCCATTCATCTACTATAGTGGATGCTCTAAAAGAAGCCAAAAAACAAGGAAAGAAGTTTGAAGTACTAAACACAGAAACAAGACCAATATACCAAGGTAGAAAAACTTCTTTAGAATTAGCAAAAGCAAAAATAAAGAATACTCATTTCGTAGACTCTGGGGCAGAAGAAGCGATTTCCCGGTCAGACATAATCCTTCTTGGGGCAGATATGATTGCTCCTACGGGAGAAATTGCAAATAAAATAGGCTCGGAATTAATAGCGAAGCTAGCAAAACAACATAAAGTCCCAGTGTACATAGTAACAAGTGCATGGAAATACTCTCCAAAAAAACTAAAAATAGAAGAAAGAGACCCAAAAGAAGTATGGAACAAAAAAAATAAATTCATAAACATACGAAATCCAGCATTCGAACTAATAAATCCAAAAGACATAACTGCGATAATCTCAGGATTAGGAATTCTAAAACCAAAAAAACTAACAAAAAAAATCAAAAAAACATATTCTTGGATAAAATGATAATTTGCTTCGATTTAGATGGAACTTTAGTAAATACAGAAAAATGGATAGTTGACGCAACAATAGCCGCCCTAAAAAAACATAATCTAAAAATAAAAAAAGAAGATTTATACAAACAATGGGGGGAGGTCTTACATACTGCATTAAAGAAATCATATCCAAAACTAACAAAAGCAGAGATAGAAGAAATAATTATAGATTTCGAAATAGAACGAAAAAACACAATACATAAAATAAAACCTTTCAAAAATACAAAAAAAATTCTAAAAGAATTATCAAAAAAGTATACGCTATGTATACTAAGTAACAATCCTCACCCAGTTATAACCAAAATATTAAAAATTGCAAAGATAGATAAAAATTTATTTTCAATAATCATAGGGGATGATGAAGTAAAACGACCAAAACCATTTCCAGATGAGATATATAAAGCAGAGAGAAAATTCAAAAAAAAGATACAGTTCATGGTTGGAGACTCAAAACAAGATATAAAAACTGCAAAAGCAGCAAGAGTAAAATCTATAATTATCTTAACCACTCCAAAACCATACTGGAAAAATTTAAAAGAAGCAGACTACAAAATTAAAGATATAAAAGAAATTCCCAAACTAATAAAAGAGGTAATCAGATGAGTCAATATTTAGATTTCGTAGATTTAAAATACAAACCAAGAAAAACAGATCTAATTTGCACATTTAGATTTGAACAAGCCAAGGGTATTTCAAAGAAAGAAGCAATTGGTAGAATAGCAGCAGAATCTTCGAATGGTACTTGGACAACCTTATCCACATTAAGACCCCATATAAGAAGAATAAGGGCAAGAGCATATAATGTGCAATCAAACTATGTAAAAATAGCATACCCCTTAGAACTATTCGAACTTGGAAACATGCCTCAATTGTTGAGCTCAATCGCTGGAAATATATTTGGTATGAAAGCAATAACTAATTTAAGACTAGAAGACATCTCATTCCCAAAAAAATATATAAATTCTTTCAGGGGTCCACAATATGGAATAAAAGGCATCAGAAAATACATGAAAATAAAAAAGAGGCCAATGACTGCAACCGTTCCAAAGCCAAAAGTGGGCATGACAACAAAAGAACACACCAAGGTGGCTTACGACGCATGGTCGGGGGGAATAGACTTTTTGAAAGACGATGAAAACTTAACTTCTCAAAACTTCAACAAATTCGAGAAAAGAGTAAAAACATGTTCAAGAGCAAGAGACAAAGCAGAAAAAGAAACAGGTGAAAAGAAAGACTATTTCATAAATGTTTCCGCAGAAACAAAAGAAATGCTAAAAAGAACAGAACTAGCAAAAATTCATGGATTCAAGTATGTGATGTGTGATATTCTAACAGTTGGCTGGTCTGGACTCCAAACATTAAGAGACGAAACCAAAAAATTAAAAATGGCAATTCATGCCCACAGAGCATTCCATGCGGCATTTGATAGAAACCCAAAACACGGAATGTCAATGTTAGCAATAGCAAAATTATCAAGATTAATTGGCGTAGACAATATCCACATAGGAACCGTTATTGGAAAGTTAGTTGGAACAAAAGACGAAGTTTTACAAATCGAAGATGAGATAACACAACAGGTAGAAAAACCACTAAAATCAGAAAAGAGCATACTCAACCAGTCTTGGTATGGACTAAAAGATACAATTCCAGTTTCATCAGGAGGTCTACATCCTGGATTAATTCCCCAAATAACAAAAATGTTGGGAAATGATATCGTACTCCAATTAGGTGGAGGAATTCATGGGCATCCAAATGGGACTTACGAAGGGTCAAAAGCAACTAGACAAGCAATAACTGCTACAATAAATAAAATTTCTTTAAAAAATTACTCACAAAAAAACAAAGAATTAAAATTTGCCCTAAACAAATGGGGATACACAAAACCAATATAACAAAAAGGTTTATAAATTTACCAACCAAACTCTAATCATGAAACTACTAAAATTTGCAGATTATGGAAGATTCTTATTCTTCGCAGCACTAATAGTATTTCTGTATGGGACATACAAAATAATCGCCCCATTCATTGCAGCAATAATGGCAGCAATTGTATTATCCATAGTATGTTATCCAGTATATACAAAAATAAACAACAAACTAAAGAAAAAAAACATTTCCGCAATAATAGTAGTTGTATTGCTTCTCTTATTAATAACCATCCCCGGAATATTCTTTGCAAATACTCTTTTACATGAAGCAATAAATATCTACAACTCGGTAGGAAGTCTGGATCTCCCGGTTTACTCAGAAAAACTAAAAGAAATAACTGGGCTAAACATAGAATTCGATAGATACCTCTCTGAAACAATAAAAGATTTCTCCAATATCTTTATCCAGTCTAGTACAAATATGATAAGATTTCTCGCAACGGGCTTCATTCACATATTCATAGCGTTCTTCACAATGTTCTTCTTGCTAAGGGATGGAAAAAAACTATCAGAATCACTAAAAAAAGGAATCCCTCTTTCTGCCTACCAAAAAATAAGATTCTTCAAGGGAACAGTAGATAGAATAAATGGTATCTTTCTCGGCTTCTTAGGAATAGGTATAGCAGAATTTCTTGCAGCGTTGATAGGGTTTACAATCTTTAAGGTGCCAAATCCCCTATTGTGGGCACTGATGATAGCAATTTTTGCATATATCCCATTACTCGGGCCCGCAGCAATATGGCTCCCCTCAGCAATATATCTTTTCATACAAGGAGAAACAACCAGTGCAATATTACTAGCTGTATACTTCGGAGCAATACTTAGTTTTTACATGGACAATATACTAAGGGCCCAATTAATAGGAAAGACTGCCAAAATCCATCCAGCCGTATCAATAATAGGTATTTTTGGAGGACTAAAATTATTCGGAATAGTTGGGCTTGTTGTAGGTCCATTAATACTTTCTTTATTTGTACTTTTGTATACTCTCTACCTCGAAGAAAATGATAACACTAAAAGCTAAAGATGTAAAGTTGTCTACGGGTGGCCCCTTAATTGCAATACTCAACCAAAAGGACGCACAAAGGCTAAATCTACAAGCACTAGATAGGATAAAAATAACTCGTGGTAAAAAAGAAGTAGTCGCAGCAGTAGACATATCAGAATCAACAGGAATAAAAAAGGGCCAAATAGGTTTATTCAAAGAACTTATAGAAGAACTTGAATTAAAGAAACCCATTCTATTAAAGATTTCAACATCTCAAGTACCAGAATCAATTGAAATAATAAAAAAGAAATTAGACAAAAAAGAATTATCAAAGAAAGAAATTTTTATGGTAATTGATAATCTCACAAAAAATGAACTAACAGAAATAGAAATAACTTATTTTGTATCATCCTGTTACCTAAATGGGTTAACCGATGATGAAACTAGATATTTAACTCAAGCAATAGTAAAATATGGAGATAAATTAGACCTCAATAAAAAAATAATCGCAGATAAACATTGTATTGGGGGAATTCCTAATAACAGAACAACGATGCTTGTCGTACCAATTGTAGCGGCCGCAGGAATCACTATGGTAAAAACAAGCTCTAGGTCAATAACTTCCCCTGCAGGAACAGCAGACACAATGGAGTCGCTAGCAAAAGTAGAATTCACAACCCCGGAAATAAAAAAAATAATAAAAAAAATAAACAGCTGCATAGTATGGGGCGGAGCAATAGATTTAGCAAATGCTGATGAGAAACTAATCAAAGTTCGACACCCATTAAGAATAGATCCAAAAGGTTTAATGTTGGCCTCAATTTTGGCAAAAAAAGCTGCCGTAAATTCAACGCACTTATTAATTGACATACCGATAGGAAAAACAGCAAAAATCCAAACAAAAAAGCAAGCAAAGTCATTAAAAAAACACTTTGAAAAACTGGGAAAACAACTAAAGATAAAAACAAAGGTCATAATCACAAATGGATCCCAACCTATAGGAAATGGAATTGGTCCAAATCTAGAAGCAAGAGATGTTTTATACATATTAAGAAAAGATTCCCAAGCACCAAAAGACCTAGAAAATAAATCTATTACTATGGCAGATGAAATATTTAAAATCACAAAAACAAAAGCATCCGCTAAAGATATTTTAAATTCTGGAAAAGCATATCAAAAATTCATAGAAATAATAGGTGCGCAAAGAGGAAACTCAAAAATTAAGCCAACCGACCTAAAATTGGGAAAACTTCAATCCACTATTAAATCACCTAGGGCAGGAAAAGTAGTAGAAATAGATAACAGAAAAATATCTAAGATAGCAAGACTTGCTGGATCACCTTATGATAAAGAAGCAGGAGTATATTTAAATATAAAATTAAAAGATAAAATTAAAAAAAATCAACCACTAATGACAATCTACTCAAATTCTAAAGCAAAATTAAATTCTGCAAAATCTGAAGTTAAAGGCGCAATAAAAATAAAATAAACGCCGGGACTGGGATTTGAACCCAGATGCCCTTTCGGGCCTGGCTAACCTGTGTATTATTTCAAGGCTTACACTTCAGAGAGACTAACTCAGCTGAATCAGTGCAATACCAGATTATGCGATCCCGGCATAAGTTTTGTAATACAACGCTACTTTCATCTATATTTAAATTTAACTGATAAGAGAAATATTTATTTTTTTGTATAACATTTTTAACTTCCTTGTTAAATCCCCAAATCTCTTCAATCATATGACTCAATCCCAATAATAACTCCTTACTAGCCATATGGAAATGGAGATTTCCTCGCTTATTTAATCCTCCATCTGTTAAAAACAAACCAAGAAAAAAAGATTTCTTAATGTCCTTATTTGCTTTAAGTATCAACTCCGGAACCTTTACTATTGCAGCTTTTTTGCCGAATGGAATTCCAATATTATAAACAAGATAATCAAAGATAGGTTTGGAGTAAATACGAAATTCATAAAGTATTTTTTTATTTGGCCTATGTCTTGAGTTTATCTTACCCTTTGACCCAAATAACTCAGAGTTAAGGTTTGAGAATAAATCTACATATTCCCTCCGGGTATTCCAAAAAGCAATTGAATAAGTAGGATATCCAAAACCATTTTTTCTGTTTGATATAGAACCATCTCCAACAAGCATACCTAAAAATAAAGCCAGTTTATTCAAATCCATATAAGAAAAAAACTAGAAATAGTTTATAAATTATTTCTCTGTACGTGACAAGATGACAACTTACAAAACGCCCATAATGTGATATGTCAAAGCAGTTCCAATTTTTATAGGATTATCTCCACTTTCAAATTCGGCAACAACACAATAATCATTCCCCTTATAAATTTGATTTGCACTTCCTTCTTTAAACCAAATAACAAACCTATTCTCATTAGCATTATTACATGTAAGAACAGGTAACTTTAATTCTCTAGTCCGTTCATTATCCTCAATAGAAGCCAATAAAGTAGGTATATTAAACGGAGCAGGTTCCAACATCTTCTGTCCAACAACCCTTTCAACAGTTAAAAGAGCAACAATCATTTTATTTTCATTTTCCAAGTCCAAATAAACATCCCTTGTAATATAAATGCTCTTAGCATTCTGAATATCATATCTAACCTTCTCAATAGGAATATCTTCCAACTCTTCAGGACCATATTCAAAAGGAATTAAATATTTCTGCCAAAAATACCCAAATAATTTTTCATATTGCAAAATATGTACTTCATTCCCAGTGTGTTTGTCTAAAATAAAATCAAAATCTGCAGTGACTCCTCCATAAATATATTCTGAATTTGTTCTGGAGTATATAGTATAGGTAACAGCAAAAGCAACAATAAATACAAGAACTATAAGGACTGCTGCTATAGATTTTTCTTGTTTTTTATCCATTTAAATCACACCAAGTATTTTATAAAATAATCCATCCATTAATTTTATTTCATTATTTCCTTCTAAATAGACACAATTCTCTTCTTTATAAATTTTATTATACCCTTCTCCAGAAAACACAAAATTAATAGATTCAGAAGAACAATCCAAATCCCCCTCATCAAGCCTAGTCACCAAAACTCCCAATAAAGCAAACCTATTGCTAAACTCATAGTAATACAAATCGCTCATATCCCCCACTAAATAAACAACTCCACCAATCTCTCCACCCACATTAACATCAAAATCAATCTCACTAGGTAAATAATTAAATAAAAAATCCTGGTTTAATTCCTTTATATAAACGGACCAACCATTGCCGGTATTCTTAAACTTATAATCATTAATTGTCTTAGTTTCACCAGAACCACCATACATAAAACCCACTGTACTAGAAATCATTAAAAAAGCCACAAAAATGCCCATATAAACTTTTTTCTTATCTTCCTTTTTCATAATAGAATAATGAATAAATCTCTATTTAAAAATCTTTTCAAAAATCAAACAAAAAAAGAAAGAAAAAGTGTAGAGTTTTACTCTACAATTACTTCTGTACCAGTTAGGCCACCTGCGGCTAATTTCTCTGCTGCTTTCTTGGTATCTTCTATTTCCCATCCAGCAACAATCAGAGCAGTTTTACCTGCATCTTCAATTAACTTTAGCAATCCTTTGTTCTCTGTTATCGTTGAAGCAGCTTCACATGCAGGGTATGTTAGTCCCATGTAATCAGCTGTTAAGCTATTTACACATGGCCCACCTACAAGGATTAAGTTATCGTATCCTGCAGCACCACTTTCAGTAGTCAACATTGCTTCTACAGTAGATCCAGTTGATCTAACATTGAAGGTTACTTCTCCGTAAGCTTCATCTTCTGGCAACCAGAAGGTCAACATGTCACTTTCTGTGTCTGCTTCAATGTCCAATACCTTAATACCGTACATAGACAATAGCTCTCCGCCATTTTCATCCCATGTACCAACACTACGGTTTGCTGCTGTTCCAAAGGTCTCGTAGTACGTCAAGTCTCCCGCATCAGACGTAGACAACGTATTTCCCAATCTAACATTTGAAATACTTACATTGAATTCAAATGTAGATCCCGTGTAGGAGTTTTGGTCACCAGATTCAACATCTTCTATAATGAAGAAGTCCACCACATCAGTAGAGTTGTGTGGAGCAAGCAAATCCGAATCGTTGTATGCTGTGATATACTTTGTCGTATCACTGCTTGGTTCAAAACATAGACCAGTTCCACAAGTTGTACTATTCGCTGCACCGGCTGCTTCTACCCAATCACTATTGTCGTCATAATACCTTACAAATCCAGTTCCATTAATTGCAACTTGGTATGTATCTGTACCCGCAATTGTAAGTCCATCGTTTGAAGCCGCGTTTCCAACTGCAGTAAACTTAACTACATTTTCTGTAAGTTCAGAATCTGAAGTAGCGTTCTCCATTTCGAAGTTCTCAATCAATTCAACAGTGTATTCTTGGTAGGTTTGTTCAGGCACTTCAAAGTCAAGAGTCAAAAATCCAAACGGAGTAGCCCAATGTTCACCGTCTCCAATTGGAGCAGGATCATCGTTGTATTTATTAACTGTTTCACTCCAGTCAATACCTACATAGTCCGTACTATTGAACCTATTGTCTTCTGTAACTTTAATTACCCAATTCCAAGTAGCGTCTCCAGCATCATCATCTACATCTGGTTGACCTAATTCTGTTTGTACAGCATCTCCGTGCTTAACAGTCTTAGAAATATCTTCTCCAAATGTAACTAATACAGTTCTGGATTCAACGTCTTCTGCGTAACCAATTTCATCAACTTCAACTTCAAATGTACCACCTGCTACATCAAATGTCTCTTCCTCATCTTCGTCAAGGAATTGATGGTCCGAGTCATCTACCCAAACTTCTACGCTTGTTTGGAAGATTGTACCAATATGGATTGTGTGTCCATCAGATTCGGCAGTTGTATCCATCTTCATAGATTTTTGAGTACCAGTTGTAATGGTAACTTCATCTGTAGATGAATTAGTTGCTGCAGAAATTCTTACATCTTGGCCCAAAAAGTTAATGGTTAACTCATGAGATCCATTTATACCATCTTTGACATTCTCATCAAATCTGTATAAGTAACCCCAAGACATTGTTGTACCGCTAGTATACAATACCGGCTCAGAACCTAGCTTTTCTTCAGCAGAAATACCAGATGTTGCCAAGTATGCATAGTCACTTGTACTTACGTTAACGTGCTCAGATGTTTCATAGTTTTCTCCTCTGAAATCGATACCATCGTCCCAAAGTGAACTAATCTTTCCGTCGTCCAAATCTGCGGAGAATTGTGCCGTTAGGTTTTCACCAAAGTACAATTTCTCTGTGTCGGATGAAGCTGCGATTTCTCCAACAGCAGTACCCGTTGCGTAGTCATCAAAATAGCCTTTTACAGTAGTCCTAGCTGCATCATCATTTGAACCTGCATCAGCACCAACAACCATAGCCACATCGGCATATGCATCATTGACGATGAATGGTGCGGGCATATCCGCTAGAGTTTCACTAGCTGCTAAGGCACCAGCCATAGTTCCAAATAAGACGGCGGAACCAGCACCGACAGCTGCGATTTTTCTAATAAATTTTTTCATAATACTTTACACCTCCAATTTTACTATTCCCTCTTATCGAGGTCGTTTGTCAACACCAAAGTCATTGCTATAAACTACGACGCTGTAGTCTTCTATTTTCGTTAATAAATCAGCAATTTTTCCATTTATAAACATTTATCTATTTCAGAATATAAATCGCCATCAAAACCCCCAAATTCGGCCGTTTCAGCCAATTTTAGCAAAATTGTACTACTTACGGCAGATAACGGCCCTAAATTTATCTCCACTGCCAAAATTTATGTATTCTGAGGTAATTCCTTCAGTACAATTCCCTAAAAAATCCGTATATCCGGAGCGACAATTAATCTCAAACCCGACCTCATTTTCAGGCATTAATTCAAATTTATCCTCGACAAAATCAAAAAGAATATCACATCCATTACCTGAACAACAACTAGAAATTTCTGCTTCAAAGTTACTATTTCTAACAGAGGCCTTACTCAAAGCATTAGCAAAGTTATATACTTTCAAAGAATAATAAGTATTTTCTTCTTCAACGCCCCCACCAAGCAGAAAAAACAAAGAAAACAACCCAATTAGTGCTAATAAAATTACAATTACAACAAGCCCCATCATATCGATTTGACCCTTATTCATACATAACCACCTCTAATTTTTCAACCAAATATTTTCCAGAATCATAAACACAAATCGGACTACTTATTCTTCTACCCTCTAATTCTTCATCATCAAAAAAATTATACAAAACCAACTCATCTAAAATAATTCTTTTTCTTCCAAACAATTTCCTATAACATTCTTTATTCTCTTCCGAAATATCTGAAAAGGATTTTGCTTTTTTTAGATCAATACATTCTTCATAAAATCCAAATCTAGAATATTGTAACTCGGGCATCGACGGCAAATAAGAAAGCAAATAATAATATTTATCTTCCTCGTAACTCTCTTGAATTTTATCAATATTTCTAGATTCAAATTGATAAAACACAATCAATCCAATTGCCAAAATAATAAAAAATATAAAAACCACAAACATACTTTCCTGAAGTTGCAATTGTCCCCTTTTCAATATACCACCTCACAACCAAATCCATCCAAATTATCGTTCACATTTTCCATACTATTAATATTCTTACTCATAATAGCATCTCTTAAAGAACCATAATCGCAATTTCCAGTTAGTTGTTGAATTTTATAAAAATAAACATCACTCAATAAATCATATCTCTCATCCAATTTTTCTCGAAGACATTCTAGATTATTTTCATTAGAAAAGGCTCCTGCAAAAACATAAAAACTCTCAGAAGAATCTACAACAAAGTCTCTTCCATTTTTACTAATTGTAGTTCCAACAACAGAAACATCCGCATCAGAGATACTACTTGCTATTTTAACAATGGGGGGCAACTCATCCAAATAAGAAGCATCACTAAAATAATATTTTGTATCAGCATTAGAAATAAACACAACCCTATCAACTAAAAACCCTTTCCGATATTCTTTTACCCAAACTATAAGATCATTTGAAGTAGTATTATCCATAACTAAAGTATACGGCACCTCAAACCTTTGATCTCCATTAACAATTAAATCTTTACAATCATAATCAACGTTAAACCTTTTACTAACTGAAAAATTCTTATACTGTTCAGTGCTCTTTGCCCCAAGAATAGAATTTGCAAATCCCCTAGCAATCTCAGCATTTTCTTTAGATTCTTGCAAATCAATATACTTAACTAAAAATCCTAAAAAGAACAACAAAATAATTATTCCAACTATTGCAACAAAAATCCAATTAAACTGAATACCTTGACCATTTCTATTCATAATAAAAAATTAAATTCTTAATTTATATATGTTGTGCCTCAACTCTCTGCCCTTGATTAACGAATTTAATATTAATTTTAGAATCTAAAAGACTATCACAAACTAAACCTTCTGGAACATCTAACTTCTCAAGGGTATACCCCTCATATCCGGTTGGTCCCCCCCAATAAATAAAAATATTCTCATCAAAATCAGAATCTGAATAAATTTCTAATATCTTCTTCAAATCAGGATCACTAATTGAGCTCAAATCAATAGCACCATAATCTCTATCCACAAAGCAAATATCTTTCAACTCATTAGGAACCCTAACATCATCTAAAAACACTACGCTTCCCATACTATCAGTATAAACACTATCAAACTTTCCCTTTATATCCCCATAAAAAGCGGCGTAACTAACATCTCCTTCCAAGTCAACAAGTTGAATAACCATTCTTATTCCAAAAAATAAAACAAGAACCGCAACAATAGCAATAAAAACATACACTAAAGGCTGTCCCATAATCTGTCCTTTTTTCATCTTAAGGGTAAACTATATAGTCTCCATTATTTCCGTCTAAGTCCTTGCAACTAAGGTAATATCTATTAGCCCCACTCATAGACAATGAGAACTTTTCAAATAGTCCATTAACACCAGAACCACTTCCAACCATTGGAATCTGTTCACTAGTAAAAGACTCTTCAGAATAAGTACAGCTTGCCTCCTCATCCAATACGATTCTTAATTTACTTCCGGCAGCAACCAACCTAATTAATTTAGGAGGTTCAACATCTGGAATAATAGTAAACTGTGAAATCCCGGTTGATAAATCCATCATATCAAAGTCAACACAACTTACAAACAAATCATAACTTCCACTTCTCAAAGCTTCGGGTAAATTAGCAATATGTGCTTTCTCTCCAGTTTCCAAAAACACAGACATTTCTTCATATCTTAATTTAGTATCAAAACTGTATTTACATTCAGAATCTCTCGAAGTAGAAACTAAAACCTCTTGAATATGTTCCGAAGTACTTGAACCACTCTCTGGATCTGTAATCACAACATCAAATGGGGTTGAAACTTTAAACAACATTAATTTCGGCCGAGATTTATTCCCTTGCATATCTTGGCAAACAACACTATTCAAATAAGTTAATCCTTGCTCAACTGTCAAAGTCGCTTCAAACTTATTACTTTCAACTCTTGTCATTTCATTCTGGGGATTCATAAAGTCACTACTCAAAAATTCATCTTCAACCATTTCATCAATTTGATCTTGACTTTCACTTCCCGTTACTTCATCACCAATTGAATTCACTATCTCTTCTTGCATACTATCCATATCGACTTCAGCATATTTACAACTAGACAATGCTTCATCCGCTTTTACCCACATTGTAACCGAATTTGTAGACTCTAACAACTGTGCAGAGTATGGATAAGACTCAACAATAACTGGCGGCTCACTGTCTTCTTTTTCCTGCTTGTGAATATTAAACTCATAAACGGGGCTCATCTGAGGAATCCAATCTCCACTACATCCCCACTCGCACATTACAAAGTATTTATAATTCTGAATCAAAGGATCCCCAACCCAAAGACTTGCCATATGATTCAACCCCGCCCTATCTTCTTCATCAAACACATTCCAACTACCAAACTCTTGATTTGGATTATCAGTATATCTGCAGAAAGCAAATTTACTTGTAGTAATTTCCAAGTCATAATAATTATCTGAATATTCAACTTCAATCACTCCAGAAATTTCAGAACTAACTGTTAAGGGAGTATCGGAAGTATCTTCACAATTCTGCAATGCTTCTTCATTGGCATCGCAAACTAATTCTCCATTTTCTCCAGAATAAACATCACAATCAGTGCCCAACCCATAGCATCTTTCCTTAGTACACTCTCTAAATGGATTTTCATTACATTCACTACATTTACTATACCCTTTTTCTCTTACATCACTAGCAACACAAACCCCAGCATTGTAAGTATTTTGATTTACTCCGTGAATCAAAGTACAAGATACAAAATTCAGAAATTGCTCATCCCTACAGGCCTGCCCAACTCCTGGAATCCAAGTCAACCATGAGCCCGCAAAATCACAAACAAACCTTTGCACCCAATATTGTGGTCTTAACCGATTGGCCCAACCTAAGAAATCGGCACCCACCCTATTGAACAAAGCATCCATAATAATATTTGCGCCGGCACTAACTAACTGTTGCGAGAAAATCTCCCATATTAGAGCTCCACCATTCCAATATGCTGTCCACCAATCAATTGCCTCCTGTCTCCAATTCTCGGCCTCTTCAACATGCGGCTCATAGAATTTCCTTCCATAATATGGAACAAAAGTATTTTCATCATTTCCTTGAGCAGGACTCAAAAAAATGTTATTCAAATTAAACTTAGCAGGAGGACTAAACAATGGAGGACTATTTGCAGGCTCATCGCTCCCATAAGAATATTCATCTACGAAAACAGTAGTCCTACCCTCCCCTTCAGTCAACACATACCAATCGGGTATTCCGTCATTTTCAGCATGAATAACAGCATTTTCATCCGTATTTTCTTGGCCAGAATACATATCCAAATAATGTCTAGAAATTTCACTTCCAGTCAGTTTCCCATCCCCATTCAAGTCCGCAGTAATTGGAAGTTGAACACCTTCATATTCAAAATAGGCATCAATCAATGGCCCTTGCAATTCTGGAGGCTCAGGAGCATATTCTCCAACATCAAAGAAATCCTGCCCGGCGGCAGTCAAATCATCCCATCTTAAAAATCCTCCAATGGAGAAAACTTTTCCAATAAAACTACCCATATCACGTATATATCTCGCAGCAAAGTTTTTTGATTCCTCACCAAATCCTCTCAATTTATCGAGCCACCCGCTGTCCTGCTCGGCTTCCTCCGTACTTGGTGGGTTATCGGCCTCACCATTCCCATCTTCATCAACATCTGAAAGCCAGTCTCCAAATATTTTCCCTCCGATATCAGTTATTATTAAATCACTTAGTTTCCCAACAGCAGTATTAGTAAAACAAATTGCTAAGCTTGCAGCCCAATTAATCTTTTTATCATTTTTTAAATCACAATTACCAAACGCACAACAAGCACTTTCATATTTATCATAAGGACTGCCCGATTTTGAATCCGTAAATAAACTACAAGATTCAGAATTATCAACAGGGTATTTTGGAACACACCAATTATGATCTATATGAACACAATCTCCTTGTTCGGTACAACTATCTTTTTCATCACATTCACCCGGACCAAACACCCAATAGTCCCACATACTAACATCCAATGCCTTCCAACCTCCAATCTCGGCCAATCTACTCAACCAATTCATTAAATCACTACCCGTCGAACCAGCAACATCAGAACATTCAGAACATTCTAAATAATCATTAGTTCTAACCATGGCACTATCTGTTGTTTTATTCCATTCACAAATCTTTTCTCTAGCATCAAAAATAGAAATAGCAGATTCACCCGCAATTCCCAAGCTACAAGTGTATACTACATGAGTTTCTCCCGGCCCTTGGTATTGAACACAAGCAGTTCCTCCACTTGGAATGTTAACAGAATATCTAGTTCCATCATTAACTTGAATTTCTTCAAAAATTAAATCTCCATCTACATCTTTATACTCAACTCCAACTTCACCAGCCTTAAAATAACCAGTATCATAAGTCAAAGTAGTATAAGACAAATCAATTTCACAAGAAGTATCTTCACAACTTGCAGTTCCATCTTCCTCTCTACAAATTTCAGAATTTAAACCACATCCTTGAACTTTTTCAACAGGCTCATCACAATCATTAAACAACCAAACATCTCCTTGATAACATTTTCTTGTAGTTGCCTCACCACAAGGCCTACACATATCTACAAATCGACTATCCGAACACATACTTCCTGCATAAAAATCAGCGTTACATCCAACTGCAGTTGTAAAAGAACAATCACCATCATAAGGAACACAACAGCCAATTTGTTCTTCTAAGGACGGGCACTCAACATTTGGTAAAAAATTATAATCCAACCCCAATGTATCTGCATCGTTTATACATTGCCCACCAAAAATAACTCCGTATTGATTTATTGTTTCTCCATCTCTAATAATTTGACAACATCCTTCAGAACATTCAGGAACAGAACTCAAAGCAGCATCTTTTGGTAATCCTCCTTCATCCATACATTGCTTCTTAAATTTCTGAGCACTACATGTTCCATCTGCTTCAACACAAGTAATTTTATCGCAAGCATTGGAAGAAAGCGAACTACATGGAGTTCCACCAAAAAAGTTTCCAGAACAATCACTCTCAGGAACATCCTCAGAACAATAAGTTCCTAAAGATTCACTATAAACGCAACAACCTCCACTCTCAGCAGCAACAACTTCTTTAGAACTAAAAGAAATAGCAAAGCTAACGCTCATCAAAACTATCATCAAACTCACAACTAGTGATAAAGTTTTTTTCACTATCATTCTTCTATCCCCACCAAAAATCTATATTCATAATCTTCATCTAATCCATCATTCTGATACAATAATTTAAACAACAAATTTTCTTCATTATTATAATCCTCAACCCCAATCGTGTTATAATTAGTAAAGCTAGCAGCAACATGATCATCTCTATCTACATACCTACTGCTCAAATCGCTAACTTCCAGGGTTAATTGACTCATGTCTCCATCATTCTCAATCGCATTATTCACAAGCATAGCAGAAACTGCATGAATCTCTTCCATATCAATTGGGATCTCAACTAGATAATTCGCAATAGTCGTTTCATAACTAGACCTCTCAACAGTAACCGGGAAATTAAGTCTTATTCTGATTTTATTATCAAAATCTACATCAACATCCATATCCCCATAACTAACATCATCAAAAGCATCATCAAAATAATCAAAATCATCAATGCATTTTCCAAACACCATGTCAGTATTATCTGGATCCAATGCAATATCTCTTAAAACTCTTTCAAATTCATCACGAGACCTTTCCAAAGAAGGATAAACATTTGTGTATTCTCCATCTTCCTTAAACGCAGCATAATTCAAAACACCATAATCTTCTCCAGAAGAAAGAACAATATCATAATCGCCAGCACGAGGAACAACATAACCTCCTTGCCTTCCCAACGTATTCAAAACAACCATCGCAGAATCTTCCGCACAATCCTCAACAAAAGTTCTAAACGGTTCAATCCGGGAGTTAACAAATACCTGGGCCTCTTCATAACTCAGTTCATCCTTAAAACTAATATCCGTCAAAAAAAAGATTAAAACAAAAGCAGCTACTACAACAATTCCCAATATAACAAATATAGTGACTTGGCCTCTTTTATTCATAAAAGAAAAAACACGAAAGAAATTTATAAATGTTTCTAATCATTACTTACTCTCGGTGCAAGAATTGTAGTTAATTGTAATCTATCAGTAACATTATAATTAATCTCCAAAGGATAATCTTTACCAAATTTCAATCGAACTCTGTCACTAAGTTTCGAACCCTTTATTACTTTCTTCAAATACTCTACAGAATACTTCGATGAAACTTCCTCTCCCTCGTCAACAATAATAGCATTATTATCATCTCCAACAACACTAACTCTTGCGTCAGAAACATGACTGCTTGCTTCAATATCAAACTTATCCTTCAAAGCTTTCAGTATTATCGAATCAGCAATTATTGCCATATCCTCAACCGCATCATTGAAAACACTAGCATCCAAATTTACAGTAGCAGCAAACTTCAATTCAGGAACTTTTTGGTCTTTATCACGAATATCAATTAGTCCCAAATTAAATTTCCTGTTTCCTTCCCCACTTAATTCTACCTTTAATCTATTCTTATCCCCATCTAATTCTATACTAACAGAATCGCTAGGTTTAGATCTTCCTAAAACTTGCTTCAAACTATCTAAACTAACAGCAATAGTTTCCTCTCCCTCTACACTATACTCAACAAAAGAGCTACTTAACATCCTAAAAATAATCATCGCAACATTGGCCGGATCCATCGCAACAATTTCTAATTTATCAGAATCAAATTTAATTTGAACATCAGAAACCAAGTCAGAAATGATATTAACACTCTCTTTCAAGAATCTCGGCTCAGCTAAAACAACTTTCATATCAAAAAGGGAAACAAATTTTATTTTTAATGATTTCTATTGTTTAGTATACTCTCCATCTATGGCCACATTTAGTACACTCATAAAATCTAGTTTCCGGCTCATCCCCCGCTCTTGTTTGTAAAGTCCAATAATATGCAGTTTTATTATTGCACTTCTTACACGTTTCTTTAACTTTTGGAAGTGTTTCAACTTTCTTGCTTCGAACTTCTATCTCTTGTTCTTTAGTCAACCCAACTTTCTCTTTAATAATTATATTTTCAGCCTTCCCTCTTGGAGAATAACCACACGAAGGACAATTAGATTTCTTCTTTTCATTATTCAACATCATTAAAGTTCCGCATTTTTGACAAAACATTCCATTCATTTTAAACCCCCGACCAAGACGTTTAATAAGGAGCTGAATCCAATTTTAATCCAGCCCAAGAGAGGTAATCTCAAAACAGCCTTGCCCAATAATTTATCTTCAGTTAACCTTTCCTCATTTACAGATGGCGCATGGTTATTGTCTCCCTTTGTCTTAAAGTAATACTTGCCATCTTCCTGCCAAATATCAACTACCCTATGAATGATTGGATAGTTCAAATTGCCATCAAACACAACAACATCTCCGGTATTTATATCTTTCGCTTCCTTCCCAATTAGCACCATTATATCGCCTTTATTAAATCCATTTTTCAAAGAAAAATCTTCAAACTCTTCAAGCGTAATATTATTTTCTTCATACCACCCGCCACAAGTATCCCAATACATATCAACAGAGTAATATCCTTTCTCATCAACACCCTCGCCACAAATAGTATACCTATCACAGCCAGAAGTAACGCAATCTGCTCGATGTTCCATACTTTCAGAAACAACAGCAACGATGGGATAATCAGTACCCAAGGTATAACCAATAATTCCTCCGCCCCCCAAAATTCCTCCGATTAAGATAAATTTAACAATTAAAAAAGCTAAAATAATAGAAACAGTCCAACTTAACAATGAATCTTCATGCCATAAAAAATTCCACAATTTCTTAAAAAAACCCATAGACACTCACTAAAACTACCTATTTATATATGTTTTCACTTTAATTTTACAATAAATTCTGAATTAAATTTCTTTAATCTCTCAACTGCAGAATTTAATGCCTTTTTTGGATCTTCCTTTCCGTCAGTTTCAACAATCAAAATCGGTTTACCAACTAGCGGATGATCGACGCTGTAACCTGCAATAGTTACATGGGAATCACTCCACAATTCTTTTCTTAAAGCATTTACCAATGTGTGGTTTTCGCCTTCTATCTCTAACTTAATTTTATTTTTCAATTCTTCTAAAATTTTTATTTCCATTTTATCAAGTTTAGTGAAAATCTACCTATTTTAAACCTTTCGTTTTAATATCCAAATACCCACTTTAACAAAATGCTTATCTTTCTTATGAAATTGCATTGTCCTTCCTAAAGGCATGTTTATCTCTTCAACCCCAGAAACACCAAAACCACTATCTTTTGTTAAACTATTAATAAATTCCTTACTCTCAATTTTATGAATAGAATATATTTTATTTGAAATATCCATAGCTTTTTCCAAAAAAACTTTATCTGCATGAACATTTTGCACCCCAAAAGGGGGGTTCATAAGGACAACATCTACTTTTTCATCAAACTCCGAAACGTCTAAATTTAAAAACTCAACATTTTCAAACTCACAATTCTTCTCCGCAACTTCCAAAGAATCTTTATCAACATCTACAAAATAAACTTTCTTTGCTCCAAGAATTAAAGCACCAATTCCAAAAATTCCATTACCGCACCCTAAATCGGCAATAACTTTATTCTCAATATCTCCATTCATAAAAGCAATCCATAACAAAACTGCAGCACTATCTGAATCCGTGGCATATTGTTCTAGCTCCGGCTTAACATTATCAAATCTTTCCAATTTTGATAATTTAATCTCTAATTGTTTTTTATTCATAAATTTAAGAGAAAAGATTGATTTAAAAAATTAATGAAAAAAAGAAAAAGTTAAGGTAAGCTGAAATGAACTTCCTCTATATCTCCCTGCATTAAGTTATCATACACCATAAAGTATAATGTATAATTCCCTGCATCATCCAAATCATAAAGGGTAAAATTGTTGTAGTAGCTAGTTAAGTTATTAACTGGCCAACCGGCACCTTGCCCCCCAGTAGGTCTCTCCAACTCATAACCAGCAGAAATAATGCCATAATCATCGGTAGCATAAGCATGGTAATAAATATCACAATTTATGCTACTATTACTCTCATTACCTCCGCCCGTTTCACAACCAATAAAATCAATTTCAAGTTCTTCTATCACTGGGGGAGAATCAGAACTTTGATTTGAATAATCGCAATTATTGTAATACCCCCCAAACAAAGCAAAGTCAGAGATAGTAACTTCACCATCATAATTCAAGTCTGCTTCAATACTCTGGTTTGAGTAATACCCAGCAAACATCCCTAAATCAGGAAGAGTAACCTCCATATCGCCATTATAATCTGCATCAAGACAATCAGTTTCATTTGAGTCCTTCATCAAAAACTCGATACCTTCTCCCCTTCCCAAACCAAATTGTTTTTTAGAAGAAGCAGCTAAACTTTGCTTCAAATTATTAAGCCAGCCTGAATTAGATTCAGTAGAACCCTTCAAACTAAGACTTTTATCCGCTTGTAAAGAAGCAGAATTCTCCTTCAACACATTTCCCGTCATTTCTTCCCACTGACAACCAGAAACAGCTAAAACTCCAACTAAAAACAATGCTATAAAAATAAATTTTTTCATTACATATCACCTCAAATAATATATTAAATTAAAAGAATGAACATATATATACTTTCCTATTTTTTCAATAAATCGCCAATAGTTATATTTTCATCTTTGAAATCAATATCTTTTGTACTTTTTTTAACATCAATTCTTTCAACTTTCTCAACTAACTCAACACCCAAATAAACTTTCAACTTATTCGCCAGTTTAAAATTAGGCTTCATATTTCCTGATTCCAAATGGTGCACTGTAGATTCTTTTTCCCCAATATCCTTGGCCAATTCTTCTTGCGTCAACCCCTTCTTCTCCCTAGCTTTCTTAACCAACTCAGAATAATCATTAACTATAACTTCAACATCCTCTTTTGTTTCCATCATTTTTTCTTCTTTAACAACAGGCTGCTTTAAAATTGGAATAACTTTTCCACTCTTACCACAACTAGAACAAACCTTCAACATGGCACCTTCAACAATAGCATCCATCATTTCGCCTTCCTTTTTTCCACAAATTTCGCAAGTCATTTTATAGTGGGAATAAGCTGAAAAATAAAAAGATTTTGGTTATAGAAGAGATTCTATTTCATCAATCCCTTGTAACCCCTCTAGTTTAATCCTTTGGTTAATCACCAACGCCGGAGTAGACTGTATATTATGATAATCAACCAAAATAGATATAACTGAAACATCAAAATCAATTGGTAGAGGAATCAACATTAAGTCGGTTCCATATTTCTCCTTTAATTCCAATAAAATATTGGCTTGAACACTTTGCTGTTGCTGTTCAAGGAGGCTAGGATCATCCTTATAAAAATAAATCAATATATCATAATCTGCATCACATTTTTCCTTTAAAATAAGAGAATTGACTAAAAACTCGGTCTTCAACAGAGCATATCTTCTCTTTTCAGAATCAATAAACTCCTTCAATTTATTTGAAGATTCATATTCGTCTATCTTCCTTCCTTGATAATAGATTTCATCAGAAAACTCTAAATTTTTTATTATAGCTTCATCACAAAATTCTTCATCCAAAATCTGATAAAATTGAGTTTGTAGTTTGGCATTTGTTAATTGAAAATCGAGTTCATTATACCATTGTCCCACTCTATCCAATCTACTTCCTTCAATAGCAAATCCGGCATAAACTCCAATTAGAAAAATAACTACTGTAATAACCGCAGCCTTCCAAAACACATCTTTCGTGTATTTTACCACTTTATTTCCCCCGTAAAAAGTTTATAGATGGATACTAATAAAAGTATCGCAAAGAAAGGCAAATAAACAAACATATAAAAAAAGACCATTGGGGTGAACTTCATCCCAGCATGATGCATAATTTTCAGACCCTTTCTAACAAAATATGTCCCAATAACAAACAATATAATCCCAAATATTAAAAAAACAGTAGGTAAAAGATACACTCTAGACATATCAAAAAGTGCAGAATTAACACTATTTGAATAATTTACAAATAAACCTAAATTCAATAACTTTTTTGAAAAAATAAATAGAGTAATAATAAAACCGAGCATAGTCAAAAATAACGATGTCATCAAAGCCGGACTAATAAACAACCCCATCATACCATATCTCGGATTGAATAATGTTCGTTTATATTTAAACAGAGTCTGCATTCCCCCAATATACCATCTAATCCTTTGCTTCCACCAGACCTTAAACTTGGTGGGCACACTTGTCCAAGTAAATGCAGTTAGATTCATCCGAATCTTATACCCTCTTGACAACAATTTCCAACAAATCTCAATATCTTCAGTTATGTTCTCTTCATCAAATCCACCAACATCAACAACTGAACTCTTTCTATACATACTACATGCACCAGGAGTAACCGACACACTATCAACAAATTCAAATAATTTTCTTGCCCAGACAATAACAGTATATTCAACAGCCTGCAATTTTTCAAGAAATGTTTTCCTATTCCTTGCCAAAATACAACTTGTAACTCCTCCGACTTTTTTATCAATAAGAAGATTTGCTAATTTCAATAAAGTTTGTTCCTCCGGGAAAGAATCTGCATCAACAATTGCAATAAGATCCCCTTTTGCCATTTTTATGGCTTGATTAATAGAATTCGCCTTTCCAGTATTTTCTTTATCAAAAAGTTTAACTCCTTTAAATTCCCTAACTATTTTAGCAGTATTATCAGTACTCCCATCATTTATAATAAGAATTTCTAATTTATCTTTTGGATAATCTGAATTTAACAAAGATTTAATCGTATCGGCAATAGTTCCCTCTTCATTATATGCAGGGACTAAAACAGTTAAAGAAGGAACATCTCTCGTCAACTTGCCAGACTCCATCAAATATGGCTCATTCTTAAAAGATAATAGCAAGAGTAAAAAACTAAAATACAACGCAATAACACAAAACAACAGATAAATAATAGTTAAAAACTCCATAAAAATAGAAATAATACGTTTATTTATAACTTTTTGGAATCACTCTTCTTTCGGGCAAACTTCCAAAGTACTTAGAATCATGTCTCGAATATTTTTCTCTGGTTTCCAACCTAATAAATTCTGAGCTTTCTTAAAAGAGGCAGTCAAAACAGCAGGATCACCTTCCCTTCGTTCACCAAATTCCAATTTAAACTTAGAATTAGAAACTTCTTCAAAAATATTAAATAAGTCCAAAACAGAAACACCATTTGAAGTCCCCAAATTAATTTTCTCACTTTTATTCAAATCTAAAGCTAAAATGTGTGCCCTAACTAAATCATTAATATCAACATAATCCCTAACACAACTGCCATCTTTAGTATCATAATCCTTTCCAAAAATAACAAACTTATCTCTTTTCCCTTCAAAAACTTCCAACAAAATAGGGAAAATATTCTGAGCATCAGGATCAAGATATTTCAAACCTGCATCTCCCGCAACATTAAAATACCTCAGACACACTCCAACAATTCCTTTCAAATCAGAATACCAATCAATAAGCTCTTCACCAATTAATTTAGTAAACCCATAATAATTAATCGGTTCAGTTCTATGATTTTCATCAACTGGAACCGCTTCAGGTTCACCATAAACAGCAGCGCTACTAGAAAAGATAATCTTCTTAACGTCGTGTTTAACCATAGAATTCAGAACACTAATTAACCCGGTAATATTATCTGAATATTTTTCCGGGTGTTCCATAGATTCTCCAGCAGCCTTATACGAAGCAAAGTGAATAACTGCATCAATCTCATTTTCAGAAAAAACCTTATCCACAAACTTTTCATCAATCAAATCTCCTTCATAAAATTTAGCTTTATCATCAATCAATTCCCTAATTCCTTTAGATAAATTGTCAATAACAATAACTTCAAAACCTTTCTCAATTAAAGACTTAACACAAGCACTCCCAATGTACCCTGCACCACCATTAACTAAAATCCGCATAAAAAAGAGGTAAATTTTCAAAATATAAATCTTTGGAAAGATTATTCTTTCTTTTCAGAATCATCAAACAATTTTTTAGCATCCAAAGAAGTTTGCAAACTATCTTCAACAACATCAAAATAATCATAGAATTTCTGAGTCAATTTCAAAATTCTTGTTCTTCCAAATCTTTCAGAAGTCAAAAATCCTTCCTCTTTTAATTTTTTTATATGATCATAAGATTTATTTCCTCTTATGTTGGTAACATCCGATTGAATAGCTGGCTGCCTATATGCAATAATGGCCAAAGTCTCTTGAGTTGGTTTATCTAATTCTGCATCACTCAATAAAGATTCAGTTAAATACAAAAATTCCTTTCTTATGTTTAATCTCCATAAGTCTTTTTCATTAATTATTTCTAGAGCAGAACTCTTTTTTTCATAATCTTCTTTTAAATCTTGCAAAACTTGTTTTAAGTAACCAACACTACCAAT
This sequence comes from Candidatus Woesearchaeota archaeon, assembly GCA_964587005.1. Lineage (GTDB taxonomy): Archaea > Nanobdellota > Nanobdellia > SCGC-AAA011-G17 > PNOQ01 > JABIBT01. Next base: position 92,432 of record CAZPJW010000001.1, read on the forward strand.
ACTTGTTAATTTAGACAAATCTTCTAATTTCAAGAATCTTCCAGTTGTGAACAATACCGCTTCAACTCTATTTTTTGCATCTTGCATACTTGCCTAATAACGTTAGAATTTATAAATTTTCTCAATAAACAGGAAATCTCAAAATAGCTGCAAAACCCCCCAATTCTTTCAATTGTGTTCCTTCACGAGTCTCACTAGAAATAATTTTAACATCCGTATTAGAAGCTTCTGCTAACTTTTCAAACTCTTCAGTATCATTTTCTTCAATTTCCTCAGATAACAATAAAACCTTCACAGCACCCAGCTCCAAAGCCTTTCTAACCTCTTCCTTACCATAAGAAACTTTATCCGACTCAGTAGCCAACTTTTGGTAAAACTCCTGCATTACTTTTTTCTCTTCAACAATTACTTCATTCGCTAAAACATCATGACTCTTATCAACTAATTCATTTAAACCAAAACTTCCCGTATAACTTAAATCTTTAACACCAATAATTTTATTCTTCAAGGCAGTATGTAAATAATCTCCTTTCATAAAATCCTCTTTTGTAGGTCCAGGACCACCAAGTAAAATTCCTTTCAATTCTTTCATCTCAAAAAATTCTTTATTTGCAGCAGAACCAACCCTCTTAAAAAACTCTGCAGCAGCAATATCCCTAAGACGAGCATACCTTTGCTGGCTCTGTCCCCCCTTTGTAGTCTTTCCAGGAACATTCGAAGTAAATCCTGCCAATTCAACAATATTAGTCCCCTTCAATAACCCCAAAGTACCTTCTCTTCTATCAATGACAATCAAACCATAAACTTCACTATATTCCATATATTCTTTCAATGGTTCTGTAACAAATATTTGATCACATCGGTAAAGTCTAGTGTTTAACATCTCTGGAGGCTCAATACTAAAAACCTTTATATCCGGCTGGCCTTCTTTCTGAGAAACATTACCAGCAAAAACTGCAATTCCATTTTTTGGAGTTCTTCCAACAACTCTCAAGTGCCTAATTACTTTTTCTAAAGCGCTAATAACTTTGTCTCGAGTTTGTTTATCTTTAATATTGGTAGCCGTTCCTTGCTCTTGTCCTAAATGAGCAATAATTTTAGTTAATTCATAACCTGCAGGAACATAAACACTAACTAATTCAGTATGCCTGCCTCTAATGGAATCTAAATTACGAATAAATCTCTTTAGTTTTTGCTTAGCACTTGTATCCATTTTACAAAGAAACGTTAAACTTACCTACTAAAATCTCTTTCGCTTTTGTAACTGCTTTCAAATCATCCAAAACTAGCCTTAATATTTCCATATCTCCCCTAGAAATAGTCAAAATAATTTCTGTATTCAAAGATTTATTATGTTTAGCCTTAAACTCCCTAACCTTGCTCAAAACTTCAATAAACTTATCCCAAGTTTTCTCAGCAACCTCATTTTTTAATTTCTTATCAACCTTCGGCCATTCAGAAACATGGATGCTTTTTACTTTTTCAATTTTATTAAAATATAAATTATAAATTTCTTCAGTAATGTAGGGCATTATCGGAGCAAATAATTTCAATGTATTCAAAACTAAATAATACAATGTAAACTGAGCACTTTTCCGACTTCCTTTCCCCCTAACATCTGGATTGTATAATCTATCTTTTGCAATCTCTAAATAATTATCACAAATTTGACTCCAGAAAAAACTCTCAGTTAGTAATTTTGACTTAGAATATTCATATTTTTCAAAACTCTCACTAGCTTCTTTAGTTAAATCATTAAACTTAGAAAGTATTCCTTGGTCAATCAAATCCAATTTAACTTTTTTATTATCAAAATCATCTAAATGCATTAAAGAAAACTTAGAAGCATTCCACAACTTAGTAACAGTCTTTCCCCCCGTAGAAACATTATCTTCCTTATACAAAGTATCTTTTCCTAATTGGGATGTTGCCGCCCAAAATCTAAAGGCATCCGCCCCATATCTTTCAATAACAGAAGAAGGTTCAACAAAATTATTCAGAGATTTACTCATCTTTTTCCCTTTCTCGTCCAAACCGTGCCCAGAAACAATAATGTCTTCCCAGGGAATTTGTTTATCATGAAAATGAGATTTAACAATAGTATAAAATGCCCAAGTTCTAATTATGTCGTGTGCTTGTGGCCTTAAAGACATTGGCAATAATTTGGTTTTATCATATGCATCATTTATTTTGGGAGTTAAAGATGAAGTCATCCAAGTATCCATGACATCCATTTCTGGAACTAACTCTCCTTTTTTATACCCTTTTGGAACATCTCCATCTCTTGGGTCAACTGGCAATTCCTCCAAAGAAGGCAAAACAACTTCTCCACTACCCTTTTTATACCACACTGGAAAAGGAACTCCATAAAATCTTTGTCTAGAAATAACCCAATCCCATTGTAAATTTTCAACCCAATGCTTATATCTAGTTTTCATAAATTCAGGATACCAATTTATTTTATTTCCCTTATTCAATAATTCCTTTTTATGTTTCAGAACATTAATTATCCACTGGGGGGATTTCAAAAATTCTATCTCTGCTCCAGATCTCTCTCCAACATTAACAACATGCTTTATCTTTTTCTGATTGATAAGTAATTTTTCCTTCTTCAAATCCTCAATTATTTCTTCTCTTGCTTTTTTTATTTCCTTCCCAGAATATTTCCCGGCCAAATTATTTAGCTTTCCATCTTTCTCTATAATAACTCTCAGAGGAAGTTTATATTTCATCCATTTTTCAACATCCTCTTTATCCCCAAAAGTACAAACCATCATAATCCCCGAACCAACATCTAAAGAAACGCTCTTATCCTCCAAAATAGGAACTTCATAATCAAACAAAGGAACCTTTGCTTTTTTTCCTTTCAAATGTTTATGCCTTTCACCCCTTGGGTTATAGAAAAGTGCAACACACGCAGGAATTAATTCTGGTCGAGTAGTAGAAATTACCAAATCTTTTCCCCCCACCTTAAAAATGATATCATTAAAATAAGATTCTTTTTCAACATCCTCAAGCTCAGCTTGTGCCAAAGTACTCTGTAATTTAACATCCCACAATAAAGGAACATCTTCTCTTTTCAGAAATTTTTTCTTATACAAATCTATAAATGATTTTTGAGCAACTCTAACAGACCTAGAATCAATAGTAGAATAAGTTAAATCCCAATCAAGACTAAACCCCAAACTATTCCATAATTTTCTATAATTCCCTATGCCTACTTTGGTTTCTTTTAAACATAAATCAGTAAATTTTTTCCGAGTTGTTTTTGATTTATTTATATTGTATTTTTTCTCTACATATCTTTCAGTAGGCAATCCATTATCATCAAAGCCCATTGGAAAAAACACATTATGCCCTTTCATCCTTTTGTATCTAGCAACAAACTCAAACTGAGAATAATGCATAGCATGACCAGCATGTAAATGAAAAGCTGAAACATATGGCGGAGGGGTGTCTATGGAATAAATTTCTTTCTTACTTTTGGGATCAAATTTATAAATTCCTTCCTTTGCCCAATAGGCATTCCATTTCTTTTCAGATTCTTGGAAATTATATTTCTTAGGTAAAACCATAATAAAATAAACGCTCAAACTTTTTATTTAAAACTTTCTAAAAGAATTAAGAAAATATTTCTCTAACTCCTTTGTTAAAACCCAAATATCCTCCAACTGCCGCACACAATATCAGAAGAATTGATGAAATAGTAATAGACAAAAGAATTGATAGTGAGGGAACGGTCCCTCCTCCCAAGACAGAGCCACCTGAAGTAAACATCACAATATAAAAAAACAACATCCAAATACTATAAATAATCCCCAAAATTGAAAGAACAAGGGTCGTAATCCAGGCCCATTTTTTAGCCTTTCGAAGTCCCCTTGCAACAAAGAAAAATAAAATAGCCATCGCCACATACCCAACAACAACTAACACAAGCAGAATCATTTGCATAATAGAAGAACTTGTAAACGCCAGTACCGCAGAACCCACAAGAGACATACCTGCAAAAATAACCGAAATTGCCATACCAATATAAAGCAAGACAGAAACTATTTTCACTCCAGTGGGCACCGTAGATTCGACCTCGCCTTTAGGCTTCTGCATCTCCATAAAAAGATCTAAAAAAACATATATTTAAAACTTTCTAATAAACATTCAAATTCCTATGTTTCAACGAAACAGAATAAGTAGTTGGATTAATACTCATACCATCTCTAGCAGCAATCGTCTGAACGTCAGTAATTCTCTGTATCTCCCTGGCTTGATAAATTGGGTTTTGTTCCAACATCTTCTGCCCAAAATGAGTAAGAATAACCAAACTGGGTTTAACCTTTTGAATAATCTTAACAATGTCATCAGAGCTAAGATTATTATCATCCTTATAACCAAAAGGTCTTAGAACATTCAAAATTAAAATATCACTATCCTTCCACTCATCAGCCAACCCTTCAAAATAAGCAGTGTCGCCAGAATAAGAAATCACAAATTTGTCACACATAATCTTAAAACCAAGTGCAGATTCATCTGAATGTTTTGTCTTCAAAGATTTAACTTCGATATTTCCTCCAAATTTAACGACGCTATCTGGGTCCAGTGCCAATACTTTTTCTACTGCCTGCCTATGTTTTCTTGTTATATATGCCCGTTCTCCCTCTCTCCCCTGAACAACAGATTTACTCCCAATTAAAATGCCAACTTTATCAATACCAGAATGGGTCATAGCATCAATAACTATGTTCGCATCATTACAATGGCTGATATGATTATGGCTACATAACAAAACATTGTTCGCTCTTAGAGAAACTCCACAATCCTTCGCTTTCAACAACGCTCCAGGACCTGGATCTATATGAAACTGTATTCCCCTAATTCTTAAAATGATTCCCCCGGAGGATCTCAACTGCCTATTGACCGCAATTTGCCCCCCTGCGGTTCCTAAGAAAATTACTTCATATTGCTCAATTTTAACTCAATAAGGAGAACTAATGATTATTTTTAAAGATTTGTGGGACATAATATTCTTCTTGTCAACTTGTCACGCATGCGGACAGAGTTTATAAGGAATAAAAGCATATCAAAGGCATGGAAATAAAAACAAAATATGGAAAAATAATTCTAAAAAAACCAATAATCTCAAAAATACCAAATTATCCAAAGAAACCCTTAAATATAAAAATTAAAGATTTACTAGACAGCAAAGTTGATCAAAAAAGTTCATTTATACATATGGCCATTAATGGTCAAGAGATATCCTTAGAAAAAGCAGAAGAAAATATTTCATTATCAAAAATTAATTTTTTCTATTCCAAAAGTTCTCCTCATAAAGTTAAATTGCCTAATGTGATTACACCTAAACTTGCCTATCTAATTGGGTATATTTATGGGGATGGAGGATTGAAAGACATATGGAGATCTTACCATAAATCAGGAAAATTTGATCACAAGGTAATAATTGGTGATGAATTCAAAATACAAATAATACAAATTTCAAAATTAATAGAGGAAATATTCAATGTAAAAACAAAAATAAGAACTGAAAGAAAAGAAAAAGGTCAAAATATGTATTACATCAATCCAACCTGTAAGGTTCTCTATAGGTATTTAACTAAAATATTTGAATTACCTTCTGGGTCAAAGTCAGACAAAATTAGAATTCCAAATATAATAAACAAATCGAATAAACAAATAAAACTATGGTTTTTAAAAGGATTTATTGACGCAGATGGAGATACTAGAGCAATGGAAATGGAAAGAACCAAATCACCTTCACCTAGAATAAAAATCAGATTATGTGCAAAAGATATGATAAAAGACTTACAAAAAATGCTAAATGAAGAATTTTTCCTAAACTTCACCGGGCCCTATTCGGATAATCCAAGAAACCATTATATACAAACTGCAAAAGAAGGTTCAAGAAAAGCTCAAAAATTAGAATTATTTAATCATCCAGTAAAAAAATGGAGACTAAATAAAATGGCAGAATCATTCAAAAAATAACAGTCGAAAGCTTTAAATAATAATTTCTAATAATCAAATCTGGTGGGACGGTAGCTCAGCCTGAAAAGAAAAGTTACGTACTATCTTTGGCTAAGGAGAGCACATGACTGAAGATCATGGGGTCGAGGGTTCAAATCCCTCTCGTCCCACCTTTTCAATAATTTTATATACCCACTTAAACGCTCATTTTTACAAAAAACACCCAAAAATGTCACTTTTAGACATAATCAACAAACCATGGGTAAAAAGAGTAGTGGCAACAACATCCCTTTTAGCAACACCTTTTCTTCTTCAAGCCTGTGGAAAACAAACACTTACTTCTCCAGAAGAACCAACTGCAATAGTAGAAACAATTCCTACAGAAGGAGGAACAATAGAAATAGAGGGTTATACATTAACCTTTGAACAAGATACCTTCACTGAACCAACAGATGTAACTATTTCCTACCCTGATAATCAGCTAGAAATCCCAGAAAATGCAATACAATTAGAAGAACAAATTCATATTTCTGTAGATAATCAATTAGAAAAACCAGTTCAACTAACTCACGAAGAACAAGGTTCCTTTGCAAGATATAATGAAGAAACTCTGGGCTGGGATAAAGTACAAACAACAGATAAAGCACTAACCGACCAATTTAGTTTTTGGTCTTTTTTCGATTGGTTCCAAAATATGGGCTGTGAATGTGATACGCCAGAAGAAAATTCGGATGTTGAAAATCAACTAGATCTTTTTGGAAATTATGTAGACCATAGGTGTAATCAATGGGCAACCTACAAAGATTTCCTAAATCAGTATTTCATAGAGGGAGATGGGTTAACCGAACAATTCATGAATGCCAATCAAGAATTTATTTTTGACACAACGAGCGGATTAATAAGTTTTCATAACCTCCTCTCAAACGTGTCTGGTTTTCAGACCGAAAATTATCTAAACATAATCGGAGATAGCTATTCAATATACCAAGGAAGTTATGGTAATTTCACAGAAATTCAATCCGATCTAGATGAACTCCAACAAAATTACGATATTCTACTTCTTGGGTTAATTAGTCCACAAGGAGTCATGGCAAGACAATTAGCCAATACGTCCTCCGGAAAAATAACTGGACTAATAAGTCAAATTCATGAAGAAGATTCCGAGCATGAACACTTCCCAACACGACTCCCAATTATTCTTCAAGATCTAAGAAATCAATCAAGATCATTAGAAAGAATTATTGAAGATACAAAAATAATAAACTTCAGATCCGGGGATGATAATCCTTATGGAAATTCTTCCCTAACGAATCAATTTGGAATAGACCCAACACAAGCAGACATAGAACTAGCTGAAAGAATAAGAGAATTCACTCAAAATGATTTAATGTATGTAACAGAAGCAGCAAGTTATATACAAAATATTATAGATCCATTTGAGGGAAAAATTGTTTTTGTCAGAAAGCCTAGTGACGATTATGAAATATTCTCTGTTAATTTAAACAATCCAGAAAATCAAACAAATCTAACAGGTGATATCTCAGGACATTCATATGACCCAAAATGGTCGCCAGATGGAGAAAAAATAGCATTTACAAATTCGGGCAGAATCATGTTAATGGATCCAAATGGTGAAAATAAAACATTTATTACGCAGGGCTATCGTTGTTCTTGGTCTCCGGATGGGGAAGAACTTGCTTATAGTCATGGAGAAAACTCCCTAAAAGTAATCACCCTAAACACTCATCAAACAGAAACAATTTTTGAGGGGTTCCCAACTCTTTCTCCGACTTGGTCTCCAGATGGGGAGGAAATCGCATTTGCGGTAAGAGAAGACGATGAAGAAATAATATGGAATATATATAAAATAAATAGAGATAAAACCGACCTTAGAAAATTAACTGACTTAGATACATATGATAATTTTCCGGCTTGGTCACCAAATAGGGATGAAATAGCTTTTGTTTCTAAAAGGGGAGGATCAACTTATCATGATATATACATAATGGATGGTAACGGCAATAATCAACGTCCCATAGTAAATACACACCGGGCGGAACTTCAACCCGATTGGACACCAGACGGAAATCATATTATATTTAATTCAAATCTATTCGGCCCAACAGATATTTTCATAGTAAAAAGAAATGGCGAAGACTTAACAAAAATCTTAGAAAGCGGTTACGATGTTTCATTGACTACAGAATAAAAACATTTATAAAAAACACTCTCCAAAAAACAAACAGGTGATATGATGAACAAAAAAGGTGCCATAGAATTATCAATGACCACAATAATAGTGGTTGTCATCGGAGTAACACTTCTAAGTTTAGGTTTATTTTGGGTTAGAGGTATGTTTGAAAATCTAGAGGGCATCAGTGGAGATGCATTCGACCACGCAAGAGATGCAATAGATCAAATTGGGCAGGCAAATGAACCACTCACAATAAGTCCATCCCAAATAACATTGGAACCAAAGAAAAATGACGCGATCGGGGTGATAGTTGCCAATTTAGAAAGCGGAGGGGGAGACGTTAGTGTAACTCTATACGCAGAAACTAGCGATACGGGATTATTATGTGGATTTCCAGACGGAGAGACATTAGTACCAAGTGTTGGACCAACAACAATAACTTCTGGGGACCAAATATCCGAAATACTTGGAATAATAGACAAAAGTGGATCAATCAGACCAACTAGCTGTAAAATCAGAGTAGATGGTTTAGCCGTTTCAGATAACACAGAAACATTAGTCATAAATATAGAAGCTTAATTCTTTTTTTCTTTTTTCATAGAAACCTTTTTAAATAGCTTAATTTCTCCAAGAGACATGAAAATTAACGATTTGCCCTCTGGAAAAGTTATAGAAAAGACAGCGGAAGCTCTCAAGAAAGTCCCAGAAATCCAAGCACCTGAGTGGGCAAAATTTGTAAAAACTGGCAGACATAAAGAAAGACCGCCTGTAGATAATGATTGGTGGTATGTAAGATCTGCTTCAATACTAAAAAAGATATCAAGACTCGGTCCAATAGGCACAAACAAACTAAAAAGGAAATATGGTGGCAAAAAAAACAGAGGCCATAAGCCAGAGAGAAGATATGATGCTTCAGCAAATTTAATAAGAAAAATACTTCAACAACTAGAAAAAGCGGGCCTAATTGAACAAACCACAAAAGGGGCACATAAAGGCAGAGCTTTGACAAACAAAGGAAAATCATTCTTAGACAAATCATCCAAGTAAAAATGGCAAGATACAAACCCTTAGGGAAAAAATTGAGACTAGCAAAAAAGCTAAGACAAACTAAGTGGGCACCTTTTTGGGTAGTTCCAAAAATAGCCGGAACGGGTAAGAAAATACATCCTTCTGCATTCACAGCCAAAAAAAGAAATTGGAGAAGAACTAAAACTGGAGAATAAAGATGGAGAGAGAATACGTAATCCCTTTAAGAAGAGAATTTCAAAAAGCTCCAAGATACAAAAAGGCTTCTAAATCAATCAGAGCAATAAAAGAATTTGTCTCAAAACATATGAAAACAGATAAAGTAGTAATTGGGAAATATCTAAACCAAGAAATTTGGAAAAATGGTCCAAAAAATCCTCCTTCTAAAGTCTCAGTAAAGGTAGTAAAAGAAGAAGATAAGGTAAGAGTAGAATTAGTTGGTGCTCCAGAAGAACCAGTTAAAGAAGAAAAACCTAAGAAAAAAGGTCTAAAAGAAAAGATTCAAGATAACGCAATTGAAATAGGGACACCAAAAGAAGAAAAACCAACCAAAGAAATTCCTAAGGAAAAACCAAAAATAAAAGAGCCAAAAAAAGAAGAAAAGAAAGAAACTAAACCAAAAAAGAAAGCAGAAGTTCCCAAAGCCAAAGAGTTAGTAAAAAAACAAGAAACTAAAAAGAAAGAAGAAAAAGCAAAAAAAGTTCCAACAACTAAAGAATTAAAAGACAAACAATAATCCTTATAAATCACATATTTCGACTTAATTCTATGAAATTACCAACAGAAGATACCCCAACGAAAGTTTTAGTAAAAAAGGAAGCTGAAACTAGTCAGGAGTATGGAAAATTTCCAAAAGATAGAAAAATAAAAGAAATCCTAAATTATGGAATAATAAACATAGACAAACCAAAGGGACCAACATCTCACCAAGTAGCAGATTATGTAAAAAAGATTTTAAAAATAAAAAAAGCTGGCCACTCGGGAACATTAGATCCAGGAGTAACTGGTTCACTTGTAATAACTCTAGGAAAAGCAACAAGAATAACTCAAGTTCTACTAACTGGTGGAAAAGAATACTTATGTTTAATGCACATTCACAAACCATTAGAAAAGAAGAAAATAGAAAAAGTAATGAAAGAATTCATAGGCGAAATAACACAACTTCCTCCAGTAAAATCATCTGTAAAAAGACAGAAAAGAAAAAGATCAATCTACTATATGAAAATTCTTGAAATTGGAGAACAAGATGTTCTATTCTATGTTGGAACTCAAGCAGGAACCTACATAAGAAAACTATGCCATGATATCGGACAAAAATTGGAAGTTGGTGCACATATGGCCCAACTAATAAGAACAAAGGTTGGTCATTTTGATTCTTCATCAATGGTTTCTTTACATAAACTAAAAGATGCTTATGAATTTTACAAAGAAGGAAACGAAAAGGAATTAAAAAAAATAATAATGCAACCAGAGACAGCAATAAAAAACATTCCAAAAATATGGGTCCTAGACACAACAGTAGATTCACTAACCCATGGAGCGGATTTAAATATCCCTGGAATTTCAAAGCTAAATGAATTCTCTAAGGATGAGTCGGTAGCAGTTCTAACATTAAAGGGGGAATTAGTTGCGCTAGCAGAATCCAAATTATCTTCAGAAGCTATAATGAAAAACGAGAAAGGATTGGCGGCAGTAACAAAAAAAGTTTTCATAAAATCAGATGTTTATCCAAAAATAGAAAAATGACTCACCATATAATCAACGAACCTTCAGAAATCCCTTTAATAGGATGCATACCTTTCGGAATAATTGACAGGGGAACAAACCTACTACAAATAAGACCAACATCAGTATGCAATCAAAAATGCCCATTTTGTTCTACAAATGCAAATAACTCAAAAATCCATCCAAATATTTACGAAGTAGAAAAAGATTACTTAATAAAAGAACTAAAAAAAGTAATCAAAGAAAAAGAATCAAATGAAATCGAAGCAAACATTGACAGCGTAGGAGAAATTCTCTGCCATCCAAAAATAACAGAAATAATAAATGAAATCAAAAAGCTCAAAGAAGTAAAATTCTTATCGCTACAAACAAACGGGTTAACCCTAACAAAAGAAAAGATAGACAAAATAAAAAACTCAGCAGATAGAATTAACTTATCAATACATACTTTAGATAAAAAACAAGCAAAAGAATTAGCAGGAAATGATACATACAACATTGAAAAACTAAAAGAAATAGCAAAATACGCAATAAAGAATAAAATAGAAGTTCTCTTAGCCCCGGTTTGGATTCCAAAGATAAACGACGAACAAATACCAAAACTAATTGACTTCGCAAAAGAAATCAAAGCAAAAATAGGCATACAAAAATATGAAGTTTACAAATACTCTAGAAAAATGAAAGGAGCAAAGGCAACAAACTATTGGAAATTCTACGACAAATTAAAAAAACTAGAAAAAGAAAAACAAATAAAATTAATTCTAAAAAAAGAAGATATGAACATTAAAAAAACAAAAAGGATTCAAACAACAATGGAACCAGGAGAAAGATTAAACGCAGAAATAAAACTTCCTGGATGGTTACCAAACCAAATGATAGCAGTAGCAAACGAGAGATGCATAACTATAAACAACTGTAATGAAAAGACAGAGACACAATCAAAAATAAAAATCACAGATAATAAAAATAATATTTACCTAGCAGAGAAATCATAACCTCGACGTAGTTTCGAAACACTTATATATATAAAAACCAAAAATCTACTATTCTAAAAAGGAGGTCATCTATATGCCGAAAAAAAACAAGACCCCGTGGGATAAATGGGCATTCAACGCTGCTTGGATAATTGCAATAATACTTGCAATAGCATTATCATTTGGACAAGCATGGGCAATGAATAGCACCTGGAGTTTAATCCTCATAATATTAGGATTAATAACTGGATTTACACATTCGATAAAAGATGTTGGGCCGTTCATATTGATTGCAGTAGCATTAGCAATATTTTCCGGATCCAGTCTAGTAATCATCCCCTACGGAATAGGATCATTCTTGGTCAACGCAATAGCATATTTCACAGCATACCTAACACCTGCTGCATTGATAGTTGCACTGAGAAAAGTATACGTAATTTTTAAATAATTTTTTCTTTTTTTTATTAAAACGGCTTTGCACATTAATTAAGCCTCACATCGTGTTACCTCCATTTTTGCACAT
>CAZPJW010000002.1:0-95388 GCA_964587005.1 Candidatus Woesearchaeota archaeon
AAATGTGTTTGGAACGAATTAGTTTCGTGATGCGAACCAGTTTCGGGATAACAGAGTTTTATTTTAAATCAAAAGTTTTAAATAACAAAAAATGAAGAATTAAAGATAATATAGTTAATAAAAAACAAAAAGGAGGTGGAAAGATGGCAAATAGTATTGGTGGCTGGGCATTTTTGGTTGGAGTAGTTTTGGCGTTAGTATTTGCGTTCTTTGGTCAATTTACTGCCTGGGCATGGTTGCTTGTAGTATTAGGACTTATTATTGGATTCCTAAATATAAGCGAAAAAGAAACACAACGATTTTTGTTTGCAGGAACAGTCTTGGTTATTGTGGGAGCATTTGCAGGAAATGTTTTCTTATCGGTAAGTTACTTACCTGAGATATTTAATAACTTGGTAGCATTGTTCGCACCAGCAACAGTAGTAGTAGCTTTGAAATCTGTTTTTGAAATGGCTAAGAAATAAACTTAGCTTCTTTTTTTCTTTTTAACTATTAGTTGGTAGTTAAAATCAAAAGACTTATAAATGGTCTTTGTATCGCTTTTTATGTAATTATTTAGGTAAACAGCAAATGAAATTAATAAATAAAATATGGCCACTTATGATTTTAACCAGTGTTGGTTATGGTATGAAAGATGCTGAGGCCGGTGGTGTTTCTGAACCAGATTCTTTAGATGTTACCCCAACAGAGCAGAGAATTAATGATCTTGATGGCTTTTTAACTTGGTATGAAATAAACGCTAAAGATCTATCGGTAGGAAGAACGTACCCAAATCCAATGTGGCTTAGAGCACAAATAGATGAATTAAGAAATAGGTCCAGTTTAGATGATCCTGATTGCTGGAGACTCGTTGATAAGTTAGAGGGAGATTTGGCATTAGAAAGAGAGCTTGCTGAGGGGAGTGAAAACTGGATAGCAAGTTTAGAAAACTTTCTTGAAAAGCAAGGAGTAGATGAACTCTGGAAATTATATTTAGATGACCCTGGTTTTGAGTTGCCTAAACCCGTAGAAGCTCTACAAGATACAATAGTAGCACCACCAAAGAAAGATTATGATAAAAAAGAAGAATGTGGTTTTTGGCCAGGTTTTTCAGCAGGAAATAATACTTTTGGGGGCGGAATTGATTTTCATTGTGATTATGGTATTTTGGGAATTCAATACTTAAGGGGATTTGGGAATAGTGAAACAAATCTAGAAAAAGTTATTGTAGCTCAACAAGATGCTCCTTTTGGTTCTCAAGAAATAAGTAAAACTATTGAAACAGGTGTTGAAAATAGAAATTATATTCTTGGAAAGGTTGGTGCTTTTGTAACTGATAATCTTGCGTTTTATGGTCTTGGAGGAATAGAGTTTCATAGAGAAGGCACTTTATCCACAGATGTTGCAACACATTACGATCATGAAGGAAATATAATTGGTCAAGATATTGATCCGGCTGTTTACGATAGAGACAATAAGGCTGGAATTGCATTGGGTGTTGGGGGAGAGTATCAATTTAGCGAGGATTTCTCATTAAGTGGTTCAGTTTTGACGGATTTAGATAATGATCCTTTTTATAATGTAACAGTTAAATGGAGATTTGAAAATGAATAATAAATTAAGTTTATTTATAGTTGGTTTATTTATAGTTGGTTTATTTAGTCCTGCTGTTTCTGCGGCAGTTGTTTTAACAAGCTACTGGGATGGAAATGGTGGAGATTATATTGAAATAGAAAAAGGAGATAGTGAACAATTTTTTATTGGGACTAGTTCCACTACTTATTTTGTTAATTATGAGATAGAATTATATCAAGGGAGTCAATTTATTGAAACTCTCTATGAAGGATCAAATACTGGTTATTTTTTCAATCATTATTTTGAGTTAGGTAGTTCTGATCTAGATGTAGGAAATTATAAAATAAGAATAAGGGTTAATGATGGTGGCCAAGGATATGATTGGAATGATTTATATTTTGAAGTTTATGAAGAAGAGATAGTTGAAGAGAATCATCCGCCAGTAGAACCTTATAATCCTGGACCGGCCCATGCTTCTGAAGATAATGAGTTAAATTTGATTTTATCTTGGAATTGTTATGATGAGGATGGAGATGATTTAACCTATGATGTGTATTTTAGAGATGGTGATGGATCTTTTGAATTAATTGCTGAAGACATTTCTAATAAATATTTAAGTGTTAATAACTTAGATTATGATACTTCATATCGTTGGAGAGTTGTCGCAAGCGATGGAGAATATGAAATAACTGGTCCCACTTGGAAATTTGGGACAAAGGACGATATAATAATTGAAGAGAATCATGCTCCTACAATAAATCTTTTGAATCCAAGTAATGGTGAGAATGACTTAGATTTGAGTTTAACTTTGAGATGGAATGGTTATGATGAGGATGGAGATGATTTAACCTATGATGTGTATTTAGGAAAAACTGGAACCGGAATATATGAAATATTGGCAACAGGAATAGATGGGGAATACTTTCATTTAAGTGGTTTGGAATATGAAACTGAATATTCATGGTTTGTCACAGTTAATGATGGGGAATATTTCGTAGATAGTTCAACTTGGACATTTGAAACTAAAGAAGAGATAATAATTGAAGAGAATCATGCACCAGTAATTGAAGAAATCGAAAATAAAAAAGTTAAATGTGGAAGGAGATTTACTTTGGATGTTGATGCTTATGATCAAGATGGAGATGATTTGACATATTCGGATAATAGTGGTTTGTTCAATATTGATGAAGATAATGGAGAAATTTCATTTAGGGCAGACTGCGATGATAAAGGAAGACATAATATTAGAATTACTGTGGAAGATGAACATGGTGCAAGAGATTATGAATATTTCATTCTAAGAATTTACAAGGATGATTGTGATGACGATGATGATGACGATGATCCACAATTTCATGAATTTGTTGAAACTAGTCAATGTATTGATGATGGCAATGGAGACAGTTATGGAATTAGAAAGACAATTTATAGCGTAGTGGATTTAGCTAGTGGTCAAGAATACTCCAATGAAATAACAGAAGAAGTTTGTCTATTATCTGGAAGCCAACAAATTTACAAAAATGATACAAGTGGATTAATAATGTTGTTTGTAGCTTTATTGTTCTTGTTAATAACAATCCCAATAGCTTTTTTTATTTTTAAGAAACTATCTTAAGTTATATAAATAAAACTAGCTATACCTTTTTATGATTTTAAACAATAACCTTAAAGATATCTTTAGTGAGATAAATGGGCTTATTTTAATATACGGCCCTGCTGCTTCTGGAAAGAGTACCTTGGCCATGCAAAGTTCTTTAGAAGTAGCTAAGAAAGGAAGAGTTTTGTTTGTCGATACAGAAAAGAGTTTCTCTATAGATCGTATTAAACTAATGGAAGAATCATATGAAGGATTGTTAAAGAATATTTTTATTATTAGTATAAAAGATTTTAATGATCAATTTGATAAATTATCAAACATTGAAAAATTTGTTGAAGCTGGTAAATTTGATTTTGTTGTAGTGGACAGTTTTGGATTTTTCTATAGGCATGGCCTGCATAGTGGAGATTATACTGAAGTAAACGAGAAGGCAATTACTATGCTTAGAAATCTAAAACATCTTGTTAAGGAAGGGATTTCCGTTTTGATTACAAACCAAGTTTATTCAAGTCCAAAAGAAAATGAAGATATAAAAGTAATTGGAGGAAATATGATAAGAAATTTTTCAGACTCAATTATTGAATTGGGTATTGAACCTAGAAAACTTAGTGTTTTGAAGCCTTTTGAGAGAGAAGTAAAAGTTGATATAGATAATTTAGGTGTTTTTGGGCTTTGATTTCTTGGGTTTTTTGTTTTCTGAATCTTCAACGTATCTACATTTGGGATATTGGTCACATGCAATAAATGACCCATACACAGATCTTCTTACCTTTAGTGTTCCGTTTTCACATTTAGGGCATTTCTTAACAAGCTTCCCGGATTCTATATCTTCCATTTCTTTTATTTTTTTGGTAGGATAGTCTTCTAATTTAGATGGGCATTTTGGATTGATACATACTGTTTGTGGACCCCTTCTCTTTTTTATGATTTGGACCTTTGGTAATGAACAAGAATCACAGATTTCTTTTGTGGGTTTTACTAAAGTTTGAGGAATAGTAAATGTTGTTTTACAGTCTGGATATTTATTACATGCTATAAACTGTCCAAATTTTCCTTTCCGAATTGACAGAATTCCTTCTTCACAGTTTGGGCATTTTCCTATTTCTGTTGCTTTTCTTTGCGTTTCTTTAGATGCTTCTACTAATTCTTCCCCTATTTTGCTTTCATTTTGTTTGAATCCCTTAAGGATTTTTATTAGAGATTTTTTTGCTTTTTCAATTACTTTTTCTTTACTATTTTTTCCTTCCCTAATCTCTTCCATATCTTCTTCAAAAGTTCTAGTTAATTTTTCGTCTATAATTTCTGGAGAATATTTTTTTAAAGTTTTGATAAGTTTTAATCCTAAGTTTGTTGCTTCCAATGGTTGATTTTTGACATAATGCCGATCATAGAGTGTTTCGACTATTATTGCTCTGGTGGATTTTGTTCCTAAATTTCTCTTCTCTAATTCTTTTAATATTGATGCTTGATTGTATCTTTTGGGCGGTTGGGTTTCTTTTTCTTCTTCGTATATTTTATTGACTTTGATTTCTTCTCTCTCTTTCATTTCTGGAAGCTCTTCTTCTTTGAATTTTGCATATTTCCCATAAAGAGTATGCCAGCCAGGGTCTATTGTAGTAGTTCCGGTTAATCCAAACATTTCTTTGTTTACGTCTATATCTACTGAGATTGTTTGTCTTTTTGCTGGTTCTCCAAAAACTGCTAAGAATCTATGAACTATTAAATCGTATAATCTCTCTTGTCTCCCAGATAATGATGCCGGCTCTCCTGTCGGATAAATTGCTGGATGTGCAGGATCGTTCTTTTTTCCTTCATTTGGTTTTAATTTTTTACCCAATAATAATTTGCAAGATGTCGAATATTCTTTTTGTTTTTGTAAACCTTTTAGTATCTTATCATAATTTATTGAAGGAGGCAATTTTTGAGATGAAGTTCTTGGATAAGAGATTAAACCAGCAATATATAATTCTTGTGCTATTGATGCTGTGTCTTTTGGAGTAAATTTTAGATGCCTGAATGATTCTGTTTGTAATGTTGTTAAATCAAATGGGGTCGGAGGATTTTGGTTTGAGGTTTTCTTTCTTATTTGTTCTATTATTGCTTTTTGCCCTTTTGTAGTTTTTAAGATATCATTAACCTTTTTTTTATCAAAAATTTTGTCTGCTTTGTGTTGTGCTAAAATATTATTTTTCTTGTACATTCCATCTAGATATATTTCCCAGAAAGTTTCTGGTTTGAATTTTTGTATCTTTTCTTCTCGTTCTGCTATTATTTTAAGAGCTGGGCCCTGAACACGGCCAGTTGATAAAACTTGAAAATAACCTTGTGAACTTTTTATTGCCATAGTTAAGGCTTTTGTTAGGTTAATACCATAGAACCAATCTAAGTAATGTCTTACTACTCCTGCATTCACCATTCCCATTTCGAGAGTTTTGTCTGCGTTTTTGTAGGATTCTTGAAGCTCATCTTTTGTAAGTGTGGAAAACTTCATACGTCTAGCGTTATCCTTACCAAGACCATATTTTACAGTAGTATAGCCTATTACTGCTCCCTCTGTGTCATAATCAGTTGCTACAGTTAGAGTGTCTACTTTTTTTCCGAGTTGTTTAAGTGTTGTTAGATAAGATTTTGTGTATGCAGATGCTTTGTTGATATCGGATTTGGGTATCCAGTCAATCTCAAAAGAGGGGTAATCTGCCCATTTTGTTTTGATTTTTTCTGCTAAACCAAATAAATGGCCCACTGCACAACCCACAAATATGTGATTATTTCCATGTTTGATCTCATAATAAACTGTTTTTCCTTTTTTGTGTTGTATCGGTTTTGTGTCTGCTAGAGCTGTTGCTATCTTCTGTGCTGCTTGCGGTTTTTCAGTTATGATTAATTCTGTCATTGAGAAATGACTAAAAAGGGCCCTATATAAATGTTTTGAAAAAATTAGATAGAAATATCTAGATAAGATTATTTTTTAGTTTATACGTGTTCTTTTTGAATTTCGAACCTACTTGCGTGTTCATCGCAACAAAACATGTAGGTCTCTTCTTTAACAACACGTTCAACTACGTCTTCATTGGAAAGAATCTTTCCACATAAGGCACATTCTGATGGGTCTGCATCTTCTTCATACCCTTTCATAAACCCTTCTTCTTTTGGATCTATTTCGTCTGCCTCAGTTAATTCTTCCCTATTCTCTTCCTTATATACGTTAAATTCTTCGTCTCCTTTCATTTTTTGAACCCCCCAATTTTCTTTTTATTGTTCATATATTTCCTTAATTGCTTTGGGATTGTGATTGTGCCATCTTTATTTTGAAAATTTTCTATGATTGCTACCATTGCTCTTGAAGTAGCAACCATTGTATTATTTAACATATGGCAAAACTTCTTTTCGTCTCCTTCAGTATATTTTGTGTTTAGTGCTGCAGATTGATATTCTTCAGTGTTGCTTGCAGATGTAAGTTCTCTATATTCTTCTTGTCTTGGGAACCATCCTTCAATATCATATTGTTTTGTTTGTTTATCTCCAAGGTCGCCAGAGCAAATCTCAACTACTCTGAAAGGCAAGTCTAGTTTTTTGAAAAATTCTTCGGTGATTCCTTCCATTTGATCTAATAATTCATATGAAGATTCATGGTCCGAAATCACTACTTGTTCGACTTTATAGAATTGATGTACTCTAAAAAGTCCCTTTGTATCAACACCATGAGATCCAATTTCCTTTCTGAAACAGGGAGTTAGCGTACAAACTTTTATGGGTAGATCTTTTTTGTTTAGTATTTTATTTTTATATTTTGAAATAAGTGGATGTTCTCCTGTTCCTATTAGGTATAAATCTTCATTCTCAATTTTATAGATTGTATCTTCAAAGTCTTGAAGAGTTATTGTGCTTCCCAATGTTGAACGATTTAATGCTAACGGTGGAAGGACTAACTTAAATCCTTTTTTTAATAGAAAGTCTATACCAAACCGTTGTAATGCTAAATCTAGTTCAGCTAACTCACCTTCTAGGTAATTAAAGCCTTGGCCCGCACTTGTTCTTGCTGCTTCGAAATCTACCAACCCAGTTTTTTCTAAAAGCTTTCCATGGGAAAGTAATTCAAAGTTAAATTCTGGTTTTTTCCCTGAGAATTTAAACGGAACATTATCATTTTCGGTTTTTCCAAGAGGAACTTTTTCATGTAAGATATTTGGTAGTTTAATCAGATAGGAATTAATCTGGTTTTTTAGTTCTGACATTTCATTTTCTATGATCGAAATTTTGTTAGGTATTTCTTTAGCTTGTCTTAATATATTATCATAGGGTTTTTTATCTGTTTTTAGTTTTCTTATTTGCTCAGTTAATTCATTTCTTTTTTGTCGTAACTTGTCTGCTTTTTGTTTTAGAAGTCTCCACTTCTTGTCCCTTTCAAGAATTATATTTAACCATTCTTCTTTCTCTGGCTGTCCTCTTTTGTTTAGAGACTCTTTTAATCTTTCATAATTCTCTTTTATGAAATTTATGTATAACATACTATTTTCAACGAAAAAATTAGTTATATAAATGTTTTGTTACCCCCTATATTTGTGACTTGTTTTGAAATAGATACTAAACAACATAAACATTTAAAAATAGATAATAAGTTATACATTTGAGGGGTTAATAGTGGTAAAAAAAGATATGTTTGAAGTATTTTTTAGGCGTAAGCCGGCTATGATATTAGTTGCGTTGAGAAACAATACAAAGAATAGATATGGTTCGGTTTTGGCTAAAGAAGTAGATTGTACTTATTCTCATGCTGTGAAAATTCTTCAAGAGATGGAGAAGAATAAGCTAGTTCAGTTTGAGAAAAGGGGTAGAATAAAGACGATAAAACTCACTGAACCTGGTGAAAGGGTGGCTGAACATATAGAAAGAATAAGAAATTTATTATAATGGGTTTTTCTAAAAGTTTTCCTAGGACAACTGAAAAAAGTACGTATCCTATATGGGAAGAAGTTTATTTAAGTGATGAAGAAGAAAGAGATGTTGAAGACAAACTAAAGCTTGAGAATTTGGAGTTAATGAAAGAATGTATTGATGATGCAAAAAAGTTAATTTCTGAGAAAAATATGAAAGATTTCCAGAGTGATGTTGTTCGTATGGCTATTTCTTTATTTGAGAGGCGAGCAAGTCATACAGTCCATAAAAAAGAAGAGAAAGCTAAAGAAAAGTTTGATGAGAAGTTTGGTGGAAAATGAGTTTGATTTCTCCCGGAATTTTAGATGAGAAACTTTTTGTAGCAATATTATTGGCCCTTATTGTATCTGATTTAAAAGGTGGTCTGAATAAATATATCAGTAAAGTAAAAAATGTCTATTTGAGACTTTTTGTTCATCTCATCTGCTATATGTTTGTTTTGTCTGTTTCGATTATAATATTAATTCTCGTCTTATTCTTATTAGAAAAATTTGGCTATTTCTTCTAGGAGCAAATCGAAACCTTTATATATCATAGTATATTTCCATATATCAAGGTGTTATAATGGTTAAAATACAAATAGACTTGGATAAAGAAGAAGATAAGATAGTCGAAGTGTATAAATTAGTTAATGATCTAAAAACAAAACAAGAGGCGATAAAAAAAATGGTAAGATATTTCAGAGCAGAGATAAAACCTAAAAACCTTAAGGAGGAAGACTATTATTCAAAATAGTGAATAAAAATGGTAAATTATGTAATAATCGGTGCGATTGTAATTCTTGCGATTATTTTATTTGTTTCGTTAAAAGGATGGATAGGAATTTACAACAAATTTCAATATTGGATAGAGAGAGTAAAAAGAAAGTTTTCTGATATCTCAATTGTTATGCAAGAAAGGGTGGACTTGTTGTATGCTTTAGCTCAAAATGCAAAAAAATATGATATTCATGAACACAAGGCACTTAAGGATGTTACGGAAGCGAGAAGTAGATGGACTAAGGATAAGGATAAAGGCTTAAATGAAAGAGTGAAATCTGCAGAAAAGATAGAAAATAGTTATTTCAAGTTGCAAGCAGTATTTGAGAAATATCCTCAATTGAAGAGTGATAAACTCCACTTATCTCTAATGAGAAAGAATGAAAGAGTGGAATCCAGATTGAGAAAAACTAGACTAGATTATAATCGAGTGGCTCAAAAATATAACAGAAGAGTAAAAATTTTCCCCAGGAATATAGTTGCATTTTTCCATGGATTCAAACAATATGATTACCTAGAGTTTAAAGAGCAAGAAACTTTTAAGCCAAAAGAAATGTTTAATGATTAAAAGTGAAGTCTCTCTTAAAGAAACTTTCATCCATAAGATGTAAGAATGAAAAGGAAATTCCTGTCGTTATTGGTGTCTGTGGTAGAAGTTGTTCGGGAAAATCTAGGGTTGTTAGAAAACTTGAAGAATATAATAAAGATTATCTCAGGATTGCCCAAGATAGATTCTTTAAAAAAAAATCTGCCTGCTATGAACATCCAGAATCTTTACGCAATGATCGATTGATATATTCTATAAAAAAATTAAGAAAGGGAGATCCTACCCATATTCCTTCTAAGGGTTTTACTGAAGAATTTGATAAGAAAATTTATCCAAAAAAGATCATAATTATAGAGGGATTTTTGTTATTTTCCCAAAAAAATCTTTCTGATTTATTTGATTTGAAAATTTTCGTAGATGTTTCTGATTTGGGCATTCTTTATCGGAGGACAAAAAGAGATGGCACAAGTGCCTACATGGATTACACAATGCATACTGTCATCCCAGAATCTAAAAGGTACGATAAAATACAAAAAAATAGAGCAGATATTATCATTGATGGAAACAGGCCCAAGGAAGAAGTTATGAAAGATGTAGATAAGGTTGTAAAAAATTTTAGGAAGGCAATAAAGTGACACACTATTTGATTGAATTCCGGGTTAGGGGGTATGCAAAGAGGTACGCAAAGAAAGTTATCTATGATGTTTCTAGAAAATTCAAAGTAAGAGGGATGACAGGTAAAAGGAAGGTCGTGCCTCACATAACTTTGTTTGGGCCGTTTACCACGAAAAACCAGAAAAAGATGGTTAATGCTGTCCAGAGTATATGTGAAAAATATGATAGAATATTTTTTTCATATAAGGGATTTAATTATTTTGATAACAAAAAAAATAAAGTAATATATATGGATATTTTCCCTTCGGCGGATTTGAAAAAATTTAGATATGATTTGGCATCAGTCCTTCGAAAAGTAACTAGCACAAAATCAAGTGAGGATAGAAAAAGTAAGGATAAATTTAAGTTCCATTCAACCATAGCATTTAAAGATATAGACAAAAAATTTGATAGGATTTGGAACTATATAAAAAGAAAGAAAAATCCAAATATAAGACAGACTTTATTGAGAGTTACTATATTGAAAAATTCTAGGATACTGTATGAATATGATTTTCTGCAAAAAAGGTTGTTGAATCGGCGCGAGTCCCTAAGCAAGAGGGAATTTGGAAGAACCATAAAAAAATTAAAGAAACCCTCATCCGAAGTTACTAAACATAGGGGGAGTAAGAAAATAGGCATATTCCAAAAAATAATAAGATGGTTAAGATAAGAAGAAAAGGTGTTGCAATTGTGCACACAAACAAAGGAATTTTAGTAGTTTCTGGAAGGAGGAAAATTTTTATGCTTCCGGGAGGCGGTGCAGATAGAGGAGAATCCAGAAGAAAGGCTACGATAAGGGAGCTCAAGGAAGAAACTAATCTAAAGGCTAAGTCAACTAAATTTTTATGGAAATATGTTGGGAGGAGATGGAGAACATATAGTGGAAAAGAAGTTAGAAATCATACGAAAGTTTTCTTAGTGAAGACATATGGCAAACCACGTCCCGGCCATGAAATAAAGTATCTTGCTTATTGGAAACCAGGCAGTAAAGTAAGAATTTCTGATAGTACTCGGGTATTAATTAATAAATATCTTAACCTTTAGTTTTGCTTGTCACACGCGCGGGCAGAATTTATAAAGGTAAAAAATAATATTGTTTTATGGAATTAAATGAAGGTTTATCTGAGTTTGTTGGGGCATTTATAGGGGATGGTTGTATGACTGAATATCCAAGAAAAGATCGGCCTAGTACCTATCAATCTATTCAGTTTACTGGAGACTGGAGTAAGGATTTTAGTTATTATCAAAAAATCATACTCTCAATAATTCTCCAAAATTTTAATTATGCTGGAAGAATTTATCACAGAAAAGATAATACAGTGAGATATTTCATAAAAAGGAAAGAAGTTATCCGTTTCTTGCTAGGCCTTGGTTATAAGTTTGGTCCGAAAGCGAATTCAGTTTTTATCCCTGAAAGTATATTAAACAATAAGTCTATGTCTCTGGCTTGTGTTAGAGGAATCTTTAATACGGATGGAGGATTTTATAAGAGATATTCAAGAAAATATAAAAATCACAAAAAGCTATATTCAAATTATAATGTGGCCCAGATAAAATCAAATAGTAAAAAATTATTAGAGCAGATAAAATATATATTGAATAGAGAAAATATAAACTCAAACAAAATTATAAAAGATAAGAATGCCTACGTTTTTAGAATTACAAATCAAAATGAAATAAAAAAATTTGTTTCTAAAGTTGGAATGAATCACGAATACCATAAAAGAAGAATAAATGGGCCCGATGGGATTTGAACCCACGACCCCTTGGTTAAGAGCTTCACCTTTCCAAGCGAACCTGGAAATCAAGTGCTACCACCAAACTGAGCTACGGACCCAATAAGAAAGAGAGCTAAAATTCGATTTAAAAATGTTTTGTTAGTTTGCCATTAGCCACATATAGAGCATGAAGCAAATAAATAAAAAGAAACCAATATTCGCTATCCAAATTATCATTTCTTTGTATGGGATAAAGAAGTAAGATAATGTTAATACTAACGAAAGTATAATTGAGATTATAAATATTAATGCTAAATTATCTTGTATATTATTGAAAATATATTCTTTCATATCGGAGCAATCCTCAACTAAGCAATATCCTTTTACTCTTTCACCGGTGTTTGGATCAGTTATCTCATAGTTTTTCATTCCTTGGATATAATAGAATACTCCTATAGATAAAGAAAGTATAATGGTTATAACAAAAAATACACCAATATAGATAAGAAGAGTTTTCCAGTCAAATCCTTTTCTTTTTGGTTTGTATTCTTCTTGAATTGGTTTTTCTTGTGTAGACAAAACTGGTTTTGATACTTTTGAAAATGCAGCATTTATTTTTTCTGGTGGCCAATTTTTAGATAGAAGGGACTCTCTTATTTTATCCTCGTTGATTCCTTTGTTTAAAGAGGCTTGAATAAAATTAATTAAAATCTGGTCTTTGATTTTGGTTTTATCCATAACTGATTTTTTTTCTGGTTTTGAGGCAACGGGTTTTACTTTTTTTATTTCATTGAATGCAGAAGATATCTCTAAATCTGTCCAGCCACTTTCCCTTAGAATTTTTGAAAGTTCTTCTTCTGAATAACCTTTAGCAAGACCTTTTTTAGCATAATCAATCAACTTAGGATCGGCCATACAGTAAACCTGGATTTTTTATTTAAATAGTTTGCTATTTTTCCAAGAGCGAGGAGTTTTACAATAGAAAAGTATATAAAGATTTTTTCAAGACATAAGGATAGATGAAAATAGATCTAAAAAAGAAACCACAAAATGTTACAATTATTGGGGGCTTTCCTGGTTTTGGTTTAGTGGGTACAATTTCTAGTGAATATCTAATTGAACATTTGGGGGCGGAAAAAATAGGATCTGTTTGGTTTTCTGAAATGAATCCCATGATAGCAATACACGAAAGCAAGATTGTTGAGCCTTTCGGAGTGTTCTATTCAAAAAAACATAATATAGTAATCCTACATGCGATTACAAATGTTGCCGGGGTAGAATGGAAAATTGCAAACGTTGTTTCGGAGTTATCAAAAACATTCAAGGCAAAAGAAGTTATTTGTGTTGACGGTGTTGGCAGTCCAACTGGAAAAACAAATAAAAATTATTATTATTACACTAATAAAAATGCAGAAAAATGGAAGAAAACTAATGGTGAAGAATTGAAAGAGGGAGTTGTTGTTGGGCCAGCAGCAAGTTTGATTTTGAAGGTGGATAACGTACCTATGTCTTGTGTTTTTGCTGAGACTGCTTCTAAACTCCCAGATAGTAGGGCGGCGGCTCAGACAATCAAGGCTCTAGATGAGTATCTTGGGTTGAGTGTGGATTATAATCCGCTTCTTAAGAAGGCAGAAGAGTTTGAAGTAAAATTAAAGAAACTTATTGATGGCACTAAGAAAGCTAAGATAAGTAAAGACAAAAAAGATATCACTTACATGGGATAAGTTTATAAATTTCTTGAATATCTCTTTTTTATGTCGTTTGATAATCTAGCTAAGGTGAGAATTGTTCCTGGAATAAGTATATTTGTTTCTAGTTTTATAGTTATATTTGTTGCCTTGTCTTTATTAAACACCGTTTCAAATAAGTACATTTTAAGCGTAATTTATGCTATGTTAGTTTTGTTATTGGTAAAGATATTATTAATCTATAATGGCTTAAATAAGATCCCTGCTAGTTTATCCGGGAGTAATATGATAAGGTATACTATGTTGTGCCATAATTGTAATTGGGAATGGATGTCTAACACAACAGATAAAGAAAGCCCTACAAAATGTCCTAATTGTGGAGAAAGATCTAGGTTAGAATTAATTGGTTACAGGAAGGTACAGAGATTACCAAAGAAATCTGATAAAGAACTAACTAGTTTTTTTAAACAAAAATAAAAAAATAAATAAGAAGAATAATTAATTATCTTTTCTTTTTCTTGGTGGCTTTTTTCTTTTTAACCGGTTTCTTTTTAGCAGCTGGCTTTTTTTTAGAGGCTTTTTTCTTCTTGCCACCTCTTGCCATTTTTGCTTCGCAGACATTACCCTTTCCGTCTACATAGTATAAGTAACCTGGTTTTCTTTTGATTACGTTTTTTGCAATGATTTTCCCCAATGTTTTCACCTCCTTAATGAAAATTATACTCTAAAATTAGAAAACTAGTATTTAAATATTTCCTTTTCTCGTCGGAGAAGTAACTTTTTTTTCGTCTCTTTTAGATAGTGCTCCAGTTATTCCATAAATGACTCTTAATAAAATTTCTAGGCAAACTACAAAGACAAAATAGTATATTAAAATGTTAAACATGGTTGGTAGGAGGTATAGGAGATCCAGGATTTTGTCTCCCCAAGTTAAAACAGATGATATATCGTCGACCATTACTACTGCTAGAAGTGCAAAGGGTATTAGTTTTGCTATGTCTTTTGCTAGATCTTGTTTGTAGTAGGACGCTATTCTTATCGACGCTATTATTGCCATTGACATAAGTAAAACCATCTCTGTGTTGGGCGTTGTTGTCATCGCGTTTAATATGGTTGAGAAGGTTATGAACCACAGCATAAGGAAGAGTGGGAAAAACAGAACATACTCTGCGATGTACAATATAACTGCAAAAAACTTAAATGCGCCTGAATGTTGTGCTCGATTGTATTGACGCAAATTAAGGTTGAATATATCCCTGGTTGCTATAAACCTATAGAGATTATAGACGATAATAGTATACAGTGCAAGTCCAAAAATTATGATTATTAGTGGGTTCAATATGCCAAATGCGCTTTGGGTAGAATATTGTATCATGTTTTTCTTTTAGAAAGTTAATTTATAAAATTTTTGTTCAAGTATTTTTAATTATTTCTTATAACTTATTGTAATAAATCTTTTAGTTTATTATTAAATATTTTAGCTACACTATTTTCTATCTTTTCTTAATCCTTTTGGTCGCTGGGCGTATTTTTGTTTAGTGTCTGTTTCCCTAAGGTGGATCCCCAGAGATACCCGGTGGTTTGCGAATGGTCCTCGTCGGTGATCGGGTATTTTTTCGTATATTCTCATTAAGTTATATGCTAAAATGTCTGCCCGATTAACTAAAGGAATATGTCTATCTGCCTTTTCCATAAAATTTATCTGGCCATAATCTACTGGTGCTCCAAATTCTGATTGAAGCATATCTCTTAAATCGCAATGTGTTGCTTGTATATGCTCTCCATCTATCATAATTTGAGCCATTTCGATGTCTATTGCTCCCTCTAAGGAAGAGATTAGACGATGCATGGCAGGGGCCTTAACGCCATTTCTGCCAAGTCTACTTATTTGTTTTTTATAGAGAACTATAAATCTCATGATACTTACTTTTCCCAAAAATTCCTCGACCATAGCAATATGGTCGTTTCTGCTTCCTTTTCGTTTATATTTTTCTCTTTGTAAGAATTTATCTGTCGGTTCAAGGTCAATTGGGTTTTTAGAAAGAGCTAAAACATATACCTCTGGCACGGTATGGTGGTTTGATTCATCTATTCCAATGCCATAAAATTCATTTGTCGTTGTATAAGTCACCCCTGTTACTAAAGGAGATTGAAATAGATTTATAAATATTTATTAGATTCAATATCTATTCTTCTATATCATCGAGGACATTTTTTACTTTTTTTAGTTGTTCTTTTGATACATGGGTGTATATCTGTGTCGTCGATAGGTCAGAATGGCCCAATAATTCTTGTATTATTCTGATATCAACTCCTGCATCAAGATTATGTGTAGCAAATGAGTGTCTTAGTTTGTGTGCTGTTACCTTTTTGTTAATTTTAGCCAATTTTGCTGTATTTGAAATTATCTTTTGTACGTTTCTTGCTGTGAGGTGGCCTTTTTTCCCCGGAAAAAGGTATACTTCTTCATCATCAAGTGTCTGTAAATATTTGGTTATTTCCTCGGATAGTTTTTTCGATAGGAAAAATGCCCTGTCTTTCCCCCCTTTCCCAGATCTAACCCAACCCATTTTATTTTCTAGCTCCAAATCATCAATTTTTAGATTAACGCACTCACTTACCCTTAATCCTGTTGAATATAGTAATTTCATAATCAATAATGACTTTTTGGAATGTGTTGAATCAAACAAAGACCTTATTTCTTTTTTTGTTAGGAAGATTGGAATTGATTTAGGGATTTTGGGGGTTTTGAAATTTACTATGTTTTTCTCCATTATTTCTTCAAAGAAGAATTTTAGGGCGGCTTTCTTTACAGCTATTGATCTTGGGGATTGTTTTTGATCTGAAACTAAATGTGCAAAATATTCTTTTATATGATCTTCAGATATTTTTGTTGGTTCTGTTTTTGAATACTTTAGAAAAAGTTTTGTATTAGATAGGTATGACTCAATTGTTCTTTCTGAGAATCCTCTTAATTTTAATTCAGTTTCTAGTTTTTTTAGCCAAATTTCCACGATTATGCCTCTTTTTAGTGTATTTTTGGCAGAAATAGTATATAAAAGTTCGCATAAGGTATGTTAGGCGAAATCTAGTTGTTTGAATTTGTTGATCTTACTTGGACCTTGTATTCTGCCGCACCACAACAACTTCTTCTGCCCGTAGTATTGGAGCTTACAGAAATAAGTATACTTCTTGCTGGGCTTTTTGCGGTTAGTTCTAATTTGCCTTCATAGTTTACTTCAAATCCTTTGTCAATTAACTCTGAACTAATTTTTTCACATATAGCGGATTCTTGGTGATAAAGTCCCCCTTTACAGGTAATTGTTCCTTCAGAGAGTCTTTTGTCTGCAACAATCTTTCCAAATGAGAATTGACCGCCCGTATGACTAGGAATTTCTCCTTCCAATATATCTGCTATTTCTTTTAAAGTTCGGTGGTTTCCACTCGATTCTCTTAATGCTCCGAATGACGAGAAAGTTTCCATAGGGGAGTAAATTGTGCTTTATTTAAAAATCTACCGAATTACTTTGGAACCGGGAATGGGCCCATATTGTCTTCATCCATTTCACCAAACCTTTCTTCTAGCATTATTATTGCTTGTTCTCTTTCAGATTTTGTTGGGTTTTCTACTCTGACTATTCGATTGAATTTATACCTTCCATGTGCTGCGCTTAGAGGAATGTTTCCTACATCTCTAGCCTTTGGGCCATAAAATTCTTTTAATATCCTTGTGGCTTCTTCTACATCTTCTGGAGTTTTTAGTGGATCCCATGGTTCAGGCGAATATTCTATTAAACCAATAGATTGGGCAATAGCTAAAGATTCGTGGGCATGACCTACTTTTTCCGGTGTGATTTTTCCTTCCCATCCGCCTGCGCCCTTGCAAACAATTCGGCTTAATCTATATTCAATTTCTGACATATTTTTAGAGAAAATTGGTTTATTTAAAAGTTTAACTAATTATTAAAAATTTAAGTTTTGATTAAAGATTTTAGTCGTAATTGCCGGCCCAAAAATACAGCAGATTTTTGTTGTTTGCGTCTCTTTGAACTCCTAGAACATCAATTTCTCCTCTTCTTAACATTCCATACAACCTCTCTGTAAAAATGGTTTTATTTGTTATAATGCTTGTTGCATATGTTATTGTAAATTCTCTTTTTGGTAGTGTTGGACAAAAAGTTCTGTTTCCTTCTGGATTTGTAAAAACAAAAACCCTTGGAAGTTCTCCCGACCCTTCTTGAAGATCTATCCAGCTTAGAATTGCTTCTTCTAGATTTTTACGTGCTGGATTTAAAACAACGTCCATAAAAAAGGTAATTTAAGGGATTTTATAAGATTTATCTAAAAATCATATAGAACTACTTTGTGTGTTTCTATCTCTAACATGTAGGTGGGAAGTATATGTGGGGCTAAAATTTCTGGTGTATGCTTGGCTAGCGCCACAAAATCAAAAGGATGGTGCTCTGAGGGCTTTAAACCTGTTCCTTTTAGGTATTCAGCAGAGGGCAAAATTACTACGTCTGAAATCTCTCCTTGAGTTTTAGATTGGCCCAACTCGGAAAGTGCAATACCCAGTTCGTCTTGTTTAACCAGTCTATCAACTCTAAATCCTTCCTCTTTTAGTCTTTTTGCTATATCGCTTTGTCTTTCGTTTGGTGAAGTCATGAAAAAGGAAGTTAGAATAAATTTATAAGATTATATGTATTTCTCCATATATTCATACCAAATTGCAACTAAGAATGGAATAAATGCCATTAGTATCCAGTTAATTTTGTGATACCATGCTCCAAAAACTAATACTATAAATGCAATAACATATAGAAGGATAGACAGCATACTTGGTAAAAAATCCTCTTTTTTCTTTACCACTTTTTTTGTTGTTTTTTTTCTTTTTTTGACCATTAATTTAATTTTTAATATTTTAAGTATATAAAGTTTATGTTTGAGAAGCAAAAAGTTTAATAAGGAGTTTTGTTAAATTTTGTTATGTTTTTTGGAATTTTTAGAAAGGGTGGAGATGCTGAGAAGAAGTTCTCCCAATTACACGATAGTTTATCTGAATCTTTTTCGAGGATAAAGAACGATATGGAAAGTGTTGGAGATTGGATAAAACATTTTAATGATACTAATTCTGAACAGTACGATAAAATTGGTGAAATGGATAAACGGTTGTTGAAGATAGAGGAGTTTATTTTAAATATGTTTGAACAGGGTGAAATAAACGAAACGTTTGGACAGGTGTCCAAACAGAAACAAACAGCTGTCCGTCCAAAACAAACAGCTAAGCCGTCCAAACAGTCGTTTGGACACCTGTCCAAACAGTCGTTTGGACACCTGTCCAAACAGCAAAAAAGTGTCCAAACAGACCTAGAAAAGGAGTTATACAGCCTCACACCAATGGAAAGAACAATAGTATGGAGTTTATTGAACACAGATATGTTGCTTAGTTATGAAGATCTAGCTAGAGTATTGGGAAAAGATACATCAACAGTGAGAGGACAAATAAATAATATAAAAAGGAAGATACCTGGGCTTGTTTTAGAGAAAAGTGAGAGCAATGGAAAGAAAAGATTTTATGTTGAAGAGGAGAAAAAGAGAGAAATATTGGTAAAATATGTGGGCAAAAACAAGAAAAGGGTAGAAAGTGAGAGTTAATTCTAAGAATATTTGGTAAAAAAACGTGGTTTTGGGCAGAAATAGCTCTTATTTTAATAAAATGTGAGAGTTAAATTAAAAATATTGTCTTAAATGGCCAGTTAGTTGTGTTTGTGAGTGGTCTTTTTCTCGTAAAGCAAGTAAGTTTTCAAGTATTTTCAGATTTCTAAACTCTTTTTTTATGGATAAATATATCTTCCTATTGGGTGATTTGTGTTTTGTGAGGGGAATATTTCTTAAAATTAGATCGCTAACATAGTCTCTAACTGAACTTTGAGAGATCATTATACGTTTGGCTACTTCTGCATATGTCACAGGATTATCTTTTTCTTCTTCTAATTGATAAATGGTCATGAAAACCTTGAATTGTGCCTCTGTAAGGCTCAGAAACCTTGAATTTAGCTCTCTCTTAAGGGATTTAATATCATTGTATTCTTCCATATTTGGTGTCGTCGGAGTGTCTGTCTGTCGTCTCTTTGTCGGCGCAGTGTCGTCGGAGTGTCGAAGCGGCACCCCTTTATTTCCTGTGGAACTTTTTTGAATTTGGGGTTTTGGGGCCTCTAGAACGTTAAATTCTGGCGTTTTGGCTATTTTATGAGCATTGGGGAGATTGGATATTTGCTCTAACATGGTTTTTATTAAATTGATGTTAGATTCCACGACGGAAATACGTTTATCTAAGGCTAGAATGGACTCTTTGACTTTCTGGAAAGAAATTTTAATATTGTTCTCAAAGCTCAATTTAACCCCAATTAGTAGGATCTGTGTCGAATTTATAATAATTTATGTGTCGGAGCAGTGTCGTCTGAGTGTCGGAGCAGTGTCGAAGTGAGAGTTATGTTGGCGTTAGGCACTATGGAATATATTGCAATATCCTGTAGAAGAGACTCTGAAACACCGATATTTAGGGTTTTAGCTCGTTATTGAAGATTTTAATGAAAGACTCGTGATGTAAGTTTATCCCCGCAGAAACAAAGGCATCTGCAAACTTCATTATAATCTCTTTCTGAGTTAGGTTTTTAGAAGAAAAAGAAAGTAGGTTTGTGAGAGTATGATTACAAAGGAATCCTTCATTTAATTCTATACAAACTGATTTATTGTTCTCGTCGACGGAGAGTCTATCTAGATCTATATTTATTGAGTCTTTCATTAATAAATTTTTATTGAGAATAAATCCTTTTCCAATTAATTCATTAATTACTGAGCCCTTTATTGTGGTAGCTTTTGTTTGTGTCTTGTTCTCTGGAAGCTTGATTATTTTGCCCAGATATTTTGTTGTTTTTTGACGAGATTGTTTCTTTCTTTTGTTATATTTATTCTCGACTAGATATGCATATTCTACGTTATTTATTTTTTTCTTTCTAATAAACATGATTAACTGAAAGAATGTTAATATTAAAATTTATCTATAAATTGAAAATCTATCTTGTTCACACATAATTACCATTATTGACTTCTGATTCTTTTCTTTTAATGATGCTAGTGTAATCAAATCTTGTTGGGAGGCTATGCAGTGTCTAAATGGGTGAGAATGGAGTAATATTAATGTGTCTTCTGAGCAGGGTTTGAAAGAAACGTGGTTGTATGTTTGCTCAATTATTTCTGGTTGGTAAATTTCATCAATTATATAATCTTCTTCTGTGGTGCCCTTAAGACATACAACCATTTCTACGGATAGATCTTTGTTATAATATTCTTGGAGTTCTTCGTATGTATCTCCAGTAAACATAACAGAAAAAGTATCTAATGTAATTGTTTTATTATTAGCCATCTGTGATTCAGATAATGAAGCTATTATTGGAAAAATTGGATAACTTGCTAGTATATATGAAGTAATTAACAATAGCAAGAAAATTGCTAGAATAGCAATACTTATTTTCTTCCATTTTGAAGTTTCTTCAATTTCATAATCTTCGATCATTTTTTAATTAAATCTCTTGCTCTTTTTAAAAGGTAAGTTTTTAAATTGTTTTATAATTAAATTTACATGGATAGAAAGATAAAGCAGCTGAATGAATTAGATCGTCTGGGAAAATCAATAAGACTTGCAGCTGAAAAGTGGGGAACTCCTTGGAAAACATTAATATCAATAATTTTGTCAGCTAGAACCAGAGATGAAACAACCATCGTTGTTGCTAAAAGGTTGTTTAAGGAATTTCCTAGTTTGATCAAACTCTCTAATTCAAAGTTGGTAGAGATTGAAAGGATTATAAAACCAATAAATTTCTATAAAAATAAATCAAAGAACATTCTAAATTGTGCTAAAAAATTGGTTAATGAATATGATTCATGTGTTCCAATGGAATTTGAAGCATTATTAACACTCCCTGGTGTTGGGAGGAAAACAGCGAATGTATTCCTATCTGAGCATGGGGGAGCCAATATTGGCGTAGACACCCATGTTTTCTATATTTCTAAGCAACTGGGTTGGTGTAACGGAAAAACCCCAGATAAGGTTGAGGGTGAGCTGAAGGTGGCCTTCCATAAGCGATATTGGAGAAGATTAAACCCAACAATGGTCAGGTTTGGTAAAACATATACTAGTAGAAAAGAAAAGGATAAATTATTAGAGAAAATCAAGAATTTATGACTTGTTTGTGCTAAATTTGGGTTTACTTTTGAAGTAGTATCGGCTTACAAAATATAGGTAAAAATTGCTATAATGGACTTAGGGAATATATATAAATAAAATTCAATAAAGGGCATTAATGAATAAAGAAATAAAGATTCTTAGAATAATGAAGGAAGAGGGTTGTGATTGGGAAGAGGCTCAAAAAAGAGAAATGGAAAGAAAGAACCTTAGCGAGTTTTTCTAATTTAAATTTACAATTGGCAATTTTATATGTGGTGGCAAATTTACATCTTGGCTTAATGTTAATGCCTTAATATTGCATCTTGCTAATATTGAATTGATTATTGGTGTTGATACTTCTTTTGAAAGCTTTTTATCTTTCTTCCAGGCCTTTGCTATGTCATCAATCTTTTTTGGTTCGTCCATGAATAGAAGATGGCCATTTATTTGAATTGCACCAATCTTTGGTTCATATGCTGCTTTAAACTCAAAATTAAATTTCAAAATATCTTCTGAACTAGTTATGGAAAGCTTTTCTTGTTGAACATCAGTTATATTAACGTTGTTATTAATTTGTACTTTTCCAGTTATTTTATTGTCTTTTTTTGCTCCAAGTTTATCAAAGTTAAATCCTACTATTGGCATTTCGCATCACCTAGAATTAGGATCTTTGATTCATTTATAAGTGTTTCTACATTTCTTCAGGAGATTTTATTCCCAATAGGTATAGTCCTGAAGCCAATATTTGTTTTGTGCAGAAAACTAGAAGTAATCTTGCTTTTTGGAGTTTTTTGTCTTTTGTAATACAGGGATATTTGTGATAGTATTCATTAAATGCGTGGGAGAGTTTTAATAAATATTGTGCCAATATGCTTGGTTTATGTTGATCTGCGGCGTTCTTTATAATATCGGGGAATTCTCCTAATTTTGAAATTAATGCTCTTTCTTTATCTTTGTTTAATAAATCAAAATTAATGTTACTAGTTATATCTACTTGTTTCTTTTTAAGAATTGATGCTGCCCTTGTGTGAGAATATTGTATGTATGGTCCAGTATCTCCTCTAAACGATATTGATTTTTTTATATCAAATACTATTTCTTTATTTGGGTCCGGAAGCAACATATCAAATCTTATTGCTGCAGAAAATATGTTTTTCTTGATGCTTTTTTGGTTTGTTTTAGATTTGTTTGTGTGTCTTTTTGTTATTTCTTTTTCAAGTAACTGTGATAGTTTTCTTTTTAGTTCTTTGTATAAAATTATTTTGCCAGATCTTGAAGACATTCTGCCTTCTGGCAAATGAACAAGGCCATAGGATATATGATAACATTTTTTTGCTTGTTTGTAGCCATATAATTCAAGTAATTTGAAAAGTTGTTTAAAATGAAGTCTTTGTTCGTTTCCTACTACATATAATGAACTGTCTAGTTTGTATTTTTTTATTCTGTCTATGGCCATGGACAAATCTTTTGTTAGGTACATTGCTGTCCCGTCTGTTCTTACCAATATTAGTGTGTGGAGATTATATTTGTCTAGATTTGCTACTATTGCTCCTTCGTCATGTTTGGCTACTTTTAATTTTAATAATTTAGTTACTATTTCTTTTCCAATTTTTGTGTATTCTGAATCATAGTAAAGTTTGTCAAATTTAACATCTAAATCTTGATAGATTTCATTGAAATGGGTTTCACTCCATTTTAGGCCTTGTTTAAAGAGTTTCGTGTACTTTTTATCTTTATTTTCTAGTTTTTGATGAATTATGCTAAATTCTTTTTCCTTATTTTTTGTAGCTGATTTTGAATAAATATTGCCTAGCCATTCACCTAAATCATTATCTTTGGGTTTGGGAACTTTTAAATTCTCGAGTCCCCAAATACATTTTGCTACATGTTTTCCGGTATCATTATAATAATTTACTGGAATAACTGTTTTACCTTGAAATCTTAATAACCTAGTTAAGCTTTCCCCAAGAACTGTATTTCTTAGGTGCCCGATATGGAACCCTTTAAATGGGTTGGGATTAGAAAATTCAATCATAACTTTTTCTTTTTTAGTATTTTTTCCGAAATTTTGTTTTTCTTTAAAGATTTGTTTTAGAATCATATCTTTTTTTATGAAAATATTAAGATATGGTCCATGTGATTCTAGTTTATCTATGAATTTTGGGAGTTTTAGTTTTTCTAAATCTTTTGCTATTGTTTGTGGTTGTTTTTTTAATTTTCTGGCAAGTATAAAACAAGGAAATGCATAATCACCCACATTCTTGGAAGGAGTACTTTTTAGAACTGTTTCATTAAATTTTTCATTTAGTTCTTTATTTAAGAATTGTATGATTTTTTTCTTGTAGTCCATTAACGTTGTTTTATTTGAACTTCCTTAAGAAGTTTTTGTTTTTTTCTAAATCTAATATATTTTCTAGAACTTGTTTAATATTGGTTACTGGTATTATTTTAATTTTTGATTTTTTGTTGTTTGGTAAAATTATGTCTTTTTCATTTGCTTTGGGGATAATTACTCGTTTCAGGCCTGCTTCAATAGCTGCTTCTACTTTTGAGTTTACTCCTCCTACTGCCAAAACATCTCCTCTAACCGAAAGAGAGCCAGTCATTGCAGTATCTTGTCTTATTGGAATTTTTTTCAGAGCCGAGATAATTGCTGTAGCTACGGCAATAGATGCAGAATCTCCTTCAACCCCCTCATGAGTTTGTAAAAATTGAACGTAAATATCATATTTTTCTTTGATATCTTCTCCAAAATACTTCATAATAATAGCTGAGACATTTTTTATTGCTTCTTTGGCAATGTTGCCTAATGATCCTGTTGCTATAAATTCGGCCTTTTTTCCTCCTGGTGTTACTTCTGATTCGATTGGAAGAATTAGTCCAGAAAAGTGAGGAGAATGTCCTAAAACTGCTAATCCGTTGACTCTTCCAATTAAAGAGCCTTTTGTTTTTATTATGTCATATTCTTTTTTAGTTTCTATATATTTGTCTGCTAGTTGCTGTTCTAGAGTTCTTGCATATATTCTAGCTTTTTTTATGTGTTCTGGCTCAACTAATTTTGAATTTGCTTCTATTGCTACATCCCCCGCTGCCCTTACTAATCCACCTAAATCTCTTAAATGTAATGTTAATTTGTTTGATTTCCCTGATTTGATTTTTGATTCTTTTATGATTTCTTTTATTGCTTCTGAAGAAAAAGGAGGAATTTTTTCATCTTTTTTTATTTCTTGAGCAATAAAAATAGCTATTTTTTTTCTGTTTTGAATGTTGTCATCCATTTCGTTGTTCATATATATTTCATAACCATATCCCCTAATTCTTGATCGTAGGGCAGGATGCATATTTTT
The DNA here is from genome assembly GCA_964587005.1 of Candidatus Woesearchaeota archaeon. GTDB lineage: Archaea > Nanobdellota > Nanobdellia > SCGC-AAA011-G17 > PNOQ01 > JABIBT01. The sequence goes on from CAZPJW010000002.1 coordinate 25,029, forward strand.
TATTGTTTCTAAATTTCCTGCGGCAACCAAAACAAAATCACATGGAACGGGTTCAGTTCTAACCATTGCTCCTGCAGATCTTTCTGATTGCCCGGTGATAGAATATCTTTTTTCTTGTAGTGCTGTCAATAATTCTTGTTGTGTTTCTGGTCTTAATGTGGCGATTTCATCAATAAATAAAACTCCCTTGTTTGCTCTATGTATCATCCCCGGAACTACTCTTTCATGGGCAGGTGTTCCTAAACCTCCTGACTGAAATGGATCGTGTAATACATCTCCAAGTAAGGCACCAGCATGAGCACCGGTTGCATCAAAAAAAGGTGCCTTGTTTGTTTTTTTGTGATTTATAATTAATTTAGGTAATCCTTTTTCATTTGTTTTTATTTTTTTATTTACATTAAAAAAGATAACAAATATTGCTAAAAATATCATGGAACCTATTAATGATGCTGCTCCCATAATATCACCATACTGATTCCTTATCCACCATGGGGAAAGTATTGCCAATATAAAAATTACTATAAATAAAATATTTTTTCCTTTTAGAGAAGTCATATGTTCTAATCTTAAATTTTTGATTAGATCATTTCCTTTACCTGGTGGAAATGTTTGTATTTTGGGGACATTTTCATCTTCTTGGTTATTTAAAGAAACAACATCTTGAAGTGTTTCTTTTGGAAGTAATTCTGCCAGTGCTTGACCAAGCATGGATTTTCCTGTGCCTGGTTCACCTATTAACAAAACGTGCCGTCTTTGTCTGGATGCCTTTTCTATAATTTTGAGACCTTCGTCTTGACCTATTACTTGTTCTGAGAGTTTTTTTGGGACATTTATCTCTCTTGTTGATTTTATTATTTTAGGCATTTTAGAAAGGAAGAGGGTAAAAATTAAATAATGTCTTCTTCAGCAACAACAATAAAATCTCCTATTGCTATAACTGCACTATATGGTATAAGTGGTTGACCACCGTCTGTTCTTTCTAGATCTAAACCGTTAGCTAAGGTAGTAGGATTCTTTAATTCTAATTGTAATAACTCCCCAGTTTTAGTTTCAAAATGAATATTACCCAAATCTCCAAATTTTTTTCCAGTTTTGCTTACTATGGTTTTACCAAGCAATTGTTTTGAATATCTTTTATCATTGTTTGCCATTTTAATGGGCCTCCTAAATAAGGTAGTATCATATTCTTTATAAAATTTTCTTAACCATCATTTAACCTATCAACTATATTCTCCTTAATGTTCGAGAATAATTCCTTTATATTATCACCAATTTCCGATATTAATGGTTCTTTATTGATATTATGGACTATTGAAGCACCTGTTTGAACATATTCATTATCTGAATTCATTAATTCATTTGTTGAAAGACTGCTAATAAGAGTAAATAATAATATTATTACTACAAAAAAAACCAAAACTAATCTTAATGTGGTTCTAGTGAATAAGTGCTTTGTCATTTCTAATATGAAAAAACCAATTACAATAATTATTGTCAATAATATTGGATCCATTCTTTAGTATTTTCTATTTTAATAATTTATAAATATTTGTATATTTTGTTAGGGGGTCCCACCCATGTTTCATGTGGAATATGTAATTTTCTGAAATAATTTGATATTTCATATGGAAGAAGTAATTTGTTGTAAGGTTTATAGAAGATAAATTGATTTTTTGTTATATTTTATATGGTTTGTTAGGTTATTAAATTTGGGTTAAATTAGCTATTTTATTCAACAATTTAAATTTTATTTTTAAAATTAATTATTATATATTATTATATATTATATTATATATATTATATAGTGTTACTCTTAGAAAGTTTCTATAAGAAATGAAGGGTATATTTTGTTGAATTTTGAATTTTGTTTTTTCCATATGAAATAGAGGTCCGTGTCTCTAGTTTTTAGTATAATAATATTTATAATCAATATCCGATATAACTTATTTCTATGGTTGATTCAGATATAAATAATTTTTTTGAAGATTTTTTGAAGAAAGAAGGTTTGTTTAAGAATAAAAAAGTTTTACAATCTAGTTATACTCCCGATAATATCCCTCATAGAGAAAAGGAAATAAAAGAAATAGCTGGGATATTGGCACCTGCTTTGAGAGGCGAGAAGCCTTCTAATCTTTTTTTATATGGGAAAACAGGTACGGGGAAAACTCTTTCGGTCTTACATGTTGTTAATAAATTGAAAAAAATTGCTAAAGGAAAGAAAGTAGCAATTAAAATACATTACTTAAATTGTAAATTGAAAAAGGTGGCGGATACAGAATATCGTTTGATTGCTAATTTGGCAAGAAAGTTTGGTAAAGATGTACCCATTACAGGATTAGCTACAGATGAAATTTATAAGAGATTTATTGATGGTATTGATGAGGAAGATCAAAATATAGTTTTAGTTTTAGATGAAATAGACCAATTAGTCAAAAAGGCAGGAGATGAAATTTTATATAATTTAACCAGACTTAATTCTGAGTTGGAAAAAACACAAATAACTTTTGTTGGCATATCAAATGATTTAAGATTTGCGAATGATTTAGATCCTAGAGTAAAATCTTCATTAACTGAAGAAGATATTAATTTTCCCTCTTATAACGCATTACAACTACAAGATATATTAAATGAAAGAGCGAAAAAAGCATTTAAAAAAGAAATCATTGAAGAAGGTGCTATTGAAAAATGTGCTGCTTTGGCTGCTAGGGAACATGGAGATGCAAGAAGGGCCCTTGATTTGTTGAGGGTGGCAGGAGAATTAGCTGAGAGAAAGGGATTTGAAAAATTATTAATAAAACATATAGATGATGCTGAAGATAAAATTGAAAGGGATTTGATATCCGATGTTATTAGTACATTACCTAAACAATCTCAATTAGTATTGCTCTCAACTTTTAATCTATATGGGAAGAATAACTCAAAAATATTTACCGGCGATGTTTATAATTTGTATAAAAATATTTCATCCGACATTGGTTTAAAACCGTTAACTCAAAGAAGAATGTCAGATCTTATATCTGAATTGGATATGTTGGGGATAATTAATGCAAAAGTGATAAGTAAAGGTAGGTATGGTAGAACTAGAGAAATAAGTATGACCATACCTGATTCTGAAATTCCTGATTTGAAAGAGGGACTTAAGAAATGGTTGAATCTGTAAAAGAAATTATAAAATTGTTTTTGGACAGAGGGTATTTAATAAATCCAGATTTTATTGGAAAGTCCGAGTTAGATATTGAAGTTTTTGAAAAATATTTAGAAAAAAACGAAACTGGTGAATTGTTGATGTTTAATGAATCTATGTTAAATTCTTTAATTGAAAGAAAAAAAGAAATAGAAGAAAGAACTCTGATTACTGAAACTTCAAATGAAGATGCTGGTTTTGTTAAGGTTGTTAAGAGTTATAATAAAAAACAAAAAAAGGTTGAAATACAAGATTTTGTGTTGCATTATCAAAAAAGATATGAATTGTTAAAAAAAATATTACAAAGTAGAGGAGATCTAATAGCACCTTTATCTATTTCTAGAATATTATCAAAAAGGAATAGAGAGAAAGTTTCTACTATTGGCATAGTTTATGAAAAAAACATCACAAAAAATAATAATATAATTTTGAATGTGGAGGATAACACGGGTAGCATAAGTGTTTTGATTAATAACTCCAAGGATGAATTGTTCAAAAAAGCAAAAGATATTGTGTTGGATGAAGTTATTGGTTTAAGAGGAGTCAATGGAGATAAAATTGTTTTTGCAGATGAAATTTTTTTCCCAGATATTCCATTAAATGATAGTGTAAAGACTAGTCCCATAGAGAATTATCTTGCTATTATCTCGGATGTTCATGTAGGTTCTAGTTTATTTTTGGAAAATGACTTTTTAAAATTCATAAATTGGCTTAATGGAAAAACTGGAAGTAAAGAACAAAGAGAAATAGCTAAAAAAGTAAAATATTTGTTTATAGTTGGTGATTTGGTTGATGGTGTTGGGATATTTCCTAACCAAGAGTATGAGCAGGATTTACCAGATATATATTCTCAGTACAAGAAAAGTGCAGAATTGTTAGGTCAAATAAGAAAAGACTTGAGAATAATAATTTGCCCAGGGAATCATGATGCTGTAAGACTAGCAGAACCACAACCAGTTTTGGATCCAGAAATAGCTAAACCAATTTATGAGTTAGAGAATGTTGTAGTAGTTAGCAATCCGGCTGTAGTAAATATAGAAAAAAGTGAGGGGTTTCCAGGATTTGATGTATTGTTATATCATGGTTATAGTTATGATGACTATTCTGCAAATGTTGAAAGCATACGGTTTTCTGGAGCAACAATTTCAGATAGGACAAATATGGTTATGAAATTTTTATTACAAAAGAGACACTTGGCTCCTACGCATGGTTCAACTTTATTTATTCCTGATCCTGATGAAGATGACTTAGTTATTGATAGTGTCCCCGATTTTTTTGTTTCTGGTCACATTCATAAGGCCAATATTACCCAATATGGGAAAGTCACTAAAATTTCTGGTGGGTGTTGGGAATCTATAACCCCCTTTCAGATAAAAACTGGGCATAGTCCCGAACCAGGGAAAGTGCCTATTGTGAATTTAAAGACCAGGGCAACAAAAATATTAAAATTTTTGGACTAAAATGGAAATGAGTAAAGAGATGGAATTATATTTTGGAAAGTTGGATAGTGATGTTAAAACAGATTTTAAAATAGCTGCAGATTGTAGATTAAAAGGATATGATCCTTCTGAAAAAGTTGAGATTGTATTGGCTAGAAATATGGCTGAGCGAGTAGAGGGACTTATTTCGGTTGTTAACCCGCAGATTGTTGGTAAGGGTATTGCCGATAGAATTTTAGAATTAGAAGGGAAATTTGGAAAACTAGACTGGCGTGTTGCTCTTACGATTTCTTTAGAAATTGCAAAAGAAAATTTCTGTAAATTTAAGGATAAAACCGAGGCGATGGAGGTTGGTGTTAGAGTTGGGTTTGCTTACATTACTTTGGGTGTTGTTTCTAGTCCGTTAGAAGGATTTTTGGGAATTGATATAAGAAAAAGAAGAGATGGAGGAGAATATTTTGCTTTGAGGTTTGGTGGTCCGATAAGAAGTGCTGGTGGTACCGGTGCATCCGTAGGTGTGTTGATAGCAGATTACATAAGAAAAGAAATGGGTTATAAGAAATATGATCCGACCGAAAATGAAATAAAAAGGGCACATACTGAAGTTAGAGATTTTCATGAAAGAGTTACTAATTTACAATATTATCCTTCAGAAGAAGAAGTTGAATTTTTAGCTGGAAATTTACCAGTTCAAATAGATGGAGATCCGTCTGAAAAATTCGAAGTTTCAAATTATAAGGATTTGGATAGGATTGGAACAAATATTATCAGGAATGGATTTTGTTTAGTTATGGCAGAATGTTTGGCACAAAAGGCACCGAAGGTACTAAAACAACTAAGTAACTGGGGGAAAGATTTTGGTTTGGATGATTGGGACTTTATATCTAAATTTGTTGATTTGCAAAAAAAAATTAAAGCAAAAGAGAAGTCTAAGGAAGATGATTCTGAAGATGGAAAATTAAAACCAGATCATACATTTATCAAAGATCTTGTTGCAGGTAGGCCAGTGATTACCCACCCAATGCGAAGTGGAGGTTTGAGATTGAGATATGGTAGGGGGAGAAATACGGGTCTTAGTTCAACTGCAATACACCCTACGACGATGAGGGTTTTAGATAATTTTATAGGTGTTGGAACGCAGTTAAAAATGGAGAGACCAGGAAAAGGGACGGCATTGGGTGTTTGCGATTCTATTGAGGGACCAATAGTTAGGTTGAAAAATGGAGACGTTTTATTTTTAACTGAAAAAAATTATGAAGAAAACAAAGATAAAATTGATGAAATAATTTTTTTAGGAGACATACTAATTCCATATGGGGATTTTTTTAATAGGGCGCATGTATTAGTTGCTCCAGGTTATTGTGAAGAATGGTGGTTTGAAGATATGAAATCAAAAACGGCCTCTTGTGATGAATTAAGTAAGGGGGTTGATGTTGATTTACCTTTATTGAAAAAATTATTTCAAAATCCAATAAAAACATATATTTCTGCAAATGATTCATATAACATCTCTAAAAAGCTAGGTATTCCCCTTCACCCAAAATATACCTATCATTGGAAAGATATTGATGAAATCAAATTTTTGGCTTTATTGGATTGGTTAAATAAAGCAATTATAAAAAAAGGAGATTATTACAAAATTATTTTGCCTCTAACTTATGAATTAAAAGAAAGAAATGTGGAATTGAAGAAAATTTTAGAAGAACTGGGAGTTCCCCACACCATAGTTTCTAAAGAACATGTTACAATTGAAGGAGATTATGCCATTGGGTTTATGATTTCATTGGGTTTTTATCAAAAAGAGTTAGAGCTTTCTAAATTAGTGAATGCAGTTAAAGAGGGAAAAGATATACTAAATATATTAAATAAATTTTCTGAATTAGAAATAAAAGATAAATCGGGAGTATATATCGGGGCCAGGATGGGCAGGCCAGAAAAAGCAAAGATGCGAAAATTAACTGGAAGCCCGCATGGATTGTTTCCAGTTGGGGAAGAGGGCGGGAGATTAAGATCTTTTCAATCAGCAATTGGTGCGGGAACTGTTACTGCAGAGTTTTTAGATTATCATTGTGATTCATGTAATATTGATAGTGTTTATTCTAGCTGTCATAAATGTGGGAAAAAAATAGAATTGGTAGAAGGGGGGAATAAACCCTATAGTGTTAGGAGTATTCAGATTAAAGATTATATAGATAATTCTATGGATAAGATTGGATTAAAAGAGTTACCAGGGTTAGTAAAGGGAGTAAGGGGAACATCTAATGCAGATCATACTGTAGAAAACTTGATTAAGGGTTTTTTGCGGGCAACACATAATATTTATGTTAATAAAGATGGGACAGTTAGGTATGATATGACACAATTACCAATAACTCATTTTAAGCCAGGTGAAACTGGAACAGATGTGGAACAATTAAAGAAATTGGGATATTTGAAAGATATTTATGGTAATGAATTAGTTGATGATAATCAAATTTTAGAAATTAAACCTCAAGATATAATTTTGCCTTCGTGTAGAACTTCTGGTGAAGAGGGTGCAGACATAGTATTTTTTAGAGTTGCAAAATTCATAGATGATTTATTGAGCAGATTATATGGGCAAGAAAAATTTTATAATTTAAATTCTAAAAAAGATTTGGTTGGGCAGTTGGTGATTAGTTTGGCTCCACATACTTCTGCTGGTATAGTTGGGAGAATAATTGGATTTTCTCAAACACAAGGGTGTTATGCACATCCTCTTTGGCATTCTGCCCAAAGAAGAGATTGTGATGGAGATGAAAATGGAATTATGTTACTTATGGATGGATTATTAAATTTCTCTAGAAAATATTTACCTGCCCACAGGGGTTCTACCCAAGATGCTTGTTTAGTTTTAACTACAAATTTGGTGCCAAGTGAAGTAGATGATATGGTTTTTGATATGGATATGGCGTGGAATTATCCTCTAGAGTTTTATAGGGCCTGCGAAAAAGGAAAGATGCCTTGGGATGTAAAAATAGAACAATTAAATTCTAATCTTGGAAAAGAGAAACAATTTGAAAAGTATGGATTTACTCATGATACTACTAGCATAAATCAAGGAGTTATGTGTAGTATGTATAAGTCTCTTCCAACAATGCAAGAGAAAGTTTTAGGCCAGATGAAATTAGCTGAAGTAATAAGGGCAGTAGATACATCCGATGTTGCTAGGTTGATTATTGAGAAACATTTTATTCGCGATATAAAGGGAAATTTGAGAAAGTTTAGCATGCAACAATTTAGGTGCGTAGATTGTAATGCAAAATATAGAAGGCCTCCGTTGGTTGGTAATTGTTTGAAGTGTGGGGGGAGAATAATTTTTACAATATCTGAAGGGTCTGTTGTAAAATATTTGAAACCCTCTTTGGATTTGGCTGCCAAATATAATCTTCCAGATTATTTGAAACAAACATTGGATTTGGTTCAAGGAAGAATTGAGAGTGTTTTTGGCAAAGATCCTGAAAAACAAGAAGGATTGGGAAAATGGTTTGGTTAGATTATAATATAAAATATAAAATAACTGGTAATAACAAACAACCCATTAAGTGATTTCTTCCAATTCCTAGTTTTGCTGGGAGTATTCCCGTGAATGTTGAGACTGTTAGAATTAATAATCCTAAGAAATTGCTTGATAAGAAGAAAACCATTAGGATGATAAGAAGTATTATTGAAACTACCAATTTTCTGTAATTTATTTTTGAAAACAATTTTGAAAAAACTTTTGTTATATTTATTGTTAAGAAAACTGCTATTCCTCCTGCTATTAGTGTTGATGCCAAAAATATTATTGTGTCCTGGAATGTTACTGTTCCCATTATTTTTGAAACTGCGACTATTGCCCCATTTCTAGCTTTATCTAATAAAAATAAGGCAATCAATGATAGTACCATATTTATTGTGTTAAGCCCACCAATTAAAATTAAAAATCCTTCATTCGTAATTTTTTTATAAAATTCTGATCCCAAAATTGCGGCTTGAGCGGGACCAAGCCCTGGAAGAAATGAGCATAAACTTCCTGCTACCATTGATGAACCCATTGTTTTTGCCAATTCTAATTTTTTTATTTTTGGGAAACTTATTTTTTGCAAAGGTATTTTTGTTTTGTCTGACAAACTTATTATCAGGGTGCTTGTTCCGAATAAACCAGATAGTAAAGGAAATAGGGGATTTTCTAAATTTGGTAAGTTTAATGTTGCTATCCCTAAGACTCCAGATAAAAGGAATATTATTAGTGGCCATAGGAATGTTTTGCCTTTTTTCTCACGATGTATTAAAAAAAGAGATGCAGCGATTAAAATATATGCCATAAATTTTTGTAAATGAGGATAGATTTGTTCTATTAATGCACCTATCGGAAAAGCTAAAGCAATAGTTATTATCAAAGCAAAGAAACTACCTATTAATGTTAGCATTACTGCTTCATATCCTTTTCCTTCTAATAACATTTTGTGCCCTGGCAAAACAGATAATGCGGTTTCTGCTTCCGGGGCACCAAGAAAGATAGAAGGAATTGTATCTAAAAATGTGTGGGTTATTGCCATAGATATTATGAATATAGAAATAATTAATGGAGAGGTTATTTCTAAAAGGAGAACCGAAAAACTTAATACAATTAAACTAACAAGATTGATATGAATTCCAGGTATTAAACCAGTTACTATTCCAAATAAACAACCAATTAATATTGCTATGAATATTTCTAGAGTCATTTTGATTTTATTTCATCTGCACTTATTTCTAAATTTCCTTGATAACTTATTATGGTTCCTTCTATCTCCACTATTTGATAATTTTTGAGTGGTATATTTTCAGGTGTTTGAAATAGATTTAGTGGGAAAATTTTTGTTTCGTTATTTTTAAATATAATGGCCGTAATTGTTCCAGTTTCATCTTTTATGTTTGCTATTATTATTTCTGGAGTATCTACTACGTTTGTTATTTCTCCATTAATTTTTATTTTTTGGTCGATTTTATCTTCATTTATATCAGAAATTTTTGTTATGGGGAGGGTAGTTGATTCAGATATGAATAATATTGTGAAAACGCCTAAAACAGAAAAAATGAGAGATATTTTTAATAAGAGGTTTTCGTCCATAAAATAGGGAATGAGGTAGGTTTATTAATTTTTTTGGTTTGAAAAAGTAATGTTTATATATACTTGACAGTTTTCTTTTTTAGCCAAATGATATCCATTGGTAAAAAAGAAGGAGATATATCTAATTATCTTTCTGAAGAAAATAGAAAGCTAAGGGACACTTTATCTAAATTAAAGAGAGAAATCGATTTAATGAAAGAACCGCCCCTTCTAGTTTGTGATGTTTTGAAGATTGTTGAAAAGAAAGCAATAGTTAGATTACCAAATGGAAGCCATTTTTTTGTTAATGTCTCTCCCCTTTTATATGATAAACTTCAGCCAGGAGATAGAGTTTTGGCTGAGCAGAAGTCTTTGGTTTTAGTTGATAGAATGGATAAATCAAAAAATCATTCGGTTGAGAATTTTTTAATTATTGAGAAGCCAAATGTCTCTTGGAATGACATTGGGGGACTTAGAAGCCAAGTTAGGGAAATTAAAGAAGTTATTGAGCTCCCGTTGAGCAAACCAGGATTATTTAGGAAAATTGGTATCTCTCCACCAAAGGGAATTTTGTTACATGGGCCAAGTGGGACGGGGAAAACCTTGTTAGCTAGAGCTGTTGCTGCAAGTACAAATTCTACTTTTATTGAAATAGTGGGCTCTGAATTAGTTCAGAAATTTATTGGAGAGGGAGCTAAATTGGTAAAAGATATTTTCAGTTTGGCAAGAGAGAAAGCCCCTTCTGTTATTTTTATTGACGAGATGGATGCCATTGCGTCTGAAAGAGTGGATATTGGAACTTCTGGTGAGAGAGAAGTTCAAAGAACATTTATGCAATTATTAAGTGAAATTGATGGATTTAAACACTTGGATAATGTAAAGATTATTGGTGCTACAAACAGAAAAGACATTTTAGATCAGGCAATTTTAAGGCCAGGTAGATTGGATCGTTTGATAGAAGTGCCTTATCCTCAACTTGAAGAAAGGAGAGAAATTTTTAATATTCATACAAGGGAAATGAATTTAGAAAAAATAGATTTAGATGAGCTGTCTAAAATAACTGAAGGATTTTCTGGGGCAGAGATAAGATCCGTTTGTACAGAAGCAGGGTATTTTGCTATCCGAGCAAAAAGATTAAATGTTTTATATTCTGATTTTTTGAGAGCAGTTGATAAAATTAAAAAAGAGGAGGATAAACGGTATAAAAATATGTTTGGATAAAAATGAATGATGCATTAACATTTATACTTTCGATTGTTAGTTTGTTAGTTTTATATTGGATATTTTTTGGAGAAAAAAGAATGAAAAATAAGATGGAAGGAAAATGAGAATATTTATTGCTTTAGCTATTCCAGATATTGTAAAAGATAATTTATTTGAAATTCAAAAGCATGTTCCTTCTAATCTTGCAAAAATTAAATGGGTTCCAAAAAAGAACCTTCATATTACTTTAAAATTTCTTGGAAACATTGATGAACAGAAATTAGAAGAAATTAAGAGTCGATTGGTAAATATTAGATTTGATTCTTCTAAACTAAGATTCAAGAGTATTGGAGTTTTTAACAAAGAAGGAAAGCCCAATATTATTAGATTAGATTTTTATGATAATAAAACTATTGAAGAGCTATACCTGAAAATAGATGAGGCATTATTGGACTTATTTCCTTCAAATCAGAAGTTTACGTTACATGTTACTTTTGGAAGAATAAAAAATATTAAAAGAAAAAAAGAACTTTTGGATAGAATTGAATCGTTTGAGTTTTTTAAGGAAGAGTTTATGGTTGAAGGATTTAATATTATGCATAGTATTCCGGTTAAAGGAACCCATATCTATAAACTTGTTGAAAAGTTTAAAGCATAAGTTTTATTAACTTATTATGGTTTTTTTAAATATGTTTGACCCAGATATGAGTGAGGAACATAATTATCGGTGGTGGCCTTTAATATTATTTAGTGTGATTGTTATAGGTGTATTTATCTTTCTTTTTATAGGTGGTGGAAAAAATATTGAGTTGCCTTTATCTCCTTCTACCGGGTGTGTTGTGATGCAAGATAGGGGAAAATATAACGATAGTATTAATATTGTATTTTTGGGAACAGGATATGAAGATGTTGTAGAATTTAGGGCGGATAGTGAGAAGTTTATGAGTAGTTTCTTGAATGTTGCCCCCCATAATTTGTATAGGGACAGATTTAATTTTTTTAGAATTGAGGCGTTTGACGATTTTGGATGTAGTTATGATGATGCTATAATTTGTAATCCTCAGCTTGTTCAACAAGAAGCCATTAAATGCCCCGGGCAGGATGTTAATGTCGTATTGACCAACAGGGGGAAAACTGAAGATTTCTTTAGTCATCTAAGATCTTCGGCATGGTTAAACCTAGCTTCAATTAATTCTGCAGATGATCCATTAGTTTTGGTTCATGAGATAGGACATATTGGATACAACTTTGCTGATGAATATGTATATGGAGGAGACATTACGTGGGATGCTCCTAATTGTGATCCTGAAAAACTTTCTTGCCCGATGTTTTCAGATGTTGATGGTTCTGAATGCATTGTGGGTTGCGTAAATCAAGAATATGCTAGATCTGTGTATTATGGCATTATGAGTAATTATTGGAAAAGCCCAAAATTCGGTAATTATGATGAATGGTGGATTGAGAATTATCTTCTTGAGAATACCAAAGGTGGAGGAGAACATGAGTTTGGCGGTGATCCAAATGAAGGACCAACAGATGTTTATGTTGTAAAAGGAGAATGTACAACGGATGGAGAATGTACAATTGAGGAAGTAGTTATGAGCCCTTCAAGATATACAACTAGCTCAAAACTTATAAATTCAGATATTGAAATAAAACACGGAGATAGTGTAATTAAGGTGCCCCGTAGTGGTTTGTTGTTTAAGGATTTTGGAGATTCTGGGAGTGTTGAGTTAAGACCATATGATTTTTTGATTGCAATTCCTGTTGATCCAGATGAGAATGAAATAGTTTTGTTGGATAAGGGAAATGTTAAAAGTAGATATATAATTGAAAAGGATGATTTGCAGTTGGGCGGTTCTAAAATAGTTGGAATACCTAGAGTAAGTTAATTTTCTGAGTAGTTTTCATCTAGAATATTTTGTATGTCTTTTGCTTTTTTTGTCCCTATTTTTTCGATTTTTTCTAGGTTTTCTTTTTTTGAATTGACAATTTTTTTTATTGTTTTAAACTCTCTTAGTAATGCCCTTGCTAATGATGGGCCCACTCCAGGGAAGGATTCTATTATGAATTCTTGTTGTTCTTTTGTGGTCATGGGAGTTTTATCTGTTCTTATTGAAATTTCTTTATCTGTTGATTTTTGTTCTTTTGTTGCAATTGATTTTACTAATTCTGCTGTGTCTTGAGAATCTTTTGTTCTTATTAAGGGTATTTTGAATGCAGTAACAATTGTGGCAAGCATACCTCTTATTGCATTTGGATGGATATTTCTAACAGAATAGATATCTTCTTCGCCTTCCAGTATAATTAATGGAACTTCGAAATTATTTTTTAGATCTTTTATTTGTGTAAAAATTCTTTTATCAATTATTGAGTTAACAAAGTCAGGTATTGTCTTTCTTTCGATTCCAACTCTGTCAGAGGCAATTATGTCTGCAGTTGCCAATGTTTTTACTTCTACATTCATTCCTAACTCTATTAAGTTTTTAGAAAGATTTGTACCTCTTTCTCTGGTGTCAATTATTACTTTTGGTGAAGTTCTTTCTTCTATATAATTGTTCAAAGTTACTTCTTTTTTATTTATTGGGATTTTATCTTTTAGCTTTAATAACAGAGAGTGCATTCTCTTCTCTTTATTTACTGAAACCCAATGGTATGCTTCGTCTCGAGTATTTTTTGTCATTAATACCATTGATTTCCCAGATTTGTGTCTGGCAGTTCTTCCTCTTCTTTGAATACTTCTTATTGCAGAGGGGATCGGCTCGTAAAAAACAACTAACTCTACATTAGGGATGTCTAGCCCCTCTTCACCTATTGATGTTGAAATTATGCAGTTGTATATACTTGATTCAAAATCCTTTATGATATTTATTTGTTCTTTTTGTGTAAGGCCAACGCCTTTCTTTTTTAGTTGGCCTACAAATAATTTTGCATTTATTTCTTTTAATTTGTTTAATTCTGTTTCTATTTCTTGGGCTGAATCTCTATATTGATTGAATATCATGATTTTAGAATTAGCATTTTTTTTGAGTTCTTCTAGTACTATTTCTTTTAATTTAATTAATTTAGGATGAAGCACATTGTCTTTCTTTAATTGTTTTGTTTTTATAAATGCAGATTTTACATTTAGGTCCGATATTATATTCTGGAGCGATTTTGTTTTATTTTTTGTGTCTGTGAACAATCCCCTTAGATATTCATTTAGTGGAGTGACTCCTTGGGTTTCTAAAAGTTCTATTGCATGATTTAGCTTTATGGCTTCAGCAGATGTTGAAATTCCCTTGAATATGGCAAAATCTTTTTCTCCTCTTGCTATCATCCCTTGTAGGGAACCTTGCATTGAAAGTAAATCTCTTTTAGTATAACTTTTTGATTTTAGAAAACCCATTTCTGAAAGGGAATTTATTCTTTGTTTTAGTGCATTATCTAAAAAATCTTTTATTTCCTTGAACTTTTGTGGAAAATTTACCTTTACCCAATCTATTTCTATTTTTTGGATGTATGGGCTAACATCCGGATCATTTTCAGTTCTAACTTCTATATTTTTTATGTATAAATTCTTTATTATTTCTGTAATTGTTTCTTTATCTGATCCTGGAGAAGCAGTCAAACCAACTATCCTTTCAAATTTTGAATTTTTATGATATTGTTTTACTATCCAAGAATATGCATAGTCTTTCACTGCCCGGTGTGCTTCGTCAATAACTAATAGTGATACATTTGAGTAATCTATTGTGTTGTTTATTATATCATTTTCAATTGTTTGAGGTGTACTGATTACTATTTTTGATTCTTTCCACAATTCTGCTCTTTTTTTTGGAGGCACGGCCCCAGTAAATAAATTTATTTCAGCTATGCTAGTTTCTTTTTGGAATTCCTTGTATATTTGGTTAGCAAGGGGTTTTGTTGGTGTTAGAAATAGAATTTTTGAGTTGGGATGAATATTTAATCTGTCTATTGCGGATAATATTGCTACCTTTGTTTTCCCCATTCCGGTGGGCAAGACTACTAGAGTATTATCTTTTTTGCAACTATCTAAAATTGTTTCTTGGTATAGTCTTGGTTGGAAATTTATCTTCATTTATCTGGAATATTTGTTTTGTTTATAAATTGTTTTCTTGTACGTGACAAGATAATTTTATAAAATATATTTAACTTGGCCTTTTTATGATTGTTAAAATATTATCTTTGATAGATTTATTATTTGGATTGAATTTAATTTTATATGTTCAAAATGGTTTTTTTGAGAGTGGATTAGTTGTTTTATTGTTATTATCAATATTGAAAGCAGTATTTACAATTAAAGATTTTTTTAGTAAAATTGATTTGCTGCTTTCGATTATCGCAGCATTTTCTTTTTTTGGATTGGGAGGAATTGTAATTTGGTTTATTGCTGGCTGGTTTTTTATAAAAGGATTGTTTGGATTAGTTAGTTCTGTATAAATATATTAGAATTATTATGAATGTGGTCAATATACTCCAAACTATTGTTGCGATTGGGGTAAGTACATTGATTAAAAGAATGCTTAGTATGGTAAATATCAGTCCGAATAGGTATAATGGGATAGAACCAAATAATATTTTTGTACCATCTAAATTTCCTAATGGAACAAAAGAGTATATTGCTATAAGTTTAGATATTTCTACTAAATTGTTGAATGAATCTAATGGGGAAAGTACTATTGCTAGGAGTAGACAGGCCAAGGGACCGGCTAGATGTATTCTGGCAACTTCAAAATCCGTTAGGTGAGTGTACTTTTTTCCTGCCCTTTGAGAACTGATTTCTTTTATTTTTGTGTGGGCGATAGTTGCTACGTTTATTAGGCCCATTGAAAGTATTGAGAATATGATTGGAATAATTAGGCCCACCTTAAAAGATTTGAATTTTGCCCCTAGGAAGCTTAGTTTGGATATTTTTGAAGATTTACTGAACCAGAATCGCTCTATTCCCCAAATACTCAATGTGGAAGTTGCACCGTGTAATCTAGCTATACTTTTTGTGGATATTAAATAGACCGAATAAGCTATGAATGCAATAATTGCTGCCCTAATCCAATTTGCAATGCCTACAGAATAACTTACCGATTCTCCATAGCCCCATTGCGTGTAGGATGTAACAAATCCAAGTATTAGTGCTGCTCCAACCAAGGTAAAGGCTTCTTTTTTGTCAATTCTCATTTAATATATTTCTTTGAGCGTTTCTTTATAAATTTATTTAAACTATTTTGAAGTGTTTTGGGAAGGATAATTTTATAAAGATTAAGGGACTTCTCTTTTTATCTTTTAAGGGAGGGAAAAATGCTAAAGACTAAAAAATTGAGTGATGTTTTTAATGTTGAAGTTTTTACTGACTCCGGAGAATATTTTGGTGATGTTGAAGAATCTATTTTGGCTAACAATAAAATATTTGGGTGGAGAGTTAAGGCTACGAAAAGATCATATTTGACTAAAATCCTTGGAGGAGCAAAAGGAGTTATTGTTCCACATCAATTGGTTAATTCCATAGGCGATGTAATGATCATAAGCAAAGCAGCGATTCCAAAGATGGATGACGACGAGATGGAATAAAAAGATTTAAATAGTTTAAATTTTATTTTTTGTTAGATGGCATCTACTTTACAAAATACATTGGAATTTTTGAAAGGATTTGGTGTATTTGATGTAATTGTTCCTTTCTTGTTATTTTTTGCCATTATTTTTGCATTTTTAGAAAAGACAAGTATACTTGGAAAGAAAAAATCTAATGTTAATTTGATAGTTGCTTTATCTGTTTCACTATTAGTTATTGCTACAAATAAGGCGGTTAATTTTATATCTACAGTTATTCCAAATATGATTTTAATTTTGGTATTGTTAGTATTATTTGTTATGATAACTGGAGTGTTTTTCAAAGAAGGAGATTTTTCTTTTTATGAAAGCCATAAAGGTATGTTTGGTTTTTTTATGGTTCTTTTATTTATTTTAACAATTGGTTTTGTTTTGAATGCATGGCCTGTTGAAGGAAGCACAACTCTTTTGGAAAGGATGTGGGATGCAATTGCTTCTGGTTCCTCTGGCGAGGTTGTGGCGGGAGTAGTGTTTTTAGCCGTAATGGTTGGAGCAATAGTCTTTATTATGAAATCAAAGAGTGGTTCGGATAGTTCGGAGGACTAAAGAAAATGGCTTTTGATATATACTCTTTTATTGCTTCTTTAGATAGTTTTGGTTTTTTTCAATATGCAATTCCTTTTTTTATTTCATGGTTAATTATCTTTTCTCTTTTTGAGAAAACTAAAATCTTGGGGAAAAATAATACTGCCTTGAATGGAATGCTTTCTCTTTTAATATCACTTACGGTCGTTACTAATGATGCTTTGATTGCGTTTACTAGTAGGTGGTTGTCTAGTATTTCTATGGGGTTGGTGTTGCTAACAGTTATTTTGTTAGTGTTTATGTTTGTTAATAAATCTACAGACAGCTGGGTAAAGGTGGTTGGTATTGTTTTGGCAGTTTTTGCCGTGCTTTATGCTTTGGTTGATGCACAGTACTTAGCTGGAATGTATGGTGGGAGCATCTCTTGGTGGTTTAGTGATATAATATACACTTTAAGTAGACTTGGTCCGGGAATAATCGGTTTAGGTGTGATTGCAGTTGGATTTTTCTTGGTGTATAGAAACGCGAAAAAGAGTAATAGTTCCAAATCTTAATAAAAAATGGCAACTTTATTTGATGGAAACATTGTGGACATTGTAGTTCCTTTACTGGTAATGATTTTTGTTTTTTTGATATTGTACGGTCTATTACAGAAGTCTAAAATTCTTGGAGGGAATCAAGCGGTTGATTTCTTTGTTGCTTTGATGGTTGGAATTTTAACATTTTTTACTGATTCTGCTGTAAAGTTTACGCAGTTTATGAGTGTGTGGCTACTTGTTGCTACAGTCGTGGTAATCTTTTTGATTATTCTTTTATCCTTTTTTGCAAAGGGAGATGATTTGGGATTTCCGGATGATATGGACATTAAAAATATTGTTTTCTGGATAGGAATCATTATTCTTGTTATTGGATTAACTTATGCATTTGGACCGATTTTAACACCTTATGCTCAGGGGGCCGATCCGAATCGTACTATTTTTAGAACTATTTTTCATCCACGGGTTGCGGGTGCGATTATAATGGTTATAATTATAGCTAATCTAGCTAAGTTATTAAGGCATACAAAATAAAAAATTATTTTTTCCTGATTGTTGTTTTTTTAGGAGAAGATAATTTATCTGCCACTTTTTCTAAATCTTTTACCGATTTTGTTAGTGGAGCCAGAATCTTTTCTAGAACTCTTTCTAGGGCCCTCATCTCGGTTCCTATTGTAGTTACCCCTTCTGAATATTCTGAAATTTTTCCCATTAATGCTCTTTGTAAGTTTTCAAATTTTTCTTGAGTTCTAACTAGTTCTTGTTTAACTCCTTCCAAGTCTATATCAGTTCTTTCTTTCCATAATTTTATGTCGCCCACATTTTGTAGCATCTCGTTCCATTTTTCTTTAATTATGGACTCTGCTATTTCTTCGATTGCATCATAGCTTGCCCTTTCTAGTGGTTCTGGTGCGAAGTTTGAAGGTTGTTCTTGTAACCTTGGTTGTTCGTTGTGGGAAATGGGCCTTAACTCCTCTTCTCCGCTAGTTGGAGAGGGGGCGTTCATTAATGCTAAAGGAACTTCTTTGTTTTCTACATTTTCTTGATTGGGCATACTCATTGAAGAAAGCTCATTTTTTACAGATGCTTGATCCATGGCATTTGATATTTGTTCATGTTTGTATCCTTCCTGTTGGAGAGTAGATATTATCTCATTATTTTGTAATCCTTGATTTTTCATTTGAATTATTCTTTCTGTTGGGATTTCTTTATTTCTTGGCATTTTTTAACCTCTTTTCTATTAGTTCTTCTACTTCTTCACGAGTTACTAGTTTTAATGGGTTCCACATATTAATATATTTTTCTAAAACTTTTACCTCTTCTTTTCTTGCTAAAAATTTTATTTCTTTCATGATTGTTTTTATTGCATTTTTTAATACTTCAAGAGATTCTTTTATTTCAGAAAGATCTTCTTCAATAGATTTTAGATCAACATTAGTTTTTTTATAATGGTCTAACATATTTTGATTTATAATTAGCATACGCTCTCTTGTTAGGTTATACTTCCCCTCAAGGATCCTTAGCCTAGTATTTAACTCATTTAGGTTTGAATATTGGTCATCCATTTGATATTTTCCGTTCATTTTAAAAGCGAAAATATTTTAATTCAATTAAACTATTTAAGATGAAGCATAATAAAAGTTATGTTGTTTTAGCGGAGTGGTAATATGGCATTTTCACAGAAAACACTTGGACCAGGGGAATATGAAATTGTTGAAGAAGGACAACAGCAAGTATTAAGAATTAACTATCTTGGTGTAAGTTTTCCTCCTTCTATCGAGCATAGTAAACTTTGTATGGGGGATGTGGTCGAAAAGATAATCCAAGCCTCTTCGGTTAGTAGAATTTTATTATCTGCGGATAGAAATTATATTTATGGTGATGAGCAAACTCAAATGCTAAGAGAGGTTGCTAATCTTTATGTTTATTTTACAAAACAAAAAAGAATCTTAAGTGGATTTTCTGGATTGGATATTGATTACCTAGGTAGAAATCCTGGCAAATTGGCGAGTATTCAGTATGTGGTTAGCAATTTATTGAGAAGTGATCCTATTGGTGCTTTTGTTGAACTGAAAAGAATGGTTCGGGAACAAAAAATATCTTTGAATAGACTTAAGAATCCAATAACTAGGAAAGAGGAGGAGTCATATCTTAAGTCATTAATTGATATGTTTAATTTATTATCTAAGTTAAAAATAATCACCTTAGTTAAGGATAACTTAGATGGATATGTTGTGGGAGATAGAAGTATTTATGTGGGGGTTTTTAGACCGATTATTAGTCCGAATTTTATGCTGACCAGACTTATGGCTCAAATCCCTGTTAACGCTGTGGAAGTTGATGGTTATAATTTGGATGAGGAAACAAACATTCTTATTTTCTCTTTGAAAAATGATGTAAAAAATTATTACCATATTACGCCTCCAGAATTTAATTTAAGTGATGATAAAATTGAGTTGTTAAATCTGGCTAGAAATATTTTGGCCGAGCATCAACCAGAAGCAATGGAATTTACTGATCCAGATAAAATGAGAAAAACGTTCCATAATATTGGAAGAGATTTGCTTATGGAATTGGCTCAACATCAAAACATTGATTTGGATTTAGAAAATGCAGATAATTTAGCCGATATTTTAGTGAGGTATACTGTTGGCTTTGGTTTGTTAGAAGTTTTATTGAAAGACGAAAAGATACAAGATATAGTTGTTAATGGCCCTATTGGGGAGACACCAATATTTATTGTTCACCAAGATTATGGAGAATGTGTAACTAATATTATTCCAAGTGCTGTTGATGGGGAGAGTTGGGCTACAAGATTTAGGATGATGTCTGGAAGGCCCCTTGACCAAGCCAATCCTGTTTTGGATACTGAGTTAGATGTTCCCGGTGGAAGAGCAAGAGTTGCAATTATTGGAAACCCATTAAATCCTGTCGGGTTAGGCTATGCCTTGAGAAGACATAGGGATAAACCATGGACTTTACCTTTATTTATTGAAAATAAAACTATTAATTATCTTGGTGCTGGGTTGTTGAGTTTTTTAATTGATGGATCTAGAAGTATTTTGATTGGAGGAACTAGGAGTTCTGGTAAATCTTCTTTGTTGGGTAGTGTTATGGTGGAGATAATGAGAAAATATCGAATTATTACAGTGGAAGATACTTTAGAATTGCCGGTTAAAGCATTGAGGAGCATGGAATATAATATTCAACCCATGAAAGTTCGTTCTGCATTGGCTGAGGGGGGTTCTGAATTAGCTGCCGATGAAGGAATAAGAACTAGTTTGAGGTTAGGAGATAGCAGTTTAATTGTTGGAGAGGTAAGAAGTAAAGAAGCTCTTGCTTTGTATGAAGCGATGAGAGTAGGAGCATTGGCAAATGTTGTTGCTGGGACTATTCATGGAGGGAGTCCCTATGCTATTTTTGATAGGGTTGTAAATGATTTGGGTGTTCCGAGAACTAGTTTCAAGGCAAGCGATATTATTATAATAGTTAATCCAATTAAATCTCCTGATGGTTTGCATAAGATTAGGAGAATTTTAAGTATAACTGAAGTTAGGAAACATTGGGAAGATGATCCTTTAAAAGAAGGTGCTTTTGTTGAACTTATGAAATATAATCCGGAGAGTGATGAATTGGAACCTACGGATAATTTAATAAATGGAGATTCTGAAGTTATAAAAGAGATTGCTTCGAGTGTTAAGGAATGGGCAGGAAATTGGGATGCTGTTTGGGACAATATTCAACTAAGAGCAGATATAAAAAAGAGTTTAGTGGAGTTTGCAAAAAAAGAAAAAAGACCAGAACTTTTGGAAAGTGATTTTGTTGTTTTGGCAAATGATGCATTCCATAAGATTTCGGACATAGTTTTGACTAAAGAAAATGAGTTAGACAGTAAAAAGATTTTGTTTAGGTGGAATGAATGGTTGAAAAAAGAGGCTAAGAATTATGCAGAAAATTCCTAAGGAAGAAATTGATAAATTAGTAAAAAAGTATACTTCAAAGTTAGAGAAAGGTGTGAAGAAAGCTGCAAAGGCTCCAAAAAAGAATTCTGAGTTTTCTAGAGAATATGAAAAATTTAGGGAAGAAGCTATGTCTAAAGTTGCTTCCAGATATGAAAAAATGTCCAAGTTTGCTGGAAGGGTTATTGGTACTAAACCAAATGACAAAATATTACCTAAAATTAAAGAGAGTATAGAACTTTCTCACTTAAATATATCTCCCAATGATGTTTCGAGTTTTGCTGTGTTTTATCCTTTAATTATTGGAATGATTTTTTTATTGGGGGGAATTGTTTCATTTGTTTTTGGAGCAATACCTTTAGCTTTATTCTTATTCTTATTCTTTTTAATTGCTTTATTGTTTATTACTCCATTATCGAAGTTTCCTATGAGTATTGCAAATAGATGGAGAGCCAAATCTGGAGATCAATTGGTTTTATGCGTTTTGTATATTGTAATTTATATGAGGCATACTTCGAATTTAGAAAATGCTATAAAATTTGCTTCAGACCATCTTGGTGGTTCAATATCTTTAGATTTGAAAAAGATATTCTGGGATGTTGAGGTCGGAAAATATTCTACAATCAAAGAAAGTTTGGATAATTATTTGAGATTATGGAGAGAACATAACCTATCTTTTGTTAATTCTGTTCATTTAATTGAAAGTAGTTTGTATGAACCAA
This sequence comes from Candidatus Woesearchaeota archaeon, assembly GCA_964587005.1. Taxonomy (GTDB): domain Archaea; phylum Nanobdellota; class Nanobdellia; order SCGC-AAA011-G17; family PNOQ01; genus JABIBT01. The sequence goes on from CAZPJW010000002.1 coordinate 47,296, forward strand.
ATGAAGAAAGAAGATTGACACTTCTGGATAAATCATTACAAGTTATTTTGGATGGTGTCTATAATAATATGTTGCACTATGCCCATGAACTTAAGAATCCTATTACTATGTTGCACATGCTTGGAGTAATTTTACCTATTTTGGGATTGGTTATTTTTCCTTTGTTAGGTGCATTTTTGGGAGGATTCATAAAATGGTATCATTTGGCAATACTCTATAATTTACTATTGCCTCTGCTGGTTTATTCGATAGGAAATAATATTTTGTCTAAGAGGCCAGCAGGATACTCTGAAAATTTAATAAGTTATAAGGGTAGGAAAGGCCCGGCCCTTATTTCCATGTTATTAATTTTTCTTTTTGTTGTTATCGGGGTAAGTCCATTCATTTTTAATTCAATTGGAATTGGTGAGGATCCTACATTTTTAGGGGGACCCTTTTTTGATTTTGATGATGTTGGTGGAAAGAGCTATGGTCCTTACGGATTTGGTGCACTTTTATTGAGTTTGTTTATACCTCTTGGTTTAGGTTTGGGTATTGGAATCTATTTTATTATAAAAACGAAAGGACTTCTGGGTATTAGGAAGAAAGTAAAAAAATTGGAAAGTGAGTTTTCTTCTGGGTTGTTTCAACTGGGCACTAGGGTCGGAGATGGAATTCCTACTGAAAGAGCATTCAAGGATGTTTCTTCAACAATGGAGGGCACCCCTACTGGAGAATTGTTTATGAAAATTCATAATAATTTAAGTAAACTTGGAATGACCTTGAGAGATGCAATTTTTAATAGGGAGAGAGGCGCAATTAAAGATTTTCCAAGTCCATTAGTTGAAAGTTCTATGGAAGTATTAATAGAAAGTTCAAAGAGGGGCCCGAATGTAGTTTCTCAGTCTATGATTAGCATTTCTAATTATGTTAATTCGGTTAGAAATGTGGGTGAGAGACTTAAAGATTTATTGGCAGATATAATTTCTAGCATGAAAAGTCAAATTCATTTTATGGCTCCAGTTATTGCAGGCATTGTGGTTGGAATTGGGAGTATGATCACAGGAGTTATATCTCAATTAAGTGGAATTTTGGATAAGGCAGCTCAGGGACAGGATGCTATTACTGGAGGACTGACCCAGTTGCCCGATTTATTTTTAAAGACAGATACAATTCCCTCTTATTTCTTTCAATTAATTGTTGGAATTTATGTTGTGCAGATAATTTATATTTTGACAGTGTTAGCAAATGGTGTTGAGGTTGGTGCGGACAAATTGAATGAACATAATAGTGTTGGAAAGAATATGATAAAGAGTGTTTTGTTGTATACTATTGTAACATTGATTACCGTTTTGATCTTTAATGCTTTGGCTATGTTTGTTTTAGAGAAATCCATAACGTAATATTTATATAACTGTGACTATATTTCTGGTTATGAAAAGAGGAGAGTTTTCTGTTAGTTTAGAGGTGGTTGTTACTATTTTATTAGTTTTAATTGCTCTGGCTTTATTTTTCTTTTATACTATGGGGGGGTTGAATGGACTTGCTCAATAAAAAGGGAAGATGGATGTTTTTAGTGAAGATGATTTTAGTGTTAATTATTGCAGCAATATTTTTGATGGTTTTTCCTACGATGTTAAGTGATAGTGATACTGTTATTGATAGGAGCAAATGTAGGGCGGAAGTCCAGGTGCATGCGGTTAAACTTGCCGGGACAGGAGTTCCGGGGGAATTAACACAATGCGATCCTATTGAAATAGATTTTGATGAGGGGGATGAGAAAGATTTTATTATGGAAACTATGTCTTATGAAATGTACAGTTGTTGGAATAAATTTGGGGAGGGAGAGTTAGATTTTATTAGTAATTGGGAGGGAGACAAGAAATGTTATGTTTGCGCAATTATAGATTTTGATAAAGACTTGCAAGTAACTACTCCAGAAATTATAGGATTTGATAATTATCTGAGAGATGAAGAATTTCCGTATTTTAAAGAGAATAAAAATGTTAGTTTTTATGAATATTTATATGGTTCTTCTAACGTAGAAGCTATGCCGGACGAATTTGTTATAGACACCACAGATACTAATTATGTTGTGTTTATAGCTGATAAAACTCAGTATGGAAAGGATATTGCTATTGGGGTGGGTACTGCTGTAGGAAGTGCGGCTGCTTGTGTAGGGTCGATTTATCTTGCTGCTCAAACCGGGGGACTTCTTACGCCTGTTGCAGTAGGAGTTTGTAAGTTTGGTGCTGCTGGCGTTGTGGGTGGAATTTTTTATGCTACGAAATATAATAGTGAATTTTATTCGGGATTGTATATTGGCAAGGCTCAAGGGGTTGTTGAAAAATGTGGCTAGATAAAAAAGGTCAATTGGTTTGGGATGATACAACTAAATGGGTATTGGCAATAATTTTTATGATTGTTGTTGCTTTGTTAATCTTTGCTAATAAGGAGCTTTTGTTAGAATTAGTTGAGAAGATTAAATTGGCTTTGAGGTTTGGAGGATAGGATGAAAGAAGGTATTTGGCAGATTATATTGGCAATTTTGGCAATTATAATAATTGTGATTGGAGTTTTTCTTTTTCCAAAAATTTCTGAGGCAGGAGAGTCGTTTAATGGAAACATAAGGAATATATTTAATGGTTTTTTCCCGACACAAGAACAAAAAGATGCTAGGGATAAGTTTGAAAATTATTTTGTAGATTTTAAAGATGAAGTGTATAAAGAATGTGTTGATTCTTCTGAAATGAATTGTTGGTGTACTAAGGACATGTTTGAATTAACTAATGGCTTTGATTTAAGAATTAGAAAAGAAGGAGAAGTTTTGGAATTTGATTTTAGTGAAGGAGTAGTAAATTTTGATAGTTATCAATTTCAAAATTTTGATTCTTGTTTGATCACCGAGCATGGCGATTTTAATATGGGCGATTTGAATGATGAAGGGTTTAGAGTTAGTAGTTTAGGTGATTCTGGTGTTTTGAAATTTGAATTAAAGAACCCAATTACTGTTATTAAAGAACCCAGTCATGGTGGTTTTGGGGAGACATTGGAAAATGTAGGCTATAGTCCAAATTCTAAGACTGAATTTGAAAAAGAAGTAAATTTGAGTCTTATGTTTTTTAAAATAAACAATGGAAATGTTTGCATAATTGATAAGGTTAGAGCTAATGAGTATAAGAATTTAAAGGAGTGTTAACCAAAAGGTTTAAAAATATCTTTTGGATAAAATCTATAGAGGTGATTGTATGAATAAGAAAGGTCAGGAGTTGTCAACTAATACGATAATAATTGTCGTCCTAGCTGTTTTAGTCTTGATTATTGTTGCGGTATTTTTTACTGGTGGCTTTGGAACTTTTATTGATAAGATAAAAGGAATATGGGCACGTAGCGGTCAGGATGTTTCAGAAATTGTATTAGAATGTGATTCGGTGTGTAATAATTACGATAATACTGGTTTAGAGGCTTATAAGGATAGTTTCTGTGAGAAAGAGTTTGAGTTGGATATAGATGGAGACAAGAAGACCGACCAGTACGTAACTTGTGTAGATCTGCCACAGGTAGCATGTTCGGGAATCTCGGCTGACGATTGCTTCTAAACTTTTTATTTTTTTAAAATGAAAAAAAGAGGATTTTCGTTGTCAATAGAGATGGTAGTTTATGTTCTGTTAGCTATGGTTGTTTTAGCAGTTTTAATTTATATTTTTAAAGATCAATCTAGTGAATTTTTTAATAGTATTGGAAGATTTTTTAAAATAGCTAATGAGAGTGTGCCAAAATGAAAAGAGGAGATATTCCTGGATTAACGTTTGGAACTATTCTTGGAGTATTGTTTACGTTTATTTTTATTTTATTTCTTTTTAAGAGTACTGCTATAGCAGATGTTCTTTTTGGAGTTGATGACAATAAATTAATTCAATCTTTAGATGGATTAGAAAAAGAGATTTATGAAATTGGTTTAGGTGAAGAAAAAGATATATTATTTTATTTTTCTGAAGATACTAAAGCTGTTTTAATGGCTTTTAATCTTGATCCTGGGAACCCAACTGAATGTTATGGGTCTCCGTGTATTGTTGTTTGTGATAATGAAAATTGTGATAATGATTATGTTACTATTCCTCTTTCTGAGGATATTGAATTTTTGAATTCTGGATTGATTTTTGATTTATCTGATGTTGAAGGAGGGTTAGTTTCTTTGACTGTTAAAAATGATGGTGGGAAGATTTCAATACGTCCGGGCAGAGATTGTACCGGTTTGGCTGATTGTGGTGACTATGAAGAAGATTTGTTTTGCCGTACTGACCCTTGTGGTGTTGGGCCTTGTTATATACAGTTAATACCTAGGGATTTTGGGGCCAGTGTTGAAGTTTGTTCGAATAAATAACAAAGATAACAAAAATCATATAAATGCTTAGATTAATTTTTGAATATGGTTACAGAGATGAATACTAAACTTTATTTATGGATTGGTTTTACTCTGGAAGCTTTTGCTGTTTTTATTGTAGTTGGCATAATTTTATTTAATATGGGTAGTGGAGATAGAGCGTATCAAGAGTATTATTCAAAAGAGATAAGTTTAATTGAGGATGCTATTTTAACTTCAAATGGAAATTTAGTTTTGTCATATAATGCAACAGAAAGGAGAGATAATTTTGATTTTTTGATTACTCAAGATTGTGAAGTTAGAGTAAGTGAAAGAGGTTTAACAAACCCCTATCTTTCTTATTATTGTTTTGGTAATGATTTTGTTGATAAAGGGGATGATCATTTAGAATTAAATGAGTTTAGAATAGATATGAAAGATAAGAAGATTTTAACTTGGGGTGATTTTGGTGGGATTTAATCTGGCTAAAGATACTACTAGAATGCCAGTTTATGCTGTTTTGATACTTGTTATAGCAGCATTACTTATTTTGGGAGGAAAACTTTTTTATGTGAGTAATCTTTCTGTAGGGGAGTTAGAAAATAGTTTGATAGTTTCAAGATTATTATATTCTGATGACTGTTTAAGTTTAGGAAATGGGGAATTAGATGTCAGTAGATTTAATGAGGATCATATTTTTAGTTGCTTGAATCTTGGAGAAGATTATGGTGCGAAATTAAGTTATTATTTTCTAGATGATAATTCTACGAAGGAAATAATTGAAGTCGATAAATATTTGACTTCTCGTTGTAGTTTAGGATTAGATAAAGATGACTACGCTTGCCATTATTCAGAACATTATTTTACTTATGGCGAAAGGGGAGGAATATTTAGCATTTTAATTTCAAATGAAAATTAACAAAAGAGGAATGGAGGATGTAGCAGATATTTTTACTTGGTTATTTATTTTAATCTTAGTAATTTTCTTTTTTGTGTTTATGGTATTTAGTGATGCCATTCAAAATAATGAAGTGGAAGCTGTTGCTAAGGTTTCTAATGATATTGATTCATATAATTATCAGCCTAGTTTGTTGGCTTATTTGAACACCAATGTAGAATATCAGGGAGTTAATAGAAGTATATTTTATTTAGTTGATGAATATTCAGATGGTTTTAATGATGTAAGTCTTCATGATTTTTTGAAAGTGAAAACTGGAGAGATTTTTGAAGAGATAGAAACCTGTTCTTGGAAAAAAAGGCCGGGTTCAGGTATTGAAGATTATAGTCGGTTGAAGTTTAAGGTTTTTGTAATTAGCGAAACAGAATGGGATAATATCAAAGATTCTGCGTATAAGAAAACAGATAAGGAAAATACTCTTTATGGGAAAAGTGAGGTCACTAGGCCGATGGATGTTGTTAGTGTAAAATTAAATGAAGATTATGTGGTTTATTTGGGAGTAGTTTATTCTCCAAGGGCAACAGAATTAGGGAAGGATGTTTTCAATTTGGGATGTTATAATGAAGATTTGGAAAGGAAGTGGGCCGAAAATGGATAAACGAGGAATTTTAGCACAATTTATGTTGTTGTTTACTATTTTACTTATTTCTATGGCTATTGCTATCTTTTTTAGTAGTAAGGGGGAAACTTATAATTTTGATTTGGGTGAGATTCAAGGAGAAGTTATTAGGGGATATATGGAAGTTGATTCTCAGAAATTTTATTTAGAAAATAATTTTGAAAAGGATGCCGGGAGCGTTATTGATGGTTTAATAGTTAAAGGTGGACTTGATGAACCTCTATTGAAGGGAGGATATGTATTATGGAAAAAGGGTAATACTGAATCTTTTCCTACAAGTTGGACAATTATAAAAGAGGAGTTAAGTAAAAGTTTAGATAAGGAAATTGGAGATTATGATTATGAGATTGTTAGAAAGGGTATGAAGATGAATATTTCTTTTGACTCAGAAGTTTCTTTTTTTAGTGAAGGAGAAGATGTAATGAGGAATTTTGAAATTTCTTATAGTGAACCGGCTGAAGGAAGTGTTGAGTATAACTTTAATTTTGATGATTTTTTGAATAAAGCTGGAGAAATAGAAAGGGTGTCGGGTGTTTGTGGAGAAGATGAAAACTGTTGGAGAACTAGTTCTTCTGTAAATTTGGTGGATGTTAGGGATAAGCTTTTTAAGTTAGAGTTTACTACCTTTGGTTTGAATGGTGAGAAAACAGTTAAAGTTGCTGTTGATTTCGATCCAAACTAAAATATTGGGGAAGAAGAGTTAAAATGTTAAAATTTAATTATGAACAAATTGTTGATAAAATTATCAAAGAGAAGGGAATTTCTAAGGAAGAGATTGATGGAAAGGTAAATGAGAAAGTAAAGCAGCTTTCTGATTTGATAAGTAAAGAGGGTGCTGCGCATATTATTGCTAATCAGTTAGGTGTTAAGTTATTTGATAATATTGATCCTGAAAAAACTATGAAAATAAAAGAGATTCCTAGGGGATTATCTGGAATTTCGGTTTTGGGTAAGATTATGGAAGTTAGAGATGTTGTCAGTTTTAATAAAAATGGCAGAACTGGTAAAGTAGTTAATTTTACTATTGCTGATGAGACTGGGTTTATTAGGGCAGTTGTTTGGGATGAACCAATAATTAATGAGATTGAGAAAGGGATGTTTAAGATGGATGATATTGTTAAGATAAAGAATGGCTACTCTAGAGATAATAATGGGTTTGTTGAGGTTCATTTAGGTAGTAGTAGTCAACTTATTGTTAATCCAAAAGGAGAGAGTATTGGCGAAGTTAAAATGAGCCGGGATAAGCTTGGTAGGAAAAAATTAGATGAAGTAAAAGAAGGAGATATGGTGGAAGTTTATGGAACTGTTGTTCAACTTTTTGAACCTAGATTTTTTCATGTTTGTAGTAAATGTGAGAAGAAAGCTAATGAAGAAAATGGAGAATTTATGTGTAAAGAGCATGGAAAAGTTGATGCTAAGAAACGGGGAGTTCTAAATTTCTTTTTTGATGATGGCTCTTCAAATATTCGGGCAGTTTGTTTTGGTGACACTATAAAAGGATTAATTGATTATAGTGATGATGATTTAGAAAACTTTTCTTCGGCTTTATTTGATGTTTGGAGAAAGGAGATTTTAGGAAAGCAAATTTTGGTGGAAGGCAGAATCAATAAGAATGATATGTTTGATAGATTAGAATTTGTAGCAAGAAAAATTAAAGAGGCTGACCCGAGTGTTTTGATAGGAGAAGTTTAGAATGATGTCAAAAACCCATATGGCTTTTGGTTTATTGGTGGGTTTATTTTTTTCTGAATTTTTTGGTATTGAGAATAAATTATTATTTGTTTCTGTTTGCGTTTTGGCTTCTTTAGTTCCAGATTTAGATTTGCCTATGAGCACACTTGGGAGAAAGGTTCGTCCCCTATCTTGGTTGCTGAATATATTATTTGGGCATAGAGGGCTGCTACATACAATTTGGTTTCCTTTGATTATTTGGGTGATTTTGATGGTTTACGGGCATAATTTAATTGCAGGAGCATTTTTTCTTGGATATGTAAGTCATTTGATTATAGATATGTTAAACATAAAGGGACTTTATCTTTTTTATCCCATTATTCCAGTTAGATTATATGGTTTTGTTAAAACTGGAGGGATGCTAGAGTGGTTTTTATTCTTAGCTATGCTGGTTGGAACGGTTATGATTCTGATTTAGTAAGATTTAAAAAGAGATAAATAACCTCATTTTTGTTATTCGGTTAATCGAATATCAAGGAGAATTAGAGTAAAAATGAAAGGAAAAATTAAGTGGTTTAATTCCAAAAAAGGATTTGGATTTATAGAAGGCGAAGATGGACAGGATTATTTTGTTCATTATTCAGAAGTTCCTAATGGCGTATTCCTTAGGGAAAATGATGAAGTAAACTTTGAACCTGCAGAAACTGATAAGGGTAAACAGGCAAAAGCTATTTCTTTAGCTGGAAAAGGAGATGCTCCGGTTGAAGAAGAGTCTGCTGAAGGCAAAGCAGAATCCGAAGAAGGGGAAGCACAAGAAGAAGTTCAAGATAGTGAGGATTTTTAGTTAAAAATAAATTGACGTAATTTATTATTTTCTTTTTTTCGTTAATTTTATATATTACTTAGTTTAGTTTAGAAAAATGAAAAAAATATTCGTTATTGTATTGATATTAATCATTGGAGGAATAATTATGGCAAATTTAAATAATAATGAAAGCTCAGATAAAAAAATAGTTTTACTTGAGACAAATAAAGGAGATATTAAATTAGAATTGGCTGGAGATATGCCTATTACTACTGGAAATTTTATTAATTTAGTTGAAGAAGGAACTTACGATGGAGTAATTTTTCATAGAGTTATTGATGGGTTTATGATTCAAGGTGGAGATCCTACTGGAACTGGTTTTGGAGATAATAGTATTCCAAATATAAAAGATGAATTTACTAGTAATAATAAAAATAATAGAGGAACTATTTCGATGGCGAATGCTGGTCCAAATACTGGGAGTAGTCAGTTTTTCATCAATTTGGTAAATAATAATTTCTTAGATGATAAGCATCCGGTTTTTGGGAAAGTTATTGAAGGAATGGATATTGTTGATGCTATTGCTAAGGTTGAAACTGGTTCGAGTGATAGACCGTTAGAAGAAGTTAAGATAATTAAGGCAAGTGTTGTTGGTTGAAACTAAATTTTTATTTTTTCTGAAATAAACTCCAAATTATGTAAGTTACTACCATTATGGTAAATATAGTTAGGTAGTAGTAAATGTTTTGTTCTAGTATCATTCCAGAGGTACAATCACTGCAATAGACTCCGGAAGAAATTCTTAGTAATATTCCTACAACTATTGTAATCATAACTTTTAATTTTGTTGGTTTGAAGTTCATTAATTGTGTTTGGTTTTATAATTATATAAATTTTGTCTTTCTTGCCAACTTGTCACGCACGGCAAAAGAGTTTATAAATAATGTTTAATATACTACTTTTAACACCTCCCAACTTTATTTTTCTTTTTGGGGCTTAAACAAAAACCGAATAGGAAAGGTGGTACAAGTGAGATGGTCTGAAAAAGAAATAGAATATCTGAATGAGAATTATTCTGATACAGATAATGAAGTCTTATCTGCCAAATTAAATCGTTCTATCTGCTCAATAGTTGGAAAGGCAAATAGTAGCTTAGGATTAAAGAAAACTAAACTTTGTAGAGTCTGTGGAAAGGATGTTGCTGAGATAAATAGAAATGCCACAGTATGTAGAGATTGTTCTAAGGAGCATAAAAAGAATTACAAAAAAGATTGGAATCTTAAAAATAAGGATAGATTGATCATTAAAGGCAAGAAGTGGAGAGAAGAAAATAAAGATCTTAGAAAGAAAAATGGCAGTTTATGGAGAATAAATAATAAAGAAAGAAAGAGGGTAATGGATAAAGATTATTATAACAGAATTAAACTTTTAAGAAATTCATTATTGCCTGAGCCTATGTGCTCGGACTGTGGAATTACTTTAGAAAATTTTAGGGGGGAAAGATGTAAATCTTGTAGTAAAAAATATAGATATTTCCAACTTGCAGAACATCGGAAGAAGAATAAAGATTATCATAATGAATTTAATAGAAAGTATAGGTGGCAGAGAAGGGAAAAGGAGAACGAAAGAAGATTAAAATTAGGATTGCCCGCAATAGGAAATAATTTTAGAAAGGAGCAGGAGCTTTTACTTTATGTTAAAAATTTATTTCCAAATGAAAAAATAATATTTCATGATTGGGGCACCTTGGGGGTGAAACTTGAGTTAGATATTTTTATTCCTGGGTTGAAATTGGCTTTTGAGTATCAGGGAAGACAACATTTTGAGTTCAGTAGCACTATGTATTGGAAAGATTATGAAGAATTTGAGAGACAAAAATTAAGAGATGAGATAAAAAGAAAACTTTGTTTTGAAAAAGGTATTACTTTAATTGAAGTTACTTGTTATGAAAAACTGAGCGAAGGATTAATCTTATCAAAATTAAATAAATTTAGAATAGATACTGGTCAGTCTGTTTTACCAACTTTTGGCGAAATATCTGAAATTGAAACAAAATGCGAAAGCAAAGGAGGAATTTAAATGGCAAATAAACCAATAAATAAATATAAGTCTGGGGCCATAGAGGCCGCAATATGGAACAATGAAAGTACATTTAATAACAGTAAAGTAGAATTTAAGACCGTTTCTTTGACTAGGAGCTATAAGAAGAAAGGAGAAGATGTATGGAGATCTGAGTCTTTAAACTTGAGACGGCAAGATTTAATCAAAGCGATACTTGTTTTGCAAAAAGCACAAGAAGAGCTATTGATGCAACAATCGGAAGAGGAGGTTGGGGATGATGAGTAAAGAGAATAAAATGGAAGAAACTATCCCTGAAGAAATTAAGGAAACTACGGGTGAAATTACAGAAGAAGAACCTAAAGAAGAAAGATTTACAATTAATGATTTGCCCGGAGTTGGTCCGGCTACAGCTGAAAAACTAGCAGATTCAGGTTTTGATACTTTATTAAGCGTGGCAGTGGCATCCCCCTCTAAATTGGGAGAAGCCTCTGGAGTTTCTGATGCAGTTTCTAGAAAGATAATACAAGTAGCTAGAGACAAGCTTAACATGGGTTTTGAAACTGGATTAGACTTACTTAAAAAAAGAGAACAAGTCATCAAGTTGACTACAGGGAGTTTAAATTTTGATACTCTTGTTGGTGGAGGATTTGAATCTGGTTCAATTACAGAATGTTATGGTGCTTATGGTTCTGGAAAAACTGCTTTAGCTCATCAATTAGCAGTTACTGCTCAAATGCCTAGAGATCAAGGTGGAGCGGGTGGTGCCGTTGTTTGGATTGATACTGAAGGGACTTTTAGGCCAGAGAGAATACAACAGATAGCAGATGAAAATAATTTGAATGGTGATGAATTGTTAGAGAATATTAAAGTTGTTAGAGCATTTAATTCAGACCATCAGATGCTGTTGGCAGAGAAAGTTGAAGAGCTGATAAACAAAGAGAATATACCGGTAAAGATAGTTATTGTGGATTCTCTAATGAGCCATTTTAGAAGTGAGTTTATCGGAAGAGGAACATTGAGTGATAGGCAGCAGAAACTGAATAAGCATATGCATATCTTGCTTAAATTGGCTCATACATACAACATACTTGTCTATGTAACTAATCAAGTTATGGCGAAGCCGGATACGTTTTTTGGGGATCCTACCGAGGCAATTGGAGGACATATCGTTGCTCACGCTTCTACGACTAGACTTTATCTTAGAAGAGGTAAAAAAGGAAGTAGGGTGGCGAAATTAGTAGACGCCCCGGCTTTGGCTGATGGAGAATGTATGTTTTACATAACTGATAAGGGTATTAGAGATGATGTATAAAAAATGCAAATCTTTTTAATTTTTCTTTTATTCCTTTTTTTATGAATTGGAATCATGGAATTTTGGAAGTTATTTCTGGACCTATGAAGTCCGCTAAAACCTTGGAATTAATTTTTAGATTGAAGAAGTTGGATTATTCAAATGTTAATTATCAGTTATTTAAACCTCAAATTGATGATAGGTTTTCTAAAGAAGAAGTTGTTAGTAGAGATGGCCACAAATTACAAAGTATAGTTGTTCAAGGGAGTAATCCTAAAGAAATATTATTTAAATTAAAGCCAGATACGGATGTGGTTGCTATAGATGAAGGAAACTTTTTCTCTTTGGAGTTAATTAATGTTGTAAAAAAATTGTTGAAAGAAGGAAAAAATGTAATTGTTTGTGGTTTGGATTTGGATTTTAGAGGAGAACCGTTTGGACCTATGCCAATTTTGTTAAGCATGGCAGATAAAGTTGTTAAGAAATATGCTTATTGTGATTTGCCAGGATGTGGAAAGATTGCGAATAGAACACAAAGAATGGTTGATGGAAAACCCGCACATTATGATAGTCCATTGATTGTGGTTGGGGGCAATGAATTATATGAGGCAAGATGTTTGAATCATCATGAAGTCCCCAAGGATTAAGGAAACTTTTATAAACGCATTAATTTCCCAGTTTCTAAGATGGTTAAGAAAGAATTACATTGTACATCATGTAACGTTAAAGTTAGTGGTTCGGATGTTTCTGTTAGATTTAAATGTCCAAATTGCGGAAAAGTTGAGATTATTAGATGTAAAAAATGTAGAGTGGACTCAATTCCTTATGTTTGCTCTGGTTGTGAGTTTGAGGGACCTAACTAAAAATGGCCGTAGTGATTATTACCTTGAAAATAATGCCTGAGAATCCAGAAATAGATATGGTAGAATTGGAGAAAAAAGCCAAAGAAAAGATTATTGAGTTTACTAAAGATGATGGCGAGATGAAAGTTGAAATTGAACCAGTTGCTTTTGGTTTGAATGCTCTTAAGATTATTTTTGTTATGGAAGAATCTTTGGGAAGTCCTGATCCTTTGGCAGAAACTATAGAGAGTTTTGATGAAGTTACTTCTGCGGAAGTTGTTGATGTTAGAAGGGCGTTAGGATAGATAAAAACAAATTTCCCTTTAATATTGTGACTAAAAATGCTATCAGAAATGTTGGTGCAAAAGAGATGCCTTCTTTTATAGGGACTTCTTTGAAGTGTTTTTGAATTAATTCTATTTGAGATTTTTTTACTCCATGGACTGATGGAGAGTATATTAATTTATCTTCGGATTTTAATTTTGAAGTAATACAATCTCCTTCTCTTAATTTTTGAGTTGAGATAGTTTTGTACATAGTTGTTTTTTCTATAGCTTTTGTGAATACTAATAAGTAATTGAATAAAAGTAAGAGGAGAGAAATTGATAGGACAAGTGTTCTTTCTGAATTTGTTTTTAATACAAAGAATCCGGCAATATTTATTAAAACCACCAATATCCAAATAATTTTTTCAAATTTCTTTGTTTTTTTTGATGAATATAATTCTTTGAAATTTTCCGCAAACTTTTTTCTGTTTATAATTGAAAGATATATTGCGTAGATTATTGTGTATACTGCTCCAACTATAATCAAGTTTATGAAAAAATCTAAACCAAAATAATTTGTTGTTTTTGCCCAGATTAGTCCTTTAGTGAGCATAGGATATATTGGAATTAATGCTCCTAGTCCGGCCAGTAGCTTTGCATCTCCGCCCCCCCATTGTTTTGAGTAGTACATCAATCTGCCAACTATGAAAAATGCACCGAAGGTTAATAGACTAAAAAGCAGATAAGAATTATCGTTTGAGGTAAATGTTCTTAATGCGTTTACAAATATTCCGATGAACACAAATGAAAAATTCAGCGAGTCTGGAATTTCTTGAGTTTTTATATCTGATATTGTTGCTATTATAAGATAGATCAAAGCTAGAGAGATTATTATGAAATCCATGCATTTAAGGTAATTAGTGGAATTTATAAAATTTAGTATGGAAAGTAATATAAATCTTTTTTTTGTAATCGTATTATGTTTGTTGAAAAAGAATTGAAGAAGTTGGCCAAAGAAGTTTATTCTGAATTTTCTAAAAAATATAAAGTTAGTTGTGAATTTTCTTTTGTTAGTTTGGATGAGTTTTGGAAACTAGCAAAAAAGAGCAAGTTAGTACAGGATGATATCAGAAGAAAGATACCTTTGAAAGTGGGCGCATTGGTTGTTCATGGAAAAAAGGATAGAATATGCTTGAATGTTGAAGTTTTAAATCAGATTACCAATAACCCTAATTTTGTAAAGGCCATAATGTTTCATGAGCTTTCTCATGTTTATTTGAAAGGAAAAGTTATGCAAGACAGCTTAAATGAGGGAATTAAGTCCGAAAATAGGGTGGAATCTTTTGTTCAAGAGAAATTTCCCAAATATTCAAAATACCTCGTTTAACAGAAAAACTTTTAAACTAAATTAGGGTTTTTAAATTAATGTTCTTGCTAAATAAAAAGGGAAGAGATCCAACAGTAGAAGGATTGATATTTTTGATTGGAATTATGATAGTTCTTTATACTTTGATTTTGCCTCCTTGTGATAAATGTAGGTTGCTTGGGAGAGATTGTCCGGTAACTTGTGATGAAGTTGAAAGTGGAAGTGTTTTATTATTAGAAAGTCCTGGGGATGTTGGTGAAGTTGAAGATGATAATGTGAGACATGTTTTTGATTCTGCGAACCTCTTTTCAAAGAGTGGGCCAGAAAGTAGTATCTTATCCAACTCCCTTATGATAAAAAATAGTTTATTTGGTACGTTAGATCAAGATCTTGAGTTTTCTTTAGATGACTTAGAGAACTTGAAAGAATTTACTTTGGATTTTGCAGTTGTAGAGGCCAAAGGAAATTTAATGATTTATTTAAATGGAAAGGAAATTTTTAATGAGCATATTGCTCCTAATAATGTTAAGAGTGTTCGTATTCCTGTAGAGTATTTGGAAGAGGAAAATACTCTTACTATGAGTGTTAATCCTCCGGGGTTTGCTTTTTGGACATCGAATAAATATTATTTGAAAGACATTATGTTAATTAAAGGATTTGAGTTGACTCATACTTCTGAAGTTTTTGACTTTTCTGTAGGTTCTTCTGAGAGAAGTGCTATTAAAGATTCTGAATTGAGGTTTTATGTTTATTGCAAAGGCGAGATGGGCCAGACAAATGTATTGAAAGCATACTTAAATGAGAATTTATTATATAGTGAATTATTGGCTTGTATTAATGAAAATTTTAAAGTAGAAATTGACGAAGATTATTTTGAATCTGGAACTAATCAACTAGAGTTTAGTGTTAGCGGCGGAGATTTCTTGGTTACTGATATAGAGATATTTAATGAAGTTGAAGGGAAAGTTTATCCTTCCTATACTTTTTATATTAGTGATTCTATTTATGAAGAAGATTATGATTACTACTTATTTTTGGATATGTATGGGGATGAGAAGATTGCTGATATAATAGTTAATGATGATATTTTGAGTCTTGATACTGATACGAGTTTAAAGGAGTATGATCTGACTAACATTCTAAAGGAAGGAAATAACTTTATTGAGATAAGGCCATACACTGATTTTAGTATTGACACTCTAAAAATTGGGTATGTATAATGTGGAATCCGTTTAAATCAAAAGAGCAAAAAAAGAAAGAAGAATCAGATAGGATGACTGAGAAGCTTGATAGAGAGTTTAATGCTAGCCAAAAGAAAAAAAGAAAATCTGGGAAGGGGTTTGATTTCAAATTGTCTCCAAGTTGGATATTTGCTATTTTGTTTTTTATTTTAGGGGCAGTTCTTTTATTTGTGAATATCTGGATAGGAATTGCCTTTATTTTATTAGGCTTAATAGTGAAATTCTATAAGAGTTTTAGTTCGAGAGAAAGATTTAAGATGCTTAAGATGCTCGGCGGGGGATTTAAATTTACTATCTTGGTTATTGTAGTTGTTGGATTTATTTGGTTAGCTACTATTGGTTGGGACACTCCCTGGGTACAATCTAATATTGTTCCCACTTATGAAAATGTTAAATTGAAAGTTTCAGAATCTGGAGTTGGAGGATTTTTTTCTAAGATTTTGAATCCTGGAGATGAGCTAAGGAGATATGGCAGTTTTGAAGATGAAGTTTTGAAGAGAGAAGGTATTGGCGTAAAAATGAGCAAATTAGAATCTATTGAACCAAGATTTCCTTCTGGCGGGCCAATAACTGTTCAAAGTAAAATTGAGGCTGCTGGTATGTCTGATGAAAGTTCAGAAGTTTATTTTAAGTGTGAATTAGATACATATACGGGGAGTATAGGGATTGATCCTTATGGAAAGGATTCTGCAGCTATCTTGCCTCCAAGGGGGGATGAACTTGATCAAACTATTAGATGCATATTTGAGGAAGGATTAGTTACAACTACAACTACAAATACTAAGACCGCCAAATTGACTGCTACTTTTGAGAGTTTTTTTGGTCAGGCTCTTTATCCGTTAGTTTTGACTAGTACAAAAGATTCTGCGGAAAAAGTGGATCTTAAAGAGTATTCCTCGGAGGAAACAGGGGTTTTTGTAAATAATATTGGTTATTCTATTGTTAGTCCGGGACCAATAAGGTTTGAAGTGGGCATCGATAAGGAGCAGCCATTTATTGATGAAGATATTGCTTTTTTAGAGGTCAATATTCAAGTAGATAGTAGAATAGATTTAAATGAAGTTGATTCTTTGGGTTTGTTTGTTCCAAGCGAATATATTCAACTGAGAACTGGCGGTAATAGGTGTGATTTTGAGCATGATGGGACATATGGGGAATTTGTTGTTTATAGGCCGAACGATGAGGCGCGTGAAAAATTAAATGAAGACTGTAAAACGAGAAGTTGTAAAAATTCAAAAAAAGATATTACTTTAAGTTGTTACTTTGATGTTGATAGTGGAGATTTAGAAGACGGAGATCTGATAGAATCTAGAAATATTCTTTTAGAAGCATATTATAGTTTCGATATTTATTCTACTACTCCCGTTACTGTTAGAAATGCTGCCCAAAGTTAATTAGAAACATTTTTAAACATCTTTTCTTTTTTTATAAAATATGAAATTTATAGAGGCGTACCTGATTTTAATTGTAGGTTTTGTTTTAGTTGTTTCTGGATGTGATGAGGGGCCCCAAACACAAGGGGCTATTGCTGAGGGAGTTAATTTTAATTTTGAGGAAGGTTATCCCGATAGCATTTTGACAGAAGGTGAAAATTTTAATGTTAATATAAAAGTTTTGAATAGTTTGAGTTCTCCAGTACCTTTTGAATTGTGTTTGTTTGGAGATAGGTCGGAATATTATGGGGGGGTTCCTGTAAAAGGAATTTGTAAAGAAGGTTTAACTGTAGATCAGTCTTATAAGAATAATCAGGGAGTAATTTATCCTTCTACTGTTGATGTTATATTTCCTTCTGCAGGAGAGTCTTTTTCTTATCTGAATCTTGATAAAACAGTTAGTTTTACTAATCTTCGAGCTAACTTGAAATATTCTCTTGATACCGAGAGTAGTTTGGATGTTTGTGTTTTAAGTGGAAGAGATTATGAGTCTACGGGAGATTTCGAATGTTTGCCAGAAGAAACTTTTCTTGGGCAGGATATTTCTCAAGAATCTGCGCCACTGGTTGTTTCTAAAGTCGAAAAGAGTGTGAGGAGTATTGGTGGTCAACCTCAAATGAAGGTTTTTATTACATTGAGCAAGGCTTCAAATGGAGAAATTGTGAAAAAAGATGAGCAAGGCTTAGATTTGGTTGGCCTGAATGTTTTTTTGAGAGGTACAGATTCTGAATTTATATGTAAGAATCAAAGATCTGGAGGAGTAGTATTTAGAGAAGGTGATTCTATTGAATGTAGGGCAGATTTAAATTTGGGCGGAAATGAAAACGTATATAAAGATAGCTTAGTAATAGGATTATCATATGAGTATATGTTGGAAAAAATCAAGAGGATAGATTTTGATAAGGGTTGGGAGGAATGAAAATGAGGAAATATTTATTGGTTGTGGCTTTTTTGTTTACATTACTTATTGTTGGTTGTACTGAGCAAGATGTAGAAGAAAATGAAAGTCCATATATTGGTGGATTTGCAGGGATGAGTATTGCCTTTGATCCTACTGCGCCTTTGGCAGAATTTACACAAGATGATGTTGTGGATGTAAAAGTTAATTTGGTTAATAAAGGAGAATATGCAATTCCGGCGGATTCTATAAAAGTGAAATTGTATGGTTTATCTCCTGAAGAGTTTAACACTTTGAGTTTTGATTATGCTAATGTTCCTGGAGGATTGTTTGCTGCCGAGAAAGATATATTTGATGAGGGTGGGCAAGTTTCGGTAGATATGGGACAAATTGATTATAATGGATTAATAAGTAATTATATTGAAAGGGAATTATATGCAAAGGTTTGTTACCCTTATGAAACTAAGTCTAGTGTTGAGACCTGTATAACTTCTAGAAGGACTGAAGAAGCAGGTAATGATGTTTGTGACTATACCGGCGAAAAGATAAAGGACGGTTTTGTTTCTGGTGGCCCAGTCCAAATTACAAGTTTTACACAAGAACCACGTGGAGTTAATCAAATGGTTTTTAAAATAAATTTACAAAACCAAGGATTTGGAGAGGCATTTAGTAAGGATGCTGAATGTGGGACTTATGAAACTGCTGTTGGAAAATTGCAAAATGAAGGTAAGATTTTTGTTAAGTTGGCTCCAGTGAATATTTTATGTAGTTTTAGTGATGGCCAATTTAATGAGGGATTTATTACCTTAGAGGGAAATGCGGAGAAGGTTTTGGTATGTACCATGGACGTGCCCGAAGATTCTCAATATGTCCAGACTGTGGAAGTTGCAGCTAACTATAACTATGTGGATAGCACTTCAACAAATATAAAAATTTTAGGTAATCAATAACTTTATTAATTTCTTTCTTTTTCTTATTAAAATGAGTCTAAAGAACACCATAACCGATTTGAAAGAAGTTGCTAAGAATCATGAGCTTTATGAAAATGTTCTGAAAACTAATGGTAATATTGTTATTTTTAGGGGGAACTTGGATAGACCAGATTATTTATTCATTGGGGAGGCACCGGGCAATGATGAAAATAAACAAGGAATTCCTTTTATTGGTAGGAGCGGGAAACTTTTGGATGGTTGGACTGAATCTAGCGGCATTGATAATTTCGCAGTAATCAACACAGTCCCAATAATTCCATTTGATTCGGCCGGAAAAATTAGAAAACCAACTAAAGAAGAAATTAAATATTTTAAACCGTATGTTGATTCTTTTATCAAGGAAATTAATCCAAAAAATATTATTTGTCTTGGAAAAAGTGCCTTAGAGTATATGGATTTGAAGTTGGAAAATACTTTTTGGAAAGGAAATATTGGATTTATTTATCATCCCGCTTTTTATTTGAGAAGGGGTCAAAAGGGAACTGAAGATTTTGTTAAGTTAATTAGAAATAAAGTTGATCAAAAAGGACTTGGAGAGTTTTAAATATCTTTTTTTGCTAATCTTCTATATTTTCCGTATTTGTCTTCTGGAGAATATTTTGCCGGTTTTGGATTGATTGTTTTTGTTGAACATTTTGGACATTTGTCTTTTAAAGTGTAAGTAGAACATTTTGGACACTTTAATATCTTTTTCATTTTAATCTTTCGAAGGAGATTTTGATTTCTTTTTCTTCTGCCATCTTTTTGGCATCTTTATTTAATTGTTCAAGAAGTCCTTCTGCTGTTTTATAATCTGATGCTTTTATCGTAAGCTTATATTTTGGAGCACTTACGTATGATATTTTTATATCCCCTTTTTGTAGTTTTATTAATAGCTTCTTTATTATTTCAATACCGTCTGGTTTTCCAGATGTAAGTTCGATTATTTCCCTTACCTCTACTTCTGGTTTTTTTATTTTTTGTTGTATTATTTTTTGTACTAATTCAGTTATTTTTTTTGGCAGTTTTAATTTTGTTAGTGAATCTGAATCAAGCGAAAAATTTTCAAACGCCGATGTTAATGTGCCATATTCTTCTATTAATTTAAATCCTATGTCTTTGTAACTTTGTGAAAGATCTTTATCTAATTCCTTTCCTATTATTTCCAAAATTTTTTCTGATTTTTGTTCTTGTTTGCTTTCTTGTATTTTGTTTACTTTCTGACTATTGTTTACTCGCCTTATTGATAAATCAATATGCCCTCTCTCTTTATCTATTTTTAGAACTTTGCAGACTATTTGTTTTCCTTCCCGAACATAGTCTCTTATATTTCTTATTCTTCCTGGAGAAATTTCTGAGATATGTAGCATTCCTTCGAGACTTTCGTATTCATCTATGGTAACAAAAACAGAATGGTATAGAATTTTTTTTACAGTACAGAGTACTATTTCTCCTTCTTCAGGTTTACCTTTTTTCTTATAAAACATCGTTATTCGAGGATTTCAAGTGCAGTTGTTAGTATTTCTGCTTTTCCGCCCTTTGGCTTTGCTAGAACTTCTCCACAAACTAAACATTTTACTTCAGTGGATGCCTTTTCGAAGATTATTTGCTCGTTCTTACATTTACTGCATCTTACTTTTATGAATTTTGATTTTGGTTGGTTTAATTCCATTTTATACAAATTCTACCTTTTTTGATCTTCTTTGTTGCAATAATTTTGATTTACTACATTCATTACAAGTCAATTTTAATGCTATTTTTTTACTTGTTTTTGAACCTGATCTTTTCCATTTAGTTACTGCAGGTCTTGACCCATAATTTCCTAAATTTCCATATCCTGTACCTAATCCTCTTTTCTTTGCTCTGTCAATTGATCCTCTTTTTAATGCTCCCCTCTTTCCAGTTGTCTTGTTCTGACTAGATTTGTGCTCTGTGTGCTTCTTACACTTTTTGCAATATGATTTTCTAGTTTTTGGTGTTTTCATTTTTTTCTTCAACTTGATTTTTTTTGATTAATAATGTTGTTATATCTTCTGGAAGTTGAGCAATATCTCCTTTTTCGTATGGTCCGTAATTGTTTAAATCGGTACCAACAAATTTGGACATTTTTTGTTTAAAAACAACTTCCTTAGCTTGGTTTTTAGGATTTTCGACCTTTTTTAAGTCTTTTGGTTCTTTTTTCACTGTAACTGTCTCGATGAGTTTTCCGAGGATTACATTGTGGAGTATTTCTACTCTGAATTTGTCTAAGTTTTGTATTACCTTATCATAGACTTTTTTTTCTAAATTCAGCATAAATTTCTTATCATTAGTAGAGGATTTTGTTCTTGAATTTATTAATGCTATTTGGATTATTTTTGATTCTCTTTTTTCGTATAGTTCTTTTGTTATTTTTTGGATGTTTTCTATTTGTTTTCTTGTTTTTTGAACTTCTATTGTTGTGAAAATAGAGTCCTTTTGTTCTTGAGACTTTAATATCTCATATTTTTCTTTTATGTAGTTTACAAGTTTTTGATAGAATAATGGATCCAATTCTTGTAGTTCTGCCCTATTTTTTTCCCTTCTTAGTATTTCATATAGAGTTTCATAAGTAATGTTTATTTCTGTCATAATTATGAGATACAGTGTTTATTATTAAATGTTTTGTAAAGGAAAAGTTTTTAATTGTTTAAAATAAAAATTTGTTTATGTATAGATATATTTATTTGTTTAGGCATGGGATGACTAAGGATAACTCCAGAGGCAAGTTTTCAGGGTTTAGACAGACTTCTTTGACAACAAGGGGAAGAGAAGATGCTAAGATTGTTGCTTTAAGGCTGAAAACTAAAAAGATCCATTTAGCCTATAAAAGTTCATTAAAGAGATCTGATCAAACGTTAAGAGAGGTTTTGAAGTTTCATCCAGAGTGCAAGAGTGTTATTACTGATGATAGGATTATTGAGAGAAACTATGGAAATGTAACTGGGATGACACATTATGATTATATTAGAAAAAATAGCCCTAAGAAATATGATGGTTTTCATAGGGGGTATAAAATACCTCCTCCTGGCGGAGAATCTATCTTTGTTGTTGAGAAGAGGGTTAAAAGTTTGATTAAAGATTTGATTAAAATAATCAGAAAGAATAAAATTAATGTGGCAGTGTCTGCCCACGGTAATTCTATGAGGCCCTTCAGAAGATATTTTGAAAAACTTTCTGTTGATCAAATGATGAGTTTAGAAAATCCATATGATAATATTTTTGAATATAAAATTAAAGTGAAATAGTCATAAAGTCTTTTGCTGCTATCGTTTTTGGAAAAACTTTTTTTGCTTCTTTTACTAATGGGGTTGAGGATTTATACCTTCTTCCAATATGGGTTAAAATTAATTTTTTCACTTTTGCTTTTTTTGCTATTTCTGCGGCCCGTTTTGCAGTGGTATGCTTTCTTTTTTTTGCTATGTCTTCTAAATTTGAGGAATAGCTAGATTCCATGATTAAAACATCTGAGTCCTTTGTTACTTTTTCTAGTTTTTTTGTAGGATAATTATCCAAGATTATTGAGATTTTTTTCCCAGGAATTAAGGTTGTTGCGTCTTTTGCTAGGATTTTTTGTTTTTTGTATGTTATGTTTTTCCCTTTTTGTAATTTGCCAAGAAGGGGGTCTCTAGTTAGGCCAAATTTCTTTAGATAATTCAGTTTCATCTTTCTTTTATCTTTTTCTTTTATCACATACCCAAGAGTTGGGCAAGAATGTTTTAGATTTGTTGAATAAAACTCTAGATCTTTTGTTTTTAGGAATAAGCCCGGTTTTTCAATCTCATGAATTTTTATTTTTACTTTATCGGGTCTAACGAAAAAGCTAAACATTTTATTCATGAATTCTTTTGTTCCCTTTGGGCCATAGATTTCCAATGTTTTTGAGTATTCTAGAGATCCTAAAGTAAACAATAGTCCTGGGATGCCCAATATATGGTCCCCATGCCAGTGAGAGATTAATATTTTTGTTATTTTTGTTGGTTTTATCTCTGCAATTTTTAATTGTCTTTGAGTTCCTTCTCCACAGTCTACTAAAATATTTTCATTTCCATGATTGAGTAGAATAGAAGTATGATTCCTATCTTTAGTTGGATGCATGTCCGAGGTCCCCAAAAATGTTATTTTCATAGATTTCATTTAAAGAAAGGTTTTTAAATAATTTTTCCTTTTTGTTTTTCATGAAAGATACAATAATCGGAGAGTTTGAAGAGTTAAATGTAGTGGCAGAGGATAATGCTAAGTCTAGATCTGTTTATGATAAAGGGAGATTTGGAGAACTAAAGCGAGGAAAATTTAGATATTCTTTGGCTGAAGCTCTTTTTTTGATTGAGAAAGGTTTGCTGAAAGTTGTTGATGGAAGAAAGAAAGAAATGTCTGAGGAGTCCTTTGTTAGGAAAGCCAAGAAGTTAGAATCAAAGTTTTTGATTAAATATGGTGCATATAAGGATATGAGGTCTAGAGGGTATATTGTGAAGACTGCATTAAAGTTTGGTGCGGATTTTAGGATTTATGATAGGGGCGTTAAACCTGGAGAAGATCATGCTAAGTGGGTTCTTTATGCAGTGCATGAATCGGAAGGGTTTAGTTGGCAAGAATTTAGTGCAAAAAATAGAGTTGCACATTCTACTAGGAAAAACTTACTTATTGCAATTATTGATGATGAGGGAGATGTTACTTATTATCATATTGAATGGAAGAGGCCATAACTTTTTATACTAATTTGAATTCTCATTTTTATGGTTGCAGACAATAGAGAAGAGATTTTGAGCATAGTAAAAAGAGAGGGACCAATTTTGCCTTCTAAATTAGCTAAAGAGATTAATACAAATATTTTGTTTGCTAGTGCTATCCTTTCTGAGTTAGTTGATAAGAAACACCTTATTTTGACAAACGTTAAAAGGGGGGGTAGTCCTTTTTATTATATTAAGGGCCAAGAATCTAAATTAGAGAATTTGTCTGAATTTTTAAGTGGGAAGTTAAGAGAGATTTTTAGTTTACTTAAAGAGAGTGGAGTGATTAGAGATAAGACTGCCGAACCATGGCAGAGAGTTGCTCTTAGAGAAATAAAAGATTTTGCGGTTCCTTTGAATGTGGGTGTTTCTGGAGAGTATGAAATTTTTTGGAAATATTTTTTGCTAGGTAATGATGAGACTAAAAAATTAATAAAGGAAGAGTTGGGGGTAGGTGATACTGAAGAAGAAAAAGCAATTAAGACAACAGATGAGAAAAAAGAAGAAAAGATAGAAGAACCAAAAAAAGAAGTTAAGAAAACAGAGGAAAAGGTGTTGACTAAGGGAGAGAAAGTTATCTTAGATTCCGTTGATGAGTATTTTAGTAAGAATGATGTTTATGTTATTTCACAAGATGTTTTAAGGAAGAAAAAAGAAGTTAATTATACAGTGGATTTTCCTACTAGTTTAGGAAAATTAAGATATTTTGTAAAAGTGAGGGATAAGAAGAGCATAAATGATAAAGATTTGCAGGGTGCGTGGGATGAAGGAGATAAAAAGAAATTACCAGTTTTATTTTTGACCCGTGGAGAATTGACAAAAAAGGCAGAAAAATTTTTAAATGATAATGTCTCTGGGCAATTCTTATTTCGACAAATATAGAAAGATTTAAGTATCTGGATTTTTTTGTTATTCTATCATGAAAAGAGAGAGAAAAGAGGTTTCTGACAAAGTAGTGGTTGTATTATTGATTTCTGCAGTAGTTGTTTCCGTTTTAGGAGCCTTTGTTGTTTATGAATATTCACATTCTTATGGTCTTGGAGAAGAAGGTCAAGTTGAAGATCAATCTACCGGAAGAGTGGTTTTGAATGTTGTTGAAGCGCCACAAGGAGATTTTGAAGTGGAGGTAGAAGATGAAGATTTCAAATAATAGTTTAGTTGTTCTTTTGGCTGTAGCAATAATTGCTTCTGTAGGTGGAACTTTTGTTAGTGTTTCTTTTATGGATGATATTATTACTGGTGCTGCTACAACTTTAGGTAATGTTACTTTAACCATTGGGGGGACTGCTAATTGTAATGCAACTGATGATTTGATTGCTTTTGGGACTATTTCTCAAGGAGTAAATAACCAAACTACTGGAGATACTGGGGCATATGATTGGATTACTATTGAGAATACGGGTAATGTTAATTTAGATATAACTGCTGAGACGCAGGCTAATTTGTTTTCTTCTTATTCTGCTCCAACTGCGTATTGGAAAATTTATTGTAATAACACTCAGGGCGGAGGAACTTGTAATGGTACTCACCATAATTTACAAGAATCCTCTAATGCGACAAGTATTATAACTGGCCATGTGTTTGCTGATGCAACTGATGAATGTTATATTGGTATGAATATTACTGTTCCAATGGATGAGGCAACGGGCGCTAAACACGGGGATATCTTATTTACCTGTACACAAGCTGCTTAGTTTTTCTTTTTTTAAGAATTAGTGTCTTATGTTGGGAAAAGTTTAAATACTTATTTTTGTTGTTCTTTTATTATGAATAAGAAGAAGGTTTCGAATAATAGTTTAGTTGTTCTTTTGGCTGTAGCAATAATTGCTTCTGTAGGGGGGACCTTTATTACAATTAGTTTTATGGATGATATTATAACTGGTGCTGCTACAACATTGGGTAATGTTACTTTAACTATTGGCGGTACTGCCAATTGTAATGCAACGGACGATTTGATTGCATTTGGAATTATTTCTCAGGGAGTGAATAATCAGACTACCGGAGATACGGGGGCATATGATTGGATTACTATTGAGAATACAGGAAATGTTAATTTGGATATAGAGGCGGCAGCGCAAGCCGATTTGTTTGCATCTTATACTGCTCCAACGGATAATTGGAAGATTTATTGTAATAATACTCAGGGTGGAGGAACTTGTAATGGAACTCACCACAATGTAGGGAATATTGGTGCTGGAAATGCTACAATGTTAATAACCAGCCATGTGTTTGCTGATGCAACTGATGAAGTATATATTGGTATGAATGTTACAGTTCCTGCAGATGAAGCTGTTGGTTCTAAGCACGGAGATATATTATTTACTTGTACGCAGTCTTCTTAGTAAATAGAAATTCTTAAAAACATCTTTCTCACTTTATTTTATATGAAAAAGACTTGGGTGATTTTTTTGGTGCTAGTAATATGTTTACCTAATGTTTTATCTTATGCTGTTAGTCCTGGAAAGACGATAGTATTCTTTTCTGGAGATACCCTATATGAAGAGTTAAGTGTTTCAGTTAGGAATGACAAAGGTATTTCAAATGAGGGCGAAATGTATATTTTTGGGAAAAGTGTTCCTGAAGAATATGTGAACTTTGATCCCATTAATGTTACGTTTGAACCATATGAAAAAAAGGTTTTTGATTTTTCAATTGCTATTCCCGAACAATTTGAAGAACCAGGGGATTATAGATTTGATTTTGTGACCAAGGAAATTTTTGAAGAAGAAGAAGACTCTGGAGCAACAATTACAGTTAAGACTGCTGTTGCAGGAGTGTTTATAGTAAGGGTTCCTGCTGAAGGATATTTTTTGAAATCTAGTTTGGAAGCAAGAGGAGTTATTTCAGGAGAACCGGTCCCCTTTGTTTTAACTTTGGAAAATCTTGGTACTTATGCTATCAATGATATACAAGGTATTTTAGAAATTAGTGATGAATCTGGAAATTTAATTGATGAATTAGAATTTACTTATGATCTTCCTTTGTATTCCGTGGAACAACTTGAATTAAATTGGGATTCTGAAGGTGCAAGTTATGGAAATTATCATGCAAAGGCAATTATGACTTTTCAGGGAAAAGAGGAAATTGCTGAAACTGACTTCAAGGTGGGGGAAATGCACGTTAGTATTTTGGAATATGACAAATCTGTAAGTTCTGGTGATATAAATAAATTTAAATTAAAAATAAGGAGTGATTGGGGAGATCAAATAAATGATGCTTATGCTATTTTGGATGTGACTACTGAGGTGGCCCATCAGTTCAAAAGTAGCAATTTTAACTTAGAACCTTGGCAAGAGAAAGAGATAATTGTTTATGTTGATGCACAAATGTTAGAAAAAGGAGAGTATCCGTCGAAAATAGGGATTATGTATGAAGGAGTTTATGATGGGGAAGAATTTGAATTGAAGGTGACTTCTTTTGATATTGTTCCGATTATTGTGGGGGCAGCTATTTTTATTGTTGTCTTTGGGTTTGGATATTTGTTTTTGATAATAAGGAAATTGAAGAAGGGGAAAAATGTTTGATAGTAGAAAGATTATTACATTACTTGCACTTTTACTTATTTGTGTGTCTATTGTGATGCCAAGTATAGTTTATTTTAATTACTCTGGGGAGGTCCGGCCCGAGGATTCTTTCTCTGTTGCCGAAGTTAGTTTGACTGTCGTGTCTTCTGGTGGAGATGATAGTGGAGGCGGTGGCGGCTCTGGTGGTGGCGGAGGAATTCCTGCTGAAACTACTCACTTGGTTGATTTTAGTGAAGAAGAAGATGGATACTCTATTGAGCCCGGAAAAGGAGACACAATTAAGATTCTTTTTGAGGGAGGAATAGAATATAATTTTATTGTTTCTAGGTTTGCTTGGGCAGATGAATTGATTTTGAAGTTGGGAGATAATGAATATCAGATTAGTTATGATGAGATTGCTTATTTTGATTTGGATGGCGATGAAGTGAATGATATTTCTATTAACTTTGTCAGTGATAAAATCATTAAAATTAGATTACTTGTTACTTTGGATGATTTTGAGGGGGGTGGCGAAATTACTATGGAAAAAGATAAAGTAAGATATCCTTCTTTCAAAGTTCCGGGTTTGGGGGTTGAAATGAGTATCTTATTTATTTTTGTCTTAGTTGCTATTGCTATCTTTATTGTATTTATTTATCACAATATAAGATTAAGAAGATTTGAGAAAACACATAAAAATAAATTGACAAAAATTTATTCAAAATATCATAAAAAGAGAAGAACCAAAGAAGAAAAAATGAAGACAAAGGAAAGATTTGAGAAGCAGCTCGATACTTTGAAAAAAGCATATGCCCATGGTTATGTATCTAAAGATTCATACGGCAAGGGCAGACAAAGGATTAAAGGACTAATCAAAAAATTATAAAAGAGGAAGATTTATAAATAAAAAAACCAAAATAAATAAAGATGGTTGGAAAAACTAAGAAAAAAAATAAGAAGAAAGTTTCTAGTCATTCAGTTCTTAATGAAGCGTTGGGTGATGTATCTAAAGAGCTAAGTAAATTAAAAAAGAATAAGATTTCTTTATCAACTAAATTAGGAAAATTAGAGTCGGATATAGTAAATGCTCAGAATAGTGAAACTAAGTTGAGAGATAGGATTTCTAAATTGATAGCAAAAGAATCGGAATTAAATAAGTCTAAGGGTATTTCTCAGGCCAAACTTTTGAGAACGAAAGAAAAGATAGCTAAGATTAAGAAAATACAAGAAGAATTAAGAGACATTTGATGTAGGTAAACTAGTTTTGGAAAGGTTTTTATAGTATAGTTTGTTATTTCTATTTGAAAAGAGGGGTCGGTTTTGGTTTATAAGAAATATATAACTAGAGGTGGAAAGAAGTTTGGTCCATATTATTTTAAGAGTGTTAGAACTCCTAATGGGAAAGTTAAAAGTGTTTATTTGGGAACTAAAAATCCTGAAGGGAAGAAATTTTCTTTTGTTACATTCTCCATTGTAGTTGCACTACTTTTTGTTTTTGGTTTTTTGGGAATGTTTGCTTATCAAGGTTTTAATGTTGCAGAAGTTTCTACTTCTTTAGTAGGTGAAGGGGTTAAGGAAAGTGTTTCCGGCGATATTGAGGTTGTTAGTGATGTAGATAAACAAGAAGATTCTGTTGAGGGAGTTTTGGATGGGCCCAATCTAAAGCCGGAAGCAGTTGGCGGAGTTGAAGAGGAATGGACTGAAGAAGATATAGATGAAATAATTCCGGTTGATGAGACTGCGGTGGGAATTTCTGATGAGGTTGATACTTCTGAACCAAGTTTAACTGCTTCTAATAAATTTGAACCTGAGAAAGAGGAGATTAGTTTGGATGTAAATGAAAGTGAATTTGTTGAAGAAATATCTTTGATAAATCTTGGTGTTATAATTAATAAGCCAGTTGTTTGGGAGAAGAGAATTAAGTTAAAGAGGAAGTTGGACTTATTTGATTTAACTCTTCCAGATGGCACTTTTAATATAGAATACTATGAAATTGAGGATGGCGAAGAAATATTAATTAAAGAAAAAAATAAAAAAACTGAAGAGGATAACCTGATTACTGGAAATATAGTTTTCAACTTTTTTGAGGATATTTTTAGGACTACTGGAGAAGCGGTTTATGATTCTAAGAATAATAAAGTTTCTATAAAAAGACCTTCCAAAGAATTTTTGATAAGGTATTCTACTCCTGGACCGATAGCAAAAGAATCTGTAGTTAGTGATTGGAAAAAGAAAATTTTTGTTGAGGGGGAGAATTTTGAGGATGTTTTGGTTTATTCTTATTTGGATAATGTTCCTGCAGAAAGTATTAACCTGTATTTAGTAGATAAAAAAGAAAGAGTTAAAGAAAAATTTGTTTCCGAAGATCTAGACGAAGATGGGTTGATTGATTATATTACTTGGGAAATAGATGAAATAAATGGATTGAAAGAATATGAGATTGAGATTGAAATTTTAAATGTTCAATCTTATCCTATGCTGGGAGGGAATTGGACAGTTAGATTTAATACTACGGGGGTTGCTAATTTGAGTATTTCTGTTTTTAATGGAACTACTTGGGATATTGAAAAAGGAGATTTTGACTTGCAGTTTTTAGATTTAAGGTGTGGAGAAAATAGTGTTGATTATACTTTGAATAGTGGAGAAGTTTTTGTTGAGAATTATTCTTGTGAAAGGACCGGATTTGAAATAAGTAAAGTTTTAACTCAAAAGAAACACTATCTAAAATTTGAGTTTGGTGACCAGGTTGCTTATGCTTATAATGATGTTTTAAGTTGTGGACAAGCCATTTCCGGATATGTTTTGATGGAAAATGATATTACTGGGTGTACTGGAAATGGGTTGGATTTAGGTGATAACACGGTTTTAGATTGTAATAATCATCTTATTGATGGAGATGCAGTTGATGATGGAACTTATGGAATTTGGGCGGCGTATAATGATCATAATATTAGTGTAAAAAATTGTATTATTCAACAATTTTCTAATGGGATTTTTTCTAATGGAAATGATAATCAATTTATTAATAATACTATTAAAGAGGTTTATGACTTTGGAATTTATATTTATATTAGTGAAAATGCTACTGTGGTTAATAACTCCTTTCATACATTCCAAGCTAGTGGAGACAGAAAGGCAATTCGTTTGAGGGGCGCTAACTTTTCTTTAGTCGATAATAATAATTTAACGGGGACGCACTCTACTGGAATTGGAATTACTACTGAAAGTTCTATGGCTCCACACGTTACAAATACAAATATTTCAAATAATGTAATTAATGAGTTTGATTACGGTATTGCGGGGTATAGTGATGATTTTATTGGAAACAATCGAGTTGAAAATAATACTATTTTTGATGCTGACTTATATGGAATATATTTTGGTAATGTGAATGATACTTTGGTTTACAATAATGATGTTTACAGTACTGATGCTACTCAAGATAGTGGGATTGGTTTTGTAGGAACTACTACTAGAATTAATGTTACCAGTAATAGAGTTTCTAATCATTCTGGAAGTAGCCAAGATGGGATTATTATTTCTTCATCTACTAATGGAGGGGTAGTAATTGAAGATAATATTCTTCACAAAAATTTCTATGGAATTTATTTAAATGGTGCAGATTGGGTTAATGTTACTCGAAATGATGTTAGGAATTCTACTGAAGTCGGAATTATTGTTTATGGTTCTGGTGCGCATAATAATAGATTTTTGAATAATACTGTTTCTTATAATTTTAATGATGGTGGTACAGAATATTCTTTTTATGTTAGAGACTCTGATAATAATTCTTTTATTAATAATTCTGCCAACTTTTCGATTGGTTATGGATTTTATGCCAATAATGCAGACAATACTAATGTAACTAACTTTTATTCACTTGGCTCTGCTACAGGAAATTTGTATTTTACTAATTCAAACAATGCTAGTTTAGATAATGTTAATGCTAGTGGGGGTACTTATCCGTTGTATTTGAATACGGGTGCGGACAATCTTAGTGTTAAGAATTCTTATTTTGATGGATCTTATGGTATGTTATGGGTTAATGCTGATTACACTGATGTTACAAATGTTGTTGCTAAGGGCGGAGCAAGCCAAGATTTGAGATTTGCTGGTAGTACTGCAGATAATTATGTTACTTTTTTGAATGTTTCTTACAATGATGTTAATTGGGGTTCGGACCCTACTTATATTATTACTAGATGGTTTTTAGATGTTAAGGTTAATGATAGTGATGGGGGTGATATTGAAGGAGCAAATGTTAGTGCTACCTATGATGATAAGGGGCCTGTTCAAGTTTTTGATGAAGAGACGGATGCAACTGGTTGGATTCCTAAACAAAATTTAACCGAGAAAAATGTTAATACGAGTGGCTCGTATAACTATTTTACTAATTATACTGTTAACGTAAGTCATATTGAATATGGAACAGATGTTCAAGATGTTAATTTAACGGATAATGTTGTTCATGTTGTTACATTTACTGATTTGAATACTGCCCCAAATGATCCTAGCCCGGCTATTGATTCTTTAGATGGAACAAATACTACTGATCAAGATTTGAATTGCTCGGATTCTATAAGTGATCCGGATTCTGATGATTTGAATGTTACAGTTAGATGGTATAAAAATAATAATTTACATTTAGAATTTAATGATGATAATTCTGGAAGTTTGTATTCTAGTGGGGCCGATTATGTTACTCTTTTAGGAAGCGTTAATACTACTGAAGGAAGTAAATGGTTTTGTAGTATGGTTTTGTTTGATGGAACAGTAAATAGTTCATGGGGTAATTCTAGTAATTTAACGGTTAAGAATAATCCAAATACATATTATGTTTCTAAGGGGGGAAATGATGCAAATGATGGAAGTTCGTGGTATGATTCTTGGTTAACTTTGGAGCATGCAGATGACACTGCAGCTGCAAATTCTTTGATTTATGTTGGTGATGGGAGATATCTTGAAGATTCTGATGCTGCAGGATATTTGTATTTAAGTACCAATCGGGCCAACAGAACTTTTATTTCATATAATAAAACTAAAGCAATTATTTTGGCTGCAGATGATTCTGCTTCTAGAGTAGTTAGGGTAGAGGATGATGGGAATAATGTAACTTTGGTTGGATTTACTATTGATGGGAATAGAACAAAATCCGGATTCAATGGTATTGATGCTGGAGGATGGAGAAAACTTATCAATAATACCATCATTAATTGTACCTCTGGAGTTGTTCCAAGTTCGGTAAACAAATGGTATGTGGAAGGAAATACCTTTGATTCGTGTATTACTGGTATTAATGCAGCGGGATCTTCTGCCAACAATCTTACAATAATAAATAACACTTTTATGGGAAACATGACTACTGGGGGGATTATAATTGATAGGCCCGCTGCTGAAATGAATGATATTATAATGACAGGCAATATGATTCATAACATCTCGACTGGAGGGAATTATGGGCCGGTGTATTTTAATAAAGTAAAGGCGGATACATGGGTTTTTGAAAATAATATTTTTGGAACTCCCGAAATACCTCAGGAAGAATTTTCGATAAGAATGAGAAATACTACTGGCCTGACAATTGAAAATAATACATTCTGGGCAGGAAACTTTTCTGCCAAATATGCGGCTATATGGGTGGAAAGTGGTGGAAATAATTCTAAATTAAGGGTAATTAATAATCGGATGGGGAATTCAACTAATTATGTAAATTTAGAGGGAGGATATTTCTTTAGAGGAACGAATGTTTCTGCGCTTTTATTTGAGAACAACTCTCTTTATCAATATAACAGTACTGGAATTGATATTAGGGGGGGCACAAATGGACAAACTGAAGATGTTATAATTAGAAATAATACCCTTCAGTATAATTATTGTGAATATAACTATGGAATAAAGGTGGGGCCAGATAATATTGCAGGCGGAAAGGGGACCATAAAAAACACAATAATTGAGAATAATTCTATTATTTTGCCAAGGTTGCCTTGTAATCAACATAGTTTGTTTACTGGAAAAACAAATAATTCTAAGATTAGGAACAACATTGTAAAAGGGGGAGGTTATGGAATTTTATCTAAACATGATAGTAATTATTATGCTTATAATAATATTATTGCTAACCAGACAATCTTTTATGGGTTTGTAACTAGGTCTGGACATAATATTTCTTTCCATAATAACACGATTTATGCTAACCATTGGAACAATACAAATAGCCCGGCCGCGTTTCAAATGAAGAATGACAATAGTCCTGAGAGAAATGTGACTAATGTGACTTCTTATGATAATATTTTTTATTTATTTAATACGAGTTATGCATATAAAGTGGGAGAGAATGGAATAAATTTTGCTAATATTAACTTCACTTCTTGGAATAATACCTTTTGGGTGAATCAATCTAGCCAAGATCTTGCTAATGATGGTGCAGTTGAGTATAGTTTTACTGAATTTAGAGAAAGTTTTGAGGGTGTTGAAACTGATGAGAGCATCTTTTCTGTTTGGAATGAGATTCCTGCCTTGAGCAATGTTAATAATGTTTCTGCTTTTACTTCTGTTTTGGTTAATTGGACTACTCAAGAATCTGCAAATACATCTGTGAACTATGGAACTAGTGCTTCTTTAGGGACCCTTGGTGGTAAAAATAACTCTTTTGTTATTTACCATTCTGTAAACATAACGGGGTTGGATGAAGGAACTCCATATTATTATAACATTACCTCTTGCGATTTTGAAAGTAACTGCAATGATACCGGAACTTTTAATTTTACTACTGGAATTTCTAATTCCGCCCCAAATGATCCTAGCCCAGTCATAAACTCTACTGATGGAACTAACACAACCATTTCTGAGCTGAATTGTTCCTCTGTTATCTCTGATCCTGATGGAGATGCTTTGAATGTTTCTATTAGGTGGTATAACGGGGGAATTCTAAATATTAGTGTTAACTTTACAAGTTCTTTTGCTAATGGAACATTGTTTAATGCAACTTTAGGAAGTGGAAATACTACTAAAGGAAATGTTTGGAATTGTAGTATGGTTTTGACAGATAATGGGGAGTTGGCCAGTAACTGGACCAATTCTAGTGAATTAGAGATTTTGAATACTGCTCCCAGTGCATTCAGTAATATCATTTTAAATTCTACTTTGGGAACTAATTTGACTTTGCAAAATTTGAGTTTATACTTTGATACAAATTCAGATTCTGATGAAGATGCAGTTTTTAATATTACTGATTGGAGAACTGACGATGTTTCTATAGCTGTTTTAAACGCGCCTTTCGATAGAAATGAGTCTTCTCTAAATGGTTTGGCTGTGCCCGATTATTCTACCTTTGGAAATAATGGAACCCTCCAACAGATAGAGTCACTTCCTGTTTCAAATTATCCCGAATGGATTTCAAATGGAGTTAAGGGGGGGGCATATTATTTATCTCCAAATGATGACACAATGCCCTATATTAATTTTACCCATTCTGATAGTTTGAATATTATTAAAGAAATAACTGTAGAGATATGGATAAATAAGACTAGAGATTTTGACTATCAAGCTTTTGTGATGAAAGGTTCTGGTGCTGCAGAGGCTACTGCTGGACACCAAAATTCGTTTTTGCTTAGGGCATGGGACTCGGGGAAAGTACAATTTAGAATACTTGGGGCAGCAGATGCGGATCAATCTTATTCAGCCAACACATCTGGAGCTGTTTCACTAGGAGAGTGGCACCATATTGTTGGGGTATATGACAGACAGAATGTTTCTTTGTATGTTGATGGGGTAAAAACAGAGGGAGATGCTTACAATGGAGATATAAGAAATTCAAGTGTTGATATTTTTGTTGGGAGAGATAGTTATTTTTCTAATAGGATGTTTAATGGAAGTGTTGATGAATTTAGAATATATAATGAATCTCTTTCTGAAGACCAAATTTTAGCAAATTATCAGGCAGGTCTAGATGGACATTCTCCCAAAATAATTTTATCCAATGAGACTGTTAAAGGAAATAATTGGAGTGCTGCTATTGTGCCTACCGATCTGGAAGATGATGGAAACATGGTTATTTCTGATGGACTTGTTATTTTAAATACTCCCCCTTCTGTTCCTTCTTTAGATACTCCTACAACTGGAAATACTACAGTTATTAATAGGACCACACTTTTTGATTGGGGTAATTCCTCAGATGATGATGATGATCCACTTACTTACAGAATTGTTGTTGCCGATGATGAGTCTTTGACTAGTGTGGTTTTTAATGAGACTAGTGATAGTAGTGGAGTTGACTCTGATTATATTTACCAGGATCAATTGGATGTAGATAGTGTCCTTTATTGGAGGATTGAAGTTACAGATGGAACTGATACCGTTGTAAGTACTGTATGGAATTTTACGGTATCTTCTTATATTGATATTTCTTTGCCAACTTCCAAGGTTGATTTTGGGAGTATGAATGTTGATGAAAGTGATAATACAACAGATAATAGTCCTCCCCCTATTGAAATTATGAATGGAGGAAATGTATTAACCGATATTAATATTAGTGCTACTGATTTGTTTACTTCTTCCGGATTAGGAAATGAAAGTTATCAGTTTAGAATAAATGAGAGTGAATCGGATTCATATAACACTACAGATTCTTTGTTTGACTGGACAGTTATGCCGACGGGCATGGTGACTGCGATTTTTGGTTTGGATTATACTGGGGTAAATGATACTGCTTATTGCCATATTAATGTAACTGTTCCTATGAGTGAACCAGTTGGAGAACCTGATTCTAATATAACATTTACGGGGTTTATGTCAGGATGAAATTAAATAAAATAATGGGAATTTGTATGTTTTCATTAATTATAATTATATTATTTTCAAATAGCATTAATGCGTTGGGAGTCGCCCCAGCTAGAAAAATAGTTGATTTCACCCCTAATTTTGAAGGAGAAGGAGAATTAAAAATTGTGAATAGTGAAGCGAAGGATATGAAAGTTTTGATTTATGCTGAAGGAGAATTAGCAGATTCTCTTTATTTAGAGAGTAATGAGTTGGAGTTTTCTTCTAATGAAGAATACAAATTTGTTAAATATAAATTTAAATTGCCTTCGGAATATGAAGAACCAGGAAAACATCAGACAAATATTATAATTAGGGAAGTTCCGATTTCTACTGCTTCCGAAGGTTCTGTTTTAGGGGCGAGTATTGCCGTGGTTCATAATTTAGTTGTGGATGTCCCATACCCCGGAAAATATGCTATTGTAAATCTGAATATTTTGGGAGGTATTGACGAGAATAGGATTGAGTTTGTTGCTAGCATAGATAGTCTTGGAACCCAGAAGATTATTAATGCAAAAGCTTTGATAGATATTTATGGATCTACTAATGAATTAGTTAAGAGCGTTGAGACAAATCTGGCTTCGATTAATCCTGGAGAAAAAGTTGGTTTGAGAGGAATCTGGGAAGATGAAGTTATTAATAATGGGAGATATTACGCGAAAGTTACTTTGACTTATGATGGGAATGTTGCTTATACCGAAAGAGTTTTTGACGTTGGTGAAATGAAAGTTGAGATTGTTGATATGAGTGTAGAAGATTTTAAGTTAGGTGAAATTGCTAAATTTAATATAGTTGTCGAGAATCGTTGGTCAGAAAGTATAGAAGATGTTTTTACTGAATTGGTGTTGAGTCAAGAAGATTTAGAAATTGGAAGATTTAAGAGTGCTAGTGAGAATATTCCTGCCTTATCTAAGGGGGAATTAACTGCTTTCTGGGATACGGCAGGTGTTGAAGAAGGTGATTATAATGCTAAGTCTATTTTGAATTATAATGAAGAACAGGTTGAAAAAGATATGCGAGCGATTATTAGTTTGAATTCGATCAAATTTGATTTGTTTGGTGCTGGTGCGGTTGTTGGAGAAACGGAAGGATTAGACAGAAGCGATATTATTATAATAGCACTGGTTGTTTTGATTTTAATAAATATAGGATGGTTTGTTTACTTTAGGAAAAGAAGAAAATAAACCTTTATAAATTGGATATAATTTTCAATTTTATGAAATTATGGAAAAGTTTATTGGTATTTTTGATTTTTTTGTCCTTAGCTAGTTCTAGCTATGCTTGGTTGGATAATTGGGAGTATAGATTCCCAGTAAATATTGCATCTTTTGAAGATGTTAGCGACTACCAAATTGAGATAAATAAGGGGTTTGCTAGGGAATACAAGGAAGGCAAAATAAATTATGATTGCTCAGATATTCGATTTACAGATTATAATGAAAATTTGCTTGATTTTTGGACAGAGGAATGTGATGTAAAGGGTAATTCTAAATTTTGGGTGAAATTGCCTTCTTCAAAAAATAGGGCTATAAAAAATAAAATTTATCTTTATTACGGGAACGAAGGGGTAGGTAGTTTAAGCGATGGATACAATACATTTTTACATTTTGATGATTATGCTGGAAGTGAAGAATGCCCGAAAATATTTGATAACTTTTCTCTTGGTGTTTGGGAGCAGTATGAGAGAAACCCTATTATTGAGCCACATGGAGAAGGTTTAGATAATAAAAGTGTTAGGGGGTTTGCTCCCATGATTGATAAGGATGGTTATATGGTTGTTGAAGACGGGCACTATATTGGTTATTATATGGGGTATGGGTATGGTGTTGATGAATCTAGGATATTTAGGACTGTTTCTGAAGGACTTAAAAGAACAGAGTGGTTGGATGGCGTTCTTGTTTTAGATCAGGGAGAAGTGGGGGAATGGGATGATAGTACTACTGCTACTGGCAATGTTATTAAGTTAGATGAAAATTATTATTTAATGACCTATGTTGGTAAAAATTCTAGCGATAATTATGGAATTGGTATTGCTACTTCATATGATGGCATAAACTGGGAAAAATATATTGGAAATCCTGTACTGACAGAATATCAATTTTATGGTCAAGATGGTGTGTCTAATGTAAAACCTTCTATTCCTTATATGATAAAACTCTCTACTGGAAAATATGTTATGGGTATGGAAGGAATTGACCCGAGTTTGAACCATTTTCAGATTTTTTTTGCTACCTCAGTAGATGGGTATAATTGGACCCCTATGCATAATGGGTCTGCAGGTTTTTTGGGCGAACCCGATTCTTGGGATAGTGAACATGTTGCAAATCCCAAATTAATTGAATTGTCTTCTGGGCAATATTTGATGACTTATAATGGAAAAGAGGAAGGGGGCAGCCATAAACTTTTTTTAGGGGCCGCCCATAGTACGGATTTAATTAATTGGACAAGATATTCAAAAAATCCATTTTTGACTGGAACGAGTGAATATGATTTTCTTAGAGTTGAGGATCCCGTTGTTATTAAAGATGATTTAGATTCTGGTGTTATTGGTATGTATTATTTTGGTTGCAATAGTCAATGTCACAATAGTGGGAGTAAAACTGGGGCAGTTATAGAATATGCGACAAGTAATCAAAGTTTGCTTTGTGTAAATAGTTCGGATGAGCGTAGATTTGTCCAAACTGAACAAGATGAAGCGATTTCTGGTAGATTTCTTTCTAATTATTTTAGTTGGTTGCCGTCTTATAGGGAAGAGGGGTTTGATTCTAAATTAATAAATAAACCCCTTAATGATGTTGCCGTCGATTTTTCTATTTATTTTACATATTTTAGTTTAGGAGAAGTTGGGATTAAAAATTTAGAAGGAGATAGGTTTGGTGCACGTTTAAAATTTGGTGGAGAAGATTTTCAGAATGAATTTTTGGTTTATAACAACCAATCTGACTCGTGGATACCTATTGGGGTAAATTATGAGCATTTTGTTTGGAATGATATTAGTATTGTTCAGAAATCTAATTCTAATTTTGATTTCTATTTTAATGATGAATCTGTTTTAAATTTGGATAATTTTGATTTGATTTCTGATATCGGCATGGTTAATTTTAATGCGGATCATTTTATGAAGGGAAGTTTTTTTATAGATAACATAAAGATTAGAAAACATTTAGATAGGAAACCATTTGTTCTTTTTGCTGCAGAACAAAGAAATCCAAGTAGAAAATTAAATAAATACTAAAGAGGTTAATTGTTTATGAAAAAATATATGTTTGTTTTAGGTAGGAACCCGGAGTTATCATATGTTGAATTAATTAGTTATTTTAGGAATTATGGGATCAAATACAAGAAAGAATATTATTCAGATGATATTGTTGTTTTTTCCTTAGATAAGTTTAACATTAATATCTCTAAGTTGGGTGGGACTGTTAAGATTGCTGAAGTTGTTATTGAAAATAAACTTAAGGAAATTGATTTCTATCAAGGGAGCAAAAATAAAGTTAATTATGCAGTTAGTGTTTTTGGAAAAAATAAATTTGGTAATTTTGATAGTGTTTTGAAAGAATGGTTTAAGAAAGAGAAGATTAAGGCCATGAAAAAAAAGAATGTGGAAAAGATTCCATCGAAAGATCTTTTGGAGTTTGTTATTTGTGGTGATTATTTGGGAAGAGTAATTGAGGTTTCTAATCCTAAAGAGTATAAGAAAAGAGATAATAGTCGGGTGCATAATGATTTTGTTAGAAGTATCTCAATAAGATTGGCTAAAATTTTAATTAATTTAACACAAGTTAAGAAAGGTGAAAGACTATTGGATCCTTTTTGTGGTGTTGGTGTTTTGTTGGAAGAGTGTTTATCTCAAAATATTAAGTGTGTTGGAGTTGAAATTGATGATAAAATTAGAATGATGGCCATGAAGAATTTGAAGAACTTTAATAGTAAGGGAGATTTTAAAGTTTTTAAGGGAGATTCTTCTAAGATTAATCAGTTTTTACCTTTGAAAATTAATTGTGTTGCTAGTGAGCCTTATTTGGGGCCGTATTTTAAGACATATCCTAAAAAAGAGGAAGCTATTAGGGTGGTTAAGGAATTAAATGGTTTGTATATGTCTTTTTTTGCTAATCTTAAGAAAGTTTTGGAGAAAAATGGAAAGGTTGTAATGATAATGCCCGTTTTTAGGGCCTCAAATAAAAAGACTTATCGGTTGGATTTGGATAAGATTTTTAGAAAATCTGGGTTTAAGATTGCTTCTTTAGATGAAATTCAGTTTCCTTTGAAATATGAGGAGAAAAGGAGCATTGTAGGCAGAGAAATTTATGTTTTGGAATGATTTATAAGTTTTTAGTGACTACTTATTATTGTTTATGGAAAAGATTCCAATTGATTGGATCTCTACTTTCTTATATTGTAAGAGGAAGTTATTTTTGGAGGAAGTTGAGAAGCTAAAAGAAGAAAGAGAAGAGTATTTGATTAGAAGGAAGATTAAGGATGAGGTTTATGAAAAGATTAATTCTGTTGATAAGGAAATTGTTGAGTCTATAAAGAATTTTATGAAACTTGATGAAGTTGAAATGTTGTTTAGGAAGAAATATTATTCTTTAGTTCAAGAAGGAATTAAAGAATATAAGTTTGAATTGGAGAAATTAAATATTAAGGGAACGGATGTTTTTCATTCTTTGTGGAAGGATGTTATGGAAGAGGTTGAACTGCGTGCCAAAAATGTTTATAGTTTTTTTATTAGAGAAAAAGTTTTTTCATCTCAGTTATGGAGTAATCTTTTTCCTAAGTATTTAAGTTGGATTAAAATTGAAAATGAAAGTATTTTTGGGAAGGTTGATAGGGTTGAAGTTTTTGAAAGTAAATGTGTTCCTATTCTTTTGAAAAATTCTACTGGACCCAAAGAAGGAGTTTGGCCTTCGGATAGGGCAAAGGTTGAAGTTTTTATGGTTTTAGCCGAAAAGGAACTTGGAAAGAAAATTGAATGTGGTTATGTTAATTATCTAGGTTCTAAGGAAATTAGGAAAGTTCCAAATAATGAGTTTGTTGGGGAGTTTGTTTTGGGGTTGGTTGATAATATTAGGAATAGTTTAAATGGGAAGTTACCAGATTTTGTTAAGAATAGAAATAAATGTGAAAAGTGTCCTTTGAAAGAAAAATGTTATAGTTTTGGGAAATAACAAGTTATATATATTTAAGTTTCTTTATTTTATTATAAACACTGAGGTGATATAATGAAAAAATTTATTTTTATGGTATTGTTTTTAGCTGGAGTTTTGGCTGTTTCTGGTTGTGAATTGGCTGACCAAGACGTACAGTTGTCCGGGGATTGTGGTGAATGTACTCCTTGGGGGGAAATTGGATGTGGTCTTGGAGACTGTGATAGTGATGAGATGAGGTATGAAAGATATTGTACTGGAGACATATTTTCTGATGAACGGCCTGCCAGTGCAGGGGGAGAAATTCCGTTGAAGAGTCCGGGAAGTGTACCTGCAGGGTGTATTGAGAAGTGTGTTTATAGTTCTGAGTGTGGAAATACTTCTCAAGGTAATTTGACTGAATATAAATATGAAATTGAATTGATAGAGAATTATGAAATCAATAACGGAACTCCCGATTCTGAGATTGAAGAAGATGTTGTCCTTGTTACTGCAGTTGGTCAGGCAGGCATGAATGAGGGTTTGAAGTTGGGGCCGTTTATAGATTCTTATAAAGTAGTTATTGTTGCTCCGGATATGCCTGGAGAGCGATGGGGACCGAAGTATTTTATGAATGATGATGGGGATTATGAACATGCGGGTGAGTTTGAGAATTATACTCTTCTCTTTTCTAATGGGGGAGGGTTATTAGACTATGTTCCTCAGCTTGGTCAGATGTATTACGAACCGTATAGTTTGAATATTGATGACCACATGTTGATTTACCAAATTGTTTCACCGGGTGAAGGAATTCATGATGGTTTCAAAGATTTTGGATATTATCCTTCCACTTCTGAAAGATTTGAGTTCTTTGTGTATGGATATTCTGATGTGTGGGGCGAAAACTATTTAGGAGAATATGAAG
The DNA here is from genome assembly GCA_964587005.1 of Candidatus Woesearchaeota archaeon. GTDB lineage: Archaea > Nanobdellota > Nanobdellia > SCGC-AAA011-G17 > PNOQ01 > JABIBT01. The sequence continues at coordinate 89,179 of CAZPJW010000002.1, forward strand.
GAGATTTAGTATTAAGTGAGCAAATGATTGTTAGGGATGTTAAGGAGAATCTTGAGACGGATAGAATACTTTTCTCCTTCTTCATTTAACTTTTTTATTTTATTTCTTTTAATATTTTTTTGAAGTTTTCGTCTGTTTGATTTTCTTTGTAATTTTTAAAAATTTTAATATTATTTTTCATATATTTTCTTTTTATTAAATACTGACAGAATTGAGTTACATTTTTTGGTTTTTCAGTATAGTAGGAACGTTCGAAATCTATTATTGTGACCTTTGGATATTTTACAAAAACATGTTTTAGGGGACGAGTAAATTCCAATTTGTTTATTTTTAGTTTGTCTAAAGTTCTTGCTTGATTTAAAATATTTATTATTGCACTTTTCTTTTTTGTTTTACTCTTTTCTTTTTGTAAAAATTCTGGTAACAATGTTCCTGAGACATATTTGTAAATTAAATAATCTTTTCCGGTTTTTAGTAATGTTGGACCGATTTTATGTTTGTTTAATATCTTTAAAAATTTTGATTCGTTCTTTATTCTTTCAGATGCTTTAGAATCTGACCTTTTTGTCTTTATGGATACCTTTTGTTTGTTTAGGTACCCCGTGTAGACTATTCCTCGCTTTCCTTTTGCTAAATACTCTAATTTCGTGATTTTTTTAGGTATTGCCATGATATATTTAAAAGAAACTTTTTTAAATAAATTGCCCTTGATAGAATGTATGAATAAAAGAGGTAGCCTTGTATTTTTTAGTGTATTCTTCCTATTTTTGCTAGTTAGTTCTGTAAATGCAGAAAATGAGACTAATTTTACTATTGAAGATCAAGATGTAGAAGTAAGAGAAGCTTATGATTGGTTATATGAACAAATGAATTCAAGTAGTTGGGATGGAAGTGTTTCTGATGTTGCTTTATCTGTTTTGGCCTTGATGGATAAATATGATGTTTCTGATGGTATTGATAGGCTAGAAGAGTTGGAATCTACTGATAACTGGGGAGATGTTAAATCTAGTGCATTTGCTACTTTAGCATTGTATGAGTATGGTGAGAATGTTAGTGATGAAATAACTTGGTTGATTGGCCAACATCAAATGGCCCGGTCTTCTGGGGAGTGGTTTATTCAGTTGGATAGTGATGTTTCTGGAACTTGTAGATTAAATTATGCGGAAGAAGAGTATTTATTTTATATTAATGCTACAGAGAATATTTTGATTTCTGATATTTGTGGAGAAACTAATTGGATTGACTTTGAGAATTGTATTAAGAATGGAGAGGCGGATATTAATGAAACAATTAATGTAAATTGTAATGTGGGGGCAAGTCCATCTATTTTATTTAATTTTGAGAATAATTATTATATTGTGGATGATGATGATCCATTAACAATTGAGAATGGTTGTTTTTATGATTTGGGAGATTGTGATTGTTTGACTAGCGGTTATGTTAGTTGGGTTTTGGAGGAAGTTGAAGGTGCTTCTTTAGTTAGGCCATATTTGAAATCTAGTTGTTCTGAGGGTGCTAGAGGCAATGCATTTTTGTATATTTTAACTGGTGATAATCAATATGTTGAATGGTTGAAGAGTAGTGAGAACCAAATGCCTGATGGTAGTTGGGAAGGAAATTTAAAAACTACTTATTTATCATTATTGTCTTTGAAGAAACATGGAAGATTAAAGGGAGATTATATTGATGCTGCTGTTGAGTTTGTTGAGTTTTTCCAAAAAGATGATGGAAGCTGGAATCAAAACGTAGAAGATACAGCCTTTGTTTTGTATACTTTATATTCTAGTGGAAGAATTCGTCATGATGGGGGTATTGGAGGAGATGATGTCTGTGGAGATTATGTTGTTGAAGGATTGGAAGAATGTGAATATAATTCTGAGTGTAATATGACTGGTGGAGAAATTTGTGTTGCTTGTCAATGTGTTCTTTCAAATTATACTGGCCCTGTTGATGTCTGCGGAGATGGAAGATGTACTGGCTCTGAAAATTCTTTTAATTGTGCTCAAGATTGTAGCGGTACTGATCCCGATCCCGATCCGGGAATAGAATGCGCGGAAGATGAAGAATTGGACACAGTTACTGGGGAGTGTGTCAAGAAAGGAAACTCATGGTTGAAGTGGATAATTATTATTTTGATTATTTTAATTGGTATTGCTGCCATTTATTTCATTTATTTGAGATATTTCAAAGATAAGAAAGGGAGAAAGGGCCCGGGTAAAGGAGAACCTAAATTGCCATTTAGAGTGACTAAACAAAGTATTCCGACTAGAAGGCCGGCACCTCAAAATCCTTACGCACATAGGAGAGAGGGTAAAATTGAGAAGGAGCTGGATGAATCTTTGAAAAAAGCCCGCGATTTACTTCGTAAAAAATGAGAGGAAATTTCTTTATTATTTTTATTTTGCTTTTTGGATCTTTTTGTTATGCCTTGCCTATTGACGTTCAATTTGATAAGGACACTTATTATTCTGGAGAGAGTGTTCAAGGAAAATTATTTTTTAATGAAGATTTGGATGATGAAATTGGAATTCAGGATTTTAGATTGGAGTTGGTTGATGAGACAATCTCTGTCTATCCCGGGTTAGTAAAATTGGGGGAGTATACTTATTTTTACTTTAATTTGCCAGAAGTATTTGGAAATTATAGTTTTGTTTTAGAAGATGTTATTTATCTTGAGAATGAAGTTTTGGTTGAAGAAGATTTGTATTATGATTTTTTTATCGAAGAAACTAATCAAAGTATTTTGACTATTGATCCCGGAGTTTTTGAAATAGATGTGAGTGAAGGGAATTATTTTTATTTGACTATTAATAATCCAAGTGAAGAGAATGTTGAAGTTAATATTACTTTAGAAGATGACTATCTTTCTAGCGTTGATGGTTTTTTACTTTCTGCTGGAGGTAGTGAAGAAGTAGAGTTTTATGTTTCTAGTGTTTTATTAGATGAAAATTCTTCTAATATTTTAATTAATTATGGGGAGTTTTCTTATAATGTTCCTGTTTTTTTTAAAAATGTTGATTTGATTGATCCAATTGATGTTGTTGAATCTGGGGAGCTATATTTTATTGAAGAGTCTTTGAACATTACTTTTAATGTTGGAGAGAGTGTTGAGGGATTTGTTAGAATTTTTAATGGGTTTGATGAAGTTTTGGAAAATGTGGCTGTGGAAGTTTCAGAGAATTTAGAAAATATGTTGCAATTGGAAAGGTATACTATTGAAGAGATTGGGATTGAAGAAAGTTTCAAAGATAGAATATACGCAAATGAGTTGAAGGATGCTGAAAAGGGAGAGTATACCGGATGGATTAAATTAACTTATGGTGAGGAAGATTATGATACTATCCAAGTTTATGTAAATGCTTTTGGTGAAGATGAGCCAGTTGACGAAAATATAACTTTTCCTGATCTTGATGAAGAAGACCCACCAGAAGTTAAAGATAATAAATGGAATATTCTTTTTGGTGTTATTGGGATTATTTTGGTAATAGCTGTCTTTATTTTTATAAGATATAAAAAAAGTGAGAAAAAGGTTTAATCTTTTTGCTCGTTAAGTCTTTGTTCTCTTGCTTTCATTATTTGTTTTTTTAGAGCTTCAAATTCCATGATAATTCTTGATTGATAGTGTAATCTACCAAGTAAATCATTTAGGGAATTTGATAGATAACTATTTTTTATTTTTAGATCTTCTGGCTCTAATATTTCTATTGATGAAGGCATAAATGTATAACAAAATTGCATTAATTCGTCAAAATTTTCTAGATTTACTTCTAAATCAGCAAATGTTGAAAATATCTCTATTTTTTCTTCAGGATTTCTTGGGGAAGGTGCTTCTGTAGTTTCTATTTCTGCAATTTCTTGTTTTAAGACTTCGAGTTTTTTGTTCTTTTTTATTATCTCTGTTACTTTCTTTATTGTTTCTTCTACGTGTTCCCTAGGTGAGCCTGCTATTTCTATAATTGTATGTATTTTTATTTTTTCCATTTTTCTATTGTGAGTTGTATTATAACAAATATTAGCACAAAACAGAAAAAAATTGCTCCAGATTTTTCTGTTTTTTTGCCCGTTGACTCATATATTATGTCAATGGTTGAATTTGGGTCGTTTATAATTGTTTCGGAATACTCGTTATCGCTTTTTTCTTTTATTGTGGTTTTTATTTCTTCACAAAGATTTTTTGTTATCCCTTCAACTTTTATTTCTTCTGAATCTTCTGAATTTAATCCTTTTAGTTTTAACCTGTATTTTCCGTTTGGTGTTTTTTGATTACAATTTGGGAATATTTGAAGAGGGATTGTAATTGATTGTTCTTTGAATTTTTCTTGTATATTGAATCTTGTTCTTTTGCTAAGCTTTTTTTTGTCATCTTCAAGCCAGATAGATATTGAAGTTTTTGAGATGTTTCCCTTGTATATGTTTAATTTTATCCGTATATTATCTCCAAATTTTGCTTTATTGTCTGTCCCCAAATATACTTTCTCTATTTTTATCTCTGAGTCTAGTTTTGATTTATTGTTTTCGTTTTCTTCATTTGGTGTGGGCGCAGTTTGTCTCCAGATATCGTCTACTTTTGACCAAGACATTCCCTCTGTTGAAAAACTATATGTTACTTCGTCAATTAGATTGTTATGGGGGTCAAATAGTTGTATTTTTTCTGTTCCATTGTTATTCAATAGTCCAGAATATCCATTTGCGTAGATGACTAAATAGTCACCTATTTCGGTAGAATATGTTGTTGAATCAATTATGTACAGTTTGTGATTTGCGTTGTCTTTAAAATAACAGTTTTCTAAATCTATTGGTTCGCCTGAATTTATTAATTCTATCCATTCTCCTTCTGGCATTGGTGCATCATCATCCCCTTCAGGGTTTGGAAGAAATTCATTTATTTTTATAGAGTAATTTTTTAGTGTTGCTAAGTTTTCTATTCCTGGCGTTGGAGGACATTCCTGCCAACTATTTTCTATTAGACATAAAGAATTTTTGTTGCCATCTGCTCCCCATTCTGAAAAATAATGTATTGCATCAAATATTTCTGTTCCGTTTTTTATTACTATGATATCTTCTTGGTTATTTAAACCATTTCCAATGGTTGTACCGACCGAGTATATTGTAGCGCTTATATTTGTATGATTAAATCCTTCTTCAACAATTAGTGAGTAATTTGAGGGGAAATATTTTATTAGTTCTAAGGTGTCTTCTGATGAACGATCTTGTATAATAAATCCAGTTATGTTTAGGTTAGTTTTTAATTCAATGTATTCTTTATTGTTATCTTGTCCTTCGGGATTATACATAATTTCATTTATTTGTAAAGCAGCTAGAGAATTTGGTATGATTAACAAGATTATTAGTAAATATGTTAGTTTCACCTTTATTCCGGGAATTGAGCAGACCTTTTAAAATTATAGTTTTGCTTGTTTGTATTGCCCAAGAAGCTCTTCAAAATTATTTCCTTCTTTTTGGCATAAATTAAATGTTATTGTATAGTTTCCGTTTTTATTTTCTTTTATATTGTTTGCATCCAGAAAAAACCATCCGTTGTTATCAAATCTCATTGCTATTATGGGGGAGGCATTTATTGTTTCTGAGAATGTTTTTAACTGTTCTATCTCTTCTTTTTTGAAATGTTTTGATTTTGTTTTTATTGCTTTACATTCTATTGCTAATAATTTATCTTTATTTCCTGCAAGAATATCTGGTGCTGGTAGGGGAGTTGAACCTGATCCAGCAGACCTTACTGCTGCCCAATTATTATTCCAGAACATGTGGAATAATTCCCTTTCATATAAAGTTCCCTTTCTTTTTGAAGTCATTTTACTAAAGTATTATTAGAAGTATATAAATTTTGGCAATAAAAAAAGAAAAAAGTGATAAAAGTTTTATAAATCCCTGGCTTGCAGAGTTTTTCTACCGTTTGCTTTTGCTCTTCCACATGCTTTTTGGATTAATGATTCGACTTCTTTATCAAGAGCGGTTGCAAAGTCTCCAGCAACGTTTAAATCACCAGAATGTTCCTTTATTTTAGATTTAACTACTAACATTTGTTTTGCACCTCCAATGTTACTTTTTAGATATTTTGGACTATTTAAAAACTTATTGTTTTAATAGGCTTTGCACATTAAATAATCTAAAAATCAATCTGCACAATAAATAGCTGTTCTGCACATTAAATGGTTGTTCTGCACAATAAATCATAATTCTTGTATTTAT
>CAZPJW010000003.1:0-72976 GCA_964587005.1 Candidatus Woesearchaeota archaeon
CTGGGTTCAGAACGTTGTGAGACAGTTTGTTCAATATCTAGTGGAGGTGTTCAGTGTCTGAGAGGAAAGATCTTCTAGTACGAGAGGAACGAAGGACTGTAGCCTCTGGTGTATCGGTTATCTGACAAGGTAGGCCGAGCAGCTACGCTATAAATGATAAGAGCTGAAAGCATCTAAGCTCGAAGCACCCCTCAAAAAGAGACACTACAAGCTCTCGTAGAAGACGAGTTTGATAGGAACGGCGTGTAAGTGCTGAGGCAACGAGGTATTTAGCGTGCGTTTACTAATCGCTTGGAAATTACTCAAAAGTATGTCTTGTCTATGTATTTATCTCATTTCTTTTTTTCTAAAGTTTTTGAGAAGATAGTGTGAGCTATAGTAAATAGTTAGATTTATAAAGTGTATTCTGGAGTATATAGATGTAGGTGAGTGCTTGACAGACCTGTAATGGGGAGGAAAGTCCACACACGAATATCGGTCGCTTATTAAGTCGAGGAAACTCGAGGCAATCGCTAAGAAATGGCACGTCCTTGTGTTGTTAAACTATGAGGCTTGCGAAGTTTTTCGTGAGAAAAATTAGTTAACCAGCCGAGTAAACATGAGGGAACGATGAGACAGTGATGCACGACTTCGTGCAAGTTTATGTAAACGCTAAGTCGAATGTCAAGATGTGTTGTCCATGTTTCGTGGAACACTAACAGAATGTGGCTTATACTCACCTACTCTTTATCTTTTGGAAATTTTATTACTTTTTGTGGTCTTTTTCTTGATTTTTTTATTCTTTTTGTTGGTGGAAATAGTTCTATTTGTTTGTTATCTGGTAGTTCTAATTTTACTTCATTTTTTGTATCTGAGTCACATAGTTCCCTTCTTTGACATCTCACGCAGTGTTTTCCAGGGGATCTTATGAAATTATTTGTAAGTATTTGTTCTTTTCTGTCTCTTATAGAAATTAGTATTTTTTGTATGTCTTCTTCAGACCTTGAAATTGGAACTGTTTGTCCGGTTCTTAGATGATCATATCCTATATTTATTTTTTCAGATAGGAATAGGTTTTCTATTGATAATTTTTCTGCTTCTTCCTCGGGGAAGTTTAATTCTCTTCTTAATATTGGGTTTTGTTTTAGTGCTATACCCATTAATAATAAGTAGAATCCAAATTGAGGGTCGTATTCTAGCCTATCTTTTCCTGGAGGGAATCTATCTGTTTTATAATCTGTACCAATTAATCCAGTTTCTTCACGATATCCGAATATTGCGTCCATTGTTCCCCTTAGTAATAAACCGTCTAAAGAAACTCTCATGTCATATTCTTGTTTTGCTGGTCTTGGTCTTTCTGGGTCCGAATATGTTTGATAAATTTGTTTTGCCACATCTTTAATTTCGGGTATTATTGCGTATTTTTGGCCTTCAAAAAACCAATCTATTTTGTTTCCCCTATTATCTTTTCCTTCTTTTGTGTATACATGAAGCCATTGACCTACTGCTGCTCCTGAAAAAGAATCTTCAGATTTGTAAAAAGGAGTTCCATCTTCGTTGTAGAATCTTTCCATAAGTGAGTGGAATAAATTTCCAAAAACTAAAGGAGGAGTTGTTGGAATTTTTCTTTTATCTTTGTGATGATATCGATAGAAATACCATGCAAGACAATGTTCTGCTGTTTTTAATCTTGAGGCACTCCAAACTAGGTTTTTCATGTATTTCGGGGAGCTTGGCAGGGTTTTTAATATTTTTCAAAAGTTTTATAAATAAAGCATTTTTTATGTTCTTATGGCACAAGACAAAGTAAGAATGCCTTCCGGAATGGGAGGATTGGTTCAGTACTATGATGAGTATAAAAGTAAGATTGAATTTAGGCCGGGAACAGTAGTCCTGTTTATAATTTTAGTAATTTTAGTAGAGACATTATTGCATTTATACGGAAATAATCTTTTTGGTTAAAAAAATGATGCCTAATATGAATCCCAGACAGATGCAGAAGATGATGAATAAGATGGGGATGAAACAAGAGGAAATCCCTGCTTCTGAAGTCATTATTAAAGGTCCTAAAGAGATTATTATTAAAAATCCGCATGTTGTTAAAGTTAATGTGATGGGCCAGGAAACTTATCAGATTACTGGAGAAGCTTCTGAGGGAAGTGGTATTTCTAAGGATGATGTTATGACTGTTTCTGTTCAGGCCGGAGTTTCTGAGGAAGATGCTTTGAAGGCCTTGGAGAAAACTAAAGGTGATTTGGCTGAGGCAATAATAGATTTGCAAAAATAGAAATATTTTTATATCAGATTAAGTTTCTTTTTTTATGTTAGATTTATTTTTTTATAAAGTTAAGGAATTTGTTGATAATTGTTTTGCAGTTGAAGATTATCATCATGGTCCATGGCTATTGCAAGGTAGAAATGTTGAATTAGAATCTAGGTTGGTTGCTGAAGGATTTGCTGAGCCACACACCACTACCTTTTCTTGTTTGAAAGAGGCAAACCAGAATGATAGAAAACTTGTTTCTGGTGAGAAATGTATTGATGTGAAAGTTGATCATTATGTTTGGACTGAAAAAGGAAATTTGTTCAGAGAATTAACTACACCAATAAGATATTTTTTGAGATATGGGAGAATTCATTCTAGGATGATTTTAGGAAAATAGTTTTCTTTAAATATGTTGATTTACTACCCTTTTTTATGGAAAAGGTGAAGCAAGATTTTCGAGATAGTGTGAGTTGTTTAAAAAGAGCAAGTCATATGTTGTATACTACTTTTCCATTTGTTAAGGACCCAAAACTTTTTTTAGGAATATTAGAAAATTTGGATAAATCTTTGAAATCTTGTTTGGATAGTTTTTTGTTGTATGAAAGATTGTACAAGAAAATTGGGCCATATCCAGATAATTTTAGTGTAAAATTGGACCTATTTAGGAAGATTACTAAAACAAGATATGGCTTTGACGAGTCTTTACCTAGGTTTATTTTTGATATTGATCAATTAATTAAGAATAGAAAAAAAGCACCTATAGAATTTTCTAGAAAAGAAGGTTTTGTTATATGTGATAGCGAATATAAGACAAGAATTCTAAAAGAAGAGGAGTTGAAGCAGTATATCACTAAGGCAAAAGTTTTTATATCAAGAGTTCATAGTATTATAACGCGGAGTATCAACTAATGGACCTTATAGAGCAGGCAAGAGAAGAACTAAAGCGAGCCGATCATTTAATCTACATAAGTTTGAAGTATACAAGAACTTGCGATATTGTTATGAACACGGTAAAGAGACTTGTTGAGTCTTGCGATTTTGTTATTCTTGCCTTGTTAGAAAAGTATAAAGAAAAGAAGAAAGGTTTGAGTATTCCGGAGAATTCTCTAAATAGGGCGGAATTGTTATTAACTTTAGATAAAAAATATAAATCCCATATAAAATTGTATTTGTTGTTGTGTAAGATTCAAGATTCTGAATTTGATAGAAGGGAGGAATATAGGAAACACGTTACAATGATTGTTCATTTGGAGAGGAAATTGTTAGAGGTTACTGTTCCTGTTCTTGAAGAATATTATTTTAATATTAAAGATTTTGTAAATATGGCAGAAGGAGATTTATAATGACAATTAAGGTTGGAATTTTATCTGGAAAAGGTGGCGTTGGTAAAACTTCTACTGCTGTCAATATGGCGGCTGCTTTGAATTATTTTGGTAGAGATGTTATTGTGATGGATGGAAATTTAAGTACTCCGAATTTAGGTTTGCATTTGGGAGTTCCGGTTGTTCCGATTACTTTACATGATGTTTTGAAAGGAAAAAATTCTATTTTAGATAGTGTTTATTTACATCATTCTGGTTTGAAAATTGTTCCTGCTGGTTTATCTTTAGATGATCTTCGCAATGTTTCTCCTGAAAAATTGAAAAAGGTTTTGCCTAATTTAAGTGGGTTATGTGATGTAGTTTTGATTGATGGTTCTGCTGGTTTGGGTCGTGAATCGTTAGCTATTATGGATGCGGTTGATGAAATAGTTGTTGTTACAAATCCTGAATTGCCTGCTATGACTGATGCTTTGAAAACTATTCGTTTGGCTGAGGAAGTTGGTAAGAAAGTTAAGGGAGTTATTTTATCTAAATCTGGAGAGGAGCATGATATACCAATTGAGAATGTTGAGCATTTGTTGGAGAAGCCAATTTTAGGTATTGTTCCGTATGATAAATATATGAGAAAGAGTTTAATTCGTCGTGAACCTGTTGTTTTTTCTTATCCTAAAAGTAAGTCGGCTGTTGCTTATAAGCAGATTGTTGCTGATTTAGCAGGAATTAATTATAGTGAGAAAGCTGAAGGTAAACTTGGTGCCTTTTTAAGAAATTTGAGTAGAAGATAAGTTTTATAAATAAAGTTCTTGTTTTAATTTTATTGATGGCGGTGGTCGTATAATGGTTATTACGTACGGTTGTGGTCCGTGAAATCCGGGTTCAATTCCCGGCCATCGCATTTTCTTATCAAAAACTATTTAAAACCATAAATTTAGTTTTGTTATATGGAAACTGTGAAAGGTTTTAGAGATTACTCTGGTGAAGAGTCTTCTAAAAAACAAAGGATAAGGGAAGTTTTGTCTAGATATTTCTCTCTTTATGGTTTTGAGCCCGCTGAAACTCCTGTTGTTGAGTTTGAGAAGTTTGTTAAAGGGGATAATCCGGATGATGAAGCGGTTTCTGATACGTTTAAATTAAAAGATAGAGGTAGCAGAAAGTTAGCTTTGAGATATGAATTTACTTTTCAATTGAAAAGATTAGCTAAAAATAAAAAATTACCTTATAAGAGATATCAAATTGGAGAAGTTTTTAGAGATGAACCAATTTCTATGAATAGATTTAGACAGTTTACACAATGTGATGTTGATGTTGTTGGTTCTTCTGTTAAAGATGAAGCAGAAGTTTTAGCTTTAACTTTTAATATTTTGAAAGAATTAGGGATTAATGCAAATATTTATTTTAGTAATAGGAAATTGTTAAATGAGGTTTTGGATAAAGAAGGTGTAAAAAAGAAAGAAGAAGTTATTAGAGAAATTGATAAATTAGATAAGCTTCCTGAATCTGAAGTTAAGAAAAACCTTAAGAAATATAATGCCGAAAAAATTTTGAGTATTTTTAAGAAAGATAAAAAATTCTTTGAGAAATATGGATCTTATAAAGAAATAAAAGAGTTAGAGAAGTATTGTAAGTATTATGGAGTTAAAGTAGAATTTCAACCTTCTTTGGCTAGGGGGCTGAGTTACTATAATGGAACTGTTTTTGAAATAAAAACTAAAGATATGAAAGAAAGTATTTGTGCTGGTGGTTCGTATTTAGTTAATAATATTCAGAGTACTGGAATTTCTTTGGGATTGGAAAGGTTAAGTAAATTAGCTAAATTTGATTCTGAAGAAAAAAGAGTTTTAGTGGTTTCTTTGGTTGAAAGTAAAGAAGTGTTTAATATAATTCAAAAATTAAGAGGAAAAGAAATCGGTTGTTCTATTATTTTTGGAAAGCCAAGTAAATCTTTACAATACGCAAATAGTAAGGGAATTAATTATGTTTTGTTTGTTGGAGAAAAAGAATTGAAGAGTAAGAAGTTTAAATTGAAAGATATGAGTTCTGGAAAAGAAAGTAATTTGAGTTTTGAAGGTTTGTTTAGAAAATTAAAATAATTTTTTCTTTTTTACTAAAAAATATATTAATGCTCCAAAAATAAATGTTATTGCTATGAAAAATACCCAAAGGTTTGCATGGTGTCTTTTTTTATGTTCTTTCATAATTGCATCTGATAACATCCACAGCCAGAAGGGAATTCCAATGATTAATATTATTCCTATGATGAAGTTCATTTTATTGTTATATTTATCTCCTTAAATGGTTCGTCTTGTTCCATGTTAATCTTTTTTTGGTTATCAAGATGTAATAAAGGTATGAACGTGTAGATTACATCTTCTTTTTTTTCTGAGGGTAATAGTTGTGTAAATGTAATTTGGTCTTCTTTTTTTAAAAAGTTTTTTATTTTTACATAGATTTCTTTGATTTTGTTTCCAAGATCTATTCTTTTTTCAGGTATTTTTACATTTTCTGAGGCTTGTTCGTGCGAGTATCTTTTTACGTTTCTTCTTTGTTCTACTTCTAGTGCTCTTTCTAATGCGAAAACTAGGTCGTTTACAGATACTTTTCTTTTTCTTGTTTGCGGGGTTTTTATTGTTAATTTTGGATGGATTAATCTTTCTTGCTCTTCTCCTATGAAATCATCAGGGTTTTCTAATTCTTCAGTTTCATATAATAAATTATCAAAAGCTAGCATATTTTCGTTTAGAAGTTTATCTGATTTGATTTTTAGTAATAAAGAAGCTGCAAGAATTACCTTTCCGGATAAGGAGAAATTTGTTTCTTGAAGTTTTTTTACAATGCTAATATATTTTTGAGTTAGGATAGAAATATCTATATTCCATGGGTCCATTTTTTCAGTTTTTATTAAGTCAAATAGAATGGTTTGCCATGTAATCTCATCCTCTTTTAGCAGCATATCTAAAATTTGATCTTGCATAGAAGAATTTAGTTATATTTAGTTATTAAAGTTTGTGATTATAAACCCTAGGCAAGTCCCTCCGAAAAGGCACCGGTTGGGTCGTTTAAGACTTGCTTGGGGAAAAAGAGGTGATATACATATGGAGAATATTTATTATTTATAAATCTTTCGGTATTTGCTACTTTAGAATAGTTACAGGATTATTCTTTTTTTACCTTGAATTCCACGTATCCACACTTTCCACAGTATAATCTGTCTTTGTGGTCTGCTAGGAATACTCCTGCTCCGCATTTTGGGCATGTTGGCTTCCTAATTAGGTTATTATCCTTTACTTCGTATTTTGAGTATTTTTTACTCGTTGCTTTGTTCTTTGGTTTCGGTTTCTTTGCCATTTTCTTCCTTTACTTCTTCTTTTGGAGCTTCCTCAGCAGGCTTTTCCTCTACTTTCTCAGGTTCTGCTGGCTTTTCCTCTTTTGGTTGCTCTTTAACAGGTTCAGTTTTTGGAGCTTCTTCTGCTTTTGGCTCTTCTTTTTTAGGTTCTTCGTATTTTTCTAGTTTTTTTAGTTCTTCTAAACTATCATAAGCAAATGCTGAAATGATGGAGGTTCCTTCTCCAAATTTAGTATCTATTTTTTTTAGGATTATTAGTTCTTCTTTTGCTTTTAATTCTGAAGCGATTAATTTCTTTATTTCATTATTTGAAGGAGTTGGTTTTCCTATGTGAGGAAACTCTGCTTCTATTTCAGTTCTATCTATTAATTTTGATTTTTCTTTTTTTAGAATTTTCATTTTAAAGTTTGATTGCGTATTCTCCCTTCACTTTTATCCCCGTATTTTTTGCGATCTCTGATTTCTCTGCATTGATAACTATGATTTTTCCTTTCCAAGAATCTGAGAATTGATCTGATTCACAAAGAGGACATTTTGGTTTATCTGTTAAATATTTACATGTTCTGCATGCTTTTTTATTTGCCATTCTTTTTCTCCTTCTGTTTTTTTAGATCTTCTTCAATCCATTTTAAGTTTCCAAGGAAAGGTTGTCTCATTGTTAATCCGATTTTTGGATTGTTAGCTTCTTTATATGACACGGCAATTACTCTTGCTCTACATACATCATTTGCTTTTAATACTCTCTTTGATTCTTTTCCAGTTAGCACGTTTTCTTTGCTGAATGATACATAGTCATCCATTGTTTGTGAAACGTGAATCATTCCGTCTATTGGTCCCATTTCTAAGAATGCTCCGAAGTCTGTTATTTCGGAAATTCTTCCTAGGACAACTTCTTGTAATTCTGGTATGAATGTGAATACTGTGAATGTTGTTTCGTAATGTGCGGCTCCATCTCCAGGGATAATTATTCCTTCTCCGATTGTGTCTATCTGTTTTATCCCAATTACAAAACCTAATTCTTCTGAAACATAGCCTTCGAATTTCTCGTTTAGACTCTTTATTACAGATTCTTTTACAGATTCCTTGAATAGGTTTGGTGGAACTCTGATGTGTTCTTTTAATTTTAGTTCGTAAAACATTTTGTTAGTTTTTTGGGGCAAAGTTTGGTTTATAAAGGTTTTTGTTTTATTCGGAGATATACTTCTTTTGTCTTACGGTTATTGTTTTGATTTGTTTTTCTTTTAATTGTTTTTTTAGTTTTTTATCTTGAGTTGCAACTATATCTTCTTTTGTTGCTTCTTCAAGAATTAAATCATCAACTATTTTGTCTTTCTTTGTTTTTATTACTTTGAATTTTTTTATTTCTATTAATTTTAATGCTGCTTTTGCGTTAGAATTGCGGATAGATTCTAGTTCTTCTATAGTTTTATCTATTATGCAAGGATTAGTTATTTCTTCTATATTTACCTTGTTTTTTATTACATTTATTAGGAAATCTGTATCCAATATTGTTTTCATAATTATTAGTATTTTTTAGTATTTATAAAGGTTTTTTAGCTTATTTTGTTTTTTATGAATTTTGGGAGTAGGGGGCTTGAAACGACCAAATTCTGGCAGAAAGTTTTATAAACTAAAGTGTATAAATAATACTACTTTTAGAGGAAATTTAAATGGAAAAATCTACCCAAAATAGAGAGGAATCTCGGGATTATAAGGCCCAAAGTATTCAGGTTTTAGCAGATGTTAGGACTAAATTAGACTTAGACTCAGTTGCTGAAATTCTCTCTCAAAGAGGAGACATATCTAAGTTTTCTGAAAAGCATAGTATTAATTATTCTGCTTTAAAAAGGGGTCTTGAAGAGCACAAAATTTTGGGTATTTTTCCGTCTTTGGATAAGTGTAAGGCGCCTATTCTTGCAAGAATAAGAAATAATAGAGAATTACAGATGTTTTCAAAGAAATATGATATATTTAATTTAAAGGCAAGACAATTACTTAAGGTTGTTAGGTTTTGGAGAAAAGAATTGGAAAATGATCCCAAGTTATTATTAACACCCTTACAACATGATTTGATTATTGGTAGTACTATCGGGGATGCATTTATTAGAAAGAGAGAAAGAAACTCTTGTTTTAGGGTGGGACATACAAAAAAGCAAGAAAAATATTTAAGGTTTAAATATAGTATTTTTAAAGAGTTTTGTATAACGGAACCTTCTTGGAATACAAGAGTGATTAAAAAAAAGAATACTGTAAGGACATTAGAAATGGCGACTGCTACCCATTATGTTTTTAATTACTATCAGAAATTGTTTTATAGGAATGGGAGAAAAATAATAACTCAGGACATTCTGAATTTATTGAATCCAAGAAGTTTGGCATTTTGGATTTGTGATGATGGTAGTTACTCCAATAATCAAGGATATATTATTCTATGTACTAATTCATTTTCTCTGGAAGAGCATAAAATTATGAAAAGATATTTTAATGAAGTTTGGAATTTAAATCCTACGATTGGTTTTAGAGATAGAAAATATTATTATTTGAGGTTTAAACAAGAAGATAGCAAGAAACTTGTTGAGATTGTGAAGAAGTTTATTCCTAAATCAATGAAATACAAAATTGGAGAGGAAAATGAGTAACTACGGGGCCACAAATATAAAAGTTCTTGAAGGTTTGAGCGCAGTTCGGGCTAGACCGGCCATGTATATAGGGAGTACAGATGTTAGGGGTTTACATCATTTAGTTTATGAAGCGGTGGATAACGCCATAGATGAGGCCCTAGCAGGGTATTGTGATAGGATTATTGTTACTATGCATGAAGATGGTTCGGTTTCTGTAGATGATAATGGTAGAGGAATTCCGGTAGATATTCATCCAAAATTGAAAAAACCTGCTGTAGAAGTTGTTATGACTACTTTACATGCTGGCGGGAAATTTGATAAAGATTCTTATAAGGTTTCTGGTGGATTGCATGGAGTTGGTATTTCTGTTGTAAATGCCCTATCTAAATGGGTAAGTGTTGAAGTTAAGAAAGATGGGAAGATTTACAAGCAAGAATATGATCATGGCAAACCCAAATATGATTTGAAGATTGTCGGAGATACTGAAGGGAAAGGTACTGTCATTAGATTTTTACCTGATGAAGAAATTTTTTCTGAAACTGAATTTAAATATGATATTTTGTCTAATAGATTAAGAGAGTTAGCTTTTTTGAATAAGAGTGTTAGAATAATTGTTGAAGATAAAATTAAAAATAGAAAGGAAGAATTTTTTTATGAAGGTGGGTTGAAAAGTTTTGTTGAATTTTTACATAAGAATAAAGATAATTTACATGATGATATAATTTATTTTTCTAAAGTAAGTAAGAATGTTGAAGTTGAAATTGCTTTACAATATAATGATACTTATCAAGAGAGTGTTTTTAGCTTTGTTAATAATATCAATACTGTTGAAGGTGGAACTCACTTAAGTGGATTTAAGACGGCTTTGACTAGGGCGATTAATGATTATTTGAAGAAAAAGAATAATACTAATGGTTTAAAACTTGGTGGAGATGATTTGAGAGAAGGTTTAACTGCAGTTATTTCTATTAAAGTTCCTGAGCCACAATTTGAAGGTCAGACAAAAACTAAATTAGGAAATTCAAATGTTAAGGGAATAGTAGATTCTATTACAAGCAATGAATTGAGTACTTATTTTGAAGAGCACCCTAAGACTGCTAAGATTATTACTGAGAAATGTATTTTGGCAGCTAAAGCTAGAGAGGCTGCTAGAAAGGCTAGAGAGTTAACTAGGAGAAAAAGTGTTTTAGATTCTGGTTCTTTGCCTGGAAAGTTGGCTGATTGTCAAGAGAAAGATCCCGCTAAGTCCGAATTATTTATTGTTGAAGGAGATTCTGCAGGTGGTTCAGCAAAGTCTGGACGGAGTAGGGTATTTCAAGCCATTTTGCCTTTGAGAGGAAAAATATTAAATGTTGAAAAAGCTAGAATTGATAAAATCTTTAAGAATAATGAAATTACAACTTTGATTTCTGCTATTGGTGCAAATTCTGGAGAAGAGTTTAAACTAGATAAGGTAAGATATCATAAGGTTGTTATTATGACTGATGCGGATGTGGATGGAAGTCATATTACTACTCTTTTATTGACATTTTTTTATAGGCATATGAAGGAATTAATTGATGCAGGTTATTTGTATATTGCTATGCCTCCGTTGTATAAGATTACTAAGGAGAAAAAGACATATTACATTTATTCAGAATCTGGATTGGAGGCTTTATATGAAAAGATTGGGAAAGATGGAGTTTCAATTCAAAGGTATAAGGGGCTTGGTGAGATGAATCCAGAACAATTATGGAAGACCACAATGGATCCAGAAATTAGATTGATTAAGCAGGTTAGAGTTGAGGATGCGGTTTTGGCAGATCAAATGTTTACGACCTTAATGGGCGAGAAAGTAGAACCTAGAAAAGAATTTATTTATCAAAATGCTTTGGAGGCTAGAAATATAGATACTTAAAATGAAAGAGAAAGTTTATTTTTTTGATTGGATGGAGACATTGGCCAATGTTCGTGCTAGTGAGAAAGAAATACTTACTCAGAGAGAGCATGAATTGCTGTTGGTGACCCCTTTTGAAGAAGTTGAGTTTTCTGAAGGAAGGGCGGAAATTGTTCATGATTTCCTTACCGGAGTTGAACATTTCTTATATTCTGATAGTGTTGATGTTATGTCAAGATTGAAGGAAGAAGGATATCGTTTGGGGATTGTTTCTGATATGTATGATTTAACAGAGGAGATTGTTCGAAGAGAGTTTAGTGATTTTATTGGAATGTTTGATGTTTTTGTGACATCTGTGGGGGCAGGATTTGCTAAGCCATCTCCAAATATATATTTATCCGCAATTAATCAGTTGAATGAAAAAACAGGCATCTATACTCTTCCTGGACAGATTACTATGGTGGGAGATAGTGAGAGAAGAGATATTGATCCAGCTTCTAGACTGGGTATGCAAGCAAGATTAATTGACAGATCTTATCAAGGTTTGGAGGAAGTTTTTTAGACAAATGATAAAAGCAATTGTTTTTGATTTGGCCGGGGTGTTGATGGATATTGGAGGCATATCTGACAGTTTTAATAAACTGTGTAATAGATATGGTAAAGATGATGTTGTTCCTTGGCGAGATTTTAGAGAGGAATGGAATAAAGTTAAATTGGATGAAATTAGTTGTGAAGATTTTTATAAGGTGATTGCTAGAAAACTAGAAATTGATTTTGAAGAAGTAAAACGGACATTCTCAAATATAGAGGTAGATAAAGAAATGAAAGAGCTTGTTTTAAAATTATTAGAAAGTTATAAAATAGGTATTCTTTCAAACACAACGAAAGATATATTAAGAGAATTGTTGAAAATTTGGGATTTAAATGCAGTTGCGAAAGTGACTACTTCGTGTTATGATAAAGTTAAGAAACCAGATACAGAAGCTATTGATTTAATCATTAAGAAATTGAATGTTGAAAAAGATGAAATTATTTTTATCGATGATAAGCTTGAAACTATTGAAACATATTCGGAATATGGAATTAAATGTATAAAATTTGATAGTAAAGAACAGTTAGTTGAGGATTTAAAAAAATTTGGAGTTGAAGTATGAATAATAATAACAAAGTTCAGCAAAGGCTAATTGAAGAAGAAATGAAAGAAGCGTACATAGATTATGCTATGTCTGTTATTGTTTCTAGAGCTTTGCCGAATGTTTGTGATGGTCTTAAACCAGTTCATAGAAGAATTTTGTATGCTATGAAAGATATGGGCATGCTTCATAATAAACCGTTTAAAAAATGTGCAAGAATTGTAGGAGAAGTTTTAGGTAAATATCACCCACATGGAGATACTGCTGTTTATGATGCATTAGTTAGAATGGCTCAAGATTTTAGTTTGAGATATCCTTTGATTAATGGCCACGGAAATTTTGGAAGTGTGGATGGAGATAGGGCGGCTGCAATGAGGTATACTGAAGCAAGATTGCAAAAGATGGCTTCTGATTTATTGGAAGATTTAGATAAGAATACTGTTGAATATGTTGATAATTTTGATGCTTCTTTGAAAGAGCCAGTTGTTTTGCCATCGAAATTACCGAATTTGTTAATTAATGGTTCTTCAGGAATTGCTGTTGGAATGGCAACGAATATTCCACCACATAATGTTTCAGAGGCATTAGATGCTTGTATTGCTTTTGTTGATAACCAAGATATTTCTATTGATGAATTGATGAAATATGTAAAAGGTCCCGATTTTCCTACTGGCGGAATTATTTTGGGTAGTAACGGAATAATTAAAGCGTATAAAACTGGAAGAGGTTCTATTAGAATTAGGTCTGTTGTTGATATTGAAGATAATAAATTAATTATTTCGGAGATTCCTTATCAAGTTAATAAAACTACTTTAATAGAAGGTATTGTTAATTTAGTTAAAGAAAAAAGAGTTGAAGGCATTTCGGATATTAGAGATGAATCAGATAGAGATGGAATGAGAGTTGTTATTATTTTAAAGAAGAATGTTAATCCCGAATTAATTTTGAACCAATTATATAGGCTTTCTCAGTTGGAAGTTAGTTATGGTATGAATATGTTGGCTTTAGTTAATAATCAACCAAAAACTTTGTCTTTGTTTGATATGGTTAAACATTTTGTTTTTCATAGAAAAGAGATTGTTGTTAGAAGAACGAAATTTGATTTAGATAAAGCTGAGAAAAGAGCACATATTTTAGAGGGTTTGAAAATTGCTTTGGAAAATATTGACGAAGTTGTTAAAACTATTAAATCTAGTAAAGATGTTGAAGGTGCTAGGAGATTATTAATAAGTAAATTTTCTTTATCTGAGAAGCAAAGCCAGGCTATTCTAGATATGAGATTACATAGATTGACTTCTTTGGAAACTAATAAGTTGAAGAATGAATATAATGATCTAATTAAGTTAATTAAGAATTTGAAAGAAATTTTACAAGATGAAAATAAAGTTTTTAAGATTATTAAAGATGAATTTTTGGAAATGAAGAAGAAATATGGCGACGATAGAAAAACGGAATTGCTTGATGTTGAAGAAGAAATTGAAGATGAAGATTTAATTAAAAAGGAGAATGTTGTTGTTACGGTTACTCATGATGGTTATGTGAATAGGTTGCCAGTTGAAACTTATCGTAGTCAGGGGCGTGGTGGAAAAGGTATTCGTGCTACCGGAACTAAAGAAGAGGATTTCGTTGAACATATTTTTACAACTAGTACTCATGATTATTTGTTATTTTTTAGTAATTTGGGAAGAGTTTATTGGAGTAAAGCTTATTCAATTCCTTCTGGATCTAGATATGCAAAGGGAATGAATTTGATTAATTTGCTTAGGTTAAGAGAGGATGAAAGAATTAAGACCATTATTCCAGTTTCTAGTTTTGAAGAAGGTTTTTTGAATATCATAACTAAGAAAGGTTTGATTAAGAAAACAGCTTTGAAAGCATACTCCAAACCAAGAAAAGGCGGAATTGTTGCGGTTAATTTGAAGCAAGGAGATAATTTAGTTGAAGTTATATTAACTAAAGATGGGGAGGAATTAGTTGTAGCTACTGCTAATGGTCGCGCTATTAGATTTAAAGATGAATTAATTAGGCCGGTTGGTAGGAATTCCCAAGGTGTTCGAGCTATAAAATTGAGGAAGGATAAAGTTATTGGCGTTGCTATTGCTAAAAATAGTTTACTTTCTGTTACCGAAAATGGTTATGGTAAAAGAACCGATATTAAGGAATATAGTGTTATTGGTCGTGGTGGTTTGGGAGTTATTAATATAAAAACTTCTGATCGTAATGGAAAAGTTATTGGTATTAAATCTGTTAAATCTGAAGATGATTTGATGTTGGTTACAAAGAAAGGTACGTTGATTCGTGTTTCGGCTAAGAATATTTCTAAGATTGGTCGTAATACGCAAGGTGTTAGAATTATGAAGCTAAAAGAAGGCGATAAAGTTATTTCAGTTGCTAGAGTTTTTTAGTTAATCTTTTATACTTAGTTCATGATTCTAATATATGCCATACTATGTTATTATTCGTGGACCTGTAGGCGTTGGTAAATCTGTTGTTGCTAAAAATTTAGCTAAACAGATTGAAGGTGTCCATATTTCTATAGATAGGATTTTAGAAGAGGAAAATTTTGAGGATGATTCTGAGGAGGGTTATATATCTAATAAAGGTTTTTTGAAAGCGAATGAATTTGCTGCCAAATTAGCTAAAGAACATTTGAAGAATGGGAAATCTGTTATTTTTGATGGGACTTTTTATTGGAAATCTCAAATTGATAGTTTGATTGAAACAATGGGATCGAGACATTATGTTTTTACTTTAAAGGCAGATTTTGATATTTTAGTTGGAAGGGATGATAAAAGAGAGAGTGGAAGTGTTGGTAAAGAGGCTCTTAGAGAAGGACTTAGCAAAGTTTCTTCGTTCTATGATGGATTTGTTATAAATACTAATAAGAAAAATTGTGAAGAAGTTGTTGGAGAAATATTATTTCATCTTAAATAATTGAACCATATCCAATTAAAATTTTCTATTCTCAATTATTAAGAGACCTATACCACTCAGAGAATTCTTTTCTTTTCTTTTGGGAGAGCATTGTTGAAATTGGTTTGTATGAGAAGACTATCCCAACCGCCCCGAAAAAAATAGTTATTGCTGCGGGCAAGTAGCCTATTTCTTGTTGTTCTGTTGGGTTTTTTATTTTTGGAGCAGAAAGTAATGTATTCTCTAATTTATTAGCTTCTGTAAATCTGGGCGAACTAAGTGTTAAAGTTGAAATTAGAAGAGTGTTGTATAGTTTATTTTTCACATTAACTCACCGTAACCAATTAATCTCCAACGTGCACCAAGCATTCTTGCGATTGTTATTCTTTCGTTTTTGAATGCGCAAACTGGTTTTTTTAGTTTGAGTTTTATAGAATCTTTTTTTAGTTCTGTTACTGTTCCTACTGTTGCCGTTGAATTTACATTAAGCATTAAGATTTCGTTCATTTTTATTGGTTCAACTACTAATTCATCTTTTGAACCTACAACTCTTTCTAGTAATGTTTGTTTTAAATTAAGTTCTTCTAAAGTTTCTGGCATTTTTCCGTGTAAACCAGCTACATTTCCAACTAATGAATCTGATTTTACTAATGTTGGGTCTAGTTTTGTTTGGATTCCTGCAGAACCTCCAGGAGTTATTTCTGAAACTTCTTGGTTTCCGGTAATTAGAGATTCAATTTGAGTTTGTATTGGTTCCCAGATTATTTTATTTTGTTTTTCTGTTTTTATTCCAGGTTTTATTTCAATTAAATCTCCTTTTTTTAATATTCCCGTTTTCATTGCTCCACCTAAAACTCCACCCTTTAGACCTTTTATTACGGTTCCAGGTTTGTTGATGTCAAATGATCTTGCTACTAAGAATAAAGGATCTTTTTTTTGGTCTCTTTCTGGAGTCGGGAATGTTTCTTGTATTGTTTTGATTAGGACGTCAATGTTTATTTTGTGTTGAGCAGAAATAGGTATTATTGGCGAATCTTCATAATTTGTTCCTTTTAGAAATTCTTTAATTTGTTTGTAGTTTTCTAAAATTTTTTCTTTATCTACTAAATCTATTTTATTTTGTATAATTATTACATTTTTTACTTCAGCTATTTCTAATGCCATTAAGTGTTCTTTTGTTTGTGGTTGAGGGCATTCTTCTGTTGCCGAAACCATTAATAATGCTGCATCCATGATTGCTGCTCCAGAAAGCATTGTTGCCATTAGTGTTTCGTGGCCAGGAGCATCTATGAATGAGACTTTTCTTAGTGGGATAAATTTTGGTTTTTTTTCTACTGTATAACATTCTGGATCTTTTTTATCTGGATCTTTATAGAATGTAGTGTCTGCGTATCCTAATTTTATTGTGATTCCTCTTTTTAATTCTTCAGAATGAACGTCTGTCCATTTTCCGGACAAAGCTTGTGTTAAGGTGGTTTTTCCGTGGTCAACATGTCCAACTAATCCTATACTAATTTCTGGTTGTAATTCTTTGGTTTCATTTTTCTTAGGCATAAGAATTTGATTTTTGTGATGGTTTATAAATATATTGGTAAGAATTAAGGTAGTGACTTTTTTACAAGTTTTTTTAAATAGGCATCTTTATATTTTCTATATCTTTTGCCGTCTCCCCCCGCATATTTGACTGCATTTTTTTTTATTAAGGAATACTTTTTTGCTTCATCCTTATGTTGATTTAGATAGTCTCTAACCGCAATCATTTCTTCCCATTTTTTACTGTTATAGTAAGTAAGCTGTATATGTACCCGTCTTTCTTTTTTATTATATTTTATAATTTTTTGAAGAAATTTTCTTTCTTCATCTCCAGTATATGGTTTGTAAACATATCTGTTATTCTGTAATTTTTTTATCGCTTTTTCTACTTCTGTTTTTGGAACAGAAATTGTTATATCAATTATTCCTTTCCCGCCGAGATTTTTTACTGCGGAGCTACCAATGTGTTCTATTTTTGATTTTGGAAGTATTTTTGATAATCTCCTCTTTTCTTTTTTGAATAATTCTTGGTATTTTTTTGAGTATCTTAAATAGATGTATTTCTCTTTTTCTACCATATTTTCAAATTAGAATTCTTTATTTATAACTATTTGTAATTTTTAATTAGGGGCAAGAATCACTTCTTCTTTTACTTTGGTTCCTCTTTAGGAGCTTCTTTTACTTCTTCAGTAGGTTTTTCTTCTGATTTTGTTTCTTCTGCTGGAGCTTCGGGTTCTTTTTCTAAGCCTAAAACTTTTGGAAGAGTATCTTTACCGTATTTTTCAACCTTTAAATTTATTTGAGAAATTGATTCATCAATAGTATTTCCATGCATTGTTTTTCTTTGTTGCATTCCTTTGACTTTGTTTTTTACTCCAATGCCAGAAACGACTAAGGGTCTTTTTCTTCCAATTCCAGGAATATCGGATCTCATTGGAAAACCTTGTTTATCAGATCCTCCTGTTATTGTGAATTCATAACCTTTGAAACCAAATTCGTCACCAGAGATTTTTTCTCCGATTTTTTTATTTAAGAATATATCTGATTCTACTTCTTTCTTATATGATTTTTTTGCTTTTACATCGTTTATTGTTAGTTTGAACATTTTTTACATACCCCACGTTGGATTTTCATTTCTTTTGATTTCGGCGATTTCTTTTAACAATTGGGTCTCTGATTCATTTAAATACTTTTTCATTAGTTTTTTAAGCTTTTTGAAGTCTCCTTGTGGAATATCTGAGTATAAAATATCATTTTCCTTGATTTGTCTGCCACAAGTTATGTTTGGTAAGGAAATAGCGACTTCTTTGCCTTGTTTTGCTTCTTGCACAGTTTCTTTATTGTCTTGTATTTCTTTTAGCTCGGTTAGTTTTTTTCCTTTTGATGTCATTAAAGGAGTTCCAGCTCTTGCTGTTCCTATTAATATATCTACTCCAACTACAGCAGGATTTAACTGTCTAAAAACACATCCGGGCATAATTTTTAGTTTGAAAGGTTTTACTAGGTCTTGAAATTCTTTTTCTTCTAATGATTTTGATGTTGTGTCTAAGTGTTTTGTAACATCATCGATTATTTTATAGATTATGTTGTTTGTAATTATTTTTACTTCTTTAGATTCTTCTAAAACTTTTATGTTGAAACCAACTACTGTTTTGTTTAGTGGGTCTTCGTTTGAAGAAGCTTCTGCAATGTCGTTTTTTGTTATATTTCCGATTGCTGCCTTTTTTATTTTTATGTTTTTATCTTTTAATAATGAGATTAATGCTTCTAAAGAACCAAGAGTGTCTGCTTTTGCTATAATTCCTTCGTTGTCTGTGTCTATTGTGACTTCATCTATTTCTTGTTGAAGTTCTTTTATTATTTCTTTTTCATTTTCTTTATTTGAAACTCTTAATGGCATTCCGGGAATTGCTTCTTCTAAATTTGGTGAAGAAATTTTTATTCCTGCTGATGCATGTACTTCTTTTTTTTCTGTTAGTTTCGATTTTTCATATTTGAATAAACATTTTACTTTTGTTTTTATTGGTTCATTTAAAGTTCCAATTACAATATTATCATTTTGTTTTATCTTTCCATCGTAAATTACTACATCTAGTGTTTTTCCAATTCCTTTTTCTTCTGTTACTTCTAGTATTGTTCCTTTTGCAGGTTTTTCTAGATCTGTTTCTAAAGAAGATTCTAAGAATTTTTGAGCTAGCCCGGAAATTACCATAAGCAATTCTGGTAAGCCATCTTTTGTTTTTGCAGAACAAGGGATTATTGCTACTTGTTTTGTGTAATCTTGTAATCTGTCAAATCTTTCTGATTGTAGGCCGTGTTCGTGTAGAGTTTGAACTATTTTGTATAATTTTGTTTCGATATCAGTTGTTACATAATCTTGTTGATCTTTGATATTTTGCAAGATTGGTTTTTTTGGATCTGAAATAAATCCTCCAGATCTGTCTATTTTATTTGCTGCTACTACGAATGGAGTTTTTGAGTTTTTTAGAATTTCAATAGCTTCTAGTGTTTGAGGTTTTGCACCTTCGTTCATATCAATAACTAGGATTGCGATGTCTGCTATATTTCCTCCCCTTTTTCTTAGGGTTGTGAAAGCTTCGTGCCCAGGGGAGTCTATGAATAAAATTCCTGGAATTGTTAAGTTAATATTTTTTAATAAATCTCCACAGGTTTGTTTTATTTTATTTAGTTCTATTGAATGTGCTGTGATGTTTTGAGTTATTCCTCCGGCTTCTTTGTCTGCCACAGATGTCTCTCTAATTGAGTCTAGAATACTTGTTTTTCCGTGGTCTACGTGTGCTAATAATACACATATTGGTTGTCTTAGCATTTTCTTAATATTAGGCAAGAATTTGGTTTTTTAAAGGTTTCTAATAAAAAGTTTTATAAAGAATACTCTTTGTTCATTTCCATGAAATTAATATTTTTGGGTGCACCTGGTGCAGGGAAAGGAACATATTCTTTTAAGATTAAGGATGAGATGAATGTTGCTCATATTTCTACTGGTGATTTATTAAGAGAAAATGTAGATCATGAAGAGCATGGTAGTATGATAAAGGAAACTATGTCTGAAGGCAAGTTATTTCCTGATGAAATAATGGCTTCTTTATTAATTGAAAGGTTATCTAAGGATGATTGTAATAATGGTTTTATTTTAGATGGCTTTCCAAGAACTGTTAGACAAGCTGAGATTTTAATAGAGAAAGGAATTGAAGTTGATAAGGTTGTTCAGTTAGATGTTAATGAAGAAACTGTTTTGAATAGATTATCTGGGAGACATACTTGTACTGGTTGTAAGAAATTATATAATGTTAATACTGGGATGTTGCCCGAACAAGAAGGAAAATGTGATGATTGTGGTGCAGAATTATTCCAAAGAGAAGATGATAAAGAGGAAACAATTAAAAAAAGACTTGCTGTTTATCATGAAAGTACTTCTCCTTTGATTGAATTTTATGAAAGCAAGGGCAAATTAATAAAACATGATTCAAATAGAGAAGTTACAGTTGTTATTCCTGAATTAATTGAAAGATTAAAAGAATAATTATTTTTTAGTTGCCCATTTAAATTTAACAGGTTTTCTATTTAATTTTAATAAGTTTTTTTCACATTTATTGGAACAGAAGTTAAGAGTTTTTCCGGATTTGTATACATATAGCTTGCCGGTTCCCTTTTCTATTTCTTTTGAACAAAATGAACATTTAGCCATCTTTATTTACCCTTTGAAGTAATTTTTCTAGCTTCAATTTCAGTTTCTCTTAGCATTAATAGGTCACCAGGTTTTATTGGGCCCTTAACATTTCTTCTAAGAACTTTATTTTGATCTCTACCTTCAAGAACTTTACATCTAACTTGGGTTATTTCGCCTTTCATTCCAGTTCTTCCGACTATTTCTTCAATTCTTGCTGGAACTGCTGGCTTGAATAAGCTAGTGTCTTCCTTTTTTGTTGTTTTTTTCTTCTCAGGAGCCATTTTTATTTCTTGCCTTCTTGGATAACTGCAACTGCTGAAGTTGATACTTGTAGCCCTGCTGCTGCCCCTAGCTCTTCTCTTGAGTCTACTTCAACGAAAGGAATTTTCTTTTCTTCGCATAAAGGTTTTAGGTGCATGATAACTTCTGCAGGAGAAACATCTTTTGCAACGACAATTAGCTTCGCTACACCTCTTTCAGCGGCTTTTGTTACTTCATTTGTGCCTTTTTTTATCTTTCCAGATTTTTTTGCAAGTTCAACAGCTTCATATGCTTGATCTTGATTTATTTCTACCATCTTAACCCTCCTATCATTAGGTTAGAATTTTGAGACATAGTGTTGTTTATAAATCTTTTTGTTAAAAGAAATCTACTTTTTAAGATGGTTTGGAGATTAAATGATATTAGTTTCTTCTGTAGTCGATTCCAGGTGTTCCCAAATCTCTAAGTTTTAGGTCTTTTCTGTTTCTGTTATCGTAAGTTAATCCAGGGTTATCTTCTTCTACTTGGTCTTTATAATCTTCTACGGTTAAATTAGTGCCTTCAATTTCTCTTCTTGCTACTCTTCTTAATTCGGTCCAAGAAACGATAACATCATCTAGAGTTACTAGCTTTGCTTCAGCTAATTCTTGCTTGTCTTCTTCTCTAGCCTGTTTTTCTGCCTTTACCTTTTTTATGTAATCACAGCCAGTACTTGCTAGTACAAGAGGTACTAATAATGTTAATAGTGTTTTTCTCATTTTGTAGTACTTTTTAAGTAGTTACACTCTTTATAAAGTTTTCTATGGATAATTTTATATAGTTTATTTTGAGTAGAAAATTATGGATAAAAGTGAGTTAAAGAGATATGTTTTGGATAATGCGGTTTTGTATAAAGGCAAGGCAAATTTGAAAGCAGTTGTTGGACATTTAATTGGAAAGTTTCCAGAAGTAAAAAAAGATATGAAGAATTTTATGAAAGATTTAAGGAAAGTTGTTGATGAAGTTAATTCTCTAGATTTTGAGAAACAAAAGAAGGAATTAGAAAAATTAGGAAAAGTTGAGAAAATTAAGAAAGAAGTTAAATTATTTGATTTTTTGAGGGTAAAAAAAGGAGAGAAAGTTATTACTGCTTTTCCTCCAGAACCAAGTAAATATTTACATATTGGTCATGCAAAGTCTATTTTTTTGAATTATTTGTTAGCTAAAGAATATAAGGGAAAGTTTTTTTTGAGATTTGAAGATACTAATCCAGAATTGGTTGATAATGAATTTTATGATATCATTTTGGAGGACATTAAATGGTTAGGAATCAAACCAGATAAAGTCCAGTATGCTTCTGATAATATGGATTTGTTTTATGGGTTTGGAGAGAAGTTGATTAAAAGTGGAGATGCTTATGTTTGTTATTGCACATCTAATACAATTAGAGATAATCGGATGAAAAAGAATGAATGTTCTTGTAGATATGTTGATTTAAAGAAAAATTTAGAAAATTGGAAGGGTTTTTTTAAAGCTAAGGAAAAAAGTTGTGTTGTTCGTTTGAAGGGAGATATGAAAAGCAAGAACGGGGTTATGAGAGATCCCACTATTTTTAGAGTTATTAATAAAAAACATCCTAGGACGGGTAATAAATATAGAATTTGGCCAACTTATGAATTTCAAAATTCTGTTATGGATGGTCATTTTAAAGTTAGTTATAGGTTAAGGGGAAAGGAATTTGAAGCAATGTCAGAGTTGCAGAAATATTTACAAAAATTACTTGGATTCAAACTAACTAAGACTTATGAATTTGCTAGATTTAATATGAAAGGAATTTTGAGTTCGGGTAGAATTATCAGAGAGAAGATTTCTAAGAAAGAATTGATCGGTTGGGATGATCCAAGGCTTACTACTTTGGTTGCTTTACGTCGGAGAGGATTTTTACCTGAAGCAATTAAAGATTTTGTTGTTTCTACTGGGATTTCAAAAAGTGAAAGTACTATGACTTGGGATGATTTGATTATTAAGAATAGAAGATTGATTGATGATGTTGCTAATAGGTATTTTTTCATTGCTAAACCTAAGAAAGTTAAGATAAAAGGTTTTTCTGAGAAAAGTATTTCTGCACCATTACACCCGGATCATCTAGGTCGGGGGAATAGGAAGTTGAAAGTTAGTGATGATTTTTATGTTGAAGATAGTTTGAAGAAAAATAAGAATTATCGATTTATGCATTTATTTAATTTTAAAGATAAAGAGATTGTTTCTGAGGAGTTTGATAAAGATTTGAAGGCTCAGTTGTTACATTGGTTGCCAGTTTCTAATGATTTGGTTAAAGTTAAAATTTTAATGGATAATGGGAAGTTTGTTAATGGAATTTGTGAGCCGGATGTTAGTAAATTGAAAGTGGGGGATTTAGTTCAGTTTGTTAGATTTGGTTTTTGTAGGCTGGATAAGAAAGGAAAAGTTTTGGAGTTTATTTTCACACATAAGTGAATGTTATTTCTTTTTAGTGGTTACAGATGCAAAGATTTATAAATGAGAATTAATTTAAAATTTTATAAAATTTTTAAGAAAATAAAAATGAAATATGGAATATTAAAGGGTCCGGAGATGCCACAGTCCTCGATAGATTTAGTTAGAATCCCTCATAAAGGGAAGCCTTTAATTATTAGCCCCGCGTTTGGTCCCTCTCACCTTAAAGGTGTTTTAGATGGAATGACTCAAGGAAGTTTTTATAACTCAGAACAATTCCCCGATGTGAGATTTAGAAAACCATTAATACAGGAATCAATTTCGGCGCTGGTGTTTGAATTTGAAAGTGGAATTGGGCCGCGAACATTAGATTTGGGTTGGTTATACGCCGGAGAGGTTATGGGTACCGAAGAAGGAATTTTTACTAATACGCGAGAGAGGAATACAGATAGATTGAAGCAATTATTAAATGGGACTACGAAGGTTAATGGAATTTATTTGATTAATGATAAAATAGCTTTTGCCCCCTTTGAATCTTTTGAAACTGGGGCTCAAGAAGGTAGAGAATTTGCAGAGGGAGGGTTGGCAAGAGCATTAGAACACACCGAGACAAGAGTGGCCGAGGATTTATTGAAAATACTTTCAACAGAAAATTATCCCAGGGGTATAAGTATTTCTGGTTTTGATATGCCTGGTTTCGGAGTTAGTAGAGATGATGTGAAATTTAAATCCGATGGTTACTGTCCAGGAAGACTGGTCCTTGATGGTGGTAGAAGGGGAGGGGGCAGAAAGGATTTTTCATTTGGAGTATATCACTCAAATTGATTTGTTAATTTGATACAAAAATTTATTAAGTCTTCTTTCTTTTGTACTTTTATGAGAAATTTTGAATTATTAAATAGTAAGGAAATTAAGAAGTTAAACAAACAATTAAAAGAACAATTTGGAAATGAGTTTAATTTTAAAGAGTATTTAACTTTTAAAACTCCCAGAGATAGGATTTACATTGTTAATAAGGGATTTTCTGATGTTGATGTTGCTAAACTAAAAATAAACAATATTGGTTTATATTTTTTGAGTGTAATGGCCGATGGTTTAAGGCTTAGCATTGAAGGTTCGCAACTATTTAAAGCAAAGAAAAATATTTTGGAGTTAAAGAAAAGCGATTTTGAAGGGTGGATGACTGGTGAAGATTTAGATTTAGAATATGAGAAAGGTTATGTTTTGATTAAGTATAAAGATGATTTTTTGGGTTGTGGGAAATCTATGGGAGAAAAAGTGTTAAATTACGTTCCAAAGCCTAGAAGAGTGAAGTTTTAGTTGTTATTTTTGACTATAAAAAAACTTTTAAAGTTGTTTTTGTCTATTTTTTTATGAAAGATAAGTTAAAAGAGGCTGTTAGAGTTTATGATAAAATAGCGTCGATTTATTCTAAATATAATTATGAAAAATTAATGCAATTTCAATTGACTAAGTTTGAATCTTTGTTGAAAGGAAAGAGGATTTTGGATGTTGGTTGTGGTGTTGGTCGTGATGTAGAATACTTAATGCAGGATGGTTATGAGGTTACTGGCGTCGATATTTCTGAGAATATGATTAAGGAAGCTAAGAAAAGTGTAAAAAAAGGCAAGTTTAAAGTTATGGATTTCAGGAAGATGAAGTTTAAGGCGAAATCTTTTGATGGAATTTGGGCCATGGCAAGTTTGTATCATATTGATAGGAAAGATGTGGAGAAAACTTTGAAGGAATTTTTTAGAGTTTTAGATGTTAAAGGTGTTTTATATTTGGCTTTGTATGAAGGGGGAGGAGAAGTTGAGGTTAAGAAAACTGAGTATGGTGAGAATAAGAGAACTATTTATTTGTATAAAGATGAAGAAATAAGAAAATCTTTAGAGAAAGTTGGTTTTGAAATTATTTCTTGTGAAGTTAATACTACTGAAAATCATAAATGGTTGGAAGTTTATGCTGAGAAAAAAGGTTAGTTATTCTCCGATTATTTTTATTAAAACTCTCTTTTTTCTTTGACCATCAAATTCTGCGTAATAAATTTGTTCCCAAGGTCCTAAGTCTAATGAGTTATTTGTTATTGCCATTGTAACTTGGTGCCCCATTAAAGTTCTTTTTAGGTGAGCGTCTGCGTTGTCTTCTCCGGTTTGATGGTGTTTGTAATCTAAACCATAAGGAGCAAGTTTTTCTAGCCATTCTTGGAAATCTTGTATTAATCCAGATTCTGCATCGTTTACATAGACTGCCGCAGTTATATGCATTGGGTTAATTAAAACTAAGCCTTCTTTTATTTTTGAGTTTTTTATTACTTTTTCTACTTCATGAGTTATATTTAGAAAGTCTTGTCTTTTTTCAGTTTTGAAATATAAATATTCTGTGTGAGATTTCATTTGTAAGCTTTTCTGATGGGTGTTATGATCTTTATTAAATATTCTGATGTTGAATTTTTTAGGTCTAGTGGATGTATTTTTTTAGATGTGAATCCTTTTTCTAGTTCTTCGTATGTTTTGAATTTTAAATTTCCTCCAAATTTTTTGTCTCTTTTTATTTCGAAGGTTTTTGTTCTGGGGAAAATTATTAATTTAATTATTTCTAGAACTGGACTGTTTTTTTCTCCAGAGATACAATGTGTTTTGTTTATTTTTTTCTTTATTGATTCATTGGTGTCTCTTATTGAGATAAATGATTCTGCTTCCGAGGATGACATTTTTGAACCAGATCCTTTTAGGGAGTTAATTAAAGGAGTGTGAATGAATAATGGGGTTTTATAGTCTATTTTTGAAAAGATTTCGGAACCCATCATATGAATTTTTCTTTGTTCTATTCCAGATTGAACTGCATCTAGTTTTAAGTGTTTTATATCAACTATTTGCATAAATGGGTAGATAACTTGTGAGACTTTTGCGTTTTCTATGTCTCTTGCCACTTGTTGCATACTTCTTAATGCTCTATTGATTGTTACTGATGAAGATAGCTTTAGAACGTCTTCTTGATATTCTTTTTTAGTTTGAAATGAACTTCCCACTACGAATTCTGCTTTACTTAGTCCTGCTGCTTTGAAACCTTTTTTCCAGTGTTTTACTTGTTCGTTAATGAATTTCCAATCTCCTTTTTGATTTAGGAATGCGTGATAATCTGCAAATAGAATTACGACTTGGAATCCTGCTTCTTGCAAATCTAGTAATTTAGTTATTGTTACTAGGTGTCCCAGGTGGATTTCTCCAGAAGGTTCGTAACCACAATAAACTCTTGGTTTTTTCTTTTTTAGAAGAGTTTTTAGTTTTTCTTCTGAGATTATTTCTTGAGTATTTCTTTTTATTAAATCTAATTTGTTCATGTTTAAGTTTTTGATTAGTTGATATTTAAGCTTTTTCTTTTAGAACTAAATACGCTATGATTAAAACCCCAATTACATTAAATGAGTCTGCTATATTAAAAATTGGCCAAACTTGTAAATCTATGAAATCTCTAACATAACCTAATGAAACTCGGTCTATTAAATTTCCAATTGTTCCTCCGAATAAAAAAGCTAAAGGAATTCTTAGATTTTTTTCTTTTTTTGCTAAGAAAAATATAAAAATTGCTACTAGGAATGAGATTATTGTTAATAGAAATGTTTGATTTTGTAGTATTGAGAAGGCTGCTCCGGTGTTTGTTGTGTAGTTTATGAATAAAAAATGCTTATTTGTGAATAAGTCTTTTGTTAGTTGATCTAGGAAGATTATTAATATTGAAATTAGGAGGAATTTTTTCATAGTTTTATTGATTTAGAAATCTTTATAAATTTTTATAATATGCCTTTTATACAGTGGAAACTTGTAAAGAACCACCAAAGAGACTTTCTATTATTGTTAAGCCGACTCATGATTGCAATATGGGCTGTGAGTATTGTTACATTGATCCCGAAGCAGAACAAGGAGTTATGGATGAAGGAACATTGGAAAATATGGTTAATAAATCGATGTCTACCCATGATTCTGTTCATTTTATCTGGCATGGGGGGGAACCCTTGTTGTTACCCCTGTCTTTTTATAGAAAGGCTGTTGAATTTCAAAAGCAATTTGAAGGCAAAGGTGTCAGCAATGGATTTCAGACTAACGGAACACTAGTAACTAAGGAAGTTCTGGATTTTTGCGAGGAGAATCAATTTAGTATGGGATTTAGTTTAGATGGTCCAAAACATATTAATGATGAAACTAGGCATTTTAAAGACGGAAGCAGTAGTTATCTAAAAACATTAAGAGCGATTAAGCGAGCACAAAAGAGAAAAGTGGGAGGGGGCGCTATTGTTGTTGTGAATAAAACAAATGTAGATAGGCTCCCGGAGATATATGAATTTGCTCAGAGGCAAGGAATAAACTTGAAATTGAATCCGTTGATTAAGGCAGGTTCCGCTCTTGATAGTATGGAAGATTTGGGTATTGGTCCCCTAGAATATGGTCGAGCTTTAGTAGATTTATTTGATAGGTGGTTTTATGATGATTCTAGTGTTAGAGTGGATCCCTTTGAAGATTTGATGGGCAATTTGTTAACTGGGAAACCTTGGGGATGTAATTATTCTGAATCTTGCCAAAATTCCTTTATATCTGTTGGTCCACAAGGAGACATATACCCTTGTGGGAGGTTTGATGGAGTTCCTGGATTTCATTTAGGAAATGTAAATGAGGGAGATCTTGCTGATGTTTTAACTTCGGAGAAAAGGTTACATCTGAGAGGAAGGGCCGAACGGATTGAGCCCTGTCAGCCGTGCGAACATAAGGATATATGCAATTCTGGCTGTATGCATAATGCTTACATGAGGAGAGGCAGAGTCGATGATAGAGATTATTATTGCGCAAGCTTTAAATTGTTGTTTGATCATATTAATGAAGCGATGGATGCTGAGTTGGCTAACGCGGAGGTGAAATGATGGCTGAATTAGAGGGAATTGTTATGGTAAACGGAAGAAAAATTGATATAAGAAAGGTTAGTAATAAAAGAATGAGATATGTTTTAGGGGGATTTTCTGAATCCACCTCAGACGGATTTATGTTTCGAAAGAGAAATCATACAGATTACACTGACCATTCTGAATATGAAATAGGTATAGACTGTGATCCTGCGGACCATTGGGGGCATACGGACCATTCTAACTATAGTGACCATAAAGATAAACATACAGACAATCATAAGTAATACTTTGTGAGGTGAAATTGAAATGGAAAGATTAGAAGAAAAAGTTATTGAAATACAAGGCAAAAAAATTGACCTAAATAAATTAGGAAATAAAAGAATGAGATATGTTTTAGGAAGACTTGATTATTCTGACGGGTTTTTGTTTTGGAAAAGAAATCATACTGACCATCGGGAACACACGGATGAAGATGGAGGAATTGATTGTAGTCATATTAATTGGACCGATCATACAGATTATTCCGAGAATTGTTAGGAATGGATAATTTATGGTTGTTGGGGTCAAAGTTTGAAAGGCATAAAGATTTGTATGGTGGTTCAAATAGGTAATTAAGAAATGTCAAAGATAATAAGGTTTAATGGAAGGAGAATTGATTTGGGAAGGATCACAAACCTAAAATTAGTTGAAGTGTTTAAAGAAAGAGTTCATGATGGAAATAGATTTTTGTTTTTTCATAAAGATAATTATACGGAAGAACATACCGATCGTAGTAAAAGAAATTATGATGATTATTCTGATCATTCTGAATACGGAGATCATCACGATCATAAAGATGGACACAGAGATTATGACAAATATTATGATCGTCATAATGATCGGGGCGAGGGGCATACTGATAAATTTGGTAAATTTCATTTTAATAGGGATGACCATACTGACCACGGAGGAGTTCCCAGATTCCATAGGGATTCGGCGGGAGGAATAGGGAGAAGCCATGAAGATCATGGTGGTCATAAGAAAAATAAACATACTGATGATCATACTGATAAGACCAAGTGAGTTTGTTAAGGTGTTGGTGATAGAAATCTTTAAATACGTTTAAACCAGATTTTTAGTATGGCTGAAATGAGTATAGAATCTGCTAGAGAGAAGTTGAAAGATAAGAAGACTTCTTTTAAAAAGAAAATTGAAATTAGGCAGAAACTTATTGAAAAACTAAGAAAAGAAAAACAGGTTAAGTTTTCTGTTGGAGACCCTGTTGAATATAAGATTATTTATGATACTTTTGCTGGTTCTTTGGAGCCAGTTTATTTTTGGACTTTAGATTTTTTAAGAAATAATAATCCTTCAGGATTGGGATTTGAGGTGGATAAGACTGCTGAAGAATTTGAGGCTACTGCTGGTGGAGGTTTTTTTGGAGAGTTAGGTTCAAGGGCTACTGTGATGCAGGAAAGGGGAATGAAAATATTAGAAACGGTTAATGCGGTTTTGAGAACAATTATTAATTTAATTTATGATTTGAAAGAGTTTGAAATGAGATTGAATGCTTATGATGATGCGAATTCTGAAGATAAACAAAGAAAGGATGCTGGAGAGTATTCTTTGAAAGGAATTTGGATGGATCAAGTTGATGTTAAAACAGGCTTAGGAAGTATTAATCAATTGACAAGGGGAGATTTACAATTTGTTACTTTGAGAGATGCATTTATGCAGGCTAGAGTTTATAAGAAAAAGGATGGCTCTTTTAACAAGTCTAAAACTTTCAAGGATATAGGTGAAAGTGAAAAAGAAGGAATGGATTTGAATAGAAGAGTTAAGGTTTTGTTAAAGAAAAAACTTGAAGAATATTTGAATTGGAGAGAGGCTAGTGAAAAAGAGCTGAAGAAAAGATTTGAGATAGAAAAAAATTATTTGAAAGCACAAGTTGATAGTTTGAAGTTGTATACTACGTGGGCAAAGCCTTATTTGAGGGCGGCCCAGAAATTAGGAATGAAAGAATTTAAGACGGGTAGAGATTTGCCTGTTCCGGATATGGTTACAGCGTTTAATAGTATGCAAATGAATTTGAAATTGTTGGGCAGAAAAGAGTTTAAACCTACGAAGGTCCATCCTTCTTTTGATAAATTTGATTTTGGAAAGAAATACTATTCATGCATTGAAGTAGAGTTTTTGTATAGGTCTGCTCCACAAGTGGTAAAACAAGGGCAGAGCCAACATTATACCCACATGGGCACTGTTGAAGTTTGTTTTAAGGCGTTTGTTTTTGATGATAGGGATTTAGAAGATATTTATGCTCAAGAGGTTTATGAAGATATGGCTTTAGTTGAAGAATTAACTGAGACCTCTTTGAATGATTTGCAAGAAGATATAGAAAGATATATTTACCCGGATGAAAAAAAAGAAGAAGAGGATAATGGTCAGGACCTATTTAGTGGAATTTTGGGTGGTTTTAGTAGTTTGAAAAAAGTCTCTAAGTTTCCTAGTAAGATTATGAAACTTGGTCCTTCTGGAAAAAGAAATGCTGGAAGTTATGAAAAGAAAAAAGTTGTTCAAGAAGCTGGTGATAGTGCAAGAGATAGTTGTTATGTTTTATATGATGTTTTTAAGAAGTCACATGGAATGGTAACATGGTAGATAGATTTCATAAGGATGTTCAAGAGAATATGGATAGTTCTAATTCTATGAAGTTTGGAGATTTAAGTTGGACTACTAATCCTCAAAGTGCCAATCAATTGGCAGAGTTAGGTAAGAGATTAAATGAGGGAGTTAAGAATGTGGAAGTGGGTGCTTTGAGTCAACAAGTTTTTGATGCAATTCCTCAGCAACATTTTGAAGAAATGAGAAGGCTTTCTAAAATGGGCGGCGTTGGTTTAACTATGCATGCCCCTTTGACTGATCCCGCAGGTTTTTCAGAAAGAGGTTGGGCAGAACATAGTAGGAATTTGGCTGGGCAAGAATTTAAG
Organism: Candidatus Woesearchaeota archaeon; assembly: GCA_964587005.1. Lineage (GTDB taxonomy): Archaea > Nanobdellota > Nanobdellia > SCGC-AAA011-G17 > PNOQ01 > JABIBT01. The sequence goes on from CAZPJW010000003.1 coordinate 31,256, forward strand.
GATGTTGTTGATAGGGCACATAAGCTTAGCCCAGATGGGAAAATGACAGTTAATTTTCATTCATCTGGCGGAGGTATTGCTGCCACAGTTTGGGAGAAGAAAGAAAAAGGGAAACCTGAAGAAAAACAATTTATTTCTGCAGTTAATACAAGAACTGGTGAGATTAAACCAATTCAACGAGATAAGATGGATTGGTTAACTGGGGAAAAGATAATGACTCCTCAAGATAAGTTAGATAATCTAAATAACGTTTCTTGGGATCAAGATATTATGCAAGTAATGTCTATGAAACACCAAAAAGATGAAATTGATAATCAACAGATGAAATGGAGAACTCAAACTCCTCAAGGTTTACAGTTGCTTGAGTTGGAAATGAAAAAAAAGAAGGGAAGGATTACGGGGCAAGAAGAAAAATTGAGAAATGAATTGCTTTCGGAAGATAAATTTTTTGAAGCCCATAAAGAGGAAATTAATCAAGTTATGATGAGTCAGTTAAATAGTTTGTATAATGATTATAAGCATTACGCTGAATCCAAAGCAAAAGATGTAGAAGAGAATAGAGATTATCATGATAAAAATTTAAAAATGTTTGGGAAAATTAAGAAAAAGTATGCAGAAAGAAATAAATATATGAATGAGAGACTTAAAACGGAAGATAAGAAATTTAAGGAATGGATTGTAAAAAATCCAAATGTTTCAACGGAAGAAATATTAGAAAAACAGGCTAGTATCCGTGAGGATGTGTTTAGAAAAGCTAAGGAAAAGGGATTGGATATTTCTCCAGAACGATTAAGTTTAATGTTGAAAAATATTGAAGCGCCCGAAAGGTTTAGGCCTGCAGATGATGTGGCTAGAGAAAAGGCCGCAGAAACTTTTGCTGATGTTGCTTTGCACGCACATGAAAAATATGGCGATAAGGCGCCCCTAATTGCTATTGAAAATGTTTATCCTGAATGGACCTTGTCTAGAGCAGAGTCTTTGAAGGGAATGGTTGGGGATTCTAAGAAATTACTTGTTAAGAAGTTAAAGGAAAAGGGAATTGGTGAAGGTGAAGCAAAAAGAATTGCTGAAACTAAAATGGGAGTTACTTGGGATCTTGGGCATATCAATCAATTAAGGAAGTATGGATTTACCAAAGAAGATATTGTTAAGGAAGCTGAAAAGATAGGGAAACATGTAAAACATATTCATATTACAGATAATTTTGGTTATTCTGATAGTCATTTAGCTCCAGGAATGGGAAATGTTCCAATAAAAGAGCAACTTGAAGCCATTGAAAAGAAAGTTGGAAAAGATGAATATAGAAGAATGAAAGGAGTTATTGAGGGCGGAGGGATGTTTCAACAATTTCAAGCTAATCCTGTTCCGTATACTATGGATGAGGGGGCGTTTAATAGCCCATTTTATACTTATGATGGTCCAAGTTGGGGTGATGTGAAAGATTTGTATTCGTCTTATATGTTTGGATTTGGAGATGTTTTGCCAGATGTTCATTTCAAAACCCAGGGGGCAGGATTTTCGATGTTACCCAAGGAGTTGGGTGGTGGAGGTGGTGGCGGAGATAAAGGGAGATTTGCGGATCAGAATCAATAATTTTTTAAAGGTTAAAAATAAATTTGAGAGTAGGTGATTAATTGGTAACGAAAAAAAAGAAGAGGAGTGTAAAAAAAGTTCCTAGTCCGGGCAAGAAAACTGGCAAATTAGAAAAGGCTCCTAAGCCCGGGAAAAGAAGTAAAAGATTGAAAACTGATAAAGATATTGCCTATGATTTTTCTTTAAAGGCTTATGAAGAATTTAAAGAGGTAATTAAGTCCGTAGTTCTTTTTGGAAGTGTTGCTAAAAATACTGCAAAAAAAGGAAGCGATATTGATATAGTTATAATTATTGATGATTGTGTTATTAATTGGGATCAGGAATTGATTGCTTGGTATAGACAAGAATTAAAAGAATTGATTGAAAAACAAAGCTATGCTGAAAGAATTCATTTAACCACTGTTACTTTGAGTGCATTTATGGAAGAAGTTAGAATTGGAGAGCCAGCTGTTATTAATATGATTAGATATGGTGAGACAATTTTAGATTATGGTGGTTTTTTTAATCCCATGAAAGTTTTATTAGCTAAGGGAAAAATTAGACCAACTGCTGAGTCTATTTTTGTTGCTTTACGGAGAGCTCCGATGCACATAGCTAAAGCTAAGGTTGGTATTGTTGCAAGCATTGAGAATATTTATTGGAGCATGGTAGATAGTGCACATGCTGCTTTGATGGCGGCAGGACATGTTCCTCCGAGTCCAGAATATGTTAGCGAATTACTACAGAAAGTTTTTATTAGTAATAAGAAATTGGATAAGAAATATATTTCTTGGTTTAATGAAATGTATACTTTAACTCACGATATTATGCATGGTAATGTTAAATATTTGAATGGTAAAGAAATTGATTTATATTTAGATAGAGCTGAAGAATTTGAAAGGGTTATGCGAAAAATAACTACTAATTATATAGATAATGAAAAAATAATAAAAATAGAAAAAAGAAATTAAATTTATTGTTTTTCTAGGTCTAGTTTGTCTAAGTATAGTTTTGCTGTCATAAATGCCCTATCTTCTGGTTTTTCTACACCCATTAATGTTTGAGTTGTAGATCTTGCTAGATAGTCTTTAGTTTTTCCAGCTCCTGACAGTGCTTCTTTCATACTTTCGACTCTTTCATTTGCTAGTATTGTTCCAAAGTGAGTTAGGAATACTTCACTTCCTGGACCCCTACTTGCTTCTGCAAAAGATCTTTCCCAACCTTCTGGTGCATAATTGGTTGCGAATTGTCCTAAAATATTAGTGTCTTTTTCAGTTAACCCACGTGCTAATTTTCTATATTCATCGTGATCTTGTGTTACTTGTGGTTTTTCGTAATCTGAAACGGGTGCAAGTACTTTTAGTTTACCTAGTGCTTCATCAAAATTATCGGTTGATTTTGCTTTTGCTACTTTACCTATTAATGCTTCATCAGTTATACCAACTAGTTCTTCTAGTTTTTTTGGAACGGCATCTGCTACAAACGCAACTCTTTCCCTTTTTAGAGTTCCTCTACCTTGTGTAAAATGGTTTTCGGGTAATCCATAAATATTTTCCCCATTTAAAGCAGCACCAATTTCGTCTGATGTGGCTTTCTCTGAATCTTGAGAAGCTTCATAAAATAGGTCGAATGCTTTTGCAATTGGATCGTATTGTGTTAATGTCATTTTGTATTTTCCCCCTTTAATGTTACTACTTCATTGTAATTACTATTATATAAAGGTTATGATTTAGGCCTAGAAGGCTCAGAATGCCCAGATTTTTCAGTTTCAGAGACTAACTTTCTTATTTTCGTGATAGAATCTAAGTTTACAGAAAGAGAATCAATTCCTATTTCTACTAAGTATTTTGCCATATCTTCATTTGATGCCGCTTGTCCACAGATGCTAGAAGTTACTTTATACATTTTTGCTGTTTTTACTACTTTTTTTATTAATCTTAATACTGAGGGGTGCATTTCATTGTACAATTCTTGGATTTCTGCATTATTTCTGTCTATTCCTATTGTGAATTGAGTTAGGTCATTTGAACCAATACTTACGAAGTTTACTCCTTCGTCTTTACAGATTTCGTGAATTATGAAGCAAGCTGCTGGAGTTTCAATCATTACTCCAAGATCTATGTCTTCCATGTTCATATCTTTTAAGATTTCTTTTGTTTTTTTTATTTGTTCTAAATGTGAAATCATTGGAAGCATTATTGCAATTTCTTTATATCCTTTTTCTCTTAGTTCTTTGACTGCTTTTAATTCTGCTTTGAATAGTTTTAGTTCTTTTAGTGATTTTCTTATTCCGTGAAGGCCCATCATTGGGTTGGATTCATCTGGTTCTTGATCTCCGCCTTCAAGTTCTCTATATTCGTCTGTTCTTATGTCTGAAGTTCTTATCCAAACTGGTTTGTCTTTAAAATAATGTACAGTTTTTTCTATTTCTCTTACTAACATTTCGGTATATTCATCTTCTCTGTTTTCTCTTATGTATTTCATTGGGTGGATTTTATTTTGACCTATGATAAATTCAAGTCTCATTAATCCAATTCCGTCTGGTTTGAATTGAGAAGCTTTTTCTGCTATTTCTGAAATGTCTAAGTTTACTTTTATTTTTGTTTTGGTTTCAGGTATTTCTGTTGGAACTTCTAGTTCTTGTCTTTTTTCAATTTTTGTTAGTCCTTCGTAGACTTTTCCAGTTGTACCATCAACAGTTATTTCATCACCATCTTTTAGTTTTGCAGTTGCTTCTTTTGATCCCACTATTGCAGGAATTCCCATTTCTCTACTGACTATTGCTGCATGAGAAGTCATTCCCCCTTCGTCAGTTAGGATTGCTGAAGCTTTTTTCATTGCTGAAACATAATCTGGATTTGTCATTTCGGCTACTAAGACATCTCCTTCTTGGATTTTTTGTAAATCATCTATTGATTTGACTATTTTTACTTTTCCAGAACCAATTCCTGGAGATGCAGGTTGTCCTTCAAGAATTTGATTTTTACCTTCAAACTTTTCTTCACTTTTTTCAATATTGTCTATTTTTTTTACTGTTGTTATTGGTCTGGCTTGAAGTAGGAATAATTTATTATCATCTATTGCAAATTCCATGTCTTGTGGTGTTTTATAATATTCTTCTACTTTTATTGCAAGTTGTGCGATATTTCTTATTTCTTGTTCGGTTAGAACTTGGGAAGTTGCTTTTTCATCGTTTAGAATTCTTTTTGTTGTTCTTCCAGTATTTTGATCTCTGAATAATAACCACTCTTTTTTGTTTACTTTTATGTCTGTTATTCTTAAGTCTTCTTTATCAATAGTATATTTATCTGGAGAGATTGATCCAGAGACTACTGCGTCACCCAGTCCAAAGGAAGCTTCTATGATTACTTCTTTTTCGTTAGTACTTGGATTTATTGAGAACATTACTCCTGCTTTTGATGAGTCAATCATCTTTTGGACTACTACTGCTATATTTACTTTAGAATGTTCGAAATTGTTTTTTACTCGATAGTATATTGCTCTTGATGTGTATAATGATGCCCAACATTGGTGGATTGCTTGGATTACTTGTTCATTTCCTCTAATATTTAGGTATGTTTCTTGTTGTCCGGCGAATGATGCTTCGGGCAAATCTTCTGCGGTTGCGGAAGATCTTACTGCTACAAATGAATTTTCTCTTCCTGCTTTTATGAAATTTAATACTTCCGGGGCTTTGTTGATTAAATCGTTATTTACGTTTAGGTTTGAATATGCTTCAATTATTTCTTTTTTTATGTCATTTGGAATTTGATATGATAGAATTTTGTCTTGAATTTTTTCTGCTGTGTTTTTTAATTCTGATGCGTTTTCTACATCTAAATCCTTTAGGAGATTTGTTATTTCGGTTTGGATTCCGGATTCTTGAAGAAATTTTACGTATGCATCTGCAGTAACTACAAATGCATTTGGTACTGGGAACTCTGCATTATACATTTCTCCCAGGTTTGCTCCTTTTCCACCTACTTCTATTATTCTATCTTTAGAAATCTCTTTTAGCCAAAGTATATTTTTCATTTTTACCTCTTTTAATTTTGGAAGGTTTAGAATTTTATAAAGGTTTTGTTAATTAAAAAGAAAAAGAGAATTATTCTGTATCGTCGTCCGGATCTGAACAGGTCATTTTTCCGCCAAGCTCTGCCCCATCATCAAATTTTATTGGTTCCATTGGTATCACCTCTTTATTTGTAGATATGATTATTTATATTTGTTTTGGTGTTTTTTTTAATATTGTTAAAGCAACTATTCCTAGTACAAAAACAGACATTATTAGTAATATGGGAAGTTTGTCTTGTGTTGGTGAAAATTTGTATATTTGTTTTGAGTCTTCTCCAGGCGAGAATTTTGCTTCTGTGTTTGTGGGCAGGTTTGAGCTTAAAATTATACTGGTAAGTAAAGTTAGTAAAATGAGACTTGATAATAGTATGGTTGTGGTTGCTTTCAATATATCACCTGATTAGTTTCTGATTTAGGTTTTTTTAAGTATTTTGGTTTTAAGAAATCTCTATTCCAACCTTACCAGCTATTCTTGGCTTTGTTTTTGTTAATGCTTTTTTTGCAAATTCAACCCCGTCTTCAGGAACACATACGGTTAGTATTGTTTTTCCAGGTTTTAGTTGAGCTGCTGTTCCCATTGCTTTTCCAAATGAGTGCTTCATTCCAGATTGCATTCTATCTGCTCCAGCACCGGTAAGCATCTTATTTTCTCTAAGAACATGGTGCGGAAATTGATTTATTGTGAATTTGTATCCTTTTGCTCCGAATCTAGCTTGTAATTGTCTATTTACTAGAGTTCTGCAAGATTCTAAAGAATTATGTCTAAGTTGGAATTTTTCTTTTGAAATCAATTTTACTTTTTTTGGGAATTCTTTTTTTAAATCTCCCATGTTGTATTTAACTATCTTTCTTGCTGGCACTACTTTTATGAAACCTTTTTTCTTATATTTAGAGTTTCTTGTGTATGCTCTTGTTGTTTTCTTGTATGCATTTCCTTTTCTTAGTTGTGCCATTTTTATTCAATTTTAACTTTTGTTCCTATTGCTTGTCCAGGAAGACCTTTTTCAAATTTTACTCTTACAGCGCCTTTATTGCCGTGTTCTTTTGTAATTGTACCTTTTATTTCTTTTTTTGTTGGTGTTACCCAAGTTACTGTTTTTTTTAAGAGTTCTTTAGCTTTTTCTTTAGTTTCTATTTCTTTTACTTTAATGATCATCTGATTGGGATGTTGCGTTTTGTGGGATCCCCTGTAATTTATAATTGTACCTTCCATATTAAGAATTTGTGGCGATGTTTGGTTTATAAAAGTTTCTACGTGGATTTTTAGAAATGGAGTTTTTGTTATTATTGTTTGGTAGTTAAAATAGGAAGACTTATAAACAGTAAGATTTTTTATATTTTTATAAAAATGACAACAATTTTAGGTTTAAAGGCTGCAAAAGGAAAATCGGGCATAATTATGGCTTCCGATTTGCAAGGTACTGCAGGTGATGAGAAGACTCTTACTAGGAAATTATATGTAAATGAGATAGGGGATAGTGTTGCAGGTGTTGCTGGAATTTATGATGCTATGTTTAGAGATTTTTTGGGAGAATTTGTTTCTGGAAAGTATGATATTGAAAGAATTGTAAAGAAAGGTGAATTTCCCCAATTGAGAAAGATGAATATTGCTAGATGGGAAGGTAGAGAGCCCTCTAATGAAAAAGGATTTAACAGCATGTTATTAGGTACTAATATTGGAGGCAATCCAGAATTGTTTACTTGTTGGCCTCTTGGTTTAGTTGAGCCAAGGACTAATTGCTATATAGGGAGTGGTTCTAAGTTTGTTCAAGATTATTGGTTGGGTAAATCTATTGTTGCTGATGCTGAGCAAGGAGCCCCAGTATTGGATCCAGACCATTTGAGTTTGGATGAAGGTATTGATTTGGCAGAAAAGGCCCTGGGGTTTGCATCAAAGGATCTGTATTCAGTTGGTTTTGATATAGTTGTTATTGCTGATGAGATTTTTGAAGCTCCTGAATTGCATGAAGAATCAAATTTGGCTAGAAATAGAGCCATAAAAAAGATTAAGAAAAAGATAAACAATTAATTTTTATTTCTTTAGAGTTTTAATTTGCTACTAAATCTTTTGAACTTGGGATTTTTCTTAATTTCTTCTAATGAACCTTGCGCGACGATTTTTCCGTTTTCAAATAAATAAATATAATCGAATAAGTTAAGCAAGTTTAATTTATGTATTGCAGATATTACTGTTTTGTTTTTAAATTTTTTGAAAGTATTCTTGTAGATTTTTGTTTCATTTAAACTATCTACACTTGAAGTTGGCTCGTCCATTAATACTATCTCACTAGTTTTTGCTGCGAGTATTCCTCTTGCTAGAGCCAATCTTTGTTTTTCTCCACCGCTTAATGAAACTCCTTTTTCAAGAACATTTGTATCAAGCCCTTTCTCTAATCTATTTAGAACTGTTCTGAATTGTGCTAGATCTATTGCTTTTTCTAATTCTTCTTTTTTAGTTCTTATATCCATGGTTATGTTGTAACCAATTGTGTTGTTGAATATTTCGGGATCTTGGGGAATTAGGGTAACATGTTTCTTAAGATTCCAAAAATCGTTTTCTAATCTTTTTTTATTGCAGTATATTTTGCCCTTTTCTGGATGATAAAGGCCTCTTATTAAGGCAAGCATAGTGCTTTTTCCTGAACCAGATTCTCCAACAAAAGCTATTTTTTGTCCTTTTGAAATATTTACATTAATATCATTTATTTGGTGTTTTTTCCCTTCTTTGTCATATGTGAAATGAACATTTTTTAGTTCGATATTTTTCCAGTTTAATGGGAGGGTTCCTCTCAATTCCTTTTTCAATTTGTCAAATTCGTCATCTATTGGACTTGCATTTTTTAGTTTGGCGTTTATTTCAACTAAATCTCCATATAGACTTGCAAAATTATAGAAGGTGTAACCTACTTTGTCCAGATATCCATATAGCATGTACAATGTTCCAATCATAATCACACCAGTTGTTGTGAAATCCGTGTATGCTCTCCAGCTAAGTACTATAACGGTCATTATTGAAATTGCTATAGACGCGAAGGCCCATTTGAATTCGTTTACGATGGATGCACTTTTTATTGTGTCATATGCTTTCATTACTTTTGAATCTATTTCTTTTTTTACGGTTCTTTTTAGTTTTAGTGTGATTATTGTTGTTATGTTGCTTAGATAATCAAAAATTGATGCTGCTGCTTTATTTTCAAATTTATTTATTGCCTTGTATTTTTCTACGAGTCTTTTGTCAAATCTGAATATTATGAATAGAGTTGTTAATGCGAATACTAATGCGAATAGAGCGGCTTTTAGATCTATGAATAGTAGTACTATTACTGAACCGAATAAACCGATGATCCCCTCAATTATTCGGAAAGTCATCCATTGTGAGAATCCCCCTATTCCGTTAGAGCTTTTGTTGATTTTATCGATAGTATCTCCGGAATGGTGATCCTTGTGCCAACTGATTGGAAGTTCTAGGACTTTTGATATCTTTTTGTTTAGAAAATTTCTTTTTACTAAAAATCCTGTTCTTGTTTCCATTACTCTAGCTGTTCCATGAAATGCCCAGAAACCAATTGTAACTGCTAAAAGGAGCATTATTTTTAAGATTAGGCTAGTAAGTTCTGCGTTTGATGTAATTGTGTTTTGAATGGAGTTGAAAATTAGGCCGATTATTAATGGTTGTGCTAAATTAATTATGTTCCCAATTATGAAGAGAGTTACATAAAGTATGAATGTTCTTCTTTCTTTTCCTAAAAATTTCCATTCCGTTTTTAGGAGATTGAAAATTGGATTTCCAGAATTTTCTTCTTTCATAATTATTTTCATTATTGTAGTTTTATAAATGTTTTTGAAAAAAAGAAAAATAAATGTTTATTCTTCTTTTATTGGATATTGGTCGTTTTTTATAATCCAATGCAATAGTTGGGAAGCTCTGTAAGATACTGATTTTGTTGGCCATCTTTCACGTAAGCCCTGTAAGCTAGTAAGTGGCATTCCTATTTCATCCGCTAATTTTACCAGAGGCTTATTTGTATAAATGATTTTTGTTAGGTCTTCCTGTTTAAGTTCTCTGTGTAATTCTTTTATCTTTTTTGTATCTTCTTTACCTAGGTAGTTATCTGCCCTGTATCTTGTTAGGCCGTTTGCAGTTGGCGATTTGTCTGGCAATTTTGCGTGAACCCCCTGTATAAGTTTTTCTAAACCTTCTAAGGTTCTAGCTTTTTGGTAGATGGTAGCTTTTCCCATGTATATCTCTTTAAGACTGCCTACCCTGGCGTCGTAGAGTTCTTCCCATAGGTTTTCTAATTTTGTATCTTTTTCCATTTTAATCACTTAATAGTAATATTGTTTTGTTAATATTTATAACTATTTATTAAAAACTCAGTAAAAACACAAGATTTATATAGTAATTATGTTAAATAACTGATATGGATGTAAAAGATAAAAAAATCCTTTTTGAACTTGAGAATAATGCCAGATTGAGTAATAAGGTAATTGGGAAGAGAATTGGTGTAAAACCGGATTTAGTTAGATATAGAATCAATAATTTAGTTGAGGAGGGAATTATCCAGAAATTTCTTACTTTTGTGAACTTTGCTAAACTTGGATATACTGACTACGGGGTCTTTGTAAACACCAAGAAGTTTACTAAGGAGAAGGAGAAAGAGTTCGTTTCCTTTGTAAAGAAAAATCAGAATATTTCGTTTTTTTCTAGAGTTGGTGGGAAATATGATTTTATTATTGGGATCTTAGCTAGAAATGTTTTACATTTTAATCAGATTTTTTCAGAAATTATGAATAAATTTGGAGACTATATAACTAAGAGGGACATTGCTACAAGGGTTTTGTTGTTTCACTTTTCAAAGGATTATTTGGTAGATAAGAAGTCGGTTGGGGGGAAGATGCCAAAATTTGGAGGAGAAATTGATATGGTTGAGTTGGATGAGTTAGATAAAGACATTTTGGGTTATGTTTCTACAAATGCTAGGGCAAGTGTGTTGGATGTTTCTAGGGAATTAGACATTCCTGCATCTACTATTGCTTTAAGATTGAAAAATTTGTCTAAGGAAGGAATTATTGAAGGTTTCTTTACATTTATTGATTCTTCTAAGTATGGTCATGAGAACTATAATTTGTTAGTGTCTTTTAATAAAATACCCAAGGAAATTGAAAATAAGTTTTACGAGTTCTGTAAATCCAACCCTTATGTTTCTTGGTTAATTAAGACTGTTGGAAAATGGGATTACGAAGTTGGAGTTGATGTTCCTGATAGGGAGAATTTTCAAAAATTACTTGTTGATATAAGAGAGAACTTTTCTGAGAATTTAGTTGATTTAGATTTTGTTTCTATATTTGAAATTTATAAGTATGATTTGTATCCTTTTTAAAGAAGTAATTCAATATTTTTTCCGATTATTTTCTTTAACCCAAAGAATCTTCTTAACACCATTTTCATTTACATAAGATTTAACTTTTTTAAATCCTAATTTATTATTTATTGAGATAACTCCCTTGTTTATTGCTTTGCACTGTGCGAAGATTCTTTTAAATTTCTTTTTAAGACCATATTGTAGTAATTCATTAAGTACTTTTGTTGCTAATCCCTTGCCTCTAAAATCAGGATGAATCCAAAGATGAACCCTTCCTTCATCTGAATTTGGGTCCCAATTTTGATGTTGTAAAACAATATTTCCTGCATATTTTTCTTTAACCTCTATTGTAAAGTATTCAGAATCTTTATCTTTTACTTGTTTTAGATAATCTCTTATTTCTTGTTTTGCTTCTGCTAGGGAATTTGGGACACTTTCCATATTTCTTTTAGTCTCTTCATTTTGCATTACTTCAAAATAAGGTTTGGCATCTGATAGCCTTAAAGGTCTTAAAATGAAATCTTTTGTTTTTATGATAATCATAGATATTTTAAAATTTTAAGTAAATATAAATATATCGATAAGAAAAATTACCTTCTTCTATTTTTAGGACTTCAAGTTTTTTGAATCTAATTACAACAATAATTCAATATCTTTTCCAATTATTTTTTTCAAATCTTCAAATAATTTAGTTGTTAAAGAAATAGATTGTGGAACTTCTACATCAACTAATGTTTTGTCTAGTTCGTCCCGATTTGAATCTTTTAAGTCCACTAATTTTCCTTTAACTATATCTGCTTTTTGGATTTTGTCTTTTTGTTTTAAATCTTTAATTATGAAAATTTGGTCTTTTAGTATTAAAATCTCTCCTATTTTTCCAGCGTGTTTAAATTTAATCTTGGCTCGTTCAATACCAAAGAATTTTTTCCTTTGAACATGTTCTGTTACTGCTCTTATGAATGTTCTGACTTCTCTCTTTACTTTATCTGATTCTGCTTTTATTAATTTTTTAGATTTGAAATCAGCGTATGCCTTATTGAAATATTTTAGACTATCTGATAAAGATTCTGGTAAGTTTTCTTTTTCTATGAATTTTTTGAATCCTAAATCTAGTTTTTTGAAGGGTATTCCTTCCTCTGTTAATATTTTTTCAAGAGTATTATTTAGAGCACTATACATTTCTGTGAATGTTTCTTTTTCTGTTTTTTTCTCAATTTGTTTGAATAGTTTTTTTATTCTTGCTAAGTATGCTTCGGAATCTAATAATAATTGATCAATTTCTGCCCCCTTAATCTCTTTTACTTTTCCGTGTTCTATATTTTTGAAGAAAACTCTAATTTTTTCTAGAGTGTCAACATATTTTTGTTCTAGAATTTTTTCTTTCTTAACAAAGATTTCTTCTAATAGTTTAACGGTTTCTTTTGGTGTTGGTGGAGAAATTCCATAAAGCATTAATGCTGCTTGTGAGGGATTTAATATTCCGTAGTATAAATCTTCTCCGGCAATCATTAGTAATTTCTTTTTTGCTCTGTCTAGTAATTTTTCTCCCATATCCATTTGCATGTCTATTGCTTCCGGGGAAGGCCTGATTCTTCCCATATTTAATAATAATCTCCAGGGCGTGAAAACTCCCCTATCATAAATTGGTACTCCGTCTCTTAGTAATGTGAATATAACCGGGTGTGCATCTTTTACAGATTCCCAGAAATCAGTTAAAATATATATTTGAACGTGGAAGTCTTTTTTTACACCAGTTATTGCGGATGCTTCAAAGCCTTGACTTATAATTAATGATCTTAATTTGTCTCTTAGTTCGGTACGTGTCATTCTTCGGACATCGGTATCGTCTATTACAACATAAACATCGATATCATTTGATTTTTCTCCTCTAAATAATGAACCTGCTGCCACGTAGCTAACAATATATTTTTCGAATTTTTGTAAGACCATGTTTTTATGGACTTCGGAGATTTTTAAGGCACCTAAAAAGTCCATTGGATCATAAAGAATTGCAGACATTGCCGTCATTTGTAGAACTTCGTATTTTGAATCGAATAAGGATTCTTTTATTTCTGAGACAGTATAAACTTCTGGGTATATATCATCTGATTGTGCAACTTTATCTAATTCTGAAAATACTTTATCTCTTAATTTGAAATCCGGTTGTAATTTTGATTTTGAATCATCAACTACTACAAGTACTTGAGTTTCTCTTTTGTTTTGTTTTGGTGGTTGGTTTGGTGCATTTGGTTCTGCTTTTTGTGGCGGAAGTAATGCAACCCCTAGAATTTGTTTTTTATGAGTTTTTAGAATTTTATCTTTGAATTTCTCTGCTTTTGCCTTAATTTTTTCTATTTTCGCCTTTATTTTCTCTTGTTCTTCCGGCGTAGGCAATTTTGGTGGTAAATATGGAGATTGATTCATTCTACTTTTAAGGGAAAATTTATTCTATTTAAAGCTTTTGTTAGTAAAATAATTCCTGAAGGGGAGAAGAGGAAGAAGAGGCATGTAAACCTATGAATCTCCCGCTCCAGGATATAAATTTAAAAGTTTAGTTCGTCTAGGTCTATGTCGTCTGCTAGTTCTGTTTCTACATCATCTAGATCTTTTATGATATCTTCTTCTATGTTGTCATCTATGGTTTCTTCATTATCGGCAATATTCTCAGTTGTTGCAAAAAATGTACAACTTGAAATCAATATGGTTGCCAATACTAAAGCGACTATTGCTGTTTTCATTTTTAGTTAATATCTAGTTGTTCTTTTGGGGTTGTCGCTGCAGTTAGTGTTGGAAATTCACCAAGATACTCTCTGTATAGTTTTATTAACTCTAACAGATTTTTGTGTGCGTCTCTTAAGTGTTCTTTTGCTTCGTTTAATAGATTCTTTATAGATTCTAAATCTCCAGTTAGGGATGCGGCATTTTGATTTTTGTTAAAAATATCTAATGCGTCGTTGTATTTCCCTTTTGCAAGTTTTATGTTTCCATCCATTTCCGATAATATGTCTTGCATTTTTGAAACTTGTTTGTTATTTTGGTCTAACGAATCTATTTTTTTGTGTAGTCTTTCAGATAGTGCTTCTGTTCTTTCTATTGCATCGTTAACTTTTTCTATTAAGATTATTGCTGTGTGCACTCTTAATTTCTCTCTTACATCTTTCCAGAACTCTTTAATTTCCGAAGAAAGTTCTCTAAGTTCTACGATGTTGTCGGCATTTTCAACTTTTTCTTTATATTCCTTAAGTTGTTCTTTGTAGCCGTTTATTTCTTCTATTAGATCTTCATACACTACTTTGTCTGTAACTGATCTAACTAACCAGCTTTCTATGATTTCTAGATGTCTTTCCATTCTTTCTAGAGTTTTTATTAAAAAGTTTTTAACTATGTTAACATGGTTAGCTGATGTTAAACTAGCTTGGTTATTTGTTAAAGTAGGTTTTATTGCCATATAACTATTTCTTGCTGCTTCCCACTCTGTTTTTGTATTTTGATATTTGTTTTTTATTACGTTGTATGCTTGTATTAACTCTTTATTCTGAGCTTTTGTTATTGATCTACTTGATGTTGAAGGCTCAGCAGTTGTTAGTGGAATCATACCAAACATGAAGATTCCTACAAGCAAGATTGCTATTGTTTTTTTCATTTTGTATCCTCCAATTATGATTTTGATACATGTGTATGGTGGATTTTGTTTATAAAGAAACTTTTTTTAATAGGTTTCTTAAGCTTTAGAAAGCTTTAATTCTATCATAAAGCTTTTAAGTTTGTATTTTTAGGGTATTTTTATGAAAAAATTATTATTGTTATTTGTTATATTATTAGTACCTGTTTTTGCTAGTGCGGCAACCCTACATGGAACAGTTTATGATTTGGATTTTGAAGTTGTTGAAAATGCTGTTGTGGAGATTAATTCTAATCCCTTACAAAGTATGATAGCTGTTAATGGGGATTATTCTTTTGAGTTGAATGAAGGAGATTATATCTTGGAAGCTAAATATTATATTGGTCAGACTTTAGTGTCTAGTGTTTCTGAGGAAGTTAGCATAGTTGAAGATGGAGATTATGTTCTGGATTTAATCTTATTTCCTAATTTAGATGAAGAAATTGTTGATGATTTTGATTTTGATGATGAGGAGACTAGAACGTCTTTAACTTATTGGATGATTGGACTTGCTGTCTTTTTTATTTTGTTTGTTTTGTTTAGGTATAAAAAACCTAAGAAAAAGAAATTTGATAGGGATGAGGCCGATGATGTTTTAGAGTTTATTAAAAAAGAAGGTGGAAGAACTACTCAGAAAGAGATTAGGAAAAATTTGGGTTTTGGTGAGGCCAAGATGAGTTTGATTATTGCTGAATTAGAACATAAGAAAGTAGTTAAGAGAATTAAGAAAGGTAGAGGGAATATTATTATTTTGAATAAATAAATTTATTTTGTTTTAAGGATGTGTTCGGACCACTCTCTTAAAGTTATTCCTCCCCACTCTTTTTCTCCGGGGGGGCAAAATTCTTGGGGGAATACTTGGATTCGATCAATTAATATTTCTAACTCGCCAGAGCTTTTTTCTTCTTTAAATGGACAGCCATTCCAATCCGGTTGTTCACCTTCCTTTTCCATTTGGCATGGTCTGTAGGAATCAATTACCAGGGCGCATTGGTTGCCATGTTGGTCCATCATCATTCCATTGGCTGCGAAGAAACCATAGAATGGACAGGTGTGCCTTTCTTTTTCTTTGTAAGGTTTTAATTCTTCTGGCATATCGGAGGGAATTCATTTTTGTTTTTAATACTTCCTTTTTTACATAAATAGAAAGGTTTTTAAAATTAGATTTTGTCTTTTTTGTTGTGAGCTCGTGGCGCAGCGGTAGCGCAACACGTTTACACCGTGTAGGTCGCCGGTTCGATCCCGGCCGGGCTCATATTTAAAAAATGAAAAACAAAAAGATTATTTCGGTGATTCTTTCTTTCTTTGTATCTTTGGTTATATCTGGTATTGTTTATTACAATCAAGCTAAATGTCCCAATGAGGTCCAGTGCTCTCCGATGGGAACCATTTCTTACTTTTTTATTTTATTTTTATTTTTTGGAGGATGGCTTTTCTCATATTTTTTGATAATGTATGTTATGTCTCCAATGTTGGAGTAATTCCAAACTTTTAAATTCCTTTGTGTTGTATTAATAATATGGATTATTCAAGGCAAGAGTTGGTTATTGGAAAGAAAGCTCAAAAACAATTAGAAAAGTCTAAAGTTGCTGTTATTGGAGTTGGAGCACTAGGCAGTTTGACTTCTGAATTATTAGTTCGCGGCGGAGTAAAGAAATTAATTCTTTTTGATAGAGATTTTGTTGAAATGAGTAATTTACAGAGACAACATTTGTATAAACTAGATGATGTGAATAAACCCAAAGTTAAGGTTGCTAAGAAACATTTGAAGGAAATTAACCCAGATGTTTCTATAAAAGGACATTTTGAAAGTTTGACTGCAAATAATATAAAAAAATTAAAAAAAGTTGATTTAATCTTAGATTGTACAGATAATATGCAAACTAGATTTTTGTTGAATGATTTCTGTGTTAAAAATAAAATAAATTGTGTTTTTGCTTCTGCTATTCAAGAAAAAGGATATGTTTATGTTTATGTTCCTAAGAAGGCCTGTTATAGTTGTATTTTTTCTGGTTTGAAATCGATAGACTCATGTGAAACCTTGGGGGTCTTAAATGGGATTAGTTCTTTAGTTTCTAGTTTACAAGTTAGTGAAGCTATAAAATTATTAATTGGAAAAAAGGCTGAAGAGGGTTTGATTCATGTTAATTTGGGGAAAAATGAGTTTAATAAAATAAAAGTTGAAAAGAGAAAAGATTGTAAAGTTTGTAAAGGAAAATTTGATTATTTAGAAGGGAAAATAAATAAAGATTTATGCGGAAGGTAATTTTTCCATTGTATCTTCTAAGGAGTTGTGTTTTTGAGGATGGTTTGGGGTTTCTGGTAGTTTT
Source organism: Candidatus Woesearchaeota archaeon (assembly GCA_964587005.1). Classification (GTDB taxonomy): domain Archaea; phylum Nanobdellota; class Nanobdellia; order SCGC-AAA011-G17; family PNOQ01; genus JABIBT01. Next base: position 48,256 of record CAZPJW010000003.1, read on the forward strand.
TCGGCGTATAATGATAAATGTGTAATTCGTTTCCATAAGTAAGGTATTAATCCCAGTGAATTTATCTCATGATGTTTTAGGCGTTCCAGGGAAAGATAATCTTCTCTCAGAAATGCTAACTTTGTTATTGGAATTATTTCAGCTGCCATTTTATGAAACTACCCTATTTCTGCCCCTTTCTTTAGCTTTATAGAGTTTTTCATCTGCAGATTTGTATAATTTTTCTATATCTGGTTTTTCTTTTGGTTTAAAATTTGATAATCCTATACTTATTGTAATTTTTTCTTTATTTTTGTAGAACTTTTGTATTGATTTTCTTAGTCTTTCTGCTACTTTTTTTGAATTTTTTTTATTTGTGTTTGGAAGTATTACTGCGATTTCTTCTCCACCATATCTTCCAATACTTTTTCCAGGGATATCGGTATCTCTGATTTGGGTTTTTAGTAGTTTTGAGATTTGTTTTAGGACTTCGTCTCCTTTATCATGCCCGTATGTGTCGTTTATTTTTTTGAAATGGTCTATGTCTATGAAAAGTAAAGATGCTTCTTGCTTTAGTTTGTAGGATCTATTTAGAACTTTTTTGAAGATTTCATCGAATGTTTCTCTTCTTAGTAAATTTGTTAGTTTGTCATACTTTGCTTTCTTTTTCCATATGATTAATTGTTGTTTTAGCTTTTTGTTTTCTACTTTTAGCTCTTCATTTCGTTTTTCTAATTTTTTCATAGATTTATTTTAGAAAGAGCATATTTAAAGTTTATTAAAAAAAGAAAAAAAGGTTAAGAATTTAGTTCTTGTTCTATTAGTTGTTCAAAAGCACCAAATGGTTGTGCACCCGATAAAGGAATTCCGTTTATGAAAAATGCTGGTGTTCCTCTTACTCCTGCTGCTGAACCATCTCGTAGGTCTTTTTGTACTTCGTCGTAGTTTTTTCCAGAGTCAAGACAATCATTAAATTCAGTTGTGTCTAATCCTATTTGAGAGGCGTATTGTTTAAAGGACTCAACACCCTGAGATACTCCTGACTCGAAAAGTTTGTCGTGCATTTCATAGTATTTCCCTTGGTCTCCTGCGCACTCTGCTGCTTCTGCTGCTTTTTGTGCGTTTCGATGACTACTTAATGGGAAATCTCTATAAGCGAATTTGACCTTTCCTGTGTCAATATATTTTTCTTCTATTAATTTTAGTGTTTGTGAATAGAATCTTGCACAGTAAGGACATTCGTAATCAGAAAATTCTACGATTGTTACTGGAGCATTTGAATCTCCTTTTATAGTATCATCATCTAAAGATACTTGTACTCTTTGTACTACTTGTTCTTCTTGTATTGTATTTCCAGTTTGACTTGTTTCATTTGAATTTATAAAAAAGGTTGCTACTAACAATATTGCTAAAACTCCTACAGTTATCTTTAATCCTTTGTTTTTCATATTTTGCCTCCTTTATTCTACTAGAGAATTGTTTTAATAAATTAACAATTGTTTATTTATAAGCCTTTTGAAAGAAAAATCAGATTAATAGAAAGAACCTAGTGTTCGGTAAACTTATATATTGGAGGTAATTTCGTTTTAGATGGTACCATTGTTAGAATTAGAAACTCCCGAGGCGATCTTTAGAAATGATATGCGTGGAGAAGGTCATTTCTTTATTGATTGTAGTTGTGGTGGCATGGATGGAAGCTATTCTGGGTTTCATTATAAAAATACTGCCGATGAGGCAACTCATCGGGCAGATCATTATGATGCAAGTGAGGAAAGCGATGCAAAAGAACATACTTTCTATATTGGCGAATTATTCTTCCTTATGGCTTTAGAGGCACAAGAGGAAGAGATGGGAGATAAACCATTAGTTGTAGTATGTAATGATTGTCAAAGAGAATTTCCATTTACTTTAGACTCTTATGAGGAGTTAAATGAAAGAATGCGGGCAGAATATAGTCGTAGAGTGTTTGAAAAGGACCATCCCTCAGGCCAATCCAAATGATTCTACGAATTTTGTTATTTGAGTATAACCACTTAGATAATTAAAACCTTTTTCAGTTAAAGAATAAGTTTTTCCTTTTTCATTTTTTAATTCGTTAATAAAACCTTTTCCGATTAGTTCATCTAAATATTGTTGCATCATTTGATGAGATAGGTTTGACTTGTAAAGAATGTGCGTGGGCTTTATTTTCTCTCCCTTATCCCTGATAACCTCCAGAATGTCATAAATGATCTGGAGTCTGTCTCGCTTTTTCATTTCTTAAACACCATGATTAAATTGAGTAGGATGAGCACGTAACTTGCTAATTCGAGGTAATGCCCAATTACATAAAATAGACTATGGTTTATCGAAAATATGAAGTGAACATCACTTAAGAAAAGAAGCAAGAATGCTATGAATACTAAAAATGTGTTGAATTGTTTTTTTTCTATAAAATTTTTCAAGTAATGATGTGAGATGAAAAGTAAATATGTTGAAGAAATTATGAAAAATGTGTAAATTGGATCTTTTCCTAAATAAATTGGCAAGATTGAAATTAGGGCCAAAAGTAAAAATATTTTTATGTTTCTTGGCTTTAGAGTTATTAAAATTATTAAAATTAGTCCTAATAACATGAAAATCATGTGGGTATATAGTGCATTTAAGCCCAAGTTAACAACCTGACTTACTTGTTGCAGAACGTCTACATTTTGACTTAATTCAAATAATATCCCGATGTTTAAAATTGACTGAACGAAATATGATGCCGAAAATAATAGGAAGGCCATACCAAATAAAACTGCAGATTTCTCCCTGGATGCTTTATATATTTTAAATGAATATAGTGAAACGAATAGAGTTATTATAGCAAAAGCTAATTCAAAGATAATGCTTTGATTAAAGAACCAGTTCGGACAAAACCCTAAAGATACCATTGTCTAGTTATCAAAATGTAATGATGGTTAATTTTTAAGCTTTACGTATTTGGTTTCTTTATTTTCTTTCTGAAGCTCATTTTAATAATCCCTTTATAAGGAAAAATCTAATTTTTGTTTAAATGGAGGTGATTGCCATGGATAAGTTGGATAATATAATTGAGTTGAAGTTTAAAGAGTATAGGATAGAGTTTTGGGAGAGATATGGTAAAATCTTAGAAAACGAGGAGGGGATATTGTGAAACGCAAAATAAAATACAGTAGGTATTATGTATCTAGGTTGTTTGAGATGGGATATTTTGGAGATGGGGATTTTGTGGATTCGAGAAATAGTGATTTGGTAGAAATTAGTTAGTTTTTTCGTCTGAAGATCCGATTTTCTTGGTTACTATGAATCCTGCGCTTATACTAGTACCAGAGATTTTTTCTGTTGTTATGCCCGATAATGATTTTCTTGTTTGTTCTCCAGTTCTGTTTATTATTGATAATATAAAATCTAGGTTTGCGCTATTTGTTTCTGCTAGGGTTTTTAATCCATATAGCTCAAATGCTCTTGCTCCGGTTTCAAGATAGTATTCTTCTGAGTTGGCTGGATGTGCCCTTTTACTTGAGCTGTAATCTACTATAGATGCTCCAAGAGAGAAACCATCAAAGTTTCTCTTTAGACCTAAACCATAGCCTCCAAGAAATTCTGTGCCTCCTTTGAAACCATTGTCCACTCTTATGCTTGATTTTAATATTGCGGTTAAGTCAAAAGGTAATGGGACCGGTAATTCTAATCCAACATTCATATTTCCTGCTGTTTGTTCCATTGGGAAATCTGCTTGTATCGGAATTTGGTATTGAAAACATTGGTTATTAGAAGCAAGAGTGGCAGAAGTTATTCCTAAAAGAGCTGTCAATGTGGCTACTGCTTTGTACATAGTAAATTAGGAAGTCTTAGGTTGCTTATAAATTTTCTTATCCTCCAGAAATAACTGAAAGGAATTTTAATTCATCGTTTTCTTTTAATTTTGAGGTTTCTGTTACTAAGGCATTATTTTTTATTATGATAACTTCTTCTAGATTTATGCTTAGCTTTTCGGCTGCTTCTTTTATTGAGGAAACGTTTATTTGTTTTTTTATGTCGTTTCTTTCGTCGTAAACTTTTATTTTCATTTTATTTGTTTTATTAGTTTGCAGGTTTGGCATTCTTCTTTTGATGAAGGTTCACCACAGGTTTTGCAATATTTTATTTTCCCTTTTTTATAATTTTCTTTTAGTAGTGGAAGTATTTCTATAAATGAGTTTATTATTGAATGTTTTGATGAAGGGTATTTTTTGTCTAGATTGTTTATTAGTTTCCTAATTTCATCTCTGTATGCGTTCTTTGCATAGGGGCATTCATTGTAATCTGATGAAAGGTTTTTTAGATAGGCATATGTCATAATTTCTTTTTCGGTTAGAAAATATAATGGTTTTATTCTTCTTATGAACTTTTTATCTTTTTTTATTCCAGTTATTGGTCCTAGTCTTGCTGAAGCGGCTACATTGTTTCTGAATTGGTTCATTAAGATAGATTGGGCCTCATCATCTAGATTGTGACCGGTTGCAAGAACATCAAATTTTAATCTTTGAGCTAAACTATTTAATAGGTATCTTCTGAAAACCCCACATACCGAACAAGGCAGAATTTTATTCTTTTTAAGGATTTGATCAAGAGTTTTTCCAAATTCTTTTTTATATGAAGTTGTTTTTAATGGAATTTTTAGTTCTTTGCAAACTTTTTTTGCGAATTTTATTGTTTCATCTCTGTAACCTTTTATTCCTTCATCGATTGCTATTGCAGTTAATTTTGTTGTTTTTTGAGGTTTGGTTATTTGATTTAGAACGTAAAGTGTTGTTAGGGAATCTTTTCCTCCAGAAACTGCTATTCCTATATGTTGTCCTTTTTTGAAAAGTTTATACTGTCTGATTGTTTTTCTGACTTTTCTTTCAAAGTATTTTATGAAGCAAGTTTTACAAAGAGAGATATTACTATTTGGAAGCTTAATTACTGGTTTTAGTTTACAATTTTTGCACATAGAAAATTAGGAAGTTAAATGGTTTATAAAATTAATGAAAAAAAGAAAAAAGGTTAACAGCTTCCTGATGCTGTCCCTTGTGTGTCATCTAGTACTTCATCACAAATTCCTGGTGCGTTGTTAAATCCAGAACAGATTGCTGTTTTTATTCCGTCTTGTGTTCTTGCAGGACTTATTTTAACACCGTTTAGGAAAAATGTTGGTGATCCTCCAACTCCATTTTCATCTGCGTAGACAACATTTTCACTTAATAGATCTGAACCTTCGTTGTTGAAACAGTCTAATATTATTGTTGCGTCTATTCCAACTTGTTCTGCACATGTTCCCCAGATTGTGTCTAGATTTCTATAATCTTCTGCCACACATAGCAAATAGTCGAAATATTTTTCTGGGTAATTTTTCTCTACACATAACTGTCTTATATTTCCATCAACTTCAGGTTGTCCGTGTAGACTACTAAATGTTCCGTCTCCATTATCATTTGCAATAAATCTTAGATTGAACTCAATATCATCTCCGAACAATTCTACCACCGGAAATGTGATTTCTTCTGCTTGTGTACCATATGGACATTGAGACATTACATATAGATCCAGAACTGGTTTGTCTGTTTTTGGTACGTTTGCTGGTGCTGGAGGTTCGGGTTTATCTTCTTGCTCAACTTCTTTTAGTTCTACTAATGGTTGGACAAGATATTCTCCAGATTTTGTTATGTACAAGAATTGCGGTGCGCCATTTAGAGTTACGGGTACTTTATATAGGCCACCTTCAGTAATAACGTCTCCAGTTATTTCTGCTTGCGTTCCTTCTTGCAATATTTCCATGTTAATAAATTCAATGGCATCCTTTGCTACCATATTGCCAGTTTTGAATGATAGGCCACAACCAGAGGTTGCAGTAACAAAGACAAATATGATTAGAATGGCAAAAGTACTAATTTTCCATTTGTTTAATTTTTTTTCTGTCAATTTTTATTCCCCCTTTCTTGTTCGTTTTGATTACTCTTAAAGTTTTTTAAATCTTTCGTATATTTTTCAAAACTATTATTGAGATTATAAATAACGGAATTGAAATCCATTGTCCATAAGTTAGTCCTGAAAAAATTACTTGGTCTTTGAAAAATTCTATTATAAATCTAAATAGAGAATAGAGTGCTATGAACATCCAGAAGATAACTCCGCGCTTTATATTTTTAACTTTGTAGAAGTTTAAGAGAATTATGAAAATGAAAAAATTCTTTATTGATTCGTATATTTGTGAAGGATGTCTTAGTCCTTCTAGATTATCATAATATATCCCCCAGGGAACGTTTGTTATTCTTCCAGGAAATTCTTGGTTAAGGAAGTTTCCTATTCTTCCTAGACTTAATCCTAATGCTAAAGGAATAACGATTATGTCTGCTATGTCGTAGAAATGTATTTTATATTTTTTACAGAAGAAATATGTTCCTATTATTGCTCCGAGTAAACCCCCATGAAAAGCCATTCCTCCTTGCCAGATGTAAAATACCCTTAGTAGATTATCTTGGTATAAATGGAAGTTGAGTATTACTGCTAAAAGTCTTGCTCCAATTATGCTGCTTGGAATTAAATAAACAAAATAATCATAGATTTGTTGTTTTGTTATATTTCTCTTTTTTGCAAGTTTTATTGAGATTGGGATTGCTATTAAGAAACCTAGGGCGAATATTATCCCATACCAATGTATCTGTAATGTTCCTATTGTGAATGCTATTGGATCAATCATTGGTTTTTGTAGATTATTGATTCTTTTTAAATTTATAGAAATCTTTTTATATATCTTATTTATTTTTTAGTTGATGATATGTGTAATTGCAATGGTTGTTTTTGGAGTAATGGCAATATTTTCTGCGAGTCATAGGCCGTTAGCGAAAGAAGCATTTGATTGTGTTTTTAGAAGAATTACTTTGAGGAGTTGTCAATCTGGTTTGGATGTTAAATTGAAAGCTAAATTGGTTGGTAGTTTAATGAGGAAGAATTCTAAGTTTGCCAGGCCCGTGTATAAACATTTTGAAATGGTTTCTTGGATATTTGTCATTATTTTCTTTGTAAGTTTAGTTTATTCGGGAGTATCTGTTTATAATTTAGCTGTGCATGATAATTGTGCTGGCCCAGATGCAGATCCAGAAGAATGTATTTTTGTTCCTAATAATGAAGCAGTAAGTTGTGGCGATCCTTTATGTGAATCTGGAGAATGTGAAGTTTGTGGAGAAGTATGTGGTTGTCATGAGTGTGAAGGTTAATCTCTTAAATTTACTCTGATTTGGTCTGCTCTTTCTTTCATTAATTCTTTGTGCTTTTTTTTATCATAGGTCGGGTCAAATGGAATAATTTTTGAACAATGGGTTTTGTCTGGACAGAACCCAATATAACCACATTTTGGAACCACTAATCCGGCCATATGATCTGGGAAGTCAGGTGAACCAGTAATTAATTTCATTTCTCTTTCTGTTAAATCTTGCATTTCGGGTTCTGCATGATTACATAGTCTTAAAGATGCGTATCCAGATGTTAGGTTATATAGGTCCCATTTTTTTGTAACTCCAACTTTCATTCCTCTTGGAACCACCGCTATTGCATCACTTTTTGGAATTCCCATCTCAATTAAAGCGTTATATGTTCTTACAGACTCATAAATTCTATCTCTCCAAAGTTTGAAGTTATCTTCATCAGATTCTACTGAAGCTGGAACGGAGGAAATTGACTTGAGCATGCCGAAATCCAGTAAGCCGGAAGACAACATTTTGTTTGCTCTTTCTAAAGCATCGTAAATGGACTCTACTGTTTGTGGCATTGTCCTATGTCTTTTTACTTCTCCCCAAACTCTCCAAGGAGTATTTGTAGCAGTTACTGCATCAAATTCTGTATTGTGGTCATGGATAATATTGTCTAATTCTTTTAGTATGTTTCTCCACCCCCTTCTTATGTCCCCAGGCTCTCTAAATAATTCTTCTCTTCTTTCTAGATATGCTTTTACTCTTCTTTCTAGATCTTTTGTTGGAGTACTTGTTAGGGATAATAAAGCAGGTTCGTAAAGTGCATTTTTTTCGTTTTCTTCCATAATTTCGTGAGCGTGATTCGTTCTTGAATGGAATAATTCTGGATTTGGACATCCAGTTCTTGCTGCTGCTTTTCTTGCTTCGTAAGTTATGCCCATTCCCCTTCCGTGAATGATTTTTTCTAATTCCGATAGAATTTCTAGCCCTTCCTTTGGGATTGATTCTTTATCCGCATCTGCACGAATTTTTAAGTTAATTATTGTTTCTAGTGGGAAGAAAGCTTCTCCTCCTCCTCTTAAACCATATTGAACTATTTTGCTTGCTACTTGTTTTGGAACGCCATTGGCTTTTAGAGTTTCATGTGCTTGAATATTTGATCGAGACGTGTTTAAGTATAAATCTAAGGCTTCTCCCCCCATATCTGCTATTGACTCAGGAACTAGTATTTGTTCTTTTTCAATTGGAATTCTTCTTCCAGAAGGCATTAGTGCGCTCATGAATCTTGCACCGGTGAACAGGGAGTCAACAAATTTTGAAGTGTTTCCTTCAAGATAAACCCATAATCCCGGGTTTGTTGCAATTGAAGCATGCCCTGCCCCAGCGGAAGCTATTAGGCCAGCGGTAACTTTCTCTGTGAAATCTTGTTCCATCATTTGTTCCATTAATTCACCCATTACTCCGGTGTCTTTGTAAGTGATTAGAGAAGCTAGTTGGCCAATTTCATCTGGATTAATAGAATTGTGAATGCTTAATTCTGATTCAGGGATTAGTATTTTTCCATCTTGAATAAACTCTTTTGGTAGAATTACATTTCCTGCTTTTGTTCTCTTTACTTCTGCTGTTAATTCTCTTTTTAGAACTTTTTCAGGACCATATCCCAGCAAGGTAACTTTTGGATCGATAACTTTTATTTCTGACATTTTTTTGGAAATGTCTTTAAATTTATAAGGTTATACTATTTTTAAAATATAATTAGAAACATTTATTAATGGATTACATATTTGTCTTCTAATGAATGTTGAGAAAATAAGAGGGGATTTTTCTGTTTTGAAAAAAGACATTATTTACTTTGATAGTGCTTGTATGTCTTTGAAACCTAAATCGGTAGTTAATAAGATTCTTGAATACTATAAAGATTATCCCTCTTGTGCTGGGAGAAGCGTTCATAAATTTGGGATTAAGTTAGATGAAGAGATTAATTCTTCTAGAAAATCTATTCAAAAATTTATTGGAGCTAAAAAGTCTAATGAAGTGATATTTTCTAAGAATACTACCGAAAGTATTAATTTGATTGCTAATTCGTTTAAATTTGATAAAGTTTTAGTTAGTGATAGGGAACATAATTCTAATTTATTACCTTGGCAAAAATTTAAGTATGGTGTTTTGAAGAGTAAAAATGATTTTATGTTTGATTTGGAAAAATTTTCCGAAGCCGTAAAAAATTATGATTTCGTCTCATTTGTTCATACTTCAAATTTTGATGGGTATACTTTGCCCATTAAGGAAATTATTAAAATTGCTCATGATAATAAAACTAAAGTTCATTTGGATGCTGCTCAAGCTGTGCCGCATAAGGAAGTTAATGTTAAGAAGTTGGGAGTTGATTTTTTGACTTTTTCTGGACATAAAATGCTTGGGCCTACTGGTACTGGTGTTTTGTATGCTAATGAAAATATTTTGGAAGATATGAAACCGTTTTTAGTTGGTGGAGAAACTGTTATTGATTCTAGTTATGATGGCCACGTTTTAGAAGAATTGCCAAATCGATTTGAAGCAGGTTTGCAAAATTATGCTGGGATTTTAGGTTTGGGTGAAGCTGCTAAATATTTGAAAAAAATTGGAATGTCTGATATTGAAGATCATGAGAAAAAATTAGTTAAAGAAATAAGTTTAGCTGGTGTTGAGCAAGTTGGTTTTAAGGGCGAAAGAGGAATTTTTAATTTTAATATTCCAAAAATTGATCACCATGAAGTTGCTGGAATTTTGAGTTCAAGCAAAAATATTATGTTGAGAAGTGGTATGCATTGCGCGCATTCTTGGTATAATGCTCATAATTTGAAAGGAAGTGTTCGTGCTAGTTTTTATTTATATAATAATTTAGATGAAGTTAAAATTTTTAATGAAGAATTAGAGAAATTAATGAAGTTGAGTTAGGGGACTAGCAAAGCTTCTAAATTGTTTACTAGGTTACTTCCTTCTTTTAAGATTATAAATTCGCACCCCAAATGTTCTGTTATTTCTTTTTGTCTTTGTTCGTCTTTTTCTTTTCTTTTATTATGTGCTTTTTCATAGAATTCTATAACTATGTTTTTTTCTGGGTCATAGCCATCTACCCAGTACCCTAGTTCTGGGATGTGACATTCTCCATTCTCTCCCCTGATTATTAATTCGGTTTTGACTTCTTTTTTACTAGGTGTTTCGGCGTGAATGAAATTATAGCCATTTAATATTCCATATAGTTCAATAATTTCACAAGCATTCTGGTTATAATTTGGGCTTGCTTTTCCATTTTTTCTTTTTATGTCTTCGATTCTGTTTAACCTGCCTAATCTTGACATCATTTTTTTGAATTTTGGATCTTCCCATCTTTTCAATAAACTTTCTTTCATTAATTTTCTATGTTTAGGATCTTCCCATAGATTTTTAGATTGCTGCGATACTTTTTCTCTGTTTTCTGGGGTTTGTGCTCTTTCCCTGCTTTTTTCTTCCATCATTTTTCTATAATTCGGATCTTCCCATAGTTCTCTGGCTACTTGTACCATCATCCCTTTATACAGGGGGTTTTCCCATCTTTCCCTCATTCTATCTTTAGCTCTTTCTCTATGTTCTGGATTTTCCCACCGGCTAGTTAGTTGTTCTAATCTTTCTGACCTATACTCTGGGTCTTCCCATCTTTCCCTCATTCTATCTTTAGCTCTTTCTCTGTGTTCTGGATTTTCCCAAGTTCTCTTTGATACTTGAGACATTATTTTATCTCCCCTGTATATCCTATCTTCTTTTTCTAATAACCCCAATGCTTTCATGACTTGAGATTTACTGATATTATATTTTTCTATTAATTCGGGGGTTGTGGTAAATCGACTTATTTTGCTTAGCCGGTGTAAATCAATTTCCTCACTTACTCTTGTTAGAATTTCTTCTCTTATTTTTGCATACTCTGCATTTGATAATTTTCTTTGAGTCATTTCCCCCAATCATAATCCCTAACTTTTTCAGTTGCAAAGAAAGTGGCATCATGTCCTCTATTTTGAACTAGGCTCCAAAGTAAAATTTCTTTTTCTGCTTTTGTTAGTTTTCTGGGTTTGGTTTCGTCTTTACCTTGTATTAAACAATTTTCAGATAACTTTCTATAGAAGTCTACTGTGTCTTGAGTGGGAATTGCGAACTGACTCATTTCTAATGGTCTAATATTTTTTTCTTTTAACCAATAATGATCAATTATAGCTAAATAGGCTGCTGCTTCATGAGCACAGAAATTAAAAACTCTTGAACTCTCTTTATCATCTTTGAATCTATATCTTATGTCAAATCTTTTTCTATCACAAGTATGATCTGTTGCAACGTTATGTGCTATTCCCCACTTTTCTTTAGAATCAACTACGGGAACTGAAGAAAATTTGAATCTATGTCTAGGTTGTTTTTGTGTTCTTGATGGTACACTTACAATAATTTCTGCCCCTTGTGTTTCTACAGCTGCTGAATCATCGTAGGGTTTTACTTCTATGCCCGTTGCAGGATTTTGGTGCGAATATGCAAATATTTTTGCCCCTTCAAGTTCTTCTACCAATGAAAATCTTCTTTTTCTTTGGTCTTTACCTACGAAAGGCATTATTGAATATCCTGGATGAAATGGATTTCTTACTCCGTCGAAAGCCATTTCTCTTAGTTGTACTGGAGTTTTTCTGTATCTAATTGCATCTTCTAAACTTTTTCTTCTTGGTAGCATTACTTCTGGACTGTGTTTTAGAAAATGTCTCCCATTTCTGAAAGATTTTGGTATTAGATTTGCGTGTAAAATTAAGGCTTCATCTTCACATAAATTTTCAATTTCACTTACAAAATTTCTAGAAATATCTCTAATTCTATCATAATGTTTTATATCTGCTGCCGTTGGTTCCTGAAAATATGATTTTCTGATAGTTTTGGCCATTTTTCATGATATTTCTGAGCTTATTTCTTTTATAAATCTTTCTGTTTGTTACTATGTTTAAGTAATTACTATTCCTTAGAAAGTTTTAAATAGTTCTTTTTCGAAATTTTGTTTAATGGCAGATAAAATTTTGTATGCGATCTTTGTGGTTATTGGTGCTATTGTTTGGCTACTTTTTTCTTTATGGTTTTTGAAAAGATCTTTTAAGAAATATTCTCCATCTGTTCAGATTCAGAAAAAAGTCTGAATTACAAGTAATAACATTGTGGTTGCTGCTAATCCTATTGAAAAAAAGGTTAAGTTTTCTCTCTTTTCTTCTAGAGGCATTATGTCTCTTGAGACTATATATAATAATGAACCTAATGCATAACCGAAAGCAGCTGCGAATAGTACTTTGTTGAATGAAAAGAATGTTCCAACTAATGCTCCCAATACTGCTGATGATCCAAGGACTAATTTTGTTATTGGTGTTTTAGAGGTTTTGTCTATTATTTTTAGTAAAACGGATGAAGAGACTGTTAGTAGTATAAATGGGAGAAATAATAGTATTGAAACTAATGGCGTTTTAAAAGTTAGAGTTAACATAAATCCTAAAATAAAGTGTTCTATGAAGAATGCAACTATATGATTATTTCTAAATCTCGCTTTTAGTTCTTTTTTTGTTTTTATGTGTTTGAAATTATATGCTCTTATTGAGTGGAATGCTACAAAACCCATTAATGGGAATAAAAATAGTAATGGGTCGGTTTCTGTTACTAACTCTGAAAACTTTGGCAACATTTTTATGAAAATTATTGATAATAAAATTCCTGCTGCTAAACTCATTATTTTTACTATATGTTTTTTTGTGAAGTTTGCGAACACATCACTAATAAAATGGATTATACTTAATACTAATGCAAAATAAATTCCAAGCTGCATATGTTAATTTTGGAAAAAATTGTTTATAAATGTTTTTATAATTTTTTTAACTCTTCTTTTATTTCTTCGAAAACTTTTTCTGGAGTTCTGCCCCCATCTATTATTTTTATGTTTTCTTTTTTTGAAGAGCCTTTGTCTAGGTATTTTGCATAGTAAGGCATTTTTAGATATATTTCTCTAAGTTCTTCTAAGAATTTTAATTTTTCAAATTTTTCTTCTTTGTTGCCTCTTGCCTTTAATCTTTTGAAAGCTGTTTTTGCAGATAAATCTATGATTATAGTTAGGTCTGGAACTAGAAATTTTTTTGACTGTTTTAGTATTTTTTTTACATCTGTTCCTTGGGCTTGTTGGTATGCAATTGAAGAATAGTAATATCTATCTAAGATTACTATGTTTCCTACGTTTAATTGATGTTTTATTAATTTATTATGTTCTTTTCTGTCTTTTCGGTATAATTTTGTAAATAGTTTTGCATTTGATTTTGGGTAGGTTTGTTCCCTTAAGAGTTTTTTAATTAATTTTCCTGTTTTTAATGTTGAAGGCTCTTTTGAATAAAAGATGGGTTTGAAATCTTTTAAAAAATTTATAGTGTTGAGTATTTGAGTAGTTTTTCCACAACCATCTATTCCTTCGAATACTATAAATTTTGACATCTGATTTTTGGAGTTCTGATTTGTTTATATAGATATATTTATAAGGAATCTATATTTTTTAGTTGCTATGAAAGAAATTACCAAGGAGAAATTGGAGAAGTATTTTGCTGTTTCTAGTGAAGCTTATGAATTGGCTAAAAAGAATGTTAATTCGGAGTTTAAGGAAGTTGCTGAAGACTTTTTGGATATGATATCTAGATATTTGAGTGATGCTAAGCATTTTTTTGAGAAAGAGGATTATGTGAATGCTTTTGCTGCCCTAAATTATTTACACGGATGGTTGGATGCTGGTGCTAGGGCAAAGATATTTTTGGTTAGTGATTCTAGATTGTTTACGGTTGATGATAAAGTTTAAATAGAGAGTATTTTTGTCTTTTTTATGCCATTTACACCAGAAAAAGTGCAGGAATTGATCAGTAGTTTGGAATATGAAGATGTTCCTTGGTCTGTTACTATTAATTCTGCTGAATCAACTTTGCGCAAGGGGTCTGGCAATTGTCTGGAGATTGCATTGGTTGCGGCGCTTTTGATGGAACCTCTGGGCTTTCCACCAAAATTGTTAGAGGTTTCTTTGCCAGGTGAATGCCATGCAATGTATTATTATCAGACGTCAGAAGGGTATTCCGTAATGGAAAGAAATGAAGATTTTGCCTTAAATGGGAAATCTTTCAAGGATTTTAGATTTCTTTTATATTGTTATGAACTTGCTAGAAGAGAAAGACCCCATCATATGGAAGGATATAAAAAACAAGATGAAGAAGATGTTGCTAGGGTCGGGAGTTTTGCTGTGGGGTGGCATTTAGATCCAAAGCCTGTTGATTTGTTAGAATATGATCGGCGTCATCCCGAAAAAGATTGGAGAAGAGCAAAAGATGAACTTTATGAGGGGTATTTTCATAGGAATTGTTTAATGGCGCCCGCCAGGAAAAAGGATGCCTATCTGTTTTCTCCGCCCCCCTTTATTATTTGGCCAAGTATTGAGGCTTTGATTGACGGAGGGAAAGTTTAAATAGAGAAGTTTCTAAAATTAAGTTAATGAAAAAAATTGTGATATCTTTAGGTGGAAGCGTTATTATACCCAATGAAATTGATTATAATTATTTGAAGAAATTTAAAAGAATGATTAATGGCGTTTCTAAGAAAAATAAAATTGTTATTGTTTGTGGTGGTGGAAAGACAGCTAGGAAATATATTGGTCCTTTGATGAAAGAAAAAGCTGGGAGTACTGCTTATGCTTTGATTGGTATTGCTGCTACAAGAATTAACGCTAGGCTAGTTAGAGGTTTTTTTGGAATTACAAAAAGAGTTCCTGAGAGTGTTAAAGATGTTAAAAATGATTTGAAAAAAAGTAATTTAGTTATTTGTGGTGCTTTGGGAATGAGAAAAGGAATGACTTCAGATGGTAATGCTGTTGAAATTGCTAGCGAGATAAAAGCGGATTTTTTTGTTAATATTACTGATGTTTTAGGATTGTATAATAAAGATCCGAAATTGAAAGGCGCTAAGTTGATTGAAGAGATTGATTATAAAGATTTTTTGAAAATGGTTAATAAAATTAAATTTAAGGCTGGGCAACATTTTATTTTAGATCAGGCTTCTGCCAAGTTAATTAAGAAGAATAAAGTTAAAACTTTGATTGTTAGTAAAAACTTAAAGAATTTGAAGAAGGTTTTACGAGGAAAGAAGTTTAAAGGAACTGTTATAGGATGAAAGTTATTTGTGTCTCTGGTTCTGTTGGTTCGGGTAAAACTACACTAAGCAAAAAATTAGCTAGATCTTTAAAATTTGAATATGTTGATGTTACTAAAGAAATTAAAAAAAATAAATTATCTTCTGGTTATGATGAAAAAAAGAAATGTGAAATTGTTGACGAAAAAAAATTAATTAAGTTTTTAGTTGAGAAAATAAAGGAATCTAAGAATTTGGTTATTGATTCTATTTTTAGTCATTTAATTCCAAAGAAATATATTGATTTGTGTATTGTTACAACTTGTGAGATTGATGTTTTAAGAGATAGATTAAAGAAAAGAAAATATTCTCCTGAAAAGATTAAGGAAAATGTTGAAGTTGAAATTTTTGATAGCTTTGTTATTGAAGCTAAAGAGAAAAAACATGAATTATTGATTGTTAATACTACTGAAGGTTATAAAATAAAAGAAATAATTGAGTTTGTTAAAAAAGAAATTTTATAAATGTTGAGTGTTTTCCGCTTTTTATGAAATTAGATGTTAATCTTTTTGAGAGTGTTGATCCAAGGGTATTACAGAGCAGAGTTTTTATGGCACTTGAGAATGCATCAAGGTGGGGCCATGTTGATAAAGAATGGTTAAGTGTTCTTAAAAGAGATGTTAAACAATATCGATTTTGGCATGTTGTTAATGGGATTGATGATAATAGGGATATGATGGATAAATCTGCCGAGAGTATTTTTGATCAAGAGGAATTACAGTCCATTTTTGATTTTGTTGTAACTACTGCTGTCTATGGTTCTAATGTTCCTAACAAAATGGTTGTTGCTCCAGGGTTTTTTAGGGGACATAGTATTTTGCATGAAAAAATTTCTGTTAATCCTAAGTCTGTTTTTTATGAATCAGTTACTCCAGAATTTGCAAAGAGATTAAATAATGGCAGGTTCTGGGAAGAATTGCCAGAGTTAATACCAAATATTAACGGTGGGAGGGGATATGGTGCATTGGAAGATGTGCTTGTTCAATATCCTTCTGATCTTGATCCTAATTTTGCTGAAACTGGATTGGGATTGTTTGAGAGAAATGGCGGAGCTAAAGGAGGTTTTAGTCTTACTACTACAGGAAGATCACTTTCTGTTCGAGCCATGGAAAATTATAGAATATTTATAGAGGAAATTGATACTCGTCTTGAAGAGCTAGGTATTCCAAGAGAGAGATTTGCTCCGTTAGTATCGGCATATATGGGAGCATTAGGTTCTACTGACAGAGATGGAATTCCAGTATTTTCAGATTGGAGAGAAAGAGGAAAATCTACTTTGATTCAAAAATACTCAGAATAAAAAAGAATTATTTAATGCAATTACAAGGTTTGTAACCTTTGTTCAAAGCAGAGTTTTTTGTTTTGAATGTAACTTTGCTTTTTGGTTTAATATTTTTTGCAAAAGGACATTCTCTTATATGGAATTTCTTTCCTTCTTTAGCTGCTACAAAAGTTTTTGTTTTTTTGGTTGTAGTTTTCTTAGTTGGTTTGTTTAATTTTTCGAGTTTTTCTACTATTACTCTTTGATTTCTAGACAACTCTATAACTTTGTTTTGTAGTTGAATAATATCGCTTTTTGCTAAACCAAATGATTTTAGTATGTTTTTTTCTATAGATTTCATTTTGATTACCTAAAAGTAGTAATTTGGAGGTATTTTTAAGTGTTTCGAATTGGATAATTTTATAAGTATTTATGATAGTTTAGCACTATGTTAACTTTAAAGCAAAATAAGGACTTTGAAGAAAAATTGGGAATAAAGACAGAATTAGTTAGAATTATTGATGTTCCTTTGGATAAATTAAGAAATGAGATTCAAAAAGAGAAAGGAAAAGTAATTATTCAAGGAGGTGATGAAAAAACAAATAGGGCAGTAGTAGAGAATAAGAAAGTTGACATTTTACTAAGTCCGGAAGTGAATAAGAAGAAAGATCATTTACATTATAGAAAATCAGGGTTAAATCAAGTTTTGTGTAAATTGGCTAGAGAAAATAAAGTTGCTATTGGTTTTGATTTTTCTTTATTGTTAAATTCTAAAGAAAGAAGTAAAATTCTGGGAAGAATGATGTTTAATTATAAATTATGTAAAAAATATAAAGTAAAAATGGTTTTTTCTTGCTTTTCTAAAGATAAATTTGAATTAAGAAGTGAAGATTCTATGAAAGTTTTTGAAAGAATTTTGGAAAAATACGCGAAAGATTTATAAATATGTTTTGTTATTTTAGTATTTCTTAGTGAAAATGGATGAAGAAGTAAAAGTTAATTTTTCGCGGCCTATGATGGTTTTGAAAATAAGGGAGACCTATAAAGCACCGTATCATAAGAATAAATATGTTACAGTGAAACCAATACATTTGGAGAATATTTTTGTTTTTAAGAAACATGTACAGCAATATACTGGGAATTGGAGCTCGGGTAGTTATGATTTACAATATATCTTGAAGGAAGGAACCTATATGCAGACTGCGATTTATGCTACCTTTTGTAGGATTGAGGTTAGAGATGGGAAAATTTCTACGATTTTGAAGAATTCTCCGTATTCTAAGAAGCCATATCCGTGTTGGCAGTACATTGGGAAGGTTAAGAGGAAGAAGAAAGTAGTTAAGAAGAAGGGTGTTAAGGCTAAACCCAAGAAAAAAGTAGCAAAGAAGAAGGTTGTCAAGAAAAAGATAGTGAAGAAGAAGCCAGTTAAGAAACCAGTGAAAAAGAAAACTGTTAAAAAAGTTAAGAAAGTAGTGAAAAAGAAGAAAAAATGAAAGGAAAATTTCCAGTATTTTGGGTGGTTATCTTGGTTTTCGGAGTTGTTTGGTTATTGAATGAGTTGTCTTTGATTCAGTTAGAATTACCGTGGTTTCCAGTTGTTTTGATAATTATTGCTATTGGCGCTATTTTTAATAGGTTTAATGATTAGAAACATTTATAAATAACTTTTTTCTACTAATTCTGTCGTGAAAATAGAGAAGTGTTTTATCATTTACTTCTCGGTTATAAGATGAAACCGATATTACCAAGCTTGAAAGAAAAGAAACGTTACGTCGTTTTTGAAGTTCTTTCAGACAAGAAAGTTTCTCAAAAAGAAATTGAGGAAGGAGTCCAAAGCAATGTGGCTAAATTTCTTGGTGAACTTGGAATTGCAAGGTCTGGTTTTGTCTTAATGAATGACACAATAAAAGGAAAAAAAGGAATAATAAGAACAAACGTAAAATATCAAGACGAAATAAAAATGGCATTGTCTTTAATAAAGAATATCGGAAAGGAAAAAGTAATAGTTAATGTTACTGGAGTTTCAGGTATTTTGAAAAAAGCAAAAGGGAAATTTTTGGAGGTGTAAAAATGCAACAAGAATCTGTTCAACATCAAATGATGGGATATGACCGTGCGAGTACTATGTTTAGTCCCGACGGTAGGTTATTACAAGTAGAATATGCAAAAAAAACTGTTAAGCAAGGAACTCCGGTGTTAGGAGTAGTTTGTAAAGATGGAGTTGTTTTAGTAGCCGATAAGAGGGTTATTGATAAATTAATGGTTGTCGATAGCGTTGAAAAAGTTTTTCAAATAGATGAGCACATTGCTGCAGCTGCATCAGGAATTATGAGTGATGCAAGAATTTTAATTGAAAAAGCTCAAGTAATGGCACAACAACATAGAGTTACTTATGATGAGGCAATGGAACCTGCTTCTTTGGTAAAAGAAATTTCAAATTTAAAGCAAGCATACACACAATATGGTGGTGCTAGACCCTTTGGTGTTTCTTTATTGATTGCAGGATGTAATGATGAACCTAGATTGTTTTTAACCGATCCTACTGGAATTCAATGGGAGTATAAAGCAACTGCTATTGGAGAATATGAAGATGAATTGAAAGCAATTTTAGCTAAAACATACAAAGAGAATATTAGTGTTGAAGAAGGTGTAAAACTAGGATTGAATGCTATAAAGTCTGTTTTGGGAAAAGATTTCAATTTGGATAGATTGGACGGTGCGTATATAAAAATGAGTGATAAGAAATTTAAGAGGTTAAATAAAGATCACTTGAAAAAAATAATAAAATGAATGTTGAGAACTCGGTAATAGCAAGAATGAAGAAAGGAGACCAGAATTTTGAGATTTTGGTTGACTGCGAAAATGCGATGGCATTTAAGAGGGGCAAGAGCACATTAGATGAAACTTTAATTAGCGAGGATATTTTTAAAGATTCTAAGAAGGGAGAGCACGCTTCAGAAAATGACTTGAAAACTTTATTTGGCACAGAAAATAAGAGAGAAGTTGCTGAAAAAATTTTGAAGAATGGAGAAGTGCAGTTAACTGTAGAATATAAAAATAGATTAAGAGAGGAGAAAAAGAAAAAAATTGCCTTTTTGATCTCACAATATGCTGTTAATCCTCAAAATAATTTGCCCCACCCTTTGGAAAGAATAGAAAGTGCAATGGATGAAAAGAAGGTTAAGATTGAAGAATTTAAATCTGCTGAAGGGCAAGTTGAAAATGTTGTTGCTGAGTTAAGAGAAATATTGCCAATCTCTTATGAAACGAAAAGACTTAATTTAATAATTCCTGCCGAGGCTTCAGGAAGGAGTTTTGGAATTATAAAAAAATATGGCAAAATAATGAAAGAAAACTGGTTAAGTGACGGTAGCTTGTCAGTAGATATAGAAGTCCCTGCAGGTTTGCAGGCGGGCTTATTTGATGATTTAAACGATATAGCTCACGGAAGAGTTGAGTCGAAGGAGATTTAAGAAAAATGGGAAAAATATTAGTAAAAGAAAGACAGCTTGTCATTCCAGGAGAAGAGCTGGCAGAAGGAATAGATTATTTACCTGGAGATGGAGCTTTTAGAGAAGATGATAAAATTTATTCTTTGAAAGTAGGATTAGCACATCTTGATAATAGATTAATGAAAGTTATTCCATTAGGCGGAAAATATTTGCCTAAAGAAGGAGATGTTGTTATAGGAAAAGTAGTAGATATTACAATGCACGGATGGAGGATGGACTTTGGTTGGCCTTTCTTTGCAACAATTATGCTTAGAGAAGGTAGCAGAGAGTTTATTCCAAACGGAGCGGACTTAACCCAATATTATGATTTTGGAGATTATCTTGCTTTTAAAATAATAAAAGTGAGTGGTTCTAAGATTTTGGATGGGAGTATGAAAGTTCCTGGTGCAAGAAAATTAACCAATGGAAGAATGATTGAAGTTCAACCAACGAGAGTTCCAAGAATTATTGGAAAACAAGGCAGTATGATATCTTTAATTAAAGATGCTACTGGATGTTTTATTGTTGTTGGACAAAATGGTTATGTGTGGGTCTCAGGAGGAGAACCTGAAAAACAACTTTTAGCAATTAGAGCTATTCAGCTTGTTGAGAAGGAAGCCCACGGAGAAGGATTGACTGACAAGATTAGTAAATTCTTAAAGGAGAATAGTTAAAATGGCTTATACAAAACGATTTGACGGAAGAAAATTTGATGAAATAAGAGCGATGGATGCTAAAGTTGGTGTCATAGATCGAGCTATTGGCAGTGCCATGTTTAAAATGGGAAATACCATTGCTTATGCTGCGGTTTATGGGCCAAGAGATTTGTTTCCAAGTTTTTTACAAAATTCAAGTAGGGGAGTTTTAAGATGTTATTATGACATGTGGAGCTTCTCTGTTACAGATAGAAAGAGACCTGGTCCAACCAGAAGAAGTACAGAGATTTCAAAAGTTTCTGAAGCTGCTTTGTTTCCAGCATTAAAGTTGGGAGCATTCGCTAATACAACTTTTGATGTGTACATAAACATTACACAAGCTGATGCAGGTACAAGAACTGCAGGAATTAATGCTGCGGCTTTGGCTTTGGCTGATGCGGGTGTGCCAATGGAAGATTTGGTTTGTAGTGTTGCGGTTGGAAAGGTTGGAGATAAAATTTGCGTTGATTTGGACAAAGAGGAAGAGGATTTTGAAGAGGGAGCTACAGATTTACCTGTTGCTATCATGCCAAGATCTGGTAAAATAACTCTTTTACAAATGGATGGAAATATGACCCCGAAAGAGATTAAGGAAGCTTTGACTATGGCTAAAAAAGCGATGGAAAAAGTAAAGAAAGTTCAAGTGAAAGCCTTAAGAGATAAGTATAAGGGGGAGGACAAAAAATGAATACTGAAATAAAAGCATTGGCAGAGAAAGGACATAGAGTTGATGGTAGAAAATTTGATGAGTTAAGAAAACCTATTAAAATCGAAACCGGAATTTCTAATAAAGCAGAGGGCTCTGCAAGAGTTACTTGGGGGAACACAGTTGTTCTTGCTGGTATTAAAATGAATGTTGGAACTCCTTACCCAGATAGCCAAGACCAAGGTGTTTTGATTACTGGTGCTGAATTGAGTCCTATGTCTGACCCAAGATTCTTACCTGGACCACCTGGACCTGAAGCTATTGAATTAGCTAGGATTATTGATAGAGGTGTCAGGGAAAGTAAGATGATCGATATGAAGAAACTCTGTGTTAGAGAAGGAGAATTGGTCTGGACAGTCTTTTTAGATATATACCCAATAAATAATGATGGTAACTTAATTGATGCTGCCGCTTTGGCTGCTGTTGCTGCATTAAAGAGCGCGGTATTTCCTAAATTAGATGGAGACAAAGTTCTTTTTGGAGAATTTACAAAGACAAAGATACCTTTGAAATTGCTTCCAATAACATGTACACTTGCTAAATTAGGAAACAAAATAGTTGTTGATCCTTGTTTGGAAGAAGAGAAAGACTTTGAAGTAAGGTTGAGTGTTGCAGTTTCTGAAAAGGGAGACGTTCATGCGATGCAGAAAGGCGGAATGGTTGGTTTAGATATTAGTGAAGCTGATGAAATGATAAAACTGGCTGTGAAGAAATCTGCTGAAATTAGGAAGGTACTGAAATGAAATTGACAAAATATGAGAAAGCTAGAATAATTGGAGCTAGAGCATTACAATTGTCAATGGGTGCTCCTATGTTGCTTAAATTGGATAAAAGTGAATTAACTAAAATTAACTATAATCCAATAAAAGTTGCAATGTTGGAGTATGATAAAGGTGTTTTACCTATAACTATTAAAAGGCCTATGCCTTAATTTTTTTCTTTTTTTACGTTAATTTTATATATTTGAATTTTAATTTTTAGGTTATGATTATAAAAGAGGTTAGAGCTAAAAAGATAAAGGATTCTAGAAATGAAGATAGTATTGAGATTTTTGTGAAATCTGATATTGGAAAGGCCAAAGCTTCAGCTCCAACTGGAAAAAGCAAAGGGAAATTTGAGAAGGAATATTACAAGGGAAATTTAAATCAAGTAATAAAAAAAATAAATTCTTTTGAGAAATTAAATGGTGTTGAAATAAATAATTTTAATGATTTGAAAAAAGTGGAGAGGATTTTTAATTTTGGTTCTAATCCTAATGTTGCTTTGGAATATGCCATTTTGAAAAATTTTAAGAAGCCCTTTAAAAAATTTAATTTTGGTTATAGGAACTTTCCAATTCCTTTGGGCAATTCTATTGGTGGAGGTTTGCATACAAAGAATAGAAGGAAACCAGACTTTCAAGAATTTTTAGTTTACGTCGAGAATTGTAGAAAATTTAATGATAGGGTTAAGGTGAATTTGTTAGTTTATAATGAAATTAAAAAATATTTAACATTGAATGATAAAAGTTTCAAAGGGAAAAGAAATGATGAGGGTGCGTGGATTTCTGGTTTTAGTAATATAGAAATTTTAGATTTATTGAAAAAAGTTTGTGATAAGGTTTCTTCTCGAACTAATTATTCTGTTAGAATTGGTATTGATGTTGCTGCTTCTAGTTTTTATAAAAAAGGAAAATATGTATATAATAATTATTCATCTAAAAAAAGAAAATGTGTTTTAACAAGAGCAGAACAAATAGAATTTTTAGGGCATATTATAAGCAAATATAATATTGGTTATTTGGAAGACCCCTTGGATGAAACAGATTTTGAAGGTTTTAAGAAATTAAAGAAACGTACTAATGGATGTTTAGTTGTTGGTGATGATCTAACCGTAACTCGTTTGAAAAGGGTAGGAAAAGCAAAGGGGGGAATTGATGCGGTCATTGTTAAGCCAAATCAAGTTGGTAGTTTAATTGAGGTAAAGAAGGTTGTTGAGTTTTGTAAATTGAATACAATCAAAACTATTTTTTCTCATAGGTCCGGTGAGACTAAAGAGGATTTTTTAGCTGATTTATGTTATATGTTTGGTGGAGACTTTTTGAAGGCGGGGATTTATGGAAAGGAAAGAATTGTTAAGTATAATAGATTAAAAAAGATAAGATGAAAAAACTTGGGATTGCTTTGAGTGGAGGAACTGCAAAAGGATTTGCACATATTGGGGTTTTGGAAGCTCTCGAAAAGAATAAAATAAAAATAGATTATTTGGCTGGAACTAGTATGGGTGCTGTGGTTGGTGCGCTATATGCTTCTGGAATTCCCATTAAAGAATTAAAGAAAATTGCTATTGAAACAAAATGGGAGAATTTAGTGGATTTTACTTTGCCGGATAGGGGAATTTTGTCTGGAGAGAAGATAGAGAATTTTTTGAGAGTTTTATTAAAAAATAAAAAATTTGAAGATTTGGAGATTCCACTTTCTATAATTGCTGCAGATGTTCATAATGGAGAAAAAGTTATTTTTAAAAAAGGAGATGTGGCGAGTGCATTAAGAGCAAGTATTTCTATTCCAAGTATTTTTGTGCCTTATGAATATAATGGCAGGATTTTAGTTGATGGAGGTGTTGTTGCTCCCGTTCCTGTTGATACTGTTAGAAGTATGGGTGCGGATGTTGTGATTGCTATCGATTTCTCTACACGAATGAAAGATGTAGTTATTAGTTCAAAGCCTAAAAAGAATAGGGGGTTTATGAAAAAGATAGAAAAGATGATGATTAAACAGGAAATTGAGCAAATAAATAAATACCTGGCTAAAAAGAAAAATGTTCCATGGGTTATTAAGAATTTAATGGATAACCCTGGAAGAATTATTGACTTTTTAAAGAAACATAAATTGAAGGGTCCAGAATTGTTAAAGATAACCTCAAATTCATTTAGTATTATGGCCAATGAATTAAGTAAATTTGCTTTGATCTCTGCCGATTATGTTATAAGGCCAAGTTTATCCGGATTTTATAAATTTGATTTTGGAAGAGTTAAGGGAATTATAAAGAAGGGATATATTGCTACAAATAGTTCTCAAAAAGATATAAAGAGACTAGTTAAATAAGCTTTGCACATAAATGAAACCTAATTATGTGCAAGTTCTATTTCTGCACATTTA
>CAZPJW010000004.1:0-33231 GCA_964587005.1 Candidatus Woesearchaeota archaeon
GAACTAGATCTAGTAGATTTATTCAAAGGAAAACCCTTAGTATACAAATTGGAAGAAGGAAAATACATAATAGATATAGCATCTACTTTTGAAGCAGTTACAAAAGAATAATTAATTAATTGCTTCAGAACTACTTTTGTACAATAGATTAAGTATTTCCTCTTGGGTCGATCTTTCTAATCCCTGATAAGTACTTTCATCCATATTCCTATTTTTAATATCCCATAACCATTTATCAACTTGGAGATGGCAAACTATTTGTTCCCCGGGCAAGCTACTAATTTTTTGATAAACTGGATCCAACTTTGTGTGGGGAGCCTCTTTCAAAAGAACGGTTCTCCTAAATTCAGAATGAGACATACCTTTTACTAGTAAAATTTTTCTAAAATAATCTAGTCTGCGTGCTAGTGAAAGATTTTTATTATCCGAATCGGCCATATGTTCAACCATATAACTAAACAATTTGTTATCAATTTCGTCTAAAGCCATTTTTAAGAGAAACTTAGAAAATTATATAAAATTAACTAAACAATAATTACTATGAAACAAAATAATGATCTAGTATTAATAATAAGTGATTCTATTAAATCAATAAAAAAACAAAACTTACACGAATTAAGAGAAGCTTCAAACAAAGCAATAAACCTCTCTTCAATCTACCAAGATAAATACTCAATATCATTCTCAGTAATATTATACACCCTTTTCAAAATAATGAACAAAAACAATTACCTTCATAACGAAAATTACCCGCAAATAAGAAAAATCATTCTTTCAGAATTAAATATCTCAAGAAACGCACTAAGAAAGAACAAAACATACATCTTATCAAAATCTCTAAGAAAAATTATAAGAGAACTAGAAAAATTAGACAAACAAGCCGGGAAATTCATGCAAGAAGCAATAGAGTCCTCAAAAATAAAAAAAGCCTACGGATTATACAGTTCTGGAATCTCAACCGGAAAAGCAGCACAATTATTAGGAATTTCAAAATGGGAGCTTC
The DNA here is from genome assembly GCA_964587005.1 of Candidatus Woesearchaeota archaeon. Taxonomy (GTDB): domain Archaea; phylum Nanobdellota; class Nanobdellia; order SCGC-AAA011-G17; family PNOQ01; genus JABIBT01. The sequence continues at coordinate 1,004 of CAZPJW010000004.1, forward strand.
AACCCTACTTAGGAAAAACAAGAGAATCCGAAAATCCTTACTCACAATCAAGACCAGTAGAAGAAAGAGTAAAAATAGCAAAAGAGATATTTAACATAAAATGAAATCGATAGTATTTGACACCGGAACAATAATAAGCCTTGTAACTAATAATATACTCTGGATTCTCCCACATCTAAAAAAACAAATGCGAGGAAAGTTCTTACTATCTGAATCCGTAAAAAAAGAAATAATAGACAATCCACTAAAATCAAAAAAATTCAAACTAGAAGCACTAATAGTCCAAGATTATCTAAGAGAAGGAGTATTTACATTAACAAAAAACAAATTCTCAAAAGAAAAAACAGATGAAATGCTAAATCTAGCAAACTCATGTTTTAACGCAAGAGGACATAATGTAAAGGTTGTAGACAGGGCAGAAATAGAAACATTAATGGTAGTTCTCCAAAATAAAGCCGATGCAATGGTAATGGATGAAAGAACTTTAAGATTGCTAGTAGAAAATCCAGAAAAACTCGAACACGTTCTCTCATCAAGGCTACGTACAAAAGTAGAAATGAATAAAAACAACGCAAAAAGATTTCAAGAACTAACAAAAGACATCAAAATAATAAGATCAACAGAATTAGCTTACATTGCCTACAAAATGAAACTTCTAGACAGATATATCACAGCAAAAAAAGTTTTAGATACAACCCTAAGAAAAGAACTTTTAGAAGGAACTTTATGGGCCCTAAAACTAAACGGTTGCTCAATCTCGCATGAAGAAATCAATGAAATGCTTAGAAACGGATAATTTTAACTAATTAGTTACTAAATAACATATATATAATATCTATACATAATAATTAAAAACATATGGAGGCGGTTAAAACGAACAAATCATTTGTAAATCTTTCTTCTATGCCCCATTTCCAAAACCAATATCACTAATTTACCTTTATCTATATTAATAATAATTCTGTAACTTCCAACTCTCAAACTATACCTAGGAATTCCAATTAATTTCTTAACATGTTTAAATGGACTTATTCTAATCCTAACCAAACTATTTTTAATTCTCTCTCTTACATTTCGAGGTAACTTCAGAAATTGCTTCTTAGCCAAATCTGTAAAGATAATTCTATACATTACAATCCGGCCTCTTTCATAACTGCCTCAAAACTATGAATCTTTCCTTCCTTAACTTGTCTTTCAGCCAGTTCCAACCTTTTTCTAGTCTGCTCAGATAATTCAGTAGTATCTTCAATTAAATCCCAAATTACTTCCTCATAAGTTTCCTTATCAAAAAGTTTCCTTTTAGTCAACTCTTTTTGTAAATCCTGACTAACTTGTATTGTGGTTGCCATATTCAACTATAGTGGGCTATATTATATAAAGCTTTCCCTCAAGGGTATTCGTAAGCTTTATAAACGGTTCACAACTCCAGAATAATAACATTAATAATCACTAAGGAGGGTTAAAGAATGAATACATACGTTAAATTGCTAGCAATTTTGTTACTTTTTGCAGGTATGAGCATGCCAGCAGCAATAGCTGACGACAATGGCGATATTGATGATATCTCTTTCGAGAGCATTAAAATCGACGATATTTGGTATGATTTAGACGGCTCTGTTATTCCTACAGGTCCGTTTTATGCCGGTGAAAAAGTCCACGTTAAAGTTAACTGGGAATCTCTTTTAGATGAAGAGGAATCCATGTCAGTTACACTTAAAGTGGAACTAGGAGATGACTTAGAAGAAGAAACTGAAGAGTTTACAGTGAGATACGAATGGACAGATACTGAATCTTTTGTATTTACTTTGCCAAGAGATATGGATCCCGGATTCTACAACCTTCATCTTGAATTTGAAGATGAACACGGAAACCGAAACACATATGGCGGAGAAATACAATTGGAAGTTTCAAACCAAAAGCACTACGTAGAAATCTACGATGTTAACTTTAGACACGGTCTATCAGTTGATGCTGGTGAAACACTTTTTGTTTCTGTTGGCGCTAAAAACGTCGGACACGAAATGGAAGAAGATATTAAAATAAGTATATCTATACCAGAACTTGGTTTATACCAAAAATCAAACAGATTTGATCTATGCACTGAAGAATACGTAGATAATCAAGACGAAGAATGCTGCGATGACGATGATGAATACAAAATCTACAAAGATCTTTACTTAACAATCCCTGCAGACACTGTTTCAGGTGTTTACGATTTGATTGTAAGTTTAGACTACGATGATGATGACGAAGTAGAAGAAGAAGTTTACAGCATTGTTGTTGGTAGAGGAGCTTCACCTACAGATACTGTTATTAGTATTGACAAAACATCCCAAACCTTTGCACAAGGTAGTGGCGTTGCTTATACAGTAATGTTTCCTACAGATTCTGGATACTCAGTTAAAGTAGAAGGTATCGGAGATTGGGGAACTTACAGAGTTGATGGAAATGAAGGACAAGCCTACATTTTCGTTTCAGCTAATGAAGGCGCTTCAACTGGAAGCTATCCGTTTACGGTTAAGGTTATGGCTGGTTCCGCAGTAGTTAAAGAATTTGATTTGACTGCAAACGTAACAAAATTTGCACAAGGTACTTCAACAGATATTAAAGAAGGCCTACAAATTGGATTCGCTATTTTGCTGGTTATCTTAATAATTCTAGGAATAATCCTGGCAGCTAAGAAAATCGGCAAATCAAACGACTATGAAGAATCTTTGATGGACGAAGGCGAAACTTATTACTAAATTTTTCTTTTTTTCTTTTTTAAATTCTTTAAAAACCCTTTATAAAAAATATTTACTCTATTACAATAATTATACTACAATTTTATTTATAAGTCGCCCGTGTATCCCATTTTAGTAACAAAAAGGAGGGTTCTACCATGGGTAGTAAAAAAATCATAACATCAATAATAATATTACTAATATTGCCAATAGTACTGGCTCAAACTTTTACTTTATACGAGAGTTCTCAACCAGGACCATTATGTCCGGGTTCAACAGGAATATACACAGACACAATAGAAAATACGGGTACTGGACCACTATCATTATCTATATCAACATCTGGTTCTGCATCATCATTCTCAACTAGTGTACCATTAAGTATGACTTTAATTCCGGGACAAACAAAAAATATATACACATATGTAACTCCTAGATCAACAACAACTCCAGGAATTTATTCTTTAAGAGTTATGGCAGATGCAAACGGAGAAACAAGAGAACTAACACACGATATACTAATCAAAGACTGTTATGAATTCACATTAGAAGCATTAGACATTCAAAAGAATACTTGCCCATGTGAATCTGGAAAGTTTGAATTCCTATTAACTAATAATGGAGACTATACAGAATCCTATTCATTAGAAGTTGAAGGGGAGTATGCTTCAAACATAGTATTAAGCACTGATGAAATCACATTATCTCCAGGAGATGCGGATTATATATTTGCTTATGTAACAACTCCTTGTAATGATGTAGGTCAAAAAGACTTTACATTAAAAGCAACTTCACTAAACTCAGCAAGTACTCAAGCAGCAACTTCTACACTAGTAATAGACCCATGTTATGATTTTTCTATAACCACAGAAAGAGATCTAGTAAACACTTGTGAACACACACAAGAAACAATAGATGTAACAATCTCAAACTCTGGCTCAACAGCAAATGAGTATTCTCTAAACATAGACGGCCCATTATGGGCAAACTTAGAGAGAAACACATTAATAATAAACCCAAATTCACAAGCAACAACTACTCTTGTCCTAAACCCGGATTATGGCGTAGAGGGAAGCTTTGAATTGGACATGAGTGTACAACCAGACAAAGGGGAAGTAGTAGCACACCATTATTTCGATGTAAACATAAGGAAATGCCACGGCGTAACTTTAAACATTGAAAAAGCAGAAGATAAGATGTGTAACTCCTTACAAAATACTTATGCAGTAAGTGTAATTAATACTGGGGATTATCCAAAAGAGTATTATTTTGCCATAGATGGCCCACAATGGGCAACACTAGACAAAAACACAGCAACTCTTGGAATAGGAGAAGAAGAACAATTAACTCTAACAGTAAACCCTACTTTTGATACTCCGGAAGCAGCTTATTCCATAAAGGTTCAAGCAATAGCAAAAGATTCATCTCAAGTAGCAAGCACGGATAAAATAGACATAACTACTGTTTCAAAAGATGAATGCTATAAGGCGGTTCTAGGAATAGATCAAAAGAAAATAGATGTTTACTATGATTCAACCGCAACATTACCAATTGTAATAGAGAACAAGGGGGCATATACAACATCTTATGACCTAGGTTTATCAGGAACAGCATCTAATTTCGTTTATTTAAACCCTGCAACAGTTGAAGTTAACCCTGGACAATCCGAGATAGTATACTTATACATTGCTCCATCAGGGCAAATAAAAAACGGAGACTACTCAGTTACAGTATCGGCTAGATTATCTGATTCATCCGTAATGGCTACAGAAACGGTAGAGGTGATTGTTTCTGATAGTGGATACATCTCGCCAGAAGATCTAGAAAAAAGAGAATCAATATTTACAAAGATTATCAATTTCTTCAAAAATCTATTCAAACCAACCCTTGAAGAACCAATAGACGAAGAAGAAATAGAAGAAATAATTGAAGAACCTATTATCGATGAAGAAACTATTGAAAACGAGACTATAGGTGAGGAAATAGAAGAAATAGAAGAAGAAGTTGAAGAAGTCATAGAAACTACTGAAAACGGTTTCATTCTAAACTTGGGAGAATCTGGAGAATTCATAATCAAAGGAGAAACACACACATTAGAATTAACAGACATATCTGATGACACAATCTTAATAACTATTACTTCAGATCCAATCTTATTTACTATAGATGTAGGAGAATCAAAAGATGTAGACATGGACAACGACGGAGTTTATGATGTAAAAGTTACTTTTAATGGATATGTTGATGGGAAAGCAGATATTTCATACGAAGAGATTTCAGAAGAAATAATTGAAGGACCGATTATCGATGAAGAAGTAACAGAAGAAGAATCTAGTGGAGAAGAAGAACCATTCTTTTCATCATTCTTTGGATCACTAGGTTCAATCTTTACCGGAGCAGGAAGTTCCTTGGTAACTTACAAATATCACATAATTGGAATAATTGCAGTAATAATAATACTTTATTTAATCTTCAAGACAGGTTTCGGTAAAAAAATAGCCGAATTCTTTGAAGAAGAAATAGAAGAAGAAGATGTTCCGGTAGTTGACAAGAAAGAAGAACCAGAAGAACCAAAAGAGGAAAAACCTGCTAAGAAAAAAGAAGAGAGGCCCAAAAAAGCAACAAAGAAACCAAAGAAAGAGAAAACAGAAGATACGGAAGACGAAATTGAAATAGAAGGGCTTGACGAAGAATCAAACAAAGAAGACTTCATCATAGAATTTGATGATGAAGACGAAGACAAAAAAAAGAAATAATAACACTTAAATACCTTTCTTTTTCCCCTTTTTTATGCCACAAACATACTTAGTTGTACTTGCTTCTGACATGGATTTTCATCCAGCAAGAACTGATAAAAATGGATTTCCTAATGAAAGATACTGGCGCCCAGATTTAGAGGCCCATATAAGACTTGCTGCAGCAGCAAAATTAAGAAAAGGTCTTCCAGAAAGAACAAAAATAATTTTAACTGGAGGGCATACAAAAGGCCAAGATAGACCTTCTCTAGCCCAAATATTAAAACAAGAAGCAATCCATAAATACAACATTCCAGAAGAAGATATAGACTTAGAAGAATACTCTTTAGACACAACTGAAAACGCAGAATTTACCTTACAATTAGTAGAAGATCATGATTCAATAATACACTTAATAACAAATAAATTCCACCTAGACAGGGCGTATTTTACATTCAAGAGACACGCAGATAAATTGGATGGCCCAGGCGGATATCCCCTTATCTTTCCAAGAAATGCAGAAAGAGTACTTTTCGATAATCCAAAATATAAAAAATTCGTAAAAAGATGGATAAGTTCGGAATATCAAAAAGCAAGAGCAAGAAAAGACAAAATCTTCCATTTAGTTTCATCTTTTCTAGGTGAAGGAATAATGAGGAAAGTAACGCATTACCAGAGAGGAAATCAAAAATAATTTAAATACAAATCAATTAAAAACACTATGAAAAAAGGAATAATTTTAACATTAATAATAATTCTCCTAGTTTATTTCATAGGGGCTTCTATAACTGGATTCGTCCCAATTGGAGAAACTTGTTGCTTAGGAGAAGACTGTAATGAAGATTCAAGATGTTCATTTGAACAACCAAAAGTTCCAACTCAAAACACACTAAACATTCTTTTAGAAGTCTTCTTAGTAGCACTAGTTTCCCTATATTTCTATTTAATAATAAAACAACGTTACAAGAATTAAAATAACTAAAATACAAATAAAAACAATCTCATACAAAGGGACATTAAACAAAAATCCTTCTTCTTTAAATCTAAATCTTTTATTAACCTCTAACCATTTTTTGAAATTCAGAAAATCTAAAACCATATGGCTATAATACCCAATGAAAAATATCCAAAACCAGATTTTACTAATAAAAAATAAAACTAAAATTAAAAAACTAAATATTAAAAAGCCAGGTAAATGATGCACTAAAGAAGTTCTCTCATCCAAGGTATGTTTTATTGCAGAATTCCAAGCATCTTTGAAATTAAAACTTTTTTTCTTAATAACAAAGTAAACAAAATGATCTATATCTATTAACAATCCAACCAAACCCGTATACAGGGCTTGCAACATACTAAAATATCCTTGCTTAACTAGAACTAATCCAATAAAAAACGAAACCAGAAAATGTGTTAATGGGTACATCTTACAATCTCAAGCTGGTAATCTTGCTAACCCCCTCATTCATTGAAACTCCATAAATTTGATGTGCCTCAGTAATAATAGAATCGTTGTGGCTAATAACAATATACTGAGCATTCCCAGAATAATTATGTATCAAACTAGATAACTTCTCAGAGTTATGTTTATCTAAAGCGGCATCCACTTCATCTAACAAATAGAAAGAAGCCGGATTATATTCTTGAATAGCAAAAATAAAAGCCAAAGCAGCCATTGTTTTTTCTCCACCACTTAAACTTCTAATATCTAATTTTTTACTTCCAGAAATTCTAACATTAATATCAACTCCTCCATCCAAAGGTTTTTCCTCATTATCCAAAACTAAAGAAGCCTCTCCTTTTGTAGAGATATTATTAAAAATCTCCTTAAATTTAGCATGTAAGTGGTTAAATGTTTTCATAAACACACCAGTTTTCTTCTCTTCAATCTCACCAATCAAAACTAAAACATCATCCTTCTCAGATTTTAATTTATTTGTTTTTCCAAGTAACACTTCATACTGGTTAGCCAATTCATCATAAACTTCTAACGCCCTCATATTTATGTTCCCAATATTATTCATCATCCTATCAAAATCAGAAATATCTTTCTTCAGAGATTCAATAGAAACTCCTTTTCTTATCTTCCCGCCCCTATACTCTTCAAATTCAACTTCCAAACCTTCAATTTCTCCAATAGCCTTAGCCAATCTAATAGAAACTTCATTTACTTTAGTTCTAATCAAATTAATTTTCTCCTCTTCCTTACCTATTCCTTCTTCTTTACTTCTCATAACTTCCATTAATTTATTTCTCTTGGCAGCCAAAGACTTGTTCTTCCCATAAAATTCTCTTTCCTTTACTTCTTTCTCTTTCAAATTAGATTTTTTACCAGAAACAACTTTATTCAGATCTACCATCTCCCTACTAAATTCTTCCTCTTCTTTATTATGTCCAGAAATAATCTCCTTAACCTTACCAATTTCAGAATTATACATATTTAACTGATTGTTCAGAATACTCAAATCAGAATTGATATTCATAATCTTCTCTTTCAACTTTTCTTTTTTACTTTCTAAAACGCCCAAATTGTCTTTAATCTCTGGGTTATTAATCAATTTTTCATTAATTTCACTCTTCTCTCTCTTTAATCCAGAAACTTCAAATTCAAATTTAGAATAATCCTTGTTGATAGTCTCAAACTCTTTCTCAAATTCTAATTTCTTACTGCTTAATTCTTTTTTCTCTTTAATTATATCTCCAGAAGAACCAATTCCCAGAGATTTTTCAATCTTCACAATATCCCCATACAACTCAGCCTTTTTATTCCTCAAAGATTCAATTTCGTGTTCAATTTCACTTCTTCTTTCCATATCTTCCTGTAAAGACTTATTTAACTTGCTTAATTCCCCTTCTAATAAAGAAACTTTCTCACCAATTTGTTTTTGATTGAACCCAACACCAGTTCTTCCTCTAAAACCACCAATCATCGCTCCAGAAGATTCAACTAAATCTCCACCCAGAGTAACCATCCTAATTTTTCCAATTCCAATCTTCCTAGCAGTTTCTATGTCCTCAACAACCAAAGTGTTTCCAAAAACATAATCAAACACATTCGAATATTTCTTATCAAAATTAACCAAATCGATAGCCAAACCATAAGCCCCATTTTTCTTTAATAAAGCAGAAACATTTTCTTTCTTTCGAGCCTTTATTTTATTTAAAGGCAAAAATGTAGCAACACCCAACTTATTATTCTTCAATTCTTTTATACAGTGCCCCGCAACAATATCGTCTTTTGTAACAACACTCTTAATCCTTCCGCCAGCTGCAACTTCCAAAGCCAAAGAATATTTCTCTTCAACATTTCCTAATTCAGAAACAGTACCAAAAACCCCATTGAACTTCTTAACCTTGTCAATACTCTTATTATTCAAAATTCCTTCCTTAATACCTACTTCTTTTGCTTTAAATTTACTTAATTCAGATTCTAATGAATTTAATTTACTCCATCCTTCTCCAACTCTCCCAGAAAGTATAGAGTCTTCCCCTACAACTTTATTCAATTCTTTTTCAATAACACCATGTTTCTTTCTCAATTCCATTAAACTCTTAGAATTCTTACTCTCATTTAACCTATCTAGCTCTTTTTTTATACCATCTAATCTAAAATTAACCCTATCTAACTCTCTCACTAAATCCTGCTTAGCCTCGCCAGCACCATTAAGAAGCTTCTCTTTTTCTTCAATCTTTTTATCCAATTCAGATAATTTAACATTAATATCTCCCAAATTTTCAATACCATATTTTTTTCTAAAACCAACCAATTTATTGTCAATATCTTTATCCTCCTCTTTAATCAGATTTATTTTTTTATTTAACCCAGCTTTCTCTTTATTCAAAGAAACAATTCTCTTTTCATTTTCAGAAATATCCCCCAATAATTGTTTTTTTCTATTCTTTATCTTCAACAATTCACTTTTAACAGTCTCAACTCTTGCCTCATGTTTGTACACTCCAGATTTCAAAGAACCAATCTCCATCTGAAGTAATTTTAATTCGCCTTCACCTTTCTGATCTAACTGATAATTAATTTCCTGAATCTCATTTTGTTTTTCAGTTATAGAATTCCTAACATTCTTTATTTTATCTTGAATAACATCAATTTTTCCATTATGCTCATCTTGAATTTTTTGTATCTTATCTCTTCTTTCTCTTCTCTCTTTCAATAGCAAATGAAGATAAGTAGCCTTAGAATCTTTAAACTTATTTTTCAAGTCAACATATTTTTTTGCTTGGTCTCTATCTTTCTTTAATTCTCTTAAATTAGCTTCCCTTTCAACTAACAAAACATTCGCTTCTGTTAACTTGCCCTCAACTTTCTCTAATTCCCTTAAAGATTTATTCTTTTTATCATCAAAAATAGAAATTCCAGAAATATCCGAAATCAATTCTCTTCTATCATTTGGTTTCATCTCCATAAAATGAACAATATCTCCCTGTAAAACAATATTATGCCCATCTGGGTCTATTCCAACTTTCCCAAGCAAATCAACAACTTGCTGCCTAGTATGTGTTTTATCATTAACTAAATATTTTGATACTCCTTTCTGATTCAAAACTCTAGAAACCTTTATTTCAGAACTGTTTAAAGGAAATTCATTCTTAGAATTATCAAAATAGATGTGTACTTCTGCTTTCTTAGAGGGTTGTCCTTTCTTTCCACCATTATAAATCAAATTAGCAGATTTTTCTGCCCTTAAACCCTTAGCAGAACTCTTACCCAAAACAAAACACAAAGCGTCCATAACATTGCTTTTTCCAGACCCATTGGGGCCCAAAATACAATTAAAATTATTTCCAAATAACAAATCGGTTTTCTTCGCAAAGGACTTAAAACCAGATGCTGATAGTTTAGTTATTACCGTCATTATATTTCCTCTTTTTACTCTGTTTAAATAACTTTTGTAGCCACTTTTGCTTTTTAAAGTTTATCCTGGCCCGATTCAAAATGAATATATAGTGATTAATTAGTAATACCAAATAGTTAGATTTATAAATACCTCAATTCACCAGTTTTTATTATGGTTAAAAAAATACATACTAGGGCCAAAAAGAAATTAGGACTAGGTACACATCTACCGCATAGAGCCAGACTTAAAAATATAACAAAGAAAAAAGGTCCAAAAACTTTCAAAACAGAAGCAGCAGCAAAAACTTATGCAACAAAAGAAGGAATAAAAAACTTCGAATTAAAAAAAGTAAAAAAGGACAAAAAGTTCCAAATAATTAAAAAATAATCACTTTTTCTTTAAAATTCCTTCAGCAGCCATAATACCAGTTACGGCAGCACCAACTATTCCCCTAGACTTACCACAGCCATCACCGGCGACAAAAAGATCTTCAATATTTGTTTCAAGATTCTCATTAGTAATATAATCCGTATCATAAAATTTTATTTCAGGAATATACAACAAATTCTCAGGAGACATAAATCCTGGAAAGATTTGGTTCATAACCTCTAAAAACTCCCGAATATTATCAATAACTCTTGCCCTGTAAACATGAGTTATATCCCCGGGATAAGCCTGCTTAGGAATACTCAAAGTTGATTTTAATCTAGAATAAATACTTTTATCAAAAGTTTCCACTTTAGATCTTCTGCCACGCATAAAATCCCCAACTCTTTGAACAATAGGAACACCATTTCCTGCCCTCAGCGTTTCCAAAGCAATATTCCTACCCAATTCAGTAGTATCAACACTAGGATTAGTCAAACTAACTGTACACAAAATAGCAATATTTGTATTATCAGTTTTATTATCTTTTAAACCATCCCCATTAACTAATTGTAATTCAGAACCATCACTAACAAACTTTTCAACTCTTATCCTTCCGCCCTTATTTGTACAAAAAGTCCTAACTTCATCACCATGACAATGCGTAACATATCTAAATTTTGGATCGTATATAATATCTGTAATCTCATCATAAACTCCATTGGGCATTTCAATCCTACATCCAACATCAATTGAGCCAAAAACATTTTTTACTCCTAATTTTTTTGACTGTTCTCTAAACCAATACGCTCCGGCCCTGCCAGGACAAGATAATAACGTTTTAGATTTAAATTTGCCTTTATCGGTTTTTAATTCAAAATTACTTTCTTTAGTCATTTTATGCAAAATCTCTTCAACTTCAGTATTCAGATAAAATTCCACCCCTTCCTCAATTAAATGACTTCTAAATTTTTCAATAACCTCTTTTGCTCTATCCGTACCAATATGTCTTTGTAACGAAGGAACTAGCCTAACTTTATGTTTTAATGCTTTTTTAACCCAATGTTTAACAGATTCACGATCACTTCCATAGACTTTCTTATCCGCACCAAGTCTCAAAAACATTTCATCAATATATTTCAGATATTCTCTAGCCTTTTCTTCACTTAGTTTTAACTTATCTAACTCCATACCAATCTTTGTACTCAGATTTAACTTACCATCATTAAATAATCCACCAGAACAAAATGAAGTTTTCTCAATTATACAACACTTCATACCTCCTCTAGAAAGTCTATCTGCAGCAAACAAACCAGCAGGACCACTACCTATAATGCAAACATCATATATCCTTTCCAATGGAGATTTGGAAAGAGTATTTGTTTAATAAACTTTATTGTAATAAATCAACTAAGAAAAATTGTTCAATCCTTTTTGTTCTTTTTCTTTTTTTAAATTTTGAAATGTTTTCCAACTCTTTCTGAATATTTCTGGGTGTTTTTCAAAGTTTTTCTTAATAAAATTTTTAGTTATTTGGTCTGAAGGATAACCACTTCCTAACTCACCATATTTTTTCTTTAATTTCTCTATCTCACCATCCCTAGTAACTTTTGCTAAAACAGATGCCGCACCAACAACCGGATATTTATAATCTGCCTTATGTTCAGCAACAATTTTCACTTTTTTATGTTTTAAGAATAATTTAACAGAATCAACATATTTTTCAATATTTGTTCCAGGGCAATCAAGAATTACTTTATCGGGCTTTAACTTATTTATTATCATGGCAGATTTTAATGCTTCCAACTTATTCAAATTCATATCCTTAGAAAATAAAGTATCATCTATTTCTCTTGGACTCGAAGATAATATCTCATACCCCCTGGCCATTTTTTTTATTTCTCCAAAAAGGAAATTTCTTTTATTTGGTAATATTAACTTAGAATCTTTTACACCCATTTCTTTTAATTTTGCTTCATCCTTCTCATTAATTAGAACTCCCGCCATAACCATTGGTCCAATAACCGGCCCACGACCAGCTTCATCTATACCCAATAATTTCATAAGAATTAACTAAAGAACTTAATTTTTAAGGGTTTCTAATCTAAACTCTCTAAAGCTTCCTCTAAACTACCAAAGCTGCTTATGATATTGCTAATTTTGGTTACACTCAATTTCTTTTCTATTCTATCAGAAACATTACACAAAACTAATTTTGACTTCTCTCTACCCAACACATCATATGAGCCAGTAATAAATCCTAGCCCGTTAGTATTCATCCAAGGCACTTCTGCTAGATCTAAAACTACTCCCTTCCCATAACTCTCCCTAATTAAATCATAATATTCCTTGCTTGGTTCCTCTACAAGCCTGCCTGTGAGCCTTACAATTATGACCCCCGGATGGTCTTTGGCCTTCACTAATTCATAATTTTCCATAATATATATAGTAGACAATATACTTAAAAAATTAACGATTTTCAGAAAGAATAGCGGGAGACGGATTTGAACCGACGACCTCCGGGTTATGAGCCCGACGAGCACTCCAGACTGCTCCATCCCGCTGTAATATAAAAACAACTACAACCCATTTTTAAACCTTTCTAATCCAAAAACAATATAAACCACAATTTTCAATTTTAAACATGTTTGAATATATTCTTCTCATTGTCGGGATATTTCTTCTAGTACGTGGTGCAGATTATTTGATTAATGGGTCGTCCGACTTAGGAAAAAGACTTGGAGTAAAACCCTTAGTAATTGGACTAACAATCTTAGCTTTTGGAACGTCTCTACCAGAACTTGCAATCAACATATTTTCCGCTATTGAGGGAACAACAGACATAAACTTAGGAAATGTAATTGGATCAAATATAGCAAATATACTATTAATTCTCGGGGTATCCTCCCTATTAATAACAATTAAAGTAAAATATCATGTAGTAAGAAAACTAATTCCTTTCACACTATTCTCAACAATATTATTGTTCTTAGTTTTAAATGACACATTCTTTAATGGACCAAATTTACTAACAAGAGTAGATGGAATAGCCCTACTCTTATTCTTTGGAGTATTTTTACATTTTACAATATCACAAGGAAAAAAAGACAAAAAAGCAAAACCAAAAGAAATAGAAATTCACAAACATCCCGCATATATCACTCTAACAATGATTCTTGGAGGAATTCTCGGTTTATTCATTGGCGGAAAATTAATAATAGAATCAGCAACAACAATAGCAACCTCTTTGCATCTTTCAGAATTTTTCGTTTCTGCAACAATTTTAGCTATAGGAACCTCTCTTCCTGAATTAATTGTTTCAGTTAGAGCCGCACTAAAGAAAAAACTTGATTTTGTAGTAGGAAATATTGTTGGTTCAAATGTATTTAACACTCTTTTTGTAATGGGCACAGCAGCACAAATAAATCCAATTCCCTTTAGTCTTGCATATAACTTTGATATGATATTCTTAATAGCAATAACACTAATGTTATTAACTTTCATGTACACCGGAAAGAAATATCAATTAGAACGTTGGAACTCTCTATTATTTTTAATTTTATATGCATTCTATATAATTTACATATTCACAAGAGGATAATTACTTAATCCTAACGACCTCTAAATTCTTAGGTACATAAGTCTCAATTCTAAATTGTTTATGCATAGAACTAGCAAAATCTAAAGACTTACTTCTCTCACCATGTACAACTAAAACTTTCTTAGGTCTAGGATTCAAACGATGCATGAAATTCATAAATTGATTTCTATCACTATGTCCTGTAAAACCATGCATAGAATGAACATCTAATTTAACGTGCGTAGGAATTTGTTTATTTCCAGCAGGAAACATAATCTCTTTCTCGCCTTGCTGTAATCTCCTACCTAAAGAACCCTCCCCCTGATAACAGGTCAATACTAAAGCATTCTTCGGATCTTCTGCCAAATTCTTAAAGTATTCAACACTAGCACCACCAGTCATCATACCAGAAGTTGCCAAAATAACACACGGACCACCCTCAATAACTTCCTTCATTTCCTTTTGGCTACCCACATGTTTAAAAATTGAAGCCAAAAACGGATTCTCATTCTTATGGAAAATCATTTGTCTAGTTTTACTATTAAAAAAATCAGGATAAGCAGTATGTATCGCTGTAACGTCCCAAACCATACCTTGAACATAAACAGGAATTTCTGGAATCTCTCCATCACGAACAGCTTTCTCTAAAATCATCATAATTTCTTGACTTCTTCCAACTCCTAATACTGGCATAAGTACTTTTCCTTTCTTACTAATAGTATTCTTAATAACATTCTTCAAATATTCCTCAGATTCTCTTCTCGTAGCAACCACGTCATCCTTGCCACCATAAGTACTTTCAATAACCATAGTTTCTAATCTAGGAAATTTAGTAACAGCCGGACTCAGTAAGTTAGAGGTCTCAAAATTCATATCTCCAGTAAACATCAAATTATGCAATCCATCAGCAATATGCAAGTGTGCCATGGCACTTCCTAAAATATGGCCGGCATCATAAAAAGTTAACCGCACATCCGGAGTAATATCAGTAACTTCTTCATAATTCAAAGTAATTGTATGTTTTACAAACTCTCTAACATCTGCAGTCTCATACAATGCTTTCTTATTATCCATCTGCGCGATTCCAATGAAATCTAAACACAACATAGCAGAAACATCTCTAGATGGAGCAGTACAATACACGGGACCACGGTATCCATATTTATACAATAAAGGAATTAAAGCCGCATGATCGACATGAGAGTGTGTTAAAATAACCGCATCCAATTCTTCAATTTTAAATTCAGGAGTATGTAAATAAGGATACGCATTATCTTCTTGAGCAGCAACATTTACACCACAGTCAACCAAAATATTGGACTCTTCTGTTTGCAATAAATAAGAACTTCTACCAACTTGGCTAGCTCCACCTAAAAAAGAGATTCTAATCCATTCAGTTTTCTTATCTTTTCTCCTATTACCATATATCCTTTCACCAACTTTATTCAAAAAAACTCTTCTGTAATCATCATTTGCATAAAGAACCTGTCTAATATTCTTGATTATCTTAGATTCAATAGATGGAATTCTCTGAACTAAAGGAACCCAAAAAGTTTTCTTTTTAATTAATTTAAGATTCTCTCCAGATTTACCTATTGCAACTCCAGGTTTTTCTGCCTCAATCACAACTTGACTTCTTTGGGGATCAAAATTCAATTCAACTTTGCCGGCCTCTTCCGGCAGAATCTTCTTTATTTCTTTTTCAGCCTTTTCAATATCAATACATATGCTTGGATCTGGCCTTAATTCAACTCGTTTCTTAATCTTGCTTACAATCTCTCTAATTACTCCATTACAATCTAAGAAAAACTCTTTATTACCAGTATAAACAACTATATTTGCCCCCTCAAAACTAATACTAGAAACTTTAGCATCGCTGGGCAATAATTCCTTTATTTCTTCAACTATTTTTAATACCATTCTTTAAATTATAGAAAAATTATTATCTAAGTTCCGAGACAACTTTCTTACCTACTACTTTTTTTGCACCCTCAGCATTTATAACATATACATCAAGACCCTCACCAGTTGCCATATCTCTTTGCATTGCTGCATTAATAGCTTTCGTAGCAACCTCAATTCCATCCTTAACCAAAATTCCTTCTTGGTATGTGCTTTCCAAAACACCATACGCCATCATAGACCCGGATCCAGTAGAACAAAACTTACTGATATGGCTTAAAGAACCATCAACACCCAATTCATAAAGACCATATCCATGTCTATCTTTTCCAGCCAGTAAGAAACTTACAATACCTGGAACCGTTGAGAATTTCCTTATATTTTGATACAAAATTCCTGCAACCATATTTGCAGCTTCTTTAACACTAGCATTTTTTTGG
Source organism: Candidatus Woesearchaeota archaeon (assembly GCA_964587005.1). Classification (GTDB taxonomy): domain Archaea; phylum Nanobdellota; class Nanobdellia; order SCGC-AAA011-G17; family PNOQ01; genus JABIBT01. The sequence continues at coordinate 17,600 of CAZPJW010000004.1, forward strand.
TTTCTAATCCTCTTTAATCTTAATTCTGCTCTAGCTAATTTAACTATTAACTGAGCATCACTAACTAATCCAGCCATTGTAACTGCAATATCCTCAGTAATCTTATGTATTTTATTAACATCTTTGTTAGCAATCATATAGCCCGCACTAGCTCTTTTATCAGCAGCAAGGACAATTCCATCTTTACAAACTATACCGACGGTAGTAGTTCCTTTTTGTACTTTATCAGATATCTGTTCCATTTTCTTAACCTTTCAGAATCAGTATGACTCTATAATTAATCTCTCATTTATAAGTTTTTTGGTTAACACGGCTTTGCACAATAAGTCAAAGTTGCACAATAAGTAAATTCAGAAAACTATAAAAAGAATTAAGGGACTATTATTATTATGAAAAAAAGACTTGATATTTTAATAATAATTGTTTTGGTTTTATTTATCTCTGGTTGTGAAGTAGAATTACAAAAAAGTCCAGGAGAGTCAAATATAAACAATAACCCCTCTTTTTCTTTGCAAAATGCAGATAAAAATATTAAATTTAGCACTTCCAAGAATTTTTTACTTGAAACGAAAAAAGAAATAAAAACTGATGAGAGCAAGGAAGCCTTGTTATCTGGAATAGAAATTGAAAAAGAATCTATTGAGTTAGATTTGCCAAAAGAAGCTGTATATGGAGTTAGTGTTTCTGGGGGGTATGTTTTATTTGGAAATAATGCGTTTGCTAGGGTTGTTTTGGTTGATTCTGATGATGTTGAATGGTTAATTTTTGGAACAGATCTCTTGTTCTTAGAAGGTTCAGATGTTTTTGATAATGTTTGTGATGAAACTTGCGTTTTTGATAAACCCATTATAATTAAAGAAATTAGAGTTGAAGGAACTGACTCTAATTTATTTCTGAATCAAATTAATTATAAAACTTCAAAAAGCTCTGAAAAGGCTAATGTTTTGAAAGAAAGGCAATATGATATTAAACTACAAAGATTACAAAATGAAATAAACTCTAAATCTTTATCTTGGACGGCAGGCGAAACTTCTGTTTCTAAAAAATATTACAGGGATTTGAAGAAATTATTTATTGGAAATGAGTTGGCTAATTTAAACGGATTTCAGTATTATAAGGGAGGGGTTTTTAAACTTGAAGATGATTAAAAAATTATTATTAATCTTCTTATTTTTGATCCCTCTGGTTAGTGCAGAATATATTGCCCCATATCCGGATGAATTAGATTATCGTGATTTTCAAGGTCAGAATTGGATGACTTCTGTAAAAAATCAAGAAGAATGTGGTTCTTGTTGGGCATTTGCTACAAATGCAGTTTTAGAAAGTTACATTAATCTATATTACAACCAACTTGTAAATGAAGATCTTAGCGAACAAGAACTTGTTTCTGATTGTTGTACCGATTGTGGTAGTTGTTCTGGGGGTCTTCCTAGCAATGCCCTATATTATATAGAAACTAACGGAGTTGTAACTGAATCTTGTTTTCCTTATGAAGCTCAAAATTCGGCCTGTAACCTATGCCCTAATCACGATGATGTAACTTGGATATTTAATTCTGAAGAAAGAATATTTCAAGAACAACAATATATCAAAACATTTTTAGTTACAAATGGACCATTGCCCATGATTATAGACACTTGGAACCATGCAGTCGCACTTTCTGGGTATGAAAAAAACGATTCTGAAGATATTTGGATATTCAAGAATTCATGGGGTGAAGATTGGGGAGAAGATGGATATGGATATATTAGTGAACCAATAAATTTTCCACACAATATTTATTTTAGGGATTATGTCAGCGAAATTGTAAATTCTCCTAATCCAAATAATATTAATTGTTTAGATGGGGATGGAGATGATTATTGTTATTGGGGAATAACTGAGTCAATGCCGGGTTCTTGCCCCGGGATTTGCCTTTCATACAAAGATGAAGATGATTCCAATCCAAATATATACAAAGAAATGGATTTGTGGATTAGTGATTATGATGTACCAGAAAAAACAAAAATAGATGAGATGAAGCATTATAGAATTTATGTTAATTATAAAGGGAATAATGAAAATCAAGTTATAAATAATGTTGAAGTTAATCTATACGTTGATGGATCCCTACTCCAAGGAGAAGTTATTCCAAGTTTAAATGATGGTGAAACTTACCTTGTTGATTTTATATTAGACCCAAATGGATTTTATGAACCTTATTTTAATAATAAATTTAGGTGGGAAATAGTTCCAAAGACTGGAGAAATAAATACTGAAAATAATTACTTGGAAAATGATGTTTGGGTTTATAATTATGATAATGGATTTATCATAAGTGAATCTGGATATGTTTTTGATTGTTATTCAAACAATAATCCAGAGGGGCACCAAATTGAAGCTATTGTGGGTCCGAAGGGAGGGGAAGGAATCTCTTCTAGTTATACTAATTCCATAGAAATAAAAAATTGTTTAATGGGTGGCTGGTATAAGGACATTTATCTAGATCACGTTGAAAATAGTTTAGTGCAGAATAATCGACTTGGAGATGGATCTGGTTTAGGGATTTGGCTTTATCATTCCAATTATAATAATCTAACTCAAAATAGCCCAATACAGGATAGCAATGGCCAAGGCATATTTTTAGAATATTCTAATCACAACGAAATTTCAGACAACATAATCCAATATACAGATTATGACTGTGTTGGATTGGATAATTCAGATAATAATCATATCCTCCACAATCTTATAAAAAATTGTTATTATGATGGTTTGTATCTCTTTAATTCTAGCGCTAATTTAATAGAGGGTAATGCAGTCCATGAGAATCGCCGAAAAGGAATTGCTTTAACATTTGGTGAAGAAAATACACTGTTTGATAATAATGGTTACAATAATCTTAACTTTTTTATTTTGTTATACGGCTCAGAAAATAACCATATACTTAACAATTGGAATCAAGGTATGTATGGAGGGTTAGCTATATACTCTTCAAATGATTATGGTTATACATTTCCTTCAAGATATAATGAAATATCTGACAATATAATGTGTCAATTTAGAGATTATGAAGAAGGCTATTATCTTGACTTTTCTTGCCAAGAAGCAGATACTTTTGGGAACTATGGAGACCATAATAAATTTGGATACTATCTACCACCCTATGACCCTTATGCAGTGTGGGAATGTGAGGATGGATGGCCAGAACACGAAATTAATTATTATGCTTGTAATCAATGTAGTGATGGAACTCTTGAAGAAGAATGTTCTGAGAATATGCCAAAGTATTGTTTAAATAGAAACTTAATAAATAATTGCCAAGAATGTGGCTGTCCAGTTGGATATTCTTGTAAATCAGATGGGTCTTGTCAAAGAAAACAAGGAACTAAATACAGACCAATGCAAGCAGTATAATCTGTATTTTCTTTTATAGAAACATTTATATACTATTTACACATAATATATGTACTATAATTAATAAATAATACATAAAGGAGGAATAAGATGAGCAAAAAGATTGTTGTAACCCTACCAGATGAAACTTATAAGTTAATGAAGAACTTAGATGGTATGGGAGAAAAGGATGGAGAAAAAGTTAGAAATTTGGTGATAGCTTGGATGGCTGAGAAAAGTATGATCTCTACCTCTGCAAAGGAGAAAATGAAAAAATAAATTATAATTAATAGGAGCCCGAAGGCTCCAAGGATTTAAAATGCCCCGCAAAGAACAAATTAAACCCATAGAAGATTATCAAGAAGAGTATAAAAAATTAACTGAAAATGGTAAATATAGTCAAGTTTGGGAAGAATACAATAAGGCTCAAACAAAAGAGAAATTACTTTTCTATAGACTTCTTAATGAACTTTTAGATATACTTCCAGAGAGAGAATACACATTTGGTAGACCAAGAAAATCTTTGAGAGATATGATATTCTGTTGTATGATAAAAATTTACAACAATACTTCTTCAAGAAGAATAATTTCTGATTTAGAACTTGCAAAGAAAGCTGGTTATATTGAACAAGTTCCACATTTTAATACATTATTAAATTATTTTGATGATGCAGGTATGTGGGTTATCTTGAACTATTTAATTAAAATCTCTGGACTTCCATTAAAGCAAGTTGAAGAGGCTTTTGCAGTTGATGCTTCTGGTTTTGGAACTGGAAGATTTGATAGATGGGTAAATGTTAGGAATAAATCAGGAAAACCAAGAAAGGGATTTGTAAAGGCACATATTTGTTGTGGAGTTAAAACTAATATCGTAACTGCAGTTGAAATAACGAGGGAGAATGTTCATGATAATGTTTTATTTGGTTCTCTTGTAGACAAGACTCATAGTAATTTTTATATGAAAGAACTTTCTGCAGATAAAGCTTATTCTTCTAGGGATAATCTTGAATTAGTAAACCAATTAGGAGCAATGCCTTTTATTCCGTTTAAGAAAAATGTAACTGGGAAATCTAGAGGGTCTCCAACTTGGGCTAAAATGTATAAGATTTTTGCTACAAAATATATAGAATTTGCCGAGCATTATCACAAACGTTCTAATGTAGAAACTGTATTTTCAATGATAAAAAAGAAATTCGGAGATAACGTAAGGTGTAAATCGTTACGTAGTCAAACAAATGAAGTTTTGTGTAAGATACTTTCCCATAATTTGGTAGTTTTAATTCACGAATTATTTGAACTTAAAATAGATATAAATTTTGATGAAATCTCGAAAAATCACCCTGCACAAAAAGTGGTCTAGTTATTGTGCAAAGCCGGTTAACACCTCTACTTCTTTTTTGGAGCAAAAATTATTACTAATAACACAACAAATACAGCTAAAAATAAAACACCAAAAACATAAGACCTATTTAAACTGAAATTCTCTCCAAATCCTTTATCCGCACTATATTCACCACTACTTGGATCTCCAAAGATATAATCAAAGAATCCTTTATCTTCAGACTCTTCACTTGCTAAACCAATTGATTCCAAACAACATACTTGGCTTTCTCCTATATAATATTCACACTCTTCATCTAGATACTCTATGTCTGGAGAGATATAATCTCCACTACATTCACTAGCCATACAGGTTCCATTATAATGGGTACAATCATTAACATCATCATTTTCATACGGGTAACAACAAACTTCACTAGCACCATATTCTTCTACACAACTATCTGTTAATTGTTCATATCCCTCTAAATCACTAACATCATAAAATCCTTCACCACATTGTCCCTCACATTCTCCACCAACATATTCGCAATAATTGTCTTCCTCGTCTCCTTCTCCAGAAGTTTCTTCACCATTATCAGTAAGTCCTAATGTACAACTTCCATCTTGGTTACATTGGTATCCATCTGGGCAAAATTCATAAGGGATTTCACAAGACTGGCACGATTCAACCAAAACCATATCATCCCCACTTTGCTGACATTTATATCCATAATACTCTTCTGATAAAGAACATTGGCCAGGCAAAGTGCCATCAATACATTCGGTATCTTTTGGTGCTTCGTAAGGGTTACATTGTCCAGTACTCGGATCAAAAGGATCTTCCTGGCAGATGTAGTTTTCAGTACATGCACCATCAATAGGACCAACACCATCTTCACAATCGCCCAGTTCTTGGCAACTTTCAAATTCATCATTCATAACCCTATATCCAAACTCTTCTAAATAGGTAGAAGAACAAAAATCATCACCCTCAATAGAATCTTGACATTGACCACAATTATCTCCAGCATCATAATCATCTTCATAGCAATTATCACTTGTTTCTGGAATATTTACTAACGCCCCATCCTTATCAACACATAATTCAGAAGTGCCACATTGCCAATGTCCAGAACAATAATCCTCTCCTGGCGGATTTGGATCGCCACCCTCATCTCCGTATCTGGAACAAGAAACACCATCTTGATTACACTCCCATGGGGGGTTACATCCGCACTCATCACAATTATCTACAATAGAACATTCTGGTGGATCACCTTTTGGCAAACAATATTTAGGTCGATCCCAAGATAAACAAGAGCCGCCTCCAACCGTATAACCCTGGTCGGTACAACTACAACCAATTTGAGGTAGTGGGGCCAATCCCTGAATTACTTCTTTATTTTCATCATAAAACGAAACTACAAACATAACACCCAAAATAACTAAAACAACAATAAGAATAGCCTTCAAATTCCCTCTTTTCATCATACCGTCTATTTTCATTTACTTATTTATATAATTTACCCTTTAAATTGGATCATCCTGGCCAGGCCAGTGTTCTGTAAATCGAATCAAGGGAGATCTTTTCTCCATACATCTCCCTAGGCTACATCCGTATAAACAATATACTTCACTAGCATCTACTCCTTCATCTCCACAAAACCATTCAAGTAAATACTGGCCATTACACTCGTCAGTGTATTCACCATAATCGTCTACAAGTGTTCCCCTCTCCCAAATATTAAAACCACCATCACTATCTTCACAATATGGTGGCAATGAAGTTATGGTAACATATTGAAGATTACTTTCATTTTCATTCCCAACACTATTTATTGCCTTACTTTTAATAGTATAATCTCCCCCACCAATTTCATTAAAGATAAATTCATACAATTCTTGGGCAGAGTCAAAGATATCATCCTTGGCACCAGTATTAAACCAGTCACTCCAAGGCTCTTCCTCAAGTTGATAACTATAAACAACATTTCCAATTGTATTTATTGAGATATCATTGTAATATGGGTTTATTGCAGGGAAGATATTAATTGAAGCATTACCATCAAAATAAAATCCAAGTTCATCTTCAATTCCCTCATTCAACCAAATGTCTGGAAAAGTATCTTGGATATCTAAAATACCATTCCCATCACTATCTTGCCAACCAACTTGCCCCCTTGCATATTCATCAATTAATCCCTGGGGAAATGCTTCGGTTGGATATTTCATTATTGAAATTTCATCAAGTAAACATTCATTTATACAATTCTGGTTTTCATAATATAGGTATCCTCCATGAGAAGTGCAAGTACAAGAACCATACTCATCTCTTGCCCCAAAGATATGGCCAGTCTCATGAGCACAAACTGAGTCCATATTTTCAATACCATAATTTCCATTATCATAGGTCATCACAGAATAAGGGCCACCCCCACTTCCATCATCATGAACAACTGTGAAAGCAAAACTTCCATCATAGTCAAAAGCCCCATCTACATCTTCACTAGAATCAACAACAAATATGACAAATCCCCACTCAGCCTCTCCCCTATGGTCGTTCACATATTCAAAAACAAAGGGAGTGCAATCCGAGCCATCAGGCGAATATCCTAAGTGCTCCAAATTATCATTTATCCAGAAACATCTTCCAGCGTTAGATGAAGAACCCGGCCCCCAGATAGGCTCATATTCTGTAGGGATCATTTCCTCAAAATTATAGTCAAAGGTCAAATGGGAGCCATTCTCACGAAGCACCCACCAATCCATGGCTAAAAAAATTTCATCTTTAACATTTTGAATTTCCTCACCAGTCCAATCCTCTTGATCTGGGCCATACTGAGTGCAAGCGGGGAGATCTAAACAAACTGTCTCATCACTCTCCGGAAAAATCACAGAAACAGAAACATCTCCAATCATAAATGAACTAGTATCGGTGGCATCAGCACCTTCAGGAATTCCTCTAGGAACAATCTGCAAATCATCCAAACTAGGTTTTTCAATCATAATAACATCATCATAAATCGGCTCAACATCAGGAATATTAGCTAATTTCTCAGCCAAAGGCATTCTCTTATAATCCAAACTTCTAGTCCAAGAAGTAAAAACACTAGAATACTTTGAAGGAACATTGGAATTTTCATAATAAACTTTTCCCCTATAATTAGAAGGAATATCTCCAATCAAAACACCATCATCAGAAAAAATGTGTCTCACTCTTCCACCCAAACTTTCAATTTCATCTCTAGCAGAATAAACATCATCGGATACAACAAAACCCTCTCTAACATTAAAAGAATACTTTGGTTCTGCATAACACCCAGACACAGCTAAAATAAGTCCCAAAACGGCTACTAATATGATTGAATTTGTTTTTTTCATGGTAAAACTCTAATACAAACATTATTTATAAAACTTACTTTAAAGCCAAAAACTTAAAAATGAACTTATTTCTTTTCAGACTATGAATATTAAAGAATATCAAGAAAAAATAGAAGAAATCCTAGTAAAAACTCTAAAAAAAACACCAAAAAAGAAAATAGGGATTTTATTTTCGGGCGGAATAGATTCACTAATGTTAGCAGTTTACTTAAAAAAACTAAAATACAATTTCACTTGTTACACTTCAGCATACAAAGAAGATTCACAAGATTTAATATTCGCAAAAGAAATAGTAAAAGAATTAAACCTAAATCTGAAATTTAAAATACTAAATATAGAAAAAATTCCAAAATACCTAGAAAAAGTAGTTTCGATAATAAACCAAACAAATCCGATCAATGTTTCAGTTGCTCTAACAGTTTATGTGGCGGCAGAATTGGCAAAAAAAGACAAAACAGAAATATTATTTTCGGGGCTAGGTTCAGATGAGATTTTCGGAGGATATAACAGACACAAAACTTCAAAAAATTTAAATAAAGAGCTAAAAGAAGGACTAGAAAAAGTATACGAAGATGATTTAGTAAGAGACAAAAAAATAATTTCACATTTCAAAATAAAACCTTCAATTCCTTATCTAGAAAAAGAATTAGTTGACTACGCTCTAAAAATTCCAGAAAAATACAAAATAAATAAAGGAATAAATAAATTAATTTTAAGAGAACTAGCAATAAAAAATAAAATACCAAAGAAATACGCCCTAAGACCAAAAAAAGCCGCACAATACGGTTCAAAATTTGACAAAGCAATAGAAAAACTTTCCGAAAAAAAGAAAAAGTCAGAATATCTAAATCAATATATGAAACTCGGAGTTTTATTCAGCTCAGGAAAGGATTCAACATATGCAACCCATTTAATGAAAGATTACGACATACCTTGTCTAATTACAATAAAATCAAAAAATCCAGATTCCTACATGTATCACACACCAAACATTGACTTAACAGAATTACAAGCAGAATCAATGCAAATCCCAATAATTCTACAAGAAACAACTGGTAAAAAAGAAGACGAGTTAAAAGACCTAGAAAAAGCATTAATCAAAGCAATAAAAAAATACAAAATTCAAGGAATTATAACTGGAGCATTATTTTCAGATTATCAAAGAGAAAGAATAGAAAAAATAGCAGACAAATTAAATCTAAGAGTTTTTAATCCATTATGGCACAAAAACCAAGAAGAGGTAATGAGGGAATTAATAAAGAATGATTTTAAAATAATTTTTTCTTCAATAGCAGCAGATGGTTTAGATAAATCCTGGTTAAATAAAATAATTACAAATGATGATGTCGATAAACTAGTAAAACTAAGTAAAAAAAACGGACTAAATATTGCTGGAGAAGGGGGAGAATTCGAATCATTAGTTCTAGACTGTCCTTTATTCAACAAAAAACTAGAAATCCTAGAAACAGAAATAAAAGAAGAAACAAAAAACACAGCAAAATTAATTATAACAAAAGCAAAACTACTCAAAAAGTAAATATCTTACGTCATCATCAAGAGAAACATAAGAAGCAGCGTCAACACGTTCCATCCTTTCTAAAGCTTCAGTAGTTTCAGAACGACTTCTTAGTATATGTCCCTCTTCTGGACAAGGAGTATATTTACTATCTACAAAATCAACTACAACTGGCCTACTCCCAATTACCCCATTAGAATTAACTAAAAACTCTAAAGGATTATCTCCAATAACAACCCCCAACCTTATACTTTCCCAAGTTTTATAGACTTTAATCATTACCGGGCCATTTGCCCAAAGAGTGTCTTTCCTAATTTTTTCAGATTTTTCGGCCCATTCAGAAATAATCTTCTGCCTTTCATTCATCGCTACGGTCATAAAAAACGGGAATAAAAACTCACTTATAAATCTTTATACTTTTAACAGAACTCTTCAACCAATCTTGTTTCATCAAATAGCCACCATACTCTTTCAAATTTAGATATTTTCTCTTTAATACAGTACACGTTCTACCTTTTTTAATTGAAATTTTCTTCCACCTTTTTGTAAAAGCAACAACATGTTTTTTATCTTTTACACTAGGCCCAACATGCAATTTATTCTTTTTCAATTTCTCAGCTTTAAACCAAAAATAAACTTCATCTCCAAATTTCCAACCATAGTCTTTAACATCAAAATCATAACGAACAAACTCTTTTTTCATCCGTTCAAGCAAACTCAATAACTTAGCACCAACAATATCTTTTTTCCCATCTAAGGGTTTAATTTGAAAAATAGTATAGCCTTTAAGTTTACTCAATAAAACTTCTTTCTTAATAAAAAAATTCTTATTTCCATTATACGCCTTACAAAGTTTTACAAATTTTTCATAATTTCTTTTACCAATTGCTGCAGCCGCATTTCTATCCTTCTGAACAGGATCAACAATAATCAAAGGACCATGTTTTTTTGACTTGCTCATAGAAGCTAAAATCTTTCCTTTATTCCCTTTAAAACAAATTACTTCATTAGATTTCCATTTTCTAACTTCCTTAATTAAATTATCAAATCCGCCATAATAAATAACTAACAATTCACAAACATAACCTGAAAATCCCTTTATGTACGATTCTGCCCCATACAACCCATTAGCCTTCAAAAACAATTTAAACAATTTAATATCTTTTTGAATTTTCTTACTACTCTTTCTTTTAACAAATTTGACATGTAATGGAGAAACATCCATAATATTCTCTGCCTTTTCGGCCTTCCTAATATTTAAAACTGGAACAATCTCAAAAATCAAATCATTATATTTTACATGATAATAATCTCTACTTCCATGAACTTTCACAACTTTCTTAAATTTCCCCCGTAGAAACTTCCCTAACTCCTTAGAAATATCTGAAAATCTACTCTTATAAGGAAATCTAGCAAAAACATCAATATCTAAATTTCCTTTCAAAAAAGTGTTTTTTGCATAACTTCCACCAACAAAAAATTTAATATTTTTATTTTTTAACAATCCTAAAAATTCTTTTATAGTTTCCTTTAACTCTTGCTCTTCCTTCTTATTTAAAATAATTGAATCCAAAATTGACATTTTATAAATTTAAATCTATAATTGGTTCATTATTTTCGTTAACACCAATTATCATCTGGAAATCTTCTACACTTGAACCCGGACTAAACTGAACTCCATCAATGCCTGAAGCCAAACCGTTTATAACAACAAACTTGCCCATCATCGGACTATACTGGATTCCTTCTAAACTATCCTTTATCTCAATTTCTGTCTCAGTAGGTACTTTCGCAGAAATCCGAGTAAGAGTTGGTCTAACAAATTTTATCAATGGTCGCTCTACTTTTTCAAATTGCAAAGTCGTTTGTAACTTATCATTTACCATAGTTTTCACGTATTGATTTCCACCTACGGTCAAGGATAACTCCATTAAAAATGTTGCTTCATCAAAATCACTTTCACTGCTTCCACGAGCATATGCACAATTTCCATCCCCCATACAGCTTAATCCGGGAGGACAACCACATTCATTACAATCCGCTACAAAATCTCCATCCGAACAATAAACAGGAGCATTACCAATCTGACATTCCATATTCCAGATTAAATCAGAACACCTACTAAGATAACTAGAATAACACTCCCCATTTGAATCACACTCATCTCTTCCTGGACCAGGAACACTTTCACAAGTAAGATCTCCCCCATTACATTCAACATGAGAAACAGAATAACAATCTCCATCAGAAGCACACTCATCAGGACTATTCCCTTGCTTTTCCATGCAAGCAAAACTTCCAGGGATTACTTCAACACATCCTAAATAAGTATCTCCGGGGCCACTTCCATCCGAAAGACAACTCCCGCTTTCTTGACAAGTATTCCCGTCTGGGCAACCACACGTACCGCAATCATCAATAAAAATTCCACAATCCTCTTGATTCTCTACAATTGCTGGACAATATTCAGGCAAATACGGTCCACATTGTCCAACAGGGATATCGACAGGAGAACCATTAATCTCTGAAGGGCAAGGGATACCACAGTTAGCAGGATCTTGACCAATAGCCCTACCAGTAATTTCAATCAAATCGCCCCTAACATATCCAAACCCAAATATAAGAAGAACTACAAATACAAAAATACTAACCTTATGCACTCTTTTCATACATATTCCTTAATCAAAACTATTTTATAAAGTTTCCCATAGAAATGATTATAAACTTAAAATTAAACAAGATAAGAAATGATAAAAATTGGTCCTTCCGGCATTGGTGGAAAAAGTGAAGCCAAAGAAAACTTAGAATATTTAAACAAAAATAAACTGGAAGCTGCAGAAGTTGCTTTTACTTATTCAGTCTACTTAAAAAAAGACGACGCAATAAAAATAAGGAAGTTAGCAAAAGAATTAAACATAGATTTAAGCATACATGGATCATATTATATTAATCTAAACTCTCCAGACAAAAAGAAAGTAGCAATGAGTAAAAAAAGAATTCTAGATGCATGTGAAATTGGCCATTACCTTGGAGCAAAATATGTAGTATTCCATCCCGGCTTTGTTGGAAAATCCACAAGAGAAGAAACCTATGAAAATATCAAAAAAGAAATGATTATATTACAAAAATACATTGAAGAGAAAAAATGGAAAGTCAAATTAGCACCAGAAACAACCGGCAAAGTAAGTGTCTTTGGTTCATTAGATGAAACTCTAAAACTGGCAAAAGAAACTAAAACAGCATTTTGTATAGATTTTGCACATTTAAAAGCAAGAAACAACGGAGATATAGACTTCAAAGAAGTAATAAAAAAACTAAAAGGACACAAACACATACACTGCCATTATTCCGGAATTGCTTACTCTGAAAAAGGAGAAAAACATCATATTCCAATAGAAATAAAAGAATTCAAAACAATTATAAGTGAATTAAAAAAACAAAAAATAAATTGTACAATAATTTGTGAGGCTCCAGATACATACGGAGACGCAATAAAAATGCAAAATGAAAATAAAAGCTAAATATAACTCAAAAAAAGAATGGAAACAAGACCCAAAAGGATATTTTCTAATTAGGATTAACAAAAATCAAATTGAAGTGGCTCACGTAAAAAATAACCATTCAAATCATCCAAAAAAAGATTTAGAAAAAGCAACCGTTTTCGTTGGAAAAAATGCAGAAGAATTATACAATACAATAATCAAAAAAAATTTAATTTCTCTAAAAGAACATGCAGCATATTTAGGTTCAGAACTTCAAAAAGCAGAAATTGCAATGAAAAATAAATTGAAATATATTCAAGATGAAGAATTAAATATCTAAATAATAAGTGCCTTTATTGTATTTTAGTTTCTCTCTTCCAACCAATCTTCCCAATTCCTTTCTGATTTCTTTATCACTGTAATCTGGACCGACATGCACGCGCAATTTACCCACTTCATCGCGATGAACTCTCAATTCAACAGCCATCCTTCTCATGAGTTTATCATCTAAACTAAGATCTTCTTCTACCTCTTCAGCAACTACGAAATCCAAATTCTTATTGGTATCTCTTCCTCCACGATTTGGTCCTTTTTTTCCATATTTCCTACCATGGGCCATAAAGATTAGAAGTAACATAAAATATTTAAGATGTACCAAAATAACCATCTAGCCAACTATTTAAAATTCCTATCTCTTTTATCCTTTGAGAATATCCTGGCCCCTTCATCTCCAAAACCCAAAGTGCAGGTTCAGTATTTTTTAACTCTTCTAAATTCATATCATCAACAGGAGCAATATTATAATGTAGAACTAATTCACCAACAATCTTTTCTTGAGTGTCTTTATCATAAACACACAGAGGACTTTTAACACCACCAACCATCAATACCCCGGAAGGAATAGAAAAAGATTTAAAAACTTCATCAGCAATAGCATCCATATTTTCTTCTATTTCACTATCACTTAAAGAAACTAAACCAGTTTTTTCATCAAGTTTCCCAATGAGGCCTAAACTCATGGGGATGAGAGTTTTCTACAATTTAAAAATCTTTCTTTATCTTAGCTACAAAGAACCCATCAGTATCATTATTTTGTGGCCAGATTCTCAGACATTTAAAAACTTCAGAATTAAACTTCTTCCCTTCAAACTCTAAAACTGGAGAAGAACTCTTCAATCCAGAAACATCAATCTTCTCTAATTTAGCATTATCAAACTCATCTAACAAATATGAAACAACGCCCTCATTTTCTTCAGGTTCTAAAGTACATGTTGAATAAACTAAAACTCCTCCTTTATTCAAATTATTAAAAGCAGTTTTTATCAATTGCCTCTGAACACCAGAAACCCTCTTAGCAATATTTGGATACCATTCTTTAATTGTATTCGGACTCTTTCTCAAAGTTCCAGTACCCGAGCAAGGAGCGTCCAACAAAACTTTATCAAATTTAAAATTGGAAAAAAATCTACCTTCCATTAGGCTAATAATCACATTAGTAATACCACTTCTTTGAACATTCATACTAAGTGCCTTTAACCGATTATAATTATTATCATTGGCCACAATCAAACCCTTATTTTTCATTTTTGCAGCAATCTGGGTTGTTTTACTTCCAGGAGCAGCAGCCATATCCAAAACAAAATCATCTTTATTAGGATTTAAAACTTCAACAGGAACCATAGAACTAGCCTCCTGAACATAAAAATGGCCCATGCTATGTCCAAATAAATTCCCTAAGTCAGTTCTAGAAGAATTTACAAAAAAACCTTCTTTACACCAAGGTATTTGTTTTAACTTTAAATCAGAATATTTCTTTTTAAAGTCACTAACAGAAATCTTCAAAGTGTTTACTCGAATGCTTTTTCTCTTATCTCGCATAGAATATTCTTTAAATTTCTCAAAATTGGTTAGCTTAGAATATCTTTCAACAAACTTTTCTTTAAATTCGGGATATTTCATTATGAACACACTTCTACAGAGTTCACATTAAACTCAACGGCCGCACATTGTCCCGTCGTGCCATCCTCTAAGTCAATAGTTTTTATGTATTTTATTTTTTCTATAATAACAGTAGAAATATCAAATGTTGGAGTAACAATCACACTAGCAAATCCAAATCTACCTAGCAAGATATCTCCTGGAGGAGTAGTATCTAAGAATCCAATTTCAGTACTGCCAGCATCCAAAAAGTAAGTTAAACTTATATTCCTAACTCCGTAAGAACCCTCATTCTTAACATTAAATCTTAAATCACTTTCAACCCTACAAATCTCTTGAAAATTTAAAGTACTTTTACTACAACCATGACTTATTGCAGCTTGCCTCTCAGCATTACCCGTCTGTTCATTAGAAAACCCCCTCATAAACTGAACAACAATAATAGACAATACAACTGCCGCACCAATTAGCAAAACAGTAGCAATAAATGGACTAACACCTTTTCTATTCATAACTTAAATCTAGAATGAATCTATTTAAATATTTCTATAAATTTATTTCTTTCTGTTATCCCGAAACTGGTTCGCATCACGAAACTAATTCGTTCCAAACACATT
>CAZPJW010000005.1:0-32488 GCA_964587005.1 Candidatus Woesearchaeota archaeon
TTATTTTTTATTCTTAAGAAGAAAGTCATTGTATCTCCACAATGGCCAGTATATGTAAAAGTGGCATCGGGGTTTTTTATTTCGCCGACGTTGATTTTTTTTAAATAGTAATGTATTGCTTTGTCCGAATATCCTGCTTTTTTTAATATCTCTCTCATTTTGTTTTTTCGTTTGCCTCTTTTACGAATTTATCAATCTCTTTGTCTGATTTTCCATGAACTTTTAATCCCATTTCTATAGTTTCAAATTGTGCACCCGGGCAGCCTACACAGAATAATCCCATGTTTGTTAGTTGCTCTGCTACTTCGGGATATTGTGTCACTACTTCTCCAATTAGCATATCTTTAGTTATCATTTTGGAAACATATTTTACATTTATTTGGCACCTCATCATGCATTCTGTGGATTTCACAGATTGTTGAAGTGTGTTTTATTTTGTCTGATATTTTATATATTTCTTTGTGAGTTGTTGATTTGTTTTTTAGTATGAGTTTTGTCGATTTGTTAATTTCTTTTTCTATATTTTTTGGAAATGAAGTTGTTCCTCTCTTTTGTTTTAGATATTGAGATATTGCTGCGGGAGTTATGTTTAGTTGTTCTGCTATTTCTGTCTGTTTTAGCCCTTCTTTTGATAGGGCCAAAGCAAATTCTTTTCTTAACGCTGGGAGTATGTATCTTACTTCTATTTCTTGGGGCATAAGTTTCATTTTATATTAACAATAGTTAACTATTTATAAAAGTTTTTATTTTAGAAATGGATTGTTTTCTTTTTCTTGTTTTATTGTTGTTTTTTCACCATGGCCTGGGTAGATTATTGTGTCTTCTGGTAATGTTAGTAATTTGGTTTTTATTGAGTTTATTTCTTGTTCTAGGCTTCCTGTTGGTAGATCGGTTCTTCCTATTGAACTTTCAAATAATGTGTCTCCAGAGAATAAGTTATTGTCTACTAATATTGAAATGCTTCCTTGTGTATGGCCAGGTGTATGAATGATTTTTAGTTTTTTGTTTTCTAATTCTAAAACTTGATTGTCTTCTAAGATTATTTCTGGAGTTATCTTTTTTAATTTAACATTAAAAGAAATTGACATATTCTCATTTTCGTTGTTTAATAAGTCTAGATCATCTCTGTGAATCGCTATTTTCGCATTTGTTTTTTCTTTTAATTCATTTACTGCTAAAATGTGGTCTATGTGTCCGTGAGTTAGAATAATGTATTTAATTTTGTAATCTTTTATCTCTTTTAGAATCTCTTTTGATTCGAATGGATCTATAATTATTGCTTCTTTTTTGTTTGTGATTAGATACGAATTGACTTGAAAGGGTCCGGAAGTAAATGTTTTTATTTCCATTAAACTATTTTTGTTCCTTTTTCATCAAATATGTGGATTACATTTACGGGGCAAGATTTTGCTGCTTCTTTCATTTCCTCTAGCTCTTTTTCATCAATTGTAAGTTCATATAAGCAGTCACCTACTTCTTTTGCTCCTGCCAAATCTGCTTTTCCATCTTTTGCTAATTTAAATTTCTTTGAAAATGCTGTACAAGAAGCTGCACCTATGCATGCGTCTCTATCATATTTAACTTTATATTTTGCCATTGTAGTTTTTTTTATTATTTGGAAGATAAAAAGGTTTTGGTTAATTTTTTAAGTGATAAGTGGTTTCTAAAAATATGAATCTGAGTATTGAGCAGCGATTGTTAGAGTTTGAAAGGACCGGAGATTTTTCTATTATTCTTGATTTAGATAAAACTCCTTTTGAAGATTTTGATGATGAATTGATTGAAGGGAAAATTTTAATGCAACTTCGTTCAGGACAAAGGCCCGAAGGGATGAGTTGTTATCAATTTGGAATGGCATGGATTTTAGATAATTTTCATCCTGGCATGGTTGCTTATTTTGATGCTATTGCTTCACTTGAAGGAGTTGACGGGGGGATGTTTTATGATGGCATTTTGGATACATTATATACGAAGTTAAATGGGGCCGGGATTAGCTATTCTCATTTATTAAAATCTTATAATGATAAGGATATTTTTTCGGCGGTAGGATCCATTGAAGGTATTCTTGAGAGGCAAGGATATATTTTTGCCACGGGGGATTTTCATGGGGAAGTTTATACCCTTAGTGGGGGGGCAGTCCGGTTAGTAGAAGAGGGAACATTTCAATTAAAAAAATTGTGGGATCTTGGGGAAGTTGAAAAGTGGTATGAAGAAAATAAAGATGAAATTTATAATATATCTAATGTTAATATTCTCGAACAACAAGTTCAAAGAGGATTTGTTGATGTTAGAGTTTTGAAAACTACTTTTTTTAGTAGAAGACAATTAGAAGATACTTTTTTGGGAATAGATGATTTTAGGAAGATTGTTTAGTTATTTCCCAAAAATCTTTCGTTAACTTTATTCCAATTTACTACACTCCAAAATGCTCTAATGTAATCTGGACGCCTATTTTGGTATTTTAAATAATAACTATGTTCCCAAACATCTAGATTCAGTAATGGAATTTTTCCTTCTGTTTGTGGTGAATCTTGATTAGATGTTTTTTCTATTTCTAATTTCCCGTTGTTTAAGACTAACCATGCCCATCCAGATCCAAATATTGTTGATGCTGCTTCTGTAAATTTCTCTTTGAAGTCATCTATGCTTTCGAATTCTTTTTCTATCTCTAGTTTTAATTCTTTGGGAATTTCTTGTTGTTTCGGTGTTAATGACTCCCAGAAAAATGTATGGTTGATAAATCCTCCTCCGTTGTTTCTAACTGCTTGTCTTATTTCTTCAGGGATTTCTGGTAGTGTTTGTATAAGTTCCTCTGCTTCTTTTTGAAATAGCTGTGGGTGGCCTTTTAATGCAGCATTAAATTTATCGGTATAGGCTTGATGATGTAATGTATGGTGAATTCTCATTGTTTCTTCATCAAAATGAGGTTCTAATTCTGCATATCCATAAGGTAGTTTTGGTAATTGAAATTCGTTCATTTTTAATATTCCTCCTTTAAAATTAGTTATGGTTAACAATAGTTAATAATTTATAAATGTTTTGGAAATAGTTCTTTGTTACCTTAAAGGGTGCTGATGGATTAGCCATTCCAGAATTAAAGTTAGGCAAGAATAAATGGTTAAATTTAATCAATGTGAGCAGGTATAGAGATCATCAAGGATTTTTCCAAAAATGATAGAAATATTTCATGAAGGATTCTTTTATTTCTTCTGATTCCAATACGAATGCGAATGGTTGTTTGTTCCATAAAATTTGAGCTACTTTATTTCCGAAAATAAAAATGACCATTGGCGAGGTTAGATCTTTTGGGAGTTGGCAATATTTATAATGTGCTTTTTTATGTTTACTAAGTTTACCTGGTTCTAATCCTTCTAAAAAAGTTCCATAATCAACAAGATCGTACATCATTATTTTATTTTTCTTTCTTTTTTCCATCCAGTGTTTAAACCAATTTTTCATATCTAAATCAACTTTTAATTCTACTGAACTATTGCCCCCAATCCAAAAGAGTTTTTTATAGTGCAAAGATTCTTCAAGTAATGATTTTATAGATTCCTTTCCCCTGTAAACTTCGGCTCTAATTTGTTGTTTTGTTTCATTGAACGCATTTATTAAAGCTGGAAGATTTGGTTCAATCTCTGTTTTTGTTAGTTCTATTTCTTTTTTCTTTTCATTGAGATAGTCTACAATCTTGTCTGGGTGGGTCATTTGGAATGTTTTTTTCCCTTTTTCTATTGTATAACTCACTAATCCTTTTTCTATTAATTTGTTTAAAATATCGTATATATTTCTTCTGTCTATTCCTGTTTTTTCTTGAATTTTATTCATGGTAGAAAATCCTATTTCTACTAATGCATTGTATACTCTAATTTCTCCATCTGAAAGATCAATTTTTTTTAAATAATTTAGATTCATATGGTAGTATTATATTACCACATATATTTAAATGTAACTATTTTAGTAATACTACTATAAAGTAGTTATCTTTTCTACTTAACAAAAAAGGAGGAGACAAAAAATGGATGATGAATATGATATACCAAAAAGAATATTAGATAAGGTTGATAATACAATAAACAGATATAATCTTTTAGATAGGGACAAACCTATCCTTGTTGCTTTTTCAGGAGGAAAAGATTCTTCTGTTACAGCTTTGGCTCTTAGAAAATTAGGCTATAATGTCAAACTTGCTGTGGTTGGAGGAATCTGGAAAAATTATGACTTAGATGGGGTTGCAAGCATAGCTAGAAATTTGGAGTTTGAGCCGAAAGTTATAGATCTTAGTGATCCTTTGTACAAGTCAAGATTATCTCGATCTAGAAAAGAAAACTTGGAAGAATCATTAGACGAGTTGTCCGATATAGGGCAAGAGTTGGAAAGAACAAAAATAATGGGTAATATCTCTCCTTGTACAAAATGTTATAATAATAAGGTTATGGCATTAGAAACAGCTGCAGAACAATTTAGCACAGATAGAGTAGTTTTTGGCCATCATCAGGACGATTCCCTTGCATCTTTCATAAAACTAGCACTTATGTATGACGATTATAGTAAAGAAGGAAATAGATTCTATAAGACAGAATTATTTTTAGAGCTAGTTCGGTCTACAATAGAAGACTTAAAAACTTCTGAAAAATCTGAAGAAATAATGGAGCGTTGGAATAGGTATATTGTCGAAGATAAAGCTGGAACTGATGAACCTCCTGCACAAGAAGTTACAGGGGGAAGTAATGTAAAAATTGTCAGGCCATTATATGGGGTTAGTGAATCTGAGATTGTAGATATTATAAGGAAAAATAATATCAAAGTTGAAGGTTCTGGATGTGCACATGGACTTGAACTAACAAGAACTCCAAGAGAGATTGTTCACCAAGATTTACTTCCTAGATTAGAAGAGTCTCAGAGAAGGGAATTAGTTAAAATAATTGATAGCTCTTTAATGGAAGATGGTTCGGCAAAATCAAATGTTAGAAAAAACAGAGATAGATTATTGCCTGGATATAAATTGGGAGGATGTAAGTTATAAAATGAAAATAGTTGTATGTTCGAGCCTTGATTTCACATATAAAATTCAAGAAACAAAAGAAAAATTAGAGAAAGAGGGTCATGAAGTGATAATACCCTTAAATGCTAAGAAAATTATTGATGGGGAGATTACTTTTGAAAAATACAAAAGAGTAAAGGAATCTCAAGGAGACTCCATATTTCGTAAAATGGCTGGTACTGATTTGATAAAAAGATACTTTGGGATAATAAGAGATAGTGATTGTATACTGGTTGTTAATGAAAGAAAGAAAGGGATTGATGGATATATAGGAGGAAACACTCTTTTGGAAATGGGATTTGCATATGTTTTAGGCAAAAAAATATATTTGTTAAACAACATACCCTGGATTTCTTATACTGACGAAATAGAGCATATGAATCCCATTATTTTAAATGGAAATTTATCAAAAATTTCTTAATTTTTCTTTTCTTCTAATATCGGAGAGTGCATTTTTAAGGGCTCCCAACAAAAAATAAACGGATGATAAAATTTAAACCGATATAACTCCCGCTTATGCAACAATGCATGGAAATAGTTATGTTTATAAAGAGAAATTTGGTTGAATTTTCTATGGGAAAAGTTCGAAATTTGGATATGACTGTGGCCGATGGTTACGCGGTTACCGAAGAGGATTTAGTCTTAAAGGCCGTTAGAGAAGATGGTCTAGAGGGAGATCTTTTGTTTAGTGGTTTAGAAGGTAGGAATTTAAGAACTCTTTTAAGACATGGAACTTTATATCCTAGTTCTAATTATATTTATGCTTGTGAACATCCTGGAAAAAATGATGGGGAATGTGCTGATTTTGGACCCATAGATTTTGCTGAGAAAGACCATGAAGAACCCATGTTAGCAGTTTATGATAAAAGCAAGTTTGAAAAAGAAGTTCTTGAGAAATGGCAGTTTATTGGGCCGGGAAAGATGGTTGATTCTTTGTTGAAGGTTTATTTATTAGAATTCTAATTTATTAATATCTTTTATTTTTCCAAATTTGTAAACTTTGTCTTCTACTATGTAAACCTCAAAGTTTTTTAGATCTTTTTTTAAAAATGGTGAAAGTGTTTTTTGTTTTGTTACATCGGTTCCTTGTTGTATTAAATTAAATGAAGGCATTACAATTAGAGTTTTTCTTTTGTATTTTCCTTTGAGAAAACATTTGAATTTTTGAGTGGATTTTTCTTCAAATGATATTGCTGGATGCTCGTGACCTATGATTATTGTTTTATTTAGTTTTTTTGGAATTTTATGACCGTGTGTTATTAATATATTGCCTGTTTCGTATTTTTCTATTAGTTTCACATTCTTCTTTTCTGCTATTGGTCCTAAGATATTATCATGATTCCCTTTTATTAGAAGGATTTTTTTGTTTTTGAAGAAATCTATCAAATCTAGAGTTTGTTTCCATTCTGTTTTGGATATTGTCCCAAATTCGTGTTTTAAATCTCCGTTTATGATTATTAAATCTGGGTTTACTCTTTTTAGGATTGCTTTTAGTTTTTTTATTATTTCTTTGAATTGGAATCTTGGAACTAAAATTCCTTGTTTGTTTAGTGCTTCTTCGTAACCTAGATGTAAATCTGAAATAATTAGTATTTTTTCTTTTTTTAGATATAATGCGAGATCTATTATTTCTATGTTTTTTTGAATTTCCATTATTTTATTTCCTCTAAGATTAAAGCGTGCATTTTTCTTAAGAATTCAACACGATCTTCCATTCTTAACATATCCATTCTGCCCTGCATTAGAATATTAAAGGCGAAAGGGGAGGGGATTTTTGTATTAATCTCTTTGACTTTTATTTTTCCATCTTCAATTTTTTTTAGAATTTTTGTTGCGTTTTCTATATCCATTAAGTCTTCAAGAACTTCTCTACGAGCTTCTTTTAAAATAGCAAATTCATTAGAAATTCTTTTTACAGCAGATAATAATATCATTGATGAGACTTGCTGTCTTCCTACGTGTTTTGTTTTTCCCTTGTAAGATTTTAGAATCATTAAGGCTCTTGTTGCACAATGTCTAAATCTTCTTCTTAATACTTCGGAGTTTTCAATTGCATTTCTAGATACAATTTTTAATTCTTTTGATTTTAATAATTTGAAAGCTCTTAAAACTTGGATTTTCTTTCCTTCTTTGCCTTGAAGATAGAAACCATTGTCGTTTATGCTTATTTCTACATCTCGATGTTGAACTTTTGAGATTACATAAGCCATTGTTCTTGAAAGAACGTCGTTAATTCTTCTTCCGTATAAAGAGTGGAAAACAATTTGTCCGTTGAAATGTTCTATTAGTAGTTGGTTTTCGTTTGGAATTTGTTTTGTAAATTTGTATTGGTGGTAAAAATAATCATACAATGCTATTTTTCCTCTTTCATCGACGTATAAATATTTATCAATGAAATCTAGAATTTCTTCTTTTTTTGTTTTGTTTTCAAAATGTTCTTTCATTAACCTTCTGAACTTTTGAATTTCTGAAGCTAAATCAAAAGATAGTGGTAAAGTTTCTGAATACCATGATGGAACTGTTGGAGCCATTCCAGAAGCAGGCTGGACCGATGCAGCCATTCCACGAGCATATTTGAACATATATCTATCTCCACCAAGAACGAAAATGTCTCCTCTTTTTAGTTTTTCAAGGAAAGCTTCGTCTATTGTTCCAACGACCTGTTCTCCTACTTTGACTTTAACTGCAGATTCATCTGGAATAGTTCCAATGTTTGTCATGTATATGATTCTGGCCATTTTTCCTCTTTTTCCAATCATTCCGGTTTCTTCGTCATACCAGATTTTTGCGTAGACATGCCTGTCTTCTAAAGAGATGTGTTGGCCGGATAAATAATCGATTATTTCTCTGAATTCAGTATAAGTTAAATTTCTGAAAGGGTATGCTCTTTTTGCCAATTCAAAAATTTCTTTTATGGGGGTTATATCAGATATTGCAATTCCATAGATTTGTTGGGCCAGGACATCTAAAGCATTTTCAGGAATATGAATTCTATCTATTTTTCTTTCTACAATATTTTTTAACATTACTGCACACTCTACTAAATCATCTCTGCCGGTAACTATTATTCTTCCCTTTACTGTTTCATGGAGTTTGTGGCCAGATCTTCCAAATCTTTGTAAGGTTCTTGCTATTGATTTTGGAGAACCTAGGCAAATTACTAAGTCAATATAACCAATATCAATTCCTAATTCTAAAGAAGTAGATGAAACTACGGATTTTAGTTCTCCTTTTCTTAGTCGGTCTTCTATGTTGTGTCTATGTGTTTTTGATAATGAACCATGATGTGCTCCAATGTTGTCGTTGTAGTTTTTTGGATATTTTTCTTTTAGGTTGTGTACTAGTCTTTCTGTTGCTGCCCGAGTATTTGTGAATATTAAAGTTGTTTTGTGTTTTTGTATTAAATCATTTAGTAAGCCGTATAGATTTTCATTCATTTCTTCGTGGGTTGTGTTTATTAAATCGGGAACTGGAGAAAGTACTTTTAAGTCCATCTTTTTATTAAATTGTACATCTGAAATAATACAATCTCTATCTGTTCCTACTAAGAATTTTGCTATTTTATCTAAGGGTGCTATTGAGGCTGAAAGTCCTATTCTTGTTGGTGATTCATTAGCTAGTTTATCTAGCCGTTCTAAAGAAATTGATAAGTGTGTTCCTCTTTTGTTTTCTGCTAAAGCATGAATTTCATCTATGATTACATATCTTACATCTTTTAGTTTTTCTCTGAATTTTACAGTTGAAAGTAATATTGCTAAGGATTCGGGAGTTGTTATTAGAATATGTGGAGTTTCTTTGAGCATCTTTTGTTTTTGGTAGGGGGTTGTGTCTCCGGTTCTTGCTGCTATTTTTATGTTTAGTTTCTTTTTTTTCTTTTTTGCTAGTTCTGTAATTTCTTTTATTGGTTGATTTAGATTGACTTCTATGTCTCTAGAGAGGGATTTTAGTGGATTTATGTAGATGCAATAAACTTTGTTTTCTAGTAAATCATTTTCTGCCAGAGTTGTAAGTTCGTTAATTATTGTTAATGTGGATGTTAATGTCTTTCCAGAACCGGTTGGTGCGGAAATTAATGTGTTTTTTTGATTGTGAATGTTTAAAACGCCAAATTTTTGAGGATGTGAGAAGTTTTGGAATTTCTCTTTAAACCAAGTTCTCACTGTAGGATTGAATACTTTGAATATTTTTTCATCTTCGTCTGGTTGTTTTTTGAAGGAAATCATAGTTGAATTAGATTAATAGTAAATTTAAAAAGGGTTTTGGGTGCATGTGACAAGCAGAATACTTTAAAAGTTTGATGGAGTTCTCAAAATTATGGAGTTTAATGAATATGATGGTGGCCAGTTTATAGAGAGTTTAGATAAGCCAGAATATTTTCCACTGCCAGAACCGGAGTTTGTTGCAAGATGGACGGAATATCAAGTTACAAGGGATCCTCGAGAGAGAGTTGCTTTACAGAAAACTCATTTTAGGTATCTTATGAAGGATGCGCGTAGATTTGCTTGGAGTGGGTTGCAAATAAATGATTTATTTAATGCAGGATTTTTTGGGCTGGATAAGGCCTTTGATGGTTTTGATCCCGATTTTAATGTTAAATTTATCAATTATGCTGCCCCCGCAATAAGGAGAAAGATCATGGTCACTGTATCAAATGAATCTCGGTTGATTAGAATCCCGATTTCCCAATTACAAGGATTTTACAGAATAGAAAGAGTTCTAGAAAAGCACGGGGATGGGGATGGGGGATGCCTCTTAGGGGAAGAAGAAATTTTAAAAAAAGCAAATGTTACCGGAGGTACATTTGAGATGCATCAACGGTTTACTAATGGTTCTTATTTGAGTCTTGATTATGCTGAAAGTGGTGAGAGAGATATGCATGATAGTTTTGAAGGAGAAAGAGTTGATGGTTCGGGGGTTTTGATAGAGCCCAGCAATTTAGAAAAAACACTTGAGTTAAAAGATGAAGCCGGATGGTTAATGGAAATAATTGGTGATTTGAATAGGGGAGGGAAAATAGAGGATAGGGATTTAAGTATGTTTTTGAGAAAAAGAGGGTTGAATGGGGGGGAACCGATGAAACTTAGAGAGATTGGAAAAAAAGAAGGGATTAGTAGTGAAAGGGTTAGGCAGGTTGTAGTGGCCGTTGAGAACAAAATTAAGGAGAGAGTGGCAGTGATTAAATCAAGGAGCAATTCTTAGAAAGTTTTATAATATTTGAAAGACCTACTTCTTTTTACTGATTCAAATGACTACTGGCTTTGGTGTGATGTCTTCTCCCTCAAGGGATTTTGCTGTTATTGCGATGGATAGCAGAACGGAGGGAATGAACGGGGGAGAGATAAAAGATAACTTTTCTCCTGGAATCTCTAAGATTTATGTAGGAAAGAATTTCGCTTTGGGAATTGCGGGACTAGGAACTCAAACTTCTGGTGCATTTATAGATTACCTAAAAGGAAAAATATCCATTAGAGGGTTTTATACTATCTTAACGGGGGAGGGAAATATTCCAAAAAACGCTCAGGGAATAAAAGGGTTGGAAAGAACGTTGCTTCATGGAGGAAGAAGGATTGACCCGGTTGAAAGAGCAATAAAACTTGAACATTTTATGGAATTTGAGATGATGAATAGATATGTTTCTTTAGCTGAAGGTGGATCAGACGAGTGTTGTGCTCAGATGATACTCGCTACGAATAAGGGGGGAGTTGGATTGTACACTGTGGACACTTATGGAAATGTAATTGACGCAAATGATGAGGGAGGGAATGGATATCATTGTGTTGGTAGTGGAGGAAGTGCAATAGAAAGATATTTTGAAACCCATGAGGACGAGGGAAAGATAATAGATTCTAGATTGCCAAGAAAATTAAGTATGACTTCTTTGGATTCTGGCGGGTGTCTTTTGCTTGCGGACAGAGTTATGGAATTAGCAAAAAAGAAAGATCAAAATACAGGGGGAGAAACGGAATTTGTTACAATTAGAAGAGGAAAGATTGTTCATTGGGGTGAAAGGTTGAAAAGAGATATGGCTTCTTTGAGAGAGAAGAGATTTCGAGAGATGTTAAAGACTGCTTAGAAACATTTAAAACTTAACTATTTTCTTTTAAATCATGGCAAGAGTTGCAATAATAAATAAAGATAAATGTTCTCCAGAGCAGTGTGATTGGTTGTGTGTTGGGGTGTGTCCAGTAAATAGGACAGGAAAAGAATGCATTACTAAAGATAAAAAAGCAGTTATTGATGAGGATTTATGTACCGGTTGTGGAATTTGCCCAAAAAAATGTCCTTTTGATGCTATTCAAATTGTTAATCTGCCGGAAGAATTAAAAGAAGATCCAGTTCATAGATTCGGCCAGAATGCTTTTAGGCTATTTCGTTTACCAATTCCCAAGAAAGGAGAAGTTGTTGGGATTTTGGGAAGAAATGGTATTGGAAAAAGTACTGCCTTGGAGATATTGTCTGGCAAGTTGACTCCTAATTTAGGGGATTTTTCTAAGGAAGGAGAATATGATAAAGTAATTGAAAGATATTCTAATATTTCTTTAGGGGATTATTTTAAGAAATTAAAAAGTGGAGATATAAGAGTTGCTTACAAACCACAGAGAATTGAATTGATTCCTAAAGTTTTTTCGGGGAAAGTTGGAGAATTAATTAATAGAATTGATGAACGGGATATTGGTGAGAAGTTAATTAAGGAGTTGGAGATTGAACATTTGAAAGATAGAAAACTAGATGAGTTAAGCGGTGGCGAATTACAAAAAGTTGCTATTATTGCAACTGCTGTTAAGGATGCAGATTTTTATTTCTTTGATGAACCTGCTTCATTCGCGGATGTTACATCTAGAATTAAAATAGCTAAGTTAATTAGAAGTTTGAAAGAAATTGGGGCAGTTATGGTTGTTGAACATGATTTAGCTACATTAGATTATATTTCTGATGAGATTCAAATTATTTATGGTTCTGAAGGTGCGTTTGGTATTGTTTCTCAGTCTAAAGGAGTTAGGAGAGGAATTAATGAATATTTAGATGGATATTTGCCGGATGATAATGTTAGATTTAGAGATTATGAAATTAAATTTATAGATAAGGAAAGTGAGAATATTTTGAATAGGGATGTTTTAATTGAGTTTAGTGAGATGGAAAAGAAGTTTGAGAGTTTTAAATTGAAAACTAATAAAGGAAGTATTCATCGGGGTGAAGTTTTAACTATTGTTGGAGCTAATGGATTAGGAAAGAGTACTTTTTTGAATTTGCTTTCTGGAAAACTTAAACCAGATTCTGGAGAATGTGAAGATTATAAGATTTCTTACAAAGAACAATATCCTTCTAGAGACTTTGAAGGAACTGTTAGGATGAAATTAATGAATGTTGCCAAAGCTGAATTTAGTTCTGGTTGGTATAAACAGAATATTTTGGAAAAGTTGAATTTGAATAAGGTTATTGATAATAAAATTAAGGATTTATCCGGTGGAGAATTGCAAAAGTTTCATGTTGCTTTGTGTTTAAGTAGAGATGCTGAAGTTTATGCTTTAGATGAACCTTCGGCTTTTGTTGATGTTGAAGATAGACTAAAGGTTGCTGAGGTTATTAGAGAATTTATTTCGAAGAAAGAAAAGTGTGCGATTGTTGTAGATCATGATGTTCAATTTGTAGATTATTTGGGAGACAGAATGTTGGTTTTTTTAGGTGATCCTGGAAAAGAAGGTTTTGTTGAAGGTCCTTTAACTAAAAGGGAAGGAATGAATAAAGTTTTAGGAATGTTAAATATTACTTACAGAAGAGATAGTGGTTCTCATAGACCTAGAATAAATAAGCCAGGAAGTAATTTAGATTCTGAGCAAAGGAAGAAAAAAGAATTTTATTATAATTAGTTTCCTGTTGAACCGAAGCCACCTTCTCCTCTTTCTGAAGAGTCAAGTTCTTCTACTTCTTCAATTTCAGGAGTTTCATGTTTTGCAATAACTATTTGTGCGATTCTGTCTCCCTTTTTTATTTCGAAGTCTTCAGAGGAATGATTCATTAAAATAACTCCTACGTCTCCACGGTATCCTGCGTCTATTGTGCCGGGAGTGTTTAAAACTGTTATTTTATTTTTTAATGCTAATCCTGATCTTGGTCTTACTTGTGCTTCGTAGCCAGGTGGAAGTTCTAGTTGTAAACCGGTTTTTACTAGTTTGTGTTCACTTGGAAGAATTGCTGTTTCTTCTATTGAATGTAAATCCATTCCTGCATCATTTTCTTTAGCAAATTTTGGAACAGTTGCGTCTTCGTGAATTTTTTTGAATTTTATTTTCATTTTTAACCTTCACATCCCTTTCTGTCCATAAAATTACAATCTGGACAAAAGGCATCACATTTTCCCTTTGGATAGAGTGGCCCATCACATATTTCGCAGGTGACTCCCTCTACGGGTTTTCCAAGTTTTTGTATCATCTCTTCCCGCGAAATTTCTTGTTGTTCGGGGGATACTTCCTCTTCAAAGTCGCCTTCTTGGACTGGCTCTTTTTCTCCATATAATTCGCCTACCACCCTAAATAGAAAGTCAACCGGCGATTTTGCCATGTGGATATCTCTAATCTGTTCCCCTAACTTTCCTATGTCCATACCTAAAGCTACTGGTCCATGGGGTTCAAATCTCTGACCAATAAATTTCTTTGTATATGCTTTTAATGGGACCCCATATTGTAATCCCACACTTACAGCAATCCCAAAGGAATCTAACAATCCACTTACAATTGTTCCTTCTTTTGAAGCATCTAAGAATAGTTCTCCCAATGATCCGTCATCAAATTCTCCCATTGTCATGTAAAAATCGGTTTTTCCAATTGTTGCCTTAAGGGTTTTGGAGTTTCTAAACGCAGGCATTCTTCTTCTTCCATTGTTTGAAAGTATTGCTTCTGCAGGATCACCAACTTTTTCTTCTAATCCTTCTCCTTTTCCAGTACTTACTGGTTGACCAACTTTTGATCCATCTACATACACTGCTACAGCCTTTAGTCCTTTTCTCCAACCATCCATATATACATTTGCTACATCGTCCGGAGTAGCATCTGCTGGCATGTTTACTGTCTTTGAAATTGCACCGGATAAAAAGGGTTGAACTGCTGCCATCATATCAATATGGTCAGAATAATGGATGGATCTTTCTCCATTTTGTGGTTTGAAAGCACAATCAAATACTTTTAGATCTTCCTCTCTTAGATGAGGGGCCCCTTCAATTGTTTCATGTTCATCTACAAAACTAGTTATTTCATCTATTTGATTTGGCTCGTAACCTAGAACATTTAGTGCCATTGGAACCGTATTATTCACTATTTTCAATCTTCCTCCGCCGGCTAGCATCTTGTATTTTATTAATGCTATATCGGGTTCTACCCCTGTTGTGTCGCAGTCCATCATGAATCCAATTGTTCCGGTGGGTGCAAGTACTGTAACTTGAGCATTTCTAAATCCATGTTTATCTCCACGTTCGTTTACATCTGAAAAGGCATCGCCTGCTGCGTCTAAAATATTTTCTAAGCCTTTTGGGATTTTGGATCTATCTACTCCTGATAATGCTTCTGTGTGTTTGCCCATAACATTTAACATTGGCTCTTTATTTTCATCAAACTCTTTGAATGTGCCAAGTTGTTCAGCTAGTTCAGTAGATGTTTTGTATGCTTGTCCACTCATTAATGCTGTAATTGATGCAGCTACTGCTCTTGCTTCATCAGAACCATAGGCTATTCCGAAACTCATTATTAAAGATCCTAGGTTTGCATAACCCAAACCTAGTGGTCTAAAGTTGTGTGCGTTTTCAAGTATTTCCGGTCTTGGATAGCTTGATACATCTATAACTGCGTCTTGTGCCCGTATAGTTAGATCTATAGCTTTTTTGAAAGATTCTACGTCAAATCCTCCATCTTCTGTTCTAAACTTCATTAAGTTTAAAGATGCAAGATTACATGCAGAGTCATCTAAAAACATATATTCGGAACATGGATTTGAAGCGTTGATTGAGCCCGAATTTGGACATGTGTGCCATTCATTTATTGTATCATGATATTGTATTCCGGGGTCACCGCATTGATGAGCAGATTCGGCCATCTCTCTCCATAATTTTCTGGCTTTAAATTCTGGCATTTGATCTGCTAATTCCTGACTGTGGACTGGCTTTGTTTTCCACATTCTATCTTCTAGAACTGCTTCCATATACTCATCTGTTACTCTTACAGACAAGTTTGCATTTTGATATGCCACTGTTTCTTTGGCTTCATCTTCCGGAATTCCCCCTTCAACAAGGACTCTTATTTTTTCTTCTTCTCTTTGTTTTGCCCTTACAAATTTCTCAATGTCGGGGTGTGTAACTAAAAGTGAATTCATTTTTGCTGCTCGTCTTGTTATCCCCCCCGATTTTACTATGCCAGCAACATCATCATAGAACATTAAGTATTTCATTGGTCCTGACGGGGCTCCTCCTCCGGATAATTTTTCATGAGAACTCCTTAATGTTGAGAGATCTGTCCCTGTTCCAGAACCATATTTGAATAATAACCCTTCAAAGACAGACAGCATAAGTATTTCTTCCATATTATCGCCCACACTTTGGATAAAGCATGCGGAAGTCTGGGGATGTTCATATTCGTGACCAATGGGCATTAATTGGGGTTGCCCATCAATTAAAACATAGCTTTGTTTTTGGTGTGCTGTTCCTTTTGCTTCTATGTGGAGATCTAGCCCGGCATTAAACCAAACTGGAGAATTAAAAGCCATTCTTTGAGAAAGTGCTAGAGATGCTATTTCGTCCGCGTAAACTTTTGCTTCTTCTGCACTAGAAGCGTATCCTTGAGAAAAAAACCAATCTTCGAATTTTGAAGATACTCTTGAGATAAGTTGTTTTGCCGAATTTTCTCTTTGGAGGGTATCTTGTTCTCCATGGAAATATTTAGAAGTAACTACTTTTCTTGCAAGGCCGGACCATTCTTCTGGGAACTCGGCATCTTTTTGAGTGAATATTAAGTTTCCTTTTTCATCAGTTATGCCTACATCTGCTCTTGTCCAGTTAACTGCACCATATACATCTCCCTCTTCTGGAGAAAAGTATCTATCCATGTTTTAACCCCCTTTCTTCAAACTCTTAATCATTTCTTCGAACGATGTTATATCCGTAAAATCTTTGTAAACGGATGCAAATCGTATGTACGCAACATTATCAAGTTGTTTTAGTTTGTCCATTACTAGTTCACCCACAACTCTGGAGTGAATTTCTTGTGTGTCGTTACTTCTAAGCTCTGTTTCAATAGCTCTTAGAGCATTATCAACTTCTTCTGTGGTTACTGGTCTTTTTTCACATGCCTTTAACATACCACCCAATACTTTTGATCTGTCAAATTTCTCTCTTTCCCCGGATTTTTTTACAACTCTTAAAGCAGTTGTTTCAACTCTTTCGTAAGTTGTGAACCTCTTTTGACATTTCAGGCATTCGCGCCGTCTTCTTATCTCCTCTTGGCCCGTAGTCCTCTTATCTGTTACTTTGAGAGCACTATTGCCACAAAATGGACACCTCATTTTACCATATATTGTATGTTTTTAGACTAAAACTATACAATATTTTGATTTTCTGTTAAAACTAGTATATAAATATTTAGCCTGTTTAATCTATATAATTTTAATATTGTTTTTGAAAATGGTTAATTTTAAACAATCTTAGTAGTTCATTTTGTATAGAAAAAAAGAAAAAAGAAAAATTATTCGTCTTCATCTTCATGATATTCGTTATCAATGAAGTCTGAATCTTCGTCAGAAATGTCTTTCTCTTGGGGTTTTTCTTCAAATGTTTCGAATTCTTCTTCAAACATGGAGATACACCTCTTGTTTTTTTAAAAAAAAGAAAATTTATTTTTTCCACGAAATATCTACTAGATTTTCCATGGCTTGTGCGAAGTACGGCGTGTTTACCCAAATTCCTAAATCGTAGGAAGGGTGTACTTCTTTGTCGTCCATCATCATGAACATTATCTCTGAGTTATCAACAACACAAAATCTTGCATCAATACCGTTCATGCTTTTGAAATCTGCAATCTTAGTAACGTGCTTTAATTTCTCTTTGTTTTCTTCGGATTCTGGAGCTGCAACCCTAATCTTAACTCCTTTTTTTGCTAGTTTTGTTAATGTTGGAGATAATGCATCTATTTTTCTTAAAACTCCTTTTGATGTTGTGACTATAGTAACTGATTTGTTTGCCTTTTTTATCATTGTTTCTAGATGTGAATAGATGTTGTGTCTTCCCCTTATTGCTCCAGATAGATCTGCAGGTTCAACAAATTCTACACCATTTTTGTAAAGAGAACTTAGTTCATTAATTACTTCTGTGTTATGTAGATCTTTTATTTTTGTTATGTTTCTCTCAGCTTCGTCTTTAATACCTTTTTTTACTCTTTCTACTACTTCTTTTGGTTCGACTGCTAAATATTTTATTGGTTTACCAACCTTCATTACTACGAAACCTTTCTTTTCTAAAGATTCTAGAACATCGTACGCTCTGGACCTTGGGACATCACCAATGTCGGAAAGTTCGCCGGCCGTTGAGACCCCTCTTGAAAGAAGTGCGGTCCATATTCTTACTTCATATAAGTTCAAACTGAAAAACTGTCTTAATTTTGTAAGGAAATCTTCTTTAACAATCATATTATACTCCCCCTCTTTTTTTGGTACTACTCTAAAATCTTTATTATTGTTCTTCACTGAGTAGCAAAACTGGACTATTAACTAATAGTAATATATCCTCTATATAAAGATTATTGTTGTTTAGTAATTACTAACCCAATTCTAGAGGGCGGTCAGAGGGATATACCCTTCTTCCCTTCTGTCTAGTTCAGCATAGAGAGATTCTGTTCGATTTCCCATAGCTTCAATTAGGGGAGAATAATCTTTGGGAACCGCATCTCCAAATTCTTCAGGAGAATTACCTATGGCTTCAAGGTGTTGTTTAACTGCTCGCGTATCTTGCATTCCTAGTGCAAGATCTACTACTTCTCTAACCAATCCACCCAATTTCATATCTTCTGGGTTTTGCGCCTCACTTAATTTTTGTATTTCTTTATCTATTGTTTTTTTATCCATTGTAAAATTAGAAATTATGAAGAGTATTTAAAGTTTATTAATCATTTATTCTGTTCTTTGTAGAATTTCTTTACTCTTTCTAAGGTATCCGCGTCGTTAAAACCTAAATCATTTCTTATTTTTATTACTCTTGGAAACCTTAAAGCGAATTTACTTGAGTACGTTGGAGATGCTTGAATTTCATCATAAGCTATTTCAAGAATTATTTTTGGTTTTAGTGTAACGTATTTTCCTTTTTTTTCTTTTACTAAAGGCTTTAGCAATTTTGTTATATTTGCATAAGTAAGTTCGGTATTTATTTCGGAGATTCCTGTTGAAACTCTCC
This sequence comes from Candidatus Woesearchaeota archaeon, assembly GCA_964587005.1. Classification (GTDB taxonomy): domain Archaea; phylum Nanobdellota; class Nanobdellia; order SCGC-AAA011-G17; family PNOQ01; genus JABIBT01. Next base: position 18,468 of record CAZPJW010000005.1, read on the forward strand.
CAATTGTTTTTAATTCATTTTTATCTCTACATGCCACTGTGAATGATGATAACCATTTTGTTCTTTTTCCTTCTCCCCATGTTGCCCCTATGATTATTAGATCTAGTGTTTCTTTTACTGGTTTTATTTTCATCCAACCACCGACACGTCTTCCGGGAACGTATCTCGCTTTTAGACTCTTTATCATAATTCCTTCGTTTCCTTTTCTTAATGATTCTTTGTAGAATTTATCTACTTCTTTTTCTGAAGAAGTTTTTAGTTTTTTTGTTAAAACTACTTTTGTTTTTTCTTGTTTTATTATTTTTTCTAGAATTTTTCTTCTGTCTTCTTGTGTTCTATCTATTAAGATTTCATCTTCTTTTAGAATTATATCAAAAACATTTATTTCTACAGGTAGTTCGGTTGATTTCTTTTCTATGTTGTATTTTCTTTTAATTCTTTTTGAAATATTTTGGAAAGGGAGGTATTTTTTTGTTTTTGGATCAAAACCAACTAGTTCTGAGTCTAGGATGCAGTTTTCTGCTTTTATGTGGGATTTTATTGTAGGAATTATTTCTTCGAATTGTTTTGTTACGTTTTCAAGTCTTCTTGTAAATAGTTTTACTTCGTCTCCTTTTTTGTGAATTTGTAATCTAAATCCATCTAGCTTGTATTCTAGTAATGAGGGTTTTCCTAAGTGAGTAAATGCATCATCTGGAGTTTCTGCTTTTATTGCAAGCATTGGGTTTATTGGTTTTCCAACTTTCATTGAAAGTTTTTTTAGATTAAAGTGTTTTGCTGCTATTGCTACCTCTGCATAATCATTTGTTAAATTGAAAGCGTGTTCTACTTTAGAAACTAGTTCGTTGTAGATTTTTCTTGGTTCTTCAGACTCTAGAAGTTTTTCTTTTAGATCTGCTTCTTTTAATTTTTTAATTTTCTTGGGTTTTGCTTTGATGTTTTCATCATTTATTCCTTTGACTCTTGGCAAGAATGCCCAAACTATTGCATCTCTAACAACCCCTTCTTTTACCCCTATTCTTAGATCTTCTATTACTGTTCTTGCTATGAATCTTGCTTCTTCTGGGGTTGCAGATGTTAATAGTTCAGTTATTAGTTGAATTTTTTTAGAAACGGTTCCTTTTCCTTCTAAAGTTGCTAGTTTTTGTATATTTTCAAAAACTTTTGTAATTGTTAGTTTTCTTGAAAATAATGTTGTTTGTTTTTTTGTTTTTATTAATTTTTCAACTACAATTCCTAGGTCTCCTTGTTTTCCCCACTCTTTTTCTACTCTTTCTGGAGAAACTCCTGTTGATGAGTTTATTGCTTTGAGCATTAGCCTTGAGGAGATTCCAATTTTGCTTTCATCCCATTTTGGAAATACTCTTCCTTCTAATAAGAAAATTATTTTTTCTAAGTGTTCTTCTGGAATTTTTTTTAGTAATTTTGCTATTATCTTTGTTTTCTCTAATCTTTTCGTAGTTTTTTCTAGTTCTTGATAGTTTTTTACTAAATTAGAGTAATCCATGTGAGTAAATTGTTAGAAATTTAATATAAATGTTTTGGTAGAAAGGTTTAATAATCCTTCCCAATTCTCTTTCATTGTGGATCGGGACATGTTAAAGGGGAGGAGTATTCTTGGCTTGACATACGTTATGCTTCTTAGTGTAATTGGGTTGGAGGCTTATGCCCAAAGGTGGGAGCAGAGACAACCTATTAATATTTTAGAGAATCCAATCATAGTTTCTGTAGATACCCATCCATATGGTCTACATAAAACTAGCCCTACCGTAAGGGTGTTGGTTGAAGGAGAAGATAGACCAATTGATTTTCCTATGGGTTCTTGGGACGTTGGAGTTGGGACGGGTAGGTTAGATGGGGAGCTGGTGGTCCGACCTAGTTTTAGATACGGAGGATTGTTAGACGAGTTGGACGGATTAAGAGTAGTTAAATAAATAAAAACATTTAAAAGTTTTTGAATATTGTTTATTTTTATGAATATTGATAAGGCAATGAAGGAAAGAAGGAGTATAAGGGATTTTAAGAAAAAAGATGTTTCTTGGAATAAAATTAATGAAATCTTAGAAAGCTGTATTTACGCTCCATGTGCTGGCGGAATTCAGAATTGGAGATTAATTGTTTTGAAGAATAAAGGACAATTAAATGACATTTGTTTTAATCAAGAGGCAGTTATTAAATCTAATTTTTTAGTTGTGGTTTGTAGCGATGATGCTGATTTGAAGAGGCATTATAAAGATCATTGGGATATTTTTGCTATTCAAAACACTTCTTCGGGGATTCAGAATATGTTACTTAAGGCAACTTCTATGAAAATTGGGAGTTGTTGGATTGGGATATATGAAGAAGAAAAGTTGAAAAATTTATTAAAGATTCCAGATGACGTTGATGTTCACGCGATTTTGGCTTTTGGTTATTCAGATGAGAAACCTGAAGTTCCCTTGAGAGCTACACTTGCGAATGTTATTAATTATGAAGAATGGAGCAATAAAAAGAAGGATTCTTTGCCCATGATTAAGAAACAGTAATTCTTTTAAATTAGTTAGAGCTTCCCTTCCTATGGCATTGACAGATTATGTTCCGCAGGAATTATTGGATGAAGCAGGTTTTAAGGAAATGAAGGTTGAGTTTGATACTAAAGGTATAACCTATGGGTCTAAGATCTATTGTAGAAAAGCTAGGGCAACACCCCAAACTTTGGTTGTAATGGAAGTCAATAGGGTTTGGGATGATAGAAAAAGGCCCGAAAACTTATTTTATATGGGGGTTATTCTTGGAGGAAATCCCACCGAGGATTCTGAAGAAGGAAGAGAATTGTTAGTAAGAAAGGCAAAAAGGCTTGTTAAACAAGACAATAAAATCCCTGCAAATAAAATGGAAGAAAAATTAAGAGATGTTCTTTCTCAAATAAGTTAAAAAATTAAAAAAGGGAAAAGAGAAAAAAAGAAGTTCTTTTATCACCTCTCTTTCCCCGGAAGCTATGTAAGTGAACGATCGATTCTCATTGGGGGTTAAAGAATGTGAAGATCGATCACTTGACTATGTCAATCCCGAATTCCTCGCTCATTACTTCGGCTCTTTCGGCTTGCTCCTGGAATCTGTCTACCTTTCCAAGGATATACGGTGACTTTACACCAGTTATTATTGTCATTACTCTTAGTTTTCCTTCCATTCCTTGCTCAATTCTTGCTCCCCAGATTACATTTGCATCTGGATCAAGTTGGCTAGTAATCATTGAACCAATTTCGTCAATTTCTTCTAGTAGTAAGTCATCTCCACCAGTTATGTGAAGTAGAGCTCCGGTTGCACCCTCATAATTCACTTCTAATAGTGGATTTGTTAGGGCTCTTTTTACGGCTTCTTCAACTCTTCTTTCAGAGGTTGACTCTCCAATTCCCATTACAGAAACTCCGCCGTTTGTCATTATTGCTTTTACATCTGCATAATCTAGGTTAACTAGAGATGGAATTGCTATTGTTTCTACTATTCCTTTAATCATAGTAGATAAAAGTTCGTTAGCAACTGCAAATGCTTGTTTTAATGGCAAATTTCCTGCAATTTTAACTAGTCTATTATTATCTATTACAATAACTGTGTCTGAGACTTGTCTTAATTGTTGTAGACCGAATTCTGCTTTGTCTACTCTTGCTTTTTCTATGTCAAAAGGCATTGTTACGGTTCCAATAACGATTGCGCCCATTTCTTTTGCGATTTGAGCTACGACAGGAGCGGATCCAGTTCCAGTTCCTCCGCCCATTCCAGCACAAACAAAGACCATATCGGATCCTTTTAGTGCTTCTTTTAATTCGTTTATGGATTCTTTTGCGGATTCTCTTCCTTTATTTATGAAACCTCCACAACCAAGTCCTCTTGTTAGATCTCTTCCAATTAGTAGTTTTCTATCTGCAGAAGAAATATCTAGATGTTGTTTATCTGTGTTTACAGCAACAACTTCTGCTCCAGAAATACCTTTTTTGTACAACCATGAAACAATATTGTTTCCGGCTCCACCTGCACCTATTACTTTAATGTTAGCCTGTCCTACATTCACATCATTTGTGTCTTGTGTGTCTGCGTTTTTTAATGCGTCTTGTATAATAAATTCCATTTTTTTATTCTTTTTCCCCCTTCCGGTTTGTTTGTTGTTTTTTATTACAATAATCTTTATATACGTGGAAGTTGTAATTCTTCCTAGAAAAAGCTTAAAATCGCCAACAAACAAGTTTTTTCAAGATAACCCAAAATACATACAAACATACAGAACGCGTATTTCACTTTCAGAGCGCCAACAATGAATTGTGAAATGTTTAACCCTAGTAGTATTTTAGTAGTTTTATATATAAATGTTTTTAGAGTGTGATATATATTTTTAAGTAGATAGATAGGTTTTTAAAGTTGATTTTATTGCTTTTTTTACGATGGGGGTTGGAAATTCGGAGCTAAATATTGAACCAATGCATCCTTTTTGGTATGGTCGGATGGTATCTAATTTTATGAAGGAAGAATTTGAGAAAGACCCTTCATTGATTGTTGACGCGTTTGAAAGATACAAACAAGGGCTTGTTGAAGCAGGTTGGGCAGATCGTGTCAGAGACTATATGTTAGAAAATCCAAAAGGAGACTTTATTCCTCACATTAAATCCGCAACCAGCCTTATGAGGTATGAATTTCCCAAGTTAGTAGAACAAGTTGAATTGTTTGAAGAAACGGGAAGAGTTGATCCAATAATAGCTGCTTCTGCGATGGGGCATTTAGAGTCTGTTTGTGTAAGATTAGAAAGATTGATGGGGCCCAATTAAGAAGATAGTTTTTTATACTAGTTTTATTATTTTTGTTTTATGACTATTGGCGATAAGGTAAAAGTTAAGACTTCTGGAGAAGAATTTATTGGAATTTTAATGCCGGAGTCTATAAATAATAAAGTAGTTTTGAAGTTGGATACGGGCTATAATATTGGAATTGATAAGAAAAAGGTTAAAAGTATTAAAGTTCTAGAAAAGGCTAAGGTGAAAAAAGAAATCTCTAAGAAAATTAAACAAAATACTAAATTGAAGAAGATTTCTATTTTGCATACTGGCGGAACTATAGCTTCGAAGGTTGATTATAAAACTGGCGGAGTTATTGCAAGATTTACTCCGGAAGAGATCTTGGAGAATGTTCCAGAACTAAAAAAAATTGGAAATATTCAAGCTAGATTGATTAGTAATGTTTTTTCTGAGGATATGACATTCAAAGATTATAATAAATTGGCTAAAGAAGTTGAAAAAGAAGTAAAGAAAGGAGTTAAAGGAATAATTATTACGCATGGAACGGATACTTTGCATTATTCTTCGGCTGCTTTGTCTTTTATGTTAGAAAATTTACCAATTCCGGTTGTTTTTGTGGGTGCACAAAGAAGTTCAGATAGAGGAAGTAGTGATTCTAGTATGAATTTGATTTGTGCTGCTCAATTTATAGTTAAATCTAATTATTCTGGAGTTTGTGTTTGTATGCATAAATCAATGGATGATAAAAAGTGTTCTATTTTGCCAGGAGTTAAGGTAAAAAAACTACATAGTTCAAGAAGAGATGCGTTTAAAGTTGTTAATGCGGTCCCAATTTGTGAGATTGATAAGGCTGGAAAGGTTTATTTTGGTAAAAGTAAGTTTGGGAAGGTTAAAGGGAAGTTTAAAGTTCATTTAATTAAAGAAAATTTGAAAATTGGGATGTTGAAAAGCCATCCAAATTTAAATTTGAAAGAAATTTCTTGTTATTCTGGCTTTGATGGTTTAGTTTTAGAAGGTACTGGTCTTGGTCATTTTCCCATCAATAATAAAGGGGTTTTAAATTCTATCAAAAAGTTAAGTAAGGAGATGCCTTTAGTAATGACAAGTCAAACAATTTTTGGAAGAATCAACCTGAATGTCTACGCGAATGGCCGTGAATTGCAAAATTATGTTATTTCTGGAGAAGATATGTTAAGTGAAGTTGCTTTTGTTAAGTTGGCCTTCTTATTGAGTAATTTTAAGAAAGATGTGAAAGATTTAATAAGAACTGATTTGAAAGGCGAGATTAACGAAAGAATTAACGATGAGTTTTTGTAAAGTTTTATAAATTGTTTTTAGTTTAACTTTTTATGAAAAAATTGCTATTATTGTTGCCGTTAATTGGATGTTCTCCAAATGTGGAGAGGGATCTTTGTATGTCTGATTATGAATTATACCAATGGGAAATTGCTTATTCCCAAAAACAGATGACACAAGGAAAATTGGGGTCTATGGCGGGCTCTTTGCTATGTAGGGTAGACGGGGCGGTAGAGGAGTTGTATATCTTAGAGGAGAATTTTAGAGAAGATGATGAGTTTTATTATCTAGGAATGTATTCGGATAGGACTGGCCGGAAACATGAGATTAGTTTGAGTAAAGATTGGAAAGAGTGTTGTTTAGAGTAAATGTTACTACCTTTGAATAGAAATATTTATATAGTGTAAAAAGTTGTTAGATTTAAGTAAAAATGAGAAAAACTGGAAAATTTTTAACAGGATTGGCTCTTTTAGCGAGTTTGGCAGGAAGTGTTAAAGATAGTGGGGCTGCTCACGTAATTCCGGGTATGCCGGATCTTGTTGAACCTTCAAAGATAGAATATCCTACGGATATAAAAGATTCTCTTGAAGAATATGGACTAGTTGGAAGAATTGATTATGATGTTTTTTTGAAACCGGGGAATGGAGATACTTTGGTTGTTGATAATTATGAATTAAGTAATATTAGTGCAAATAGAGCTTGTGATACTTACTTTAGCCGAACTTATCCTAATCAATTAGAGTTGGTTAATGCAGCCAGAAATGGAAGTTTGGATGAGTTATTTGATAGTGTGAGATACTTCGAGCATAATCCTTGGAGTGAAGATAGTTTAGAAGTTAATAAGGAATATGTTGATATGATGAAAGGGCAATGGAGTGAATATATGGGGGAGATAGGAGTACCAGAATTTATTGAAACTAGTGGATATTTAGATAGTTTGAAATTTGTTAATTCTGATGGAGAAGATTCTGATAGTGCTAAAGTTAGTTTTTATGTTGAAAGCCCTTATGATTCTTTAAGAGCTTTTTAGAAACCAATTCCATACAATTGTAATAACATGTCTATATCTTCTTGAGACCAACCTTGTTCGTATGCAACATCTGCATAATGATTTATGTTATTCTCGGAGTGTTTTCTAAGTTTTAGATAGTCAATTTGAGAGAAACCCATTGCTTGCCATGTTTCTCTATTTTTTGAGTAGGGTTGATCCAGTTGTAAGTAAGCGTGAAGTCTTGCAGAAACCATAAGTTCATCTAGTGCTGCTCCCTTTAGAGTACTTCTTCTTGATAAAACTCCATCTTTATTTGTTGATAGATCTATTTGATGGCCAACTTCGTGCATTAACGTATGAAAAAATACTTCCGGATTATTAAATTTATGTCCGTTTTCTTTAAAGTTAAATACTGTTTCAAAATTTGCTGGATTTGTATCTGCTAAAAATCTCCCAAACTCTTCGTTTTCAAATGAAAATGTAATTGGATCGTGTGTGTTTGTTGTGTACATGAATGAAAAATCTGAATCTATTATATTTTCTCTTATATTGTAACTGAAAGGATCGTTAACATAAACTTCTCCGTAAGTTATAGTGGTATCTGTGAATGAGGATGCATGTTCAAGATAGTTTTCTATCGGGAAGGACTCTAGTTCTTTTCCGATTATTGATATATCTCTTCCATCAGGATCGTAGAAGGTAATAGGATTATTTTTTGAATAAGAATATGGTTCGTTTGTTTTTACTGGATCTGTTGTTAAGAATATTCCTAAGTTAGAATCGTAAAATCTTGCTCCAAAATTGTGTAAATTTGATTCATCTAATTCTTTTCCTGCAAAATTGTATTTTATTTCGTTTATTATTGGTTGTCCATATGGGAGTGATTTAAATTCTGCTAATTTTTCTCCTTGTTCGTTTGTTATTAGTCTGTTACTGAGTCTGTCTTGATGGTAATAGAAAACTCCGTTAGCGTTTTCTTCTGCTAAAATTTTGTTATTTGCGTAATGGTATCTTTTTATGGGTGTGTCTAGAATTGGTTCTGGAATTTCTAAAGGGACCATGGCAGTTAGTGTTGGTTTGAATTCTGGAAAATTGGGAATATTTGGTCCTAGATTTGTTGCGGTTAATGTTGGTAAATCTTGTTCTGGTTCCTCATTTGTTGCTGTTAATGTTGGTTTTGGAATTTTAGTTACTGTCAAATCTGCAGTTGTGAATAATGGGATTAGAAAAAGCACTATTAACCCAAAAACCATTAATTTTTTCATAAAAGATGGTAGTGAAACTTGTTATTTAAGGTTTTTGTTTAGTTAATTACTTTTGAATAGTAACATTTATAAGGAGTTATTTTCTTTTTGTATTAGAAAAATGAAGATTGATGTTGCCAAATTGGAAGGAAAAATCTTTGATTTATTGGAAAAATCAAGAACTAATGGAGATCTTGTTAGAACAACCGAAGGAGTGGTGTATCATATTGATGGGGATGTAAGTGCAAAAGTTTTTAGCGGAGATCCAACTTCTTCGATGGAAGCAGCTACACATACCTATAAAATGTCAAAGTATTGTTATGAAAAAGGAGCACAAATTCCTGAACCTTATGGTCTAATTCAATTATTTGAACCAGAAGGGGATTTAAAAGAAGATTTGTTTCCTTTGACCATGTGGGTGTATTTGATGGAAACAATAAAGGGTGGAAAAACTATTCCAGATTTTTCTCTTCATGAATTTCCAAGAAGAAAAGTTTTAAAGGGCGGAAGGAGACATTCTGATATCGCACCAAGACAGACAAAAAAAGCTAAGAGACAGTATTATGAACAATTATTATTTCTTCAGGATATCGGAGTAGTTGTGGGAGACTCTGCTTTTTTTGCCAATACAATATATTGTCCACCAAGAAAAAAGATTTATCTGCTTGATCCATCCCATTGGGACTTTGGTGATGAAAGGGAATTAAAAGAGTTTAGAGAAAAAATAGAAAGAAGAGCTAGAGTTTTTTAGTTAAACTTATACCCAATTATTTTGTAAATTAATTTTGCGACTAGATAATCTGAATTTGTATTTTTACTTGGGCAAAGTTCTACTATATCAATTCCTATGACATTTTTTTGTTTGAAAACTTGTTTTAGTAAAAAAAGTAATTGGTAATATCTTAGTCCACCTGGTTCGGGAGTTCCTACATCTGGTAAGATTGAAGGATCTAGTGCATCTAGGTCAATTGTTATGTAGACGTCTTCTTTTAGAGTAGAAATGATTTCTCTTATGTAATTAGTATTGTAGATTAAATCTTTCATGAAAAATGTTTTTATGTTGTTGTCTTTTATGAATTGATGTTCTTCTTTTTCTAGAGATCTTATTCCGACTTGGGTTATGTTTTTGTTAAATTCTGAAACTCTTCTCATTACACATGCATGGGAAATTTTGTTTCCTTCAAAAGAGTCTTTTAAATCGGCATGAGCGTCTATGTGTAGTATTGATAGGTTTTCTTCTGGGTGTTTTTTTATTAGTGGTAAGGAGATAGTATGTTCTCCACCGATTGCAATTAGAAATTTATTTGTTTCAAGTTTTTCTAAGTCTTTTAAGGTTTTTATTTCGTTTAAAGTTGTAATTCCTACTTGGTATGGTTCGTTTTCTAATTCTTCATCATATAATTCTAATTCGTTTGAAGCTTTTAGTATTCTTTCTGGAGCATTTTTTGTTCCTTTTTTGTATGAAGTTGTTTTTTCGTAAGGAACTGGTAAAATTGCTACTTTTGCTTCTTCAAATTTTGGTAGGTTCATGAAGGATGTCATTAGAATTCTTGGAGAGAAGTTTATTTTATAAGTGTTTTGAATAAAAAAAAGAAAAAAATTAATTTTTAAATAAATGATACAGCATGTAAAGTCCAGCAAGTCCCACTAATGCATATACTAGTGTTACTAACCAAGCTACTGTACCGAAGATAGTTGTTACAAGATTAAATCCCCATAGTCCGTATAAACCCCAGTTTATAGCTCCTACGATGACTAAGATCCAAACAACCCATTCTAGCCAGCCTCTTTTCATATGTTTTTTCACCTCTTTTTTTGATAGTAAATTATGGAAAAATGGTTATTTAAATGTTCTTATCGAGGATTTAAAGTTGTTATTTTTGTTTAGTAGTCACAATAGAAAGACTTATAAACAGTCGAAATTTGCAGTTATTAAATAAGTATGACTTGGAGATGGCACTTGTGAACAACATTTTGCTTTTTCTGAACAAGTGTATTTAAGGAGAATAAAAAATGAAAGTATTTGAAGATTTAGGTCTAGGTACGGAGTTATTTAAGACCATAACAGAAATGGGTTTTGAAAAACCTACACAGATTCAAGAGAAATCTATTCCATTCATTATGCAAGGAAAAGATGTGATAGGTGAGTCTGAAACAGGAAGTGGAAAGACATTGGCTTTTGGAGCGGGTATAATTGAAAAAGTTGTTCCAAAACAAGGAATACAAGCTTTAGTATTAACTCCAACAAGAGAGTTGGCTGAGCAAGTGAAAAAAGCAATAAAAGGATTTTCTAATGGTAAAAAATTACAAATTGTTCCGATTTACGGAGGAGTTTCAATTACCAATCAAATTCATGAATTAACTAGGGCAGAAGTTGTTGTTGCAACCCCCGGAAGATTGTTAGATCATTTACAGAGAAGAACTATTGGTTTAGAAAAAGTTAAAATTTTAGTTTTAGATGAAGCAGATAGAATGCTTGATATGGGTTTTGTAGATGATGTGGAAAGAATAATTAGAAATTGTCCTAAAGAAAGACAAACTATGTTCTTTTCGGCTACAATTGATCCAAGAATTAAGAGCTTAGCTAATAAATATATGGTTAATCCCGAAATTATTATGGCTGGAAAACAAGTTGATTCAAGTAAATTAAAACAAGTTTATTACAGTATTCCAAGAGGCATGAAATTATCTTTGTTAGTTCATTTGTTAAAGCAGGAAAAATCTGGATTGGCAATGGTTTTTTGTAATACAAGAATGAATACGGATTTTGTTGTGAAAAACTTGAAAGCTAATAAAATAGATGCAATTGCTATTCATGGTGGCTTTACTCAGAACAAAAGAAGCAAAAGTTTAGACTTTTTTGAAAAGGCTAAATTTGGAGTTTTGGTTTGTACCGATGTTGCTGCTAGAGGATTGCATATAGACAATATTTCACACGTTTACAATTATGAAATTCCTCAAGATCCTAAGGATTATGTCCATAGGATTGGAAGAACTGCGAGAGCAGGAGAAGCAGGAAAAGTAATTAATTTGTTATGTGAGTTTGATCATGACAATTTTAGAAGAGTTCAGAGAGAGTTTAGTGAACTTAGGATAGAGGCGCTTGAGAAGCCATATATCGAGAGAGTTATGTCAATTAAAACTCAAGATTCTGGTAGAAGAAGGAAGCCTTTTCGGAGTAAAAAAGGTAATTGGAAAGGCTTAAAAGGAAGGCGCAATTAATAATCAACATGGAGGTTTCCAAATGAAAGGTACAGTAAAATTTTTCAATGAACAGAAAGGTTTTGGATTTGTTGCTGGAGAAGATGGTACAGAATATTTTGTACATCAAACTGGTTTGGCTGAAGGAGTTAGACTAAACGAAGGCGATGCAGTTACTTTTGACGTCGAAGAAGGCGACAGAGGTCCAAAAGCAGTTAATGTAGTTAAGGAGTAATAATTAAGTTTTTATTATTATAATTCTTAAAATTTTATTTTTTTCTTTTTTTAGTTAAGTTTTTATATTTAGTTTTTATTGTATTATTATGGAAGCTTGGCAATATCATGTAAAATGGTTTAATATTTTATTCTGGATTCTTGCTGTAATCTTTTTAGTTGTGTTATTTGTGTTTGCTGCAAAGAGTAATGCTTAAAAAGTGTTAGTTTTTCTCGTTTTTTATGGAAGTATTTGAGTTTGAAGGAATGTTAAGAAGGAGAGACTTGAAAGAGATTTTTGATAGTAATTTTCCTGGAATGAAAGAATGTATAGAGGGAAAATTGGAAATTGATATCGGGGATGTTGAGTTTTTAGATATTCGGCCCTTTATTTATTCTTTTGTTAAGAAGGAGGAGTTCTATAGAGAACTTGCTCCGTGGCAGAAAGTGTTAGTAGATAGGGTTGTTTTGCCGTTGGGGTATAATTGGCATTATTACACTAAAAATAGTGATGTAAAGAATGAGGATTTTGCTTTTACTGGTTCTAGGGCTCTTGTTGGTTTTAATTCAAGATTAATTGTTAAGGACAAACTAAATTTAAATGGATTAATGCATGTGCAGTTACATGAATTAGCACATATTGCCCATATGCATATTTTGGATCTTGAGAAGGCAGTAGATTTTGAGACTCCTGAATATATTTATGAAGGTTTTGCTGAGGCTCTTTCTGGAGAGATAATGGCTGAGATGGGGTATGAGCCCGTTAGTTCTGAAGGGAAATATGAATTTTACAGGCAGAAGTTTGTTGGAGAATTATGGGACGGTAGAGTTGGTGATTATTTGGGAATTAAAGAGTTTTTAAGAGAGGTTGAGGGTAAATCTTAAAAAGTTTGAAATTTAGAGTTTATTATGAAAAAGAAAAATAGTGCTGGAGTTTTAATTCCTGGTTGTTTACTCTTAGGATTGGGCATTGGTATGTTTTATGGAAGGCCCGATGTTGGAGTTTTAGTTGGATTGGGAATTGGATTCATAGCTATGTTTGTTTTTGGGAAAAAGTAAGCTTTAAAAATTCTAGGTAGTTCCCAGAATTGAATGACAGAGTTTAAATTAGAATCTAAGAGTGGAATTCCTACTCATCTTGTGAATATTGAAGAGGGTTTAAATTGGTTACTTGATAGGTCCGAGTATGCTAAAGATTTAGAAATAATTCTAGATCATGTTTTTTGTTCATTCTTTTTAGCTCAACCAGATGGAGAGAGGCATTATGGTGGAGAAAATCCTGAATTGGGAAGAGTTTGGTTAACCCAATATAGAGAGACAGAATCTGGAAAGTTGAGTATTACATTTACTGCTTCTGAGGAAATGGCGGAGAAACTTGGTTATATGCAGAAAGTGGTTGGAAGAATAAACTTAAGAGATAAAACTTATTCTTTAGATTGGGCTGGTGCTTCTTTTTGTGATTCACATGCATATGATATTCCGGATGCGGTTGCTAGAGATTTGTATGATGTTCTAGGAAAGTTGGGTTTGGAGCACGCTGGGAAGGGTTAACTTCTTTGTCTTTGAGAAAACCACCTAGCAAAATTTGTGGAAAATGATTCATCAAGTCTTTCTTTTCTAAAGCCTTGAAATTCTTCTGGTGACATTTCGGCTAGTGTTTTAGAATATCCTTCTGGAATAAAAACAAAAAATAATTCACTCCAATGATAATCTCTTTTTTCTCCTCTTCGTTCTTCAGATAAACTTCCAGGTACGTGAGATTCGAAAAGAATTGGTTCTGTTAGAGAATCATCTAGATATGCTAAGCAATTTACAAATCTGCATTCTCTTGATTTCCCTTCTAGTTCTCTTAGAATTCCTTCTATTCCAAATTCTTCTGTTTTTAATGCAACATTGACAAAAGCTCCGGGGAAACCGTTTAGAGCCCGAATGTAGAATCCTGCATCTAAAGCTACGCAAGGTTTTTCTAATTGATTGTATGCGGTTAGTACTTTTGATCTGGCTATTCCCCTTAGTATGTCTGGGTTGTGGGAACTTCTCAGTAAATGTTGTACTGCTTGCATTGTTCTTGGTACTTCATCACTTGGTTCTCTTAATTCTAAAGGGGATTGTATCGCTTCTACTTCATATTTTGATAATCCGCCGTTTAGTGTTTTTACTTTTCCTGGATTTGTTGTTGCGAAGTAGATTTGTTTCATTAAAGTGGGATTTTGTTTTTAGTTAAAAGTATTTTGGTTTGGGAAGGTTTAAAAGTTAGTTATTTTCTTCTTTTTTAATGGAATTTGTTAAAGATTTGAAGTGGAAGAAAGGAAT
>CAZPJW010000006.1:0-32296 GCA_964587005.1 Candidatus Woesearchaeota archaeon
TTCACATCACCAAAGGTGATGTAGTTATCACGAACTAAAAACGTGATAGCACAATAAATTTATTTCTTAGAAAACAACATAACAACTATTGCAGCAACCAAATAAGCAATTACAAGACTTAATACCAACATAACTCCCTCCAAACCAGCAATTCCAAAATACTTGTGTCCTGTGCCAATAAGAAAATTATACTTAATAGGATTCAAGTTACACATTCCCCATGTAACAGGAGGATTAGGAATAACTGGATATTTCTGACACGGAACAATTGGCAAATACTGAAAAACAAAAAATAAAACCGCCGTTAAACCAATCTTTATTACACTTGGCCTGAAAAAATCTTTCCATTGCATAACATAACATAACAAAACCACTATATAAATATATTTAAGACTTCAAAGAAAATTAAATCTAATTATGCAAAAGTTGATCCTACAGATATCTATAATACTCTTCATACTACTTACTCTCATTAATTCAATATTCTTCATAGAAATCCTCCAAAATAATGACCTAAAAGGATTCTATCTAGGAAAAGAATTACCAGACAATTATTCAGAAAAAGAGACTATCCATATGCAAGAAGTTAAAACTCTTACAAATATTTCATTATCTCTAAACATAATTTCATTATTAGCCATAGCCTTTCTAAGAAAAACAAAAATCAACTTAAAAACAACGGGGAAAGCATTAATTATCATATCAATTTTACTAACACTGGGAGCAATATCTTTTAAAAAATTCTTTCACTATTTTCATATTTTATTTTTCAACTCAGAAAACTGGTTACTTCCTGCAAGCTCCATTTTAATTCAAACATATCCACTAACTTTCTTTAGAGGCAGATTTCTTAGTTTGATTACTATTTTACTCTTACTTGGGATTTATTTTCTTAAAAAAAGGCATGCGCGAGCCGGGATTTGAACCCGGGTCACAACGTTGGCAACGTCGCATACTAACCACTATACTACTCACGCATAAAAAGAATTAACTATAATCAATTTTTAAGCTTTACGCTGCCCAATTTTTTCCATAACATAATCTCTAGCTTCTTTACATTCTACAAGCCTATTTTTTAAAGTAGAAGCAAAATCTTTGAAATCTTCCAGACCCTCATACCTAATTAATTCAGTTAATGTATCTGTAAAAACCCAATCTCTAAGAGGATAACCACCAAACAATTTCAAAAAGCTTGGGCCCCAATCTTTCTCTGGAACTTGTTTCATAAAAGTATGATATACCGTCAGTACATCAAGAAGTCCTCTAACATCATCAGCTAGAACTAAAAAAGCATAAAGCTCTCCCTTTCTAGACCTAATATCATCATACGGATTTATTATCTTGGTGCCTTCTCTTCTCATAAGAAAGTAACTAGAATTCCATTATTATAACTTTTGATTATTCCATTTACCATCATATTTTACTTTTCCTTCAGTCCTAACCAAAATCAACTGAGCAATCTTAGTTCCAGCTTTCAAAACCAAAGGAACATTAGAATTATTAGTTATCTCAAAAACTTGTTTATTCCTAACTCCAGCATGAATAAACATTGCAGTAGAATGAATACTCAAACCAAATCTTGCAAATCTAGTTCTTCCATACAGAAAACCACAAACATCATCAGGCAAATTTATTTTCTCTTTAGTAATGCCCAAGATAAACTGGCCAGGCATTAAAGTCAACTTATCTCTTTTAATTAATTTAGAATGTTTTTTGTAATCAACATTTTCGTTTAAAGTAACTTTCTTATGATTAAATATCCTAAACTTATCATCCAAGGTCAAATCAACAGAATCGCTTCCAATATTCCTTTTATTCAACGGAGTAAATTTTAATCTTCCTTTCTTTATCTCTTCCAAAATCACTTTCTTTGTCAAAATCATAAAATTAAAAAATGAAAAACCATTTAAATACTTTACTCTAAAACTAAAAAATGAATTACTACGATCAAATTTCAGAAGGTTACGATGAACTACATCAAGAAGAACAAACAAAAAAAGTCAAACTAATTATAAATTTATTAAACATAACAAATGAAAAAGTTCTTGATATTGGCTGCGGAACAGCTTTCTATTCATATTTATTCAAAGATTACACCGGAATAGATAACAGCAAAGGAATGCTAGAACAATCCAAATCAAATGTTATCCATGGAGAAGCAGAAAAACTTCCATTCGAAGATAAATCATTTGATACAGTAATTTCAATAACGGCCATTCAAAACTTCACAAATATAGAAAAAGCAATACAAGAAATAAAAAGAGTGGCAAAAAATAAAATAGCAATTTCAATTCTAAAAAAATCAAAAAAACTCAAACAAGTAAAAGAACTACTAAAAGACTTCAAACAAACTGAACAAGAAAAAGATATTATATTTACTTATCTTTTCTAAGCGGTTTATCAAATTCAACTCTTTTCGGTTTATCTTGTTGATCAAAAAATGGTTTTACATTAAAAGCAACATCATCTTTCTTTTCTTCTTCACGAACATTTGATTTTTCTATATCTTTCAAAATTCTAGTTTTAAAATCCTCAATATCATCCTTTTCAGAAGTTTTTTTCACACCAGAAGAACCGTTTGCTTTCGTTTTAAACCTTTGTCCCTTAGGTTTTCTTCTAACGCTAGGAACAGTAATTTTCGGATTTCTAAAAATAAAAACTAATAGGATCAAGACTAAAATAATTAATCCAAATGTATAGGTTGCGAATCCTCCCTCTTTACTTCCAGATAATCTAACTGCCTGCCCTGTAAAACTAGTAAAGAAATCTCCAATTTTTTCTCCAACTCCCCGTTCATCACTAATTTCTACTTCAAAAGTTTGTCCAGTATTTTCAACCTCCAAAGTGTAAGCCATATCCTTTAATTCTTTATACAAGTCAACAAGCAATTCCTCGCCCGGCTTTAACTTTGTTCTAACTGAGACTGTTTTTTGATGTACATCATTATAAGCATTAACGACTAAATTACTTTTGTATTCAACATTTCCAGTATTTATTACATTTAAACTCTGACCAACCAATTCAATTTCTAACATTTCTAATTTTGGAACTTCAATACTGCCTTCTTTCTCAAGCCCGCTAGAAGTTTCAACTTTAATTACCCATTCTCCAGATTTTGCATACTCCTCAAAAGTATAACTCACAGAAGATGTGCTCATTATAATCTCATCTAAAACTTTATCTCCATTTGAATTATAGAATCTTATATTAAGTTCGGTACTTATCTTTTCACTTGCTTGGTCATAAACACTGGCTTGAATCATAACGCTTTCTCCGGGGTTGTATGTCTTTTTATCCAACTCAATTTCTAAACTCTTTTCTTCGGGGATAATATAATATTCTAAGTTTGTTTCACCAGAGTTTCCATGTGAATCTTCAGCTTCAACATGGATATTATGATAATCTGATTTTATATCTTTACTGAGATCTATTTCAAAATCTAAATTTCCATTGCTAATTTCAGTAAAATATTCTTCACCATCTACAAGAATAGTAACAACTCCAGAAGGAACATTTCTCTTATCTAAATTCCTCTGAACAACCCCTAGCAACTGTAAGTTTTCTCCAGGCATTAACTGATCTTTGTCTAAACTTAAATCCAAAACTAATCTACTATCCACATATAACTGTTTCACATCTTCAAAAAATGCTAATTCTTCTCCACTCAAATCGAATAATTGGACCGAAACTAAGTATGTTCCGCTGTCTAAATTTCTCAACTGTGGAGAAAACTCAAATTCTCCATCAAAAACAGACAAATAAACTTGATTTTCATCATTGTCACTTCTGAAATAAAAAATTGCATTAACTTGCTCATCTATTGGTTGGCTATTCATTAAGACCCTTCCATCAATAAAGACAGGATCACCAATCTGGATACTATTTTTATCCAAACTTAACTCAATACTGTAGTGGTCCTCCTCTTCAGCAAATGCTATAGGAAGCACAAAAAGTAAAACCAACAATAAAGCTGCTCTTTTCATTATGTAATGATTATCGTTTACTTATTTATAAAGTTTTTCACGGATTATAAATGATTATGTTTATAAAGAGAAAATTTTTCTTAAACATATGAGAATTTGCGCAATCGGGGATCCACACGGAAGTCTAGATAAAATAAGACAGATTCCGTTAGATGACATAGATTTAATTCTATTAACCGGCGATTTAGGAAAGGCAGATCTAGCTAGAAAGATGGCTTTCGAAAAAATTAAGAGAGCAAAAGAAGGTCTTCCAGAAAAAGAATACTCTTCATCCATGAAAAAAAGAGCATACATGCAAGCACATAATTCTTCAGTTAAGATAGTCAAATATTTGGCAAGAAAGGCCCCCGTTATGACAATTTATGGAAACGTAGAGGCCCCGCGTGGCAAAGTTAGAAAACAAGCAAAAGAACTAAGTATAGAACTTCCATTTTTAGATGAAAGTTTATCTTCAATTCCAGGAGTTAGAATAATAAATAACCGAGTTGCGAACTTCAATGGGATAAGAATTGGCGGACTAGAATATTTTATAGATACAAATTGGGTAAGAGACTTTAAACCAAAAGATTTCCAAAGAAGAATGGCTTCAGCAAAAAAAGATACAGAAAAAGCAAAAAGGATCCTAAAATGGTTTAATCAATTAGATATTTTAATCACACATCAGCCACCATATGGAATCCTAGACAAAGTTGGAGCCCCTGCACCAATGCACTGGCGGGGAAAACACGCAGGAAGCAAAGAGATCTTGGATTACATAAAAAGAAAGCAACCAGCATATTTATTTTGTGGCCATATTCATGAGGGAGAGGGAAAGAAAAAAATAGGAAAAACAGAAGTACATAATCTGGGCGTAGCAAGTTACAAAGTTATTGAATTTTAAAAACAAATAAATTTAAATACTATCTTCCAAAATTAAACTCTAATGAAAGGAGACTTAGATTCATTAAGACATTCTGCATCCCACGTCTTAGCTCAAGCTGTTTTAGAATTATTCCCCAAAACAAAATTAGCTATCGGCCCACCAATAGAAAACGGTTTCTACTACGATTTTGATACAAAAAAACCATTCTCACCAGAAGATTTAGAAAATATAGAAAAACGAGCTTTAGAAATAATAAAAAAAGACCTAAAAATAAAAAAAGTTCTAAAAACAAAAGCAGAAGCAAAAAAACTTCTAAAAGATAACAAATACAAACTAGAATTACTCGAAGAAATAAAAGGAAAACCTTCTTTCTACCAACAAGGAGACTTTATTGACTTATGCGCAGGACCTCATGTAAGCTCAACAGGCGAAATAAAAGGATTCAAATTATTAAATCTGGCTGGAGCATACTGGAGAGGAGATTCAAAAAACAAAATGCTTCAAAGAATCTACGGAACTGCATTTTATGATAAAAAAGAATTAAAAAAATACCTACATATGTTAGAAGAAGCAAAAAAAAGAGACCACATCAAATTAGGAAAGGAACTTGACCTATTCATAATAAGCGATGTAGTTGGCAAGGGTTTACCACTATTCACGCCTAGGGGAGCAACCATAAAAAGAACATTAAAAAGATTCATAGAGGACGAAGAAATAAAGAGAGGGTATCAATTTACCGATACGCCTGTATTGTCAAAAACAGATCTTTACAAAATATCCGGACACTTAGATCATTACAAAAAAGACATGTTTGTTTTCAAAGTTAACGGAGAAGAAATGGCATTAAGACCAATGACCTGTCCACATCAATTTATGATATACAAATCAAAAGTAAGGAGCCATAAAGAGCTTCCAATTAGATATGCTGAAACTGCAGACCTATTCAGAAACGAAAAGTCAGGAGAGCTACATGGATTAATAAGGATAAGACAATTTTGTCTAGCGGATGCGCACATATTTTGCACTCCTAAACAACTAGAAAATGAGTTTGAAGGAGTGGTTGACTTAATACAATATGTAATGAAAACGTTGGGTTTCAAAGATTATTGGTATAGATTTTCAAAATGGGATCCAAAAAATAAAAAGAAATACATAGATAATTCGAAAGCATGGAATAGTTCTCAAAAAATGATGAAAAAAATATTGGATAAAATGAAATTAAAGTACGTTGAGGCGGAAGGCGAAGCAGCATTCTATGGCCCAAAATTAGATATTCAAATGAGAAATGTTCACGGGAAAGAAGATACAATGTTTACAGTACAAATAGATTTTGCTCTTCCTGAAAGATTCGATATGTCATATGATGCCGAAAATGGAAGAAAAGCAAGACCAATGATAATCCATAGATCTTCAATAGGATGTATAGAAAGAACGATCGCTCTATTGATAGAAAACTACGCAGGAAAATTCCCATTATGGCTAAGTCCAGTACAAGTAAAAATACTTCCAATGACAGACCGTTCAAATAAATTTTCAGAAGAACTAAAAGAAAAACTAGAGAAAAATAATTTAAGAGTTGAAATTGATTATAGAAGTGAATCAATGTCGAAAAAAGTAAGAGACGCTCAAAAAGAAAAAATTCCAATATCCATTATATTGGGAGACAAGGAAGTAAAAAATAAAACATTGGCAGTAAGGGCATTAGATGGTTCTCAAAAATTTGGGATGACCTTAGACAAGTTCATAAAAACAGTTTCAAAAAATATAGAATCTAAATCTCAAACAATTTCTTTTAAATAATTTTTCCCCTTTTCAGTTATTCCATAAACATACCGACTCCCTTGGTTTGTAATAATTTTCTTTTTTACTTCAATATAACCAATTTGGCGGGCCCTTTTCAAATGCCACTGCAATCTCACACTAGACAAGTTAGTTTGTCTCACAATCTCTAAATTCTTTTTATTTCCTTGTGACAAACATTTCAAAATCACTGGAATTATTTCATTGAAGGATAGCCACCGTGAATCTTTATAGCTTTTTACCAAATCAATTAGTTTTCTTCTTTTATCCACATTTAGGGGTTTTACTTTTCTATAAAATCTAATTATACTCTCTCTACTTCCGATAACTATTCTATGCATTTCCTTATCTTTATCCTTATAGAATCTAGAATTTATGTTAAATTTTTTAAGAATTTTTTGTATACTTAACATGTACTCTTTATCTTTCATAGCAATAATTACTTTTCTTGTATTTCGACCCTTTATTTTTTCGTTTTGAACAGATCCTTCAGCATCAAATATGCCCCTAATGGCAGACAACATAAAATCTTTATTAAGATATATAAACTTGGGCAAAAAAATATTTTCTTTATACCCAAAAGGAATGGAAAAAAATGAATTCAAAAAATATGAAATAGTTTCTGAATGGACTACTAGATTTTTAACATCGGGATTTCTTGCATGATCATAAATTCCTATACTTCGGTCTTCTATACCCAGATTTAAAAAGAAATCTTTAACATATTTTATCAAAAGCAAATCCTTATTTGTAAAACATGTTTTATAGCTATTATTATTACCAACAACTAATGACCCATCCCCCCTAATCAATTCTGAAATATAAATCCAGTTTTGATCTATTGTTAAGTAAGGGCCAATTTTTATCTTATTCCCTCTCTTTCCCACTTTAATAATTATCTTATCTTGGAAATCGCATAATCTTAAACCTGATTTGCCAACTAGTTTTAAAAAAAGATTTTTTGTTGTGGCCCTAGTACCCGTTTTATATCTACTAAGGTTCTTCAGTTTTATCGATAACTCTAGAGAAAGGCCGGTTAAACTTTTTTTGACAAGTTTTTCAAACATTTTATGCCGAATGGAATCATCGATATAAATAAACGTTTTATCTGGCAAGTGTTTCAATATATTTACTTCCATACACATAAAATTGGTTAAATAGGTATTTAAAATTTTATGAAGTGCATAATAACAACTGGAGACAAAAACCTAATAAGTGGGCCAATAAACCAATACCAAATGATCCTAAAACAAGAACTTTCTGAAATAATAAACTCAGAAGAATTTAAAGAACTAAAAAAAGAATTCCCAGAAATATTTCTATCAAGCATATTCTTAGATAAAACAGGATGGCAATTTAACTTCTACTACAATAATAAATTAATTACATTCTTCAAAGAAAGTGATATAATAAAAACAGAAGAATCAGAAATCTATGAAAAAAACAAAGAATTCGAAAAACTAAACCTAGATGAAGTAAAAATAACTTTAGAACAAGCAAAAGAAGTATCTGAAAAATTAACAGAAGAAGAAATAACAAAAAAAATAATCATCTTACAACAAAAACAAGTTCCTTTTTGGAATATAACCTACATAACTTCATCATTAAATGTATTAAACATAAAAATCAACGCAATTTCCGGAGAATTAATGGAACAAAAAGAAGAAAACATTATGAAATTCAAAGAACCTCAATAACCTTTCTATTAGATTTAAAACCAGAAACAATCCTAACTTTTTTCTTAAAATGTTTACTCAAAAATTTCTCTATTTCTCTATTTGCCTCACCCTCTTTAGGTTTGGCCCTAACAAACACTCGATAAGCCTCAAAATTTTCATCGTAATGAATATCATTTTTATTAAAATTAGTTTTTACAATAATTTTAAACCTCATACTCATCTGTGCCAGTACGATTATATAAGGCTGCTGGAAGACCATGGGTGTCAGCGTATCTATCCGGTAGAATCACAGCAGGAGCTCCAGCAATACTATAATGTCCATCATTACTAGGCGGGTCTTCTTCAATAAATCCACTACCTTCGCTAGCACTAACTTCCAATTGTCCTGGTGGCAACAAATCCAATGCTTGTTTTAATCTATTATTCATTTTTCAAAAGTATATTTCACGTAGAAAAATCATTTATAAAACTTTCTATTTAAACCTCTTAATAGCATCTTCTTCAATAAAATGCAAATCCTTTGCGGGAATAATTAAACTCTGTGGATAATGCTCAAATGTTTCCTTTTTCAATTTACTTAACTTTCTTAATTTAATTTCAGAACCCCTACTTCCCAAATGACTACAACCAACAGCCAATAAATTCTTATCAACACCCTGCTTAATCAAATACGAGGCAGCCTCATTAATATTCAGAAATTTATTATTTGCAGGATCTAAATCTAACAAAAACAATGTATGCATGCCATTATCATAATTTTTCTTAAATATTGTTATTGGTGCAGAAACATGTTCATTACCGAATGGAATACTTGTAGTCTTTCCAAACTTATATAATTCTAAACCAATTGCTCCAACAACGGTTAACACACTAGCATTAAAAACATAATACACCTTAATCTTCATCTTTTGAGCTCTCAAAACTAAATCCATATGGGTGGTTGCAGAAAAAGGATCACCAATAACCAAAAAAGCTACCTCCGATTTTTTAGCATTTTTTAAGATCTCACTATCATCTCCTTCAACAGCATCTCTACCGGCCACACAAATTTTCTTACCATACAATTTCTCTAATTTTTCAATAGATGAATCCAATAAAGAAGTATAGCTTTCTAAGTAAACATAATCTGCCTTCTGGATAGCCTCTAAACCTTTAAGGGTAATATCCTTTTCGTCATGCATCCCGATTCCTACAAAATGAAGTCCCATTGTTACAATAACAGTGAAAAAAACCCATTTATAAATCTACCTTTTTAAGAAATTCAGCAAAAATCGCCCCCGAAATGAAAGCAAAAAGCAGATATTTCATTTGCAAAACACTCTCCTTAACATAAATTAATAAGAAAGGCAAAGCAAAAAATATGGCAGAAATAACAATTTTATTCATAACATTCTTTTTAACAAAAAAACCTCTTAAAATTCCAATAACAAAAGTCATTACCGCAACAACATTAAAAAAATTCTCTCTCTGCCAAAAAGATAATATAAACAAACCACCCAAATAAAAATACAAATTACTAATTCCAAAGTAAACAATAATCCCGGCCATAAAAGCAATAAAAAATAACAAAATTTGAGAGTACCAAGCATAAAATAAACTCAAGATTAATAGTGCAAATAAAAATAGTTTATACAAAAAAACAAAATATTTTCTTCCTTGGATAAACTCTTCCTTAGTATACTTTTTTACTAACAAACCAACTATTAATCCTAGAAATGCAAGTATCGCTATTTTATACATAACAAAACTTTAGTTAGTTCGAGTTTAAAAATTTTGTTAAAAATAAAGAACGCCGGGACTGGGATTTGAACCCAGACGACCCGAAGGTCCAGGATTAGCAATCCTGTGCAATACCAGATTATGCGATCCCGGCTTTCGTAGATTAATCTGGTTAACTAATCCTGGTTTTTCCAATCATTAAGCTTTTTTAAGAATTTCGGATTTAACAGAAAGTTAGATTCATTCAAACTTCTCATCATAACTCTCAGGAGTAATCTCAATCAAAGAATATCTCTTATCCGGATTCTGTTTATTCCATTCAAGAATATTGTCCCCAAAAAAATGGGCCCCACCAAATGTCACAATATTAATGGGATATTGACTTTCTGAAACTATCTCCAAGACTTCATTTTCTCTTCTATCAAAAGTTAAGCTGAAATCTACTTCGCCCGAATCCCTAGCTACTTTTGGAAGAGTATAACCTTCATATGTTTCTGCGGGAATAAGACTTATCTTCCCTTCGTTGAACAAAAGCAACTCTGCGCCATACAATAAATTATGTTCTCTACTTCTAAACACGTGTTCTAAATCAGGCATACCATTTCCATATTCTAAATCATGATTCTCTTTCCAATTCCCCTCATAAAAAACGTCTCCTCCATATTGAGAAGTTAATTCTTCCAAAATTTCATAGATGTTTCCTTGAACGTAAACAACTTGTCGTATTTCCGAACCAGTCATATTCTCTATGTCTGCCGCCGCATGCTTTTGCCTAATATGAACTAATGTTTTATCGGCATCCCAAAGTTTATATTTTTTTATCTCTTTGGCACCAGTTATTTCTGTGGGAAATTCTTCAAGCAATCTATTTGCAAGAGTCGGTCTTAAACCCCAAATGGCTCCAGTAGCCAACGTTAAGATTCCTGCCAATCCAAGTTGCAACCAATCCGTTTTAGATAGTTTAGTTTTCATAAAAAAATAGCAAATAAGACGTTTATAAAACTTTCTATATGTAACTACTAATAAGTAAAACAGTTTCTAATTAACTCTTTTAATACCGCACTCAATCTCACAAACCAAGTCTTCTAAATCCTTTTGCATTTCAGCATTTACTTATTCCTTTCTTCTCCTAACTCTGGCAGCTTGTCTAATTAAAACATCAAATCTTCTAATATATGATTTAAATCCCATGTGATGATATTTTTTTCTACCCACGAGCCCACCATACCTCTCAATTAGTTCAGGAACTTCTCCGAGTAAAATCCTATAAAATTTTGTTTGATTAACCCCATCCATATTAGAAATAGCTAATCAAAACCCCTATTTAAAGCTTACGAACAGTACTACTTTAGAGAAATAACAACAGAAAACCTTATAAATAATGGTTTATAGTAATGTAACTACTAAAAGATGAAGAAAACTACAATATTATCAATACTAATTTTGCTTTTACTATTTGCAAATCTAGCATATAGTTTTAATTTAAAGAATCCATCAGTATTTGTCTCAAACGAATTAATTTCACCTGCAGACAGAATCACTGAAAGAAATATTCATATTTACTCAGATAAAATAATTATAGATCTACCTGGCGCAACTTATGCAAGATATGCAGATACAAATTCTATGGATCCAATTATAGATAAAAATGCAACAGGAATAGAAATAATTCCAAACTCAGAAAACGAAATCCAAATAGGAGATATAATTACTTATCAACCGACATGGTCAAATAATTTAACAGTACATAGAGTTATAGAAATTGGGATAGATGAAGATGGTTGGTATTGTTATGCAAAAGGAGACAATACAAGCATAATTGATCCTGAAAGAATAAGATTCAATCAAGTAAAATATATCCTAGTGGGGGTGTTATATTAAAATGCCAGAAGCAATATGTGAAAACTGTGGAGCAGTATACAAAATAAATAAAATTATGCCAAAATTCAAATGTATCTGCAGAAGCACAAAATTCAAAGTAAAAAACTAAAATGAAATTAGAAAAAATATTAAAACCTGCCAAATATGTAGACGAACAAGTACTTAGACTACATACTAAATTAGGCAAGAAAATTCCCGAAAAAAATTTGTATAAGTTAACGGCCGGACTAACTCTTTTTGGCTGCGGTTTTGGAGGTGTAATCTTGCCATTACCGGGAGCAATGGCTTATGGTGGGTTAATGGGGTATACTAATCTAAGTCTAGACATGCGTGGTTTAAATGGAGATCCTCCAACATACATAAATGGAGATACTAGAGTTGTGGACCCGTTCAGAGAGTCTAGTATTAATCTAACAAGAAAGTTAAGACTGCCCCTACTTACTCTTGGAGCAGGATTTCTTGGAAAAGCAGGTTATGATATAGTTAACTTTTTTATTAACGGAGAACCAATCGATTCAGAAACATACAAGCTTGCTACTAGCGGGTTTGGTTTTATTAGTTCGGCATCTTCAATGTATTTAAAGGATCAAGATCCAAAACTCTTAGATAAACAACCATTCTGGAAAACAGCATATGAAAAAGTGAAGGGCAAAATAAAAGATTTGGCCCCCAAACCATTGCCACAACCAGTACCACAGCCAATTAGGTATTCGACCCTAGAAACAAATTTAGATTAAAATTAATAAACACATTTATAAACAATCTTATTTTCCATTTTTTATATGCCAAAGATGGGAGAAATAGAAAAAATAACTGTAGATGATATAGTGAATAGTTTAACAACAAACAAGAAATTTCGGCCAAATTCACATAAAACTCCTAAACTTCCCAATTATTTTCTTCCCATATTTTTCACAAACGAAGATCAACCCTTGCTAATAACCCGGCTTAACTATCAAAGAAGGGGTGTTCCAATCGGATTTAGATTTCTTCCTCAACCTGTTTCAAACGATCCCCGCCACTACAATTTAGCAAGAGGAGCTGTACATTCTGGAGTAGATCTTGAATATCAAGAGGAATTAGATGACTCATTGTTTTATCTTGATCTAACCGAAACAGAGTATGGGTCACAATTTACAGAGGGAGTAAACATTTTGGGAATCCATGGATCAGAAGGATTGCTTCCAATTACTCTCTTGACACAAGAATCCCACCACCTAGGTCACCGACAAATTAATTGCTATACTTTACATTACATGTGCAATAAGGGGAGCCACAAATATCCAATGGCTATTGCTTCACTTGAAAAAACATCAAGAAGATGGGCAAGAAATCCAGAATTAATAGAAACATTTTCTCTACCAGAACCAAAAATAATAAGCCCCGGCAAAAACACACAAGAAAAAATCCAAGCCCAAGTTCCAGAAACAAAGCCAGAATCAATTCCAAAACCAAAAGAAGAACAAAAAGAAGAAAAACCAGCCCCAAAAAAAGACACAAAAATAAATATGTACGAACCAAGAGAAATAGCAGAATATTTAGCAAGATTTGTCATGGGCCAAGATGAAGCAATAGTAGATGTTGCTACAACTTTTTCCTCATATTTTTACAAACTTAATCACGAAAACGAAGATTTAGACAGAGAAAACCTTCTATTACTTGGACCAACTGGAACCGGAAAAACATACATGATTTCATTACTTTCACAGAAAATGGGAATCCCCATGGTTTCTACTCTAGCAACAGGAAAGTCTTCTGCAGGGTACAAAGATGAAACAATAGATACTGTTTTTTCTGAACTGGGAAGAGAGGTTGGTACGGGGAGGAACCCTCATGCAATAGTGTTTTTAGATGAAATAGATAAACTTGCAGTACCCAATAGAAGTATGGGATACTCCCCAATAGAAGAAACTGTTCAAAATAATTTAATTGGTTGGATGGGCGGAACACCTAATTCAACAGTAAACGGAGTTGGAACAGAAAACATAATGTTTGTCGGAGCAGGGGCATTTTCTGGATTGGAAGACATAATATCAAGTAGAACCGGCGAAAGCACTAGGCAAATAGGATTCACATATGCAGAAGAAGAGGGAAGTGAACAAGGTGGTGAATTAATTACTGGAGTAGAAGCAAGAGACTTAATAAAATACGGACTTCGTCCAGAGTTAGTAGGAAGATTTACAACAAAAACAGTTCTAAGTGAGTTAGGCGTAGAAGCAAAAGTCCAAATACTTGAAAAATCAGAAGGTTCGATTATTGAAAGAAAAAAAAGGCTAATGGAATTAAGAGGATTCACAGTAGAAATAAATCCAGAAGTTTATAGATTAATTGCAAAAAGGTGTCCAGAAGAAACAGGAGCAAGAGCACTAAATGCAATAACATCACAACTCTTCAAAAAACTATTTTTTGATCCGAAAGAACACGCAAGAAACGGAAAAATAACAATATCTGAAGAAAAAGCTAGAGAGTTACTAAATTAAAAAACTAATCAATAACCCTAAAAAACATCCAACAGAAAGGAATGGCATAGCGGGATAAAATCTATTTTTCTTACCAAAATATAACAATAAAAACAAACTCACACTAGTCAAAACAGAACAAATTAAAGCTTCTAAAAAACCCATTTTTAACAAAACAACTCCTGAAAACAACAAAGTAAAACCAATATCACCACCACCTAAAACAGCAGTCTTCTTTCCACCATAAGGAACTAACAAGCCAGGGAAAACACTTGACTTAGCTTGAAACTTAGCCATCTTAATCATGTGTTTAGTTTTCCATACAGCAATAGCATCATAAACTGAAATCAAAATTAATAAAACACTAACTGCCATTAAACTCATAACTGGAGAAAAAATTGCAGCAATTCCACTATAGACAAATAACTCAGTAAAATTATGCAGAATGGGATTCGGTTTGTAAAATTTCAAAATTCCTAAAACCAAAGCAATAACAAACGCAATTAAAGAACTAAGAAAAACTGAAAAAGCAATACTTAACAAATAAACCGTGGCAAAGGCAAACCATATCTTCCAAATTTTCATAGCTTTAAATCTAATCAACAATAAAGCAATACCTGTAGCAATTAAAATAGCAACAAGTAAAGGAATATAACTTGTACTTTCTTCTAATTCAGGACGTTCAATACCATAAGGCAATTCACTAACAGAATACTCTTGAATTATAAATAAACCAATTAAATGAGACAATAAAAACAAAATCACTAAAATAAAACTAATCTTTAAAGTATGTTTCATGATAAAAAATAAAAAACAACATTTAAATACTTAACGATTAAACTTAGAAAATGTTAACTTACATTCTACTAAGTGTTTTCATAGTAAGCCTAATCTCATTAATAGGAATTATAACATTAAGTTTCTCACATAAATTTTTAAAAAAGATTTTACTTATACTAGTTAGCTTCGCAGCAGGTGCACTTTTAGGAGAAGTTTTTATCCATTTACTACCCGAAATTTCAGAAGCAGGTTTTACTGCTTCAATTGCCTTCTACATTTTAGTCGGAATTTTATTATTTTTCATATTAGAGAAATTCTTACACTGGCACCACTGTCATGACCAAGAATGTTCCCATCACAATAAACCTCTCGCTGCAATAAATCTTGTTGGAGATGCATTTCATAATTTTATAGATGGAATTTTAATAGCTGGTTCATATCTAGTAAATCTGCCTTTAGGAATAACCACAACAATAGCAGTTTTATTTCACGAAATACCTCAAGAAATAGGAGATTTTGGGATATTGCTACATTCCGGATATTCAAAAACTAAAGCAATAGCATACAATTTTTTAATATCATTAACAGCGTTTTTAGGAGCGATTCTAACCTTTTTTATAGGGCCCCTAATAGAAAATTTCACATCCATAATAATCCCAATAACCGCCGGAGGATTCCTTTATATAGCAGGTTCTGACTTAATACCCGAATTACACAAGGAAACAAAGTTATCCCTATCACTTTTTCAGATACTTGGTTTGATTTTGGGAGCTTTCGTAATGTTCTTACTAACTTTTCTAGAATAATAATACTTAAAAAAAGCAATTCATTCCCCTTTTTATGGCAGACTTATTCACAATAAACTACATCTTAACATTTCTTGCTGGAGTTTCAATAGGATTTGCTATTGGAATCTCAATAATATTAACAAAAGATAAATCCCAAAAGAAACTATTAAACTACTTGGTTGATATGTATGCAGAAAAAGAGGAAGACGCTTTACCCGAACCACCGAAAAAAGGATTAACGGATGAAGATAAGGCCAAATATTTAAGAGCAGTTCTGAAAAGTATAGAAGAGCATGATAAAGAAATTAAGGATAGAAAAGTTAAAGAGTAAAATGGTTTGGAAAAAAATAACCCCAAAATTAGAAAGAGTTCTAGACTATGAGATGTATGAATTTAATTTTCTAAAAAGACCGGGTGGAAGAGAAGCGGAGGAGATTAGTATTAATCTAAGACACAATCTTTCCAGTTCTCCCCATTTGCCCAATGATTGGAGAAACCGAAGTTTTTTAGTAACTAGTTTTGGAGAGCAACAAGACCTCCAAGCAGATGATTTTACTTACACTTTAATCAGCGTAGTTTACAAGGCAGATGATATGTCCGGGGAAAGAATTACTTTAGATTATTTTGACTGGATTAATCTGGGTTCGCCAATCAAGATGAGAGAAGAAAGCACACTTTCACCAAGTTGATTTTAGTAAGCTTAATAAACACTAATTCTTCTTATTTTTTTACTCGGGGCTATAGGCTAGTAGGAAACCGGGTGGCTCCAATAATTTTGGAGAACCCACCAATCGGGGGTGCAAATCCCTCTGGCCCCATATTTTTCAATTCATCAATTGTCAAGATGACTATGTTTTTACCACATACCTCAACATAGTCCTTCTTCTTACTATTACATATAATGATTCCAAAATTCAAATCTAAATCATTCATATATCTACATATCTGATTTACTGCTCTTTTCCCCACAGGTTTTGTCCTGTAGTCTTTAACCTCGATAACAAACTTAAAACCATCAACATCAACCAAAGCATCGACATACCCCGATTTAGTTTTTAATTGATATTTAACATTTCCAATATTAGAGAAATATTCTACTACATTCCTCTCAAACTCTGTAGCTCTATGAAGTATTTTCTTATCAGAACATCCATACTTCGCTCGCCTGTGAAAAGGGTATTTCACTCCAGCAATATTGTATGCTTCAATAATGCCTCCCTCAAAAATGTCCTGAATATGTGTTTTACATTCTCTATTTATTTCCCACTGCGTAGCTTCTGGGTTATTTCTTATGTATCTTAAAACTAGTTCTTTCTTTTTTAATCCTCGTTTATTCAAATAAATCGGATCTATTCCTGCTAACTCATAAAGTTCACCCATACCATTAAACATTTTAAATAATGCTACCTTAAATTTTACTCTAATTTCTTCAGAACTAGCCATAGGATTTCTTTTTACGTACTCAATTATTTCTTTTTTCTTTTTCGTACAGGATTTCCTAGGAATATACTCCACCCCCGCCGCCTCATAAGCATTTTTTATGGTCCCAAATACCCGAGGGATATTTATTTTTAAATCTCTAAAAATTGACACGGTAGTTGCTTTGTGGTTTCTTTTTATGTAATCAATAACTTGTTTTTCCATCTCGTCTTTTGTTCTTTTAAGTAAGGCTTTGGGGAAGGGGACATCTGAATCCAAATAGGCCTCTTTCATACCCTTAGGATAAATTTTCTCTATTTTTAGTTTAGTATCTTTTCTAATTTCTCTGTATGTAGCCATTCGATTCCTTCTCAAATAATCCCGAATAATCCTCTTTTTTCCCTCAATATCCATAATCTTTTATAATAAAATAGATTATAAATCAATTTCGCCTGTGCGTGACAAGCTGACAAGGAAACCTTTAAATAAACTAATTCTAAATTCTAATCTATGAAAATCACACCATACAAAGTGGAAGGCGAAGTAGATTACAATAAAGTAATCAAAGAATTTGGAGCATCCAAAATAGATAGTTCTCTCAAAAAAAAATTCAAAGGAATCAGATTAATAGAAAAAGACTTTTACTTTGCTCACCGTGATTTAGAAAAAATAACAAAAAAGAAATTTGCAATTGTTTCTGGACGTGGTCCAAGTAACAAAATGCACCTCGCACACTTACTAACTTTCAAATTTGTAAAAGAACTTCAAGACAAATTCAACTGTTTTGTTTTCATTCCATTCTCAGACGATGAAAAATTCTTAGTAAACAATAAACTAACCCTAGAAGAAGTACAAAAACTTGCTTATGAAAATGCATACGATATTATAGCATTAGGATTTGACCCAAAAAAAACAGAATTTCTATTTGACTTTACTAACATGAATCAAGATATTTATAATTTATCTATGAAATGTGCAAAAGCAACTACATACGGAACTGTAAAAGCAGCACTAGGACTAACAACAGAAAAAAACATAGGACAATCATTTTACGCAGCAATGCAAGCCTCTCATATTTTATACCCAACATACAAATACAAACTGCCCTCTTTAGTAGTTGTTGGAATTGACCAAGATGTATTTATCAAATTATCAAGAGATATTGCACACAAATTAAAACTAGAAAAGCCAGGTTCAATAATGTCAAAATTCATGCCATCATTACAAGGAACTGCAAAGATGTCTGCTTCTGATGAAAATTCTGCAATCTACACAACAGATACTTCTAAAGAAATTGAAAAAAAACTAAAAAGATCATTCTCCGGTGGACAAAAAACAATAGATGAACACAAAAAACACGGCGGCAATCCCGATGTAGATGTATGTTTCCAATACTTAAACCTATTTTTAGAAGATAGTGAGAAAAAACTAGACAAAATTTACAAAGATTACAAGTCTGGAAAAATGCTAACTTCCGAGTTAAAAGAGTATACAATAAAAAAAGCTCAGAAATTCTTTAAACAACATCAAAAGAAAAGAGAGAAAGCTAAAAAACAACTAAATAAATTCTTAAAATAAATCAAGAAGTTTCTACTAGACTTTCCAATCTTTTTTTAGAAAGCATTATATAATGCTCCGCAGCACGGCTAGTTTTGACTCCAAAAATCCTTCTCTGCTCTAAAACTCCCTCGTTAGATCTAGTGAAATCCCATAAGTCTGGAAATCCCGCAACTTTCTCCTTTCCCATAGTATTTCCGTGTAATTCCGCTTCTCTATAGTCTGAATAAGTATCCAATAATTTAAAATAATCATTAAGGGCCCTAGTACAAAGACCAAAACTTCTAAGGGAACTGATTCCAGTCATTTCACTTACTGCTGAATCATCAGGAGATTCGTTTATACTTTCCATAGCCATAACTAAATTCATTATATCTCTAAAGCTACTCGCCCCGTTAGATTGACCATAACTTTCATACTTTTGCCTATATTTTGTGGCAATCCTCTTCAATAATGCTGAATCCATAAATCTAAGAAAAAAAAGTTGTTTATAAATCTTCCCATTTATTTACTACCACCCAATTACACAAAATCAAAAGCTTTATAAACCAACCAAAATCTCTACTATAATAACATATGGAGAAGGATAAAACATGATTATGAATCAACAATTCCTAAAAAACTTAAGATCAGCATTTGATTTAAACGAATATGAAGTAAAAATATGGACTGCCCTATTAAGCAAAGGAGTAGCTTCAGCAGGCGAATTATCAGATATTAGTAATGTTCCAAGATCAAGAGCATATGATATTCTAGAATCTTTAGAGAAAAAAGGATTTATTGTAATGAAAATAGACAAACCAATAAAATACCTTGCAGTAGAACCTAAAGAAATCATAACAAGAGTAAAAAAAGACGTTCAAACAAAAGCAAACCAACAAATAAAAATGGTTGCAGAACTAGAAAGTACAGAAGTTTTTGGGGATTTAAATAAATTATTCACAAATGGAATCGATAATGTTGATCCTTCTTCAATAACTGGAGCAATAAAAGGTAGAAAAAATATCTACAATCAAATTGAATCAATGTTAAGATCTGCTGAAAAATCTGTTGTTATCTCAACAACCACAGAAGGATTTGAAAGAAAATTTGATAATTTTAAGTTTTTATTCAAAAAATTAAAAAATAAGGGAGTGAAAGTTAATCTAATAACTACTGAAAAAATTAAGGACAAAGAAGCACAAGCAGTAATGAACAACAAAGTAATTTCAGAGTTAGATTCAAGGTTTGTATTGGTTGATAACAAAGAATTACTATTTATGCTAAACGATGATACTGTAGAAAACAAAGTTGATTCGGCAGTTTGGGTAACAAGTCCATATTTTGTAAATGCCATAACAAGCATGGTTAATTTAACAACAAAATAAAAATGTATGAAGACACAATAAAGAGGTTTCAAGAACTACACAAAGAATTATATTCTCATCCTTCTAAGGTCGGTAAAACTGAATACTGGGCAAATTTAGCAATGGAAGGAAGATTCACAGCAGATACTCCAATTCCTGAAGATTTGCCAACAGAAAACGATTTAGAACTCTTATCTAAAGAAGATTTAACCAAACAATAAAAATGGCTAGAAAAATTTCTACAGCAAAAAGAGTAGATGGTTTTGAGTATTATTTACTGGGACTTGATGAAGTTTTCACACTCTCAATAAAAGCAGATGAACCTTTATCTCCGGAGATTAAGGAAAGACTTTCAACAATAAGAAAATTTTCCGGCCTCGAAACAAAGTTAGGTATTGGAAAAATAGAAATACAATCAGATGGAAACTATTCAGAAAATAAAAATCCACTAGTAACTATGCTCAATTATATGGGATTATTCCAAGAAGCTAGCGCAGGATATTTTCCAGAATTGAATTATTTAATAAAAACCGTAGATGAAGCAATAGATAGATTCTATCCAACTTTGGTCAAAAATGAGCAAACAGATGGTCAAGGACGATTATATATAGACTTATTCTTGAGTTCAATAGAGTTAGCCGCGGAAGAAAAGGCCTTAAGAGCATCAGGGCTAAAAGAAGAAGCAGATGAGGCCAAAGAGATAAAAGACTCTTTAACCAAAGACTACAAGAAAATGGAACGTAAATACGAAAACTAAATCTTTTTAAATAATCTATCCTAATATCATTTTATGAACCTAAGTAAGTTAATAGAAACATTACACCCTTTAGAAAGGAAAGTATTACCTCATCTAAAAAATTCTAAAAATTTAAAAGAAATAAAGAAAAATTCAAATCTTTCAGAAGTAGAAATAATCAGAGCATTACAGTGGTTAGAAAACAAAAACATTCTAAAAACAACAAAAAAATTAAAAGAAATTTATACACTAGATAAAAACGGAGAAAAATATGCACGAGCAAAACTCCCTGAATTACAATTCTTACAAACAATCAAAGAAAAAGAACTCTCCCTAAAAGAAATAAAAGAAAAATCAAACCTATCAAATGAAGAAGCAAACATTTCTATAGGCCAATTAAAAAAACTATCTTCAATAATTGTAAAAGAAGGTATGAAAATTTCAATTACAAAAACTGGCCTAAAAATACTCGCAGAAGACACACCAGAACAAAAACTAATTGAAAAGCTAATAAAAAACAGAGATCTAACACCAGAAGAAAAAAAGACATTCAAAAATTTGCAAAAAAGAAAACAGCTAGTAAAAACAGACATAACTACAGAAATAGAAGTAGAACTAACCGACATAGGTAAAAAATTAATAAACAAAAAAATTGAATCAAACGCAATAGAGACCCTAACAACTTCAATGTTGAAAAACAAATCATGGAAAGGAAAAAAATTCAGAAGATATGATATAAAAATTAATGTTCCAAAAATTCATTCAGGAAAAAGACATTTTGTAAACCAAGCAAAAGAACACGCAAAAAGAATTTGGTTAGACATGGGTTTTGAAGAAATGACTGGTAACATAGTAAATAGTTCTTTCTGGAATTTTGATGCGCTATTCACAGCACAAGATCACCCGGTTAGAGAAATGCAAGACACATTCTTCCTAAAAGGAACTTCAAAATTACCAAATAAAACAATAGTAAATAAAGTAAAAAAAGAACACGAAAAATCCTGGAAATACTCTTGGAAAGAGAATGAAGCAAAAAGACCAGTATTAAGAACACACACAACAGTTCTTTCAGCAAAAACCCTATCAAAATTAAAAGAAAAAGATCTCCCAAAAAAATATTTTGTTCTTGGAAGAAATTATAGAAATGAATCCTTAGATTGGAGCCATTTATTTGAATTTAACCAAACAGATGGAATAGTAATAGATCCAAAAGCAAACTTCAGACACTTACTTGGATATCTAAATCAATTCTTTAACAAAATGGGTTATGAAAAAGTGAGATTTAGGCCAGCTTATTTCCCATATACCGAACCTTCTGTAGAAATAGATGTTTACATTCCAGAGAAAAAAACATGGATAGAACTAGGTGGAGCAGGTATTTTTAGACCTGAAATGATAAAACCTTTACTTGGAAAAGAAATCCCAGTTTTGGCATGGGGTCCTGGCTTTGATAGGATACTAATGAATTATTATCAAATTAGAGACATAAGGGATTTATACAAAAACGATTTAAAACAACTAAGGGAGATAAAAGAATGGGTCCAATAAAATTCATAGGAAGAACACTTACAATAATTACAATATTAATGGTTTTCCTAGGAATAAAAATATATTTCGATGTAATGGATGATAAAGATGACTTTCAAGCTTTAATCCAACAAAGTCCAGAGATGACTCAAGAAGAACTTGAAACAAACATGCAAATTTGCGAAGAAAAAGAATATTTTAGTCCATTCTGCAAACTCCAAGAAATAACTTACAACTATAATAACGGGGAAGATATAACAGAAACAGACTGCAGTTCAATTCAATATAGTGGAGTTCCTTATTACTTATATCCTTTTAACAAAAAAGTCAAAAATTATTTTGAAGAAATGCAAGCAGATTGTGAATTCGGAACAAACGGCCTAGGAGAAGTAATTGAAATAGATCTAACGGAGGATTACTTCGAATAAAATGCCAACAATAACAATAGAAAAAAAAGATTTAATGAAACTCTTAGGAAGAACTATTCCGGATGAAAAACTAAAAGATAGAATTTCAATGCTTGGAACTGATTTAGAAAAAGTAACCAAAGATGAAATAGAAGTAGAAATCTTCCCAAATAGGCCAGACATGCTTTCAACAGAAGGCTTTGCAAGAGCACTATCATCATTCTTAGGAATAAAAAAAGGATTAAAAGAATATAAAGTAAACAAATCAATATACAAAGCAAAAAAAGATCCAAAAGTAAAAAGCGTAAGACCATTCGCAGTAAATGCAGTCGTAAAAGATATTACTCTAAACGATGCAACAATAAAATCTCTAATGCAAGTTCAAGAAAAACTTCACGCATCGCACGGAAGAAACAGAAAAAAAGTTTCAATAGGAGTTTATGATTTAAATAAAATAAAATTCCCACTAACTTATACTACAAAACCAAAATCATTCAAATTCACACCTTTAGAATTCAAAAAAGAAGTGACATTAAAAGAAGTTCTAGAAAAACATCCAAAAGGAAGAGACTATTCTTCAACACTAGAAAATTTCAAAGAATATCCAATCTGGTTAGATGCAAATAATCAAGTATTAGCTTTAGTTCCAATAATAAATTCAGAAGAAACAAAAGTCGATGGGAAAACAAAAGACCTATTCATTGATGTAACCGGAACAGATCTACAAGCTTGCGAACAAGCATTAAACATAATCACAACTTCCCTAGCTGATAGAAATGGAAAAATCTATGAAGTAAAAGTAGACAATGTTTCTTATCCAAATTTAAAACCAAATAAATTAAAATTAAATAAAAACTACGTTGAAAAAACCTTGGGATTAAAACTAACAGAAACAAAAATAAAAGAACTTCTCTCAAAAATGGGAATTAATTATTCTAATGGTTCTGCTTTAATTCCACCATACCGAACAGACATAATCTCCGAAGTTGATCTAGTAGAAGACATAGCAATTGCATACGGCTACGAAAATTTTATTCCAGAGATTCCAAACGTTTCAACAATCGCAAAAGAATCAGAATTCGAAGTTTTCAAAAATAAAATTTGTAACATTTTAGCAAATCTTGGTTTAATAGAAACAAATACTTATAATTTAACTAATAAAGAAAACCAAACTAAATTAATGAATCTAAAAGATTTAAAATTAGTAGAAATAGAAAACGCACTAAATGAAGACTACAATGTTCTAAGAGCTTGGATGGTTCCTTCGTTATTAGAAGTCTTAAAAAATAATAAACATTATGATTATCCACAAAAGATATTTGAAGCAGGAACAGTTTTTAATAAAGAAAAAGAAAAAACAAGACTCGCAGTTCTACTAGCGGATTCAAAGATGACTTTTACTAACATAAAACAAATCTTAGATGTAATTTTTGATTCACTAGCTTTAACTTATGAAATAAAGGAAATTGAACATAATTCATTTATTTCTGGAAGAACTGGTCGTGTTTCTTGCAAAGGTAAAGAAGTAGCTTACATAGGAGAAATAAACCCACAAGTTTTAGATAATTTTGCACTAGAAACTCCCGTTGCAGCATTAGAATTAAATTTAACAGACTTATTTGAATTAAAATGAAAAAATGTCCAAAATGCAACTCCACAAATCTCATTCTACATGCCGCAGCCCATACCGGACAATATCAATGTAAAGATTGTGATTATGTTGGCTCCCTAGTTCTTGAAGAAGACTTATAAATAAAATTCAGATCCCTA
This sequence comes from Candidatus Woesearchaeota archaeon, assembly GCA_964587005.1. Taxonomy (GTDB): domain Archaea; phylum Nanobdellota; class Nanobdellia; order SCGC-AAA011-G17; family PNOQ01; genus JABIBT01. Next base: position 24,714 of record CAZPJW010000006.1, read on the forward strand.
TTTTATGGAAATTTCAATTATGAATCTATCTGATGCAGTAAAGCATATTCCAGAACCAAATACATATGGAGTAAGAATTGCTTCAGAATTTGATTTTTTAAATATCTTACCTTTACAAGAAAGTGAAAATTGGGTTAAGATTTTCGAGTATCATTTTGATGATATCTGGCCAGGATATCCCGGGATTACGCCAAGAGATGCTATGTTTAACGATGATTTAGCACAAAAAATACTCTCAGATTTTCAAGAATATAAAGATCGAGTAGACCACCTATTGGTACACTGCTACGCAGGACAAAGTATATCTCCAGCAGTAGCAATTGCCCTAAGCGAAATATTTAATCTTGGGCACGACCCAGAAATAATGAAAGAGAAATATCCTGGCTATAACCAATTTATTTATGAAATATTACTAAGAAATTCTAAATAATCTCTTTTCAAAATCAACAACTCTATTCTTTTTAACATCAACACCCTCTTTTTTCAAAATAGAAATTTTTTTCTTTATATTTTTCAAATCACTCCCAGAAAAACCACCAATATCACCATTAGACTTAACAACTCTATGACATGGAACTTTCGGAGCATAAGGATTTCTTTTCAAAGCTTGTCCAATTTGTCTGTAAGCCTTAGTTTTCATAGCCCCAGCAATTTCTCTGTAAGTACTAATTTTCCCTTTAGGAATTTTACTACAATAGAAATAAACTTTTTTACTAAACTCCCCCATATTTCTCCCTCTCGATCTCTCTTAAAACATAACGCCTTGCCATATAAAAATATCCTGTCCTATCACGGTTAAATAGGTCACCATTTACCTTAAAAAACTCATTATATAACTTACTTGTCAATCTATCTAATTCTGGAGTAGTAAACCTCTTTATTTTTGACATAATTCTAAGAATAAGAAAGAATTTAATAAACCTTCCTACAAAAACCTTAAAAAACTATTAAACAAACTAAAAACAATGAAATACAACTTAGAACTAGAAAATTTAACAAAAAAAATAAACAAAGAAAAAGCTAAATTAGTATGCTTACAACTACCAGACGGTCTAAAACCAGAAGCCACAAAAATAACAAACTACTTAGAAAAAAATACAAAGGCAAAGATAGTAATTTGGTTGGGTTCTTGCTGGGGTGCTTGTGATACCCCAATCGGACTAAAAGACTTAAATTTTGATCTAGTAATTCAATACGGTCATTCAGCATGGCCATTTTACTAAAATGAACTTAAGCAAAAAAGAGGGAATATACATTTTACTTTTATTAGTTGCAGTAATAGCACTATCTTACGAACCCCAACTATCTCCCGGCTGTGGTGATTGCACAGAATGGGTTGATAATGGCTGCGGATTAAGTGGTTGTGAAGAAAGTGAAATGTTTCAAACAAGAACTTGTACTGGAGATATTTTTTCCGATGAAAAACCAGTTATGGCAGGACAAGGGGATGAGATTATTCCATTAAGTCCTCCTAAGGGTGTTCAATTTAGTCTAGGAGATGTTCCACCAGAATGCATAAAAAAATGTGTAGTTCATGAAGAATGTCAAGAGGAGGAAGAGGAAGAACCAGAAGAAGAATATACTGGATCCGATGACGGAATTAACCCACCATTGCCACCCGAAGAAGAAGAAATTATAATTGAACTCCCAAAATTCCCAGATTTAAAGCTAAATGTAAATATAGATGATCTCTCAAAAGAACTTCATCCCGGGGATATACTCCCGATAAATGTAATTTTAGAAAACAAAGGTGATCTAAACCCCATCGATGTAAATCTAAAATGTCAACTCACTCACAAAAACACAGTTCAATTAACTATTGAAGAAACACATACATTAAATAAAGAAAAAAATCTAACTAGAGAAATAAACCTTCCAGAAACTCTAACTCCCGGGGGGTATATTTTAGAATGCTTCGTTCTCTACGAAGACTACTCGGATTTTCAAATAAACACAATAATAATATCAACCCCACCAACCATAAATGAAGAATCTCCCTTAACCATGAGCTTAGTAGAAATTACCTTCCTAGTTTTAACTCTAATAACTATATTAATTATAATAATCATCTTTATAAAGAGAAAGAAAAAAACAAAAACAAGAAAAAATGGAAACAGAAAAAATAGAACTACCAAAACAACTCATAGAAAGCATAAGAAAAGTGGTAGCAGACACAAAAATGTTCGCAGACGAAAATGATTTTATTAACCAAGCAATAATCAAACAAATCTCAAAATTTAAATAAAAAATGGCAAACGAAGAAATAATTGGATATCACAAAGGGTCTTTAGCAACACTAAGTAAAGAGAGACAAGAACTTGCAAAAATGATTGGAGTAGTAGATCAATTAATAAAAATGCACTTAGAAGAGCTAAAAAAACTTGGTGTTGACTTAGAAGAAGAAGCAAAAAAAGCACAAGAACAAGCAGAAAGCGAATCACAACAACCTCCCCAAGATTTTCAAGAGGGAAATAGATTAGCTTAATTACCAAGAATCACCCAAATTTAGCGTTCTAGAGCTTCTTATTGTAAGAATCTTAAATTATAGTCAAAAATATAAATCTTTATATATTCTATATTTATTCAAACATGAAAGATGGAACACATAAAAAAAGAGATATCTGAAATCATGGATGAACATGAAAAGACAGATGATAATCAATTTAGACAGATAATCCCATTATTATTACAAAAGGGACTTGAAAACCTAGATCTAAGTATGTTTGACGAAAATACAAAAATCAAACTATTAACTGCCGCTGGAGATGAATACCTAAAAAGAGGAAAAATCCAAGAAGCTCTAAAAATATTCAAATTAATAAAAAATAAATCTAAATTAGTAGAAGTTGGTGATCAAAATTTTAGATTAGGATTATATAACAACGCAATTGAAGCATATGTTCTAGCAGAAGATTATTCAAGACTAGAGAAATCTGCCGAAAAATGTTTGCATGAAGGCCATTTAACAGAAGCAATCAAAGCATTCATAGCATTAAAAGATCCCGATAAATTAAACAAAGTGGGAGACCATTGTTTAGAAAGACAAAATTTTGAATTAGCAATAGAGGTCTTTTCAGCAATAAACAATACCGAAAAACTAGTAAAAACTGGAGATTTATGTAAAGAACAAAACTTACTAAAATTAGCTTTAAGAGCCTATGAATTAGCAAATAACAAAGTTAAATTAAATATAATTGGTGATCAATTGCTAAAAAGAGGTTTAATAAAAGACGCTTTAGAAGCATACAAAAAATCACAAAATGAAATTATGCTAAAATTCTTTGAGGAAAATTTCAAAGAAAAAGTAGATAAAAAAAACTTTGATTATTCTTAATCTAGAAAAATGCCAAAACCAAAATATAAGCCCGGTCAGATTGGGCAATGGACGGGTTGCACATTAATGCTTAGTTCAATTTTAAGTTCAACCTTTAATGAGGCTTCTATGTATGAAATAAATCTAGCAATAGTTGGTGCTGCAACATATGTGGGCAGTTGTATAAAAGAACAGTCTTATCGCCTCAAAATGGACCGGAAAGAGGCGCCGGATATATTGAGGCCAAACAAATTAGAAAATGAGTTAGAAGGTTAACTTAAGAAAGCAATTATTTCTTCCCAATTTTCTTATAAGAAACATAGATAATAATTAATAATTCAACTAAAAGAACAATAGGTCTCAAAATTCTATCTAAATGGCTATAAGCTCTAATAGTGCCATAAAATAAGCTAAAGAAACCTCCAAGCATAAAGCCAGAACCAATCCATTGATTTAAATCATCTTTATGGCTAGGCAACATCAAACCCACAACAATAGCAATCAAACCAAATATAATAGAAACGTAGAAAACATATAGACTATGCTCCGCCATAGCAGAATCATACTTCTGTCGACAAGCTTTCCAGACCGCATCATCAAAATCTTCTTGCTCTACTTGATAGGGCTTTTCAAATTCCTCACAATAATCATCATAATCTGGGCTTTCATGAATAGCCTCAGCTAATGCAGCAACAAAAAATGCAAATAATGCACCAATAACAAGAATAATGATTATCTTTCTGATATCCATACAAATTTTTAGTAAAAATACTATAAAAAACTTGTTATTTCACCACATAAATCATTAAATACCCAAATTTACCCATAAAATAGGGTTAAAAACATGTCTGAAGACTTTTCTTCCGAAGAATACGTGGAGAAACTAAAGGAAAGCGAACTAAAAAAACAAAGAGAGCAAGAGAAAGAGGATGCTCTAAAAAAGAATTCTTACCTGAAAGATAAATTAGTTTCAGAGATAATAGAAAAAACCAAAGAACCAGGAAATAAGGAGGAAAAAGAGTTCTCATCAGAAGAATATTACGAAAAACTAAAAGAAAAGGCAATAAAACAAAAAGAAAGTGAAAGACACACTGATTAAATATTGGAAAAAGAACTACAATTTTAATACTAAACTAATTCAAGCATTCAAAGATGTACCAAGAGAGAAATTTATTCTACCCGGACATAAAAAAGAAACATACGCAGACATGGCGTTACCCATACTAATGGGGCAAACAATTTCTCAACCAACAACTATAATGATAATGCTTCACGCATTAGAAATAGAAAGTGGAGAAAATATTTTAGAGGTAGGAACTGGTTCTGGTTACCAAACAGCACTTTTATCAAAATTAGTGGGCCCAAAAGGAAAAATAACGAGCGTAGAGATAATCCCCGAATTGTATAACTTTGCAAAAAAGAATTTAAGAAAAGTAAAACTAGACAGGAACATAAAATTAATTAACATGGATGGTTCAAAAGGCTACCAAAAATTCGCCCCGTATGATAAAATCGTAATAACTGCTGCCTCTCCAGAAATTAACCCATTAATACTAGAACAACTCAATAGATATGGGACAATGGTTTTGCCTGTCGGACACATTTACAGACAAAGATTAATAAAACTAACAAAAGAACGTGATTTAATAACTGAAAACTTAGGAGAATTTTTATTCGTTCCTTTACGTGGTGAACATGGTTACTAAACAATAGAATTAATTACTTTTTTCAACTTACTAACATTTAATTTTTTCTTATAAAACTCTTTATTACAATTCATATTTTCTTCAAAAGTTTTCTTCTTCTTATTCACATAAAATATTCCTAAAGGATACTTTCCAACTTCCAAAGCTTTCTTGAAAGCCTTCTCTCTATTTGTAACATCATGTCCTTTCAAATAATAAGAATTCTTCTTAAACCATTCAAAACTATTTAACTTATTAAAAACTGGGCACGGCTGAAATATATCAATCAATGCATATCCCTTATGTTTCAAAGCCTTCTTAATTATTTCTTTACTCTGTTTTATGTCTCCAGAATTAATTCTTGCAACAAAACTACAATCCAAAGCAATAGCAACAGCCAAAGGATTAAATGGTTCTTCTGAAACTCCAGAAACTTGAACAGGAGTCTTCATCCCAACCAAAGAAGTAGGACTTGCTTGCCCTTTAGTTAAACCATAAATCATATTATTATGAACTAAATTAGTAATATTCGGATTTCTCCTAATGGTATGAATAAAATGATTACCTCCTTCTCCATAAACATCTCCATCTCCAGAAGTAACAACAACAGTCAACTTAGGATTAACCGCTTTAATTCCAGTAGCCGGACTCAAAGCACGACCATGTAAACCATTAAAATAATTACATTTCAAATATTGTGGAGCCTTAGCAGCCTGTCCTATACCACTAGTCAAAACTAAATTCTCTGGTTTAATTTTCAAATCATACAACGCATCTTTAAGAATTTTCAAAATATTAAAGTTACCACAACCAGGACACCAAGCTACATCGCATCCTTTCATTTCAAGATAACTTTTCATTTAATTCCTCCACACTAAAAGGCAAACCCGAATATTTCAAAACACTTTCACATTTAATTCCAAATTCCCCTTTCAACAACTTAGCAAATTGCCCAGTAGCGTTATTCTCAACAACAATGATCTTCTTAGCTTTCTTCAAATAACTCAAAGTATTATTATGTAACGGATAAACTTGTTTAATGTGTAAAAATGAAACTCCCTTTTTATTTTCCAAAGCCTCTTTAACAACTCCCTTAGTACTACCCCAAGAAACAACAAGGGTCTTATATTTTTCTTTACCAATTAATTCAGGTTCAATTTCATTTTTTATAGGTTCTAATTTCCTTAACCTTTTTTCAACCATTCTATTTCTAACTGAATGATTCTCTGTAATATGTCCAGACTCATCATGCTCATCAGAATCAGCACAAACTAAACCACTACCAAATCCAGGCAAACCTCTTGGAGAAATACCCCCAGAAGTAAATTTATACCTATTATAATCTTTAGAAGTCCTAACAAAATAATGTTTATTTTTAATTTTAGTGGGATTCAAACTAGGAATATTATAAAAACTATCCACTAAAAACTGATCAGTAAGAATCAAAACAGGAATTTGATACTTATCCGCCAAATTCATAGCTTTCTGAGTTAAATAAAACGCTTCTTCGGCATTACCCGGGGCCAAAACAATTCTAGGAAATTCTCCATGGCCAGCATAAATAGCCAAATCTAAATCACTCTGCTCTGTCCTTGTAGGTAATCCCGTAGCCGGTCCAGATCTTTGTGCAATATGAACAACTAAAGGATTTTCAATCATTCCTGATAAAGACAAACCTTCCGTCATCAAATCAAAACCACCGCCAGATGTAGTAATTATCCCTCTCGCTCCAGCATACCATGCACCCAAAGACATGTTAATTGCAGCAATTTCATCTTCAGTTTGTTCAACTAAAATATCAAAATTCTTTGAATGGTTGGCCATAGCAACCAAAACCCCCGTAGAAGGACTCATAGGATAAGAAGAAATAAAATTACATCCTCCAGCAATAGCACCCAAAGCAACAGCCTCACTCCCATCCATATATAATTCCTTGGAAACTTTCTTATCTTTTTTTACATTAATTTCAACTTTATGAGAATATAACTCTCCAATATGGTATCCTTTTTTAACAGCCAACAAATTATTATTTACATATTTGGGTTTATCCGAAAAATGTTTTTTAACATATTTTAAAACAAAATCAAGGTCAACATGAAACAACCCCAAAATAAAACCAACGGCAACAATATTTTTGTAAATGTCAGAACCTAATTCTTTAGCAATTTTACTCATAGGAATTTTACTTTCATCTAAAACAATACTATTTTTATCTATTCTGTAATTATATCTTTTCGAAGCCTCGGGATTTAAAGGTAAAAATAAATCCATTCTATCAACATAAGCAGATGTCCTATTAGAACAAATTCTAATTTCAGTAGAATTAACTCCTCCCCTAACTCTAGACATAACTTCCTTCATAGCAAAAATATGATAGCCTTCTAGTTTTAGAATATGAGTAAGCAAATGTTGTATCGTCTGAATACCTTGGCCAGCAGAACCAGCTAAAACAATCGAAACATCATCCAAAATTCTTTTCACCATCTTTTATTTGAATTTTAGAATAAAGGTTTATATATTTTTTCATTATCCTGCATTGTTAAGTTAGCGGGAGCTATTTGAATCAAAAAAATTATTTCTTCTTA
>CAZPJW010000007.1:0-30516 GCA_964587005.1 Candidatus Woesearchaeota archaeon
ATGAAGTTGAAACACCTTTACTTGCTAAATCTACTCCGGAAGGAGCAAGAGATTACTTAGTTCCAAGTAGAGTTCACAAAGGAAAGTTTTTTGCTTTGCCACAAAGTCCTCAGTTATTTAAGCAATTGTTAATGATTTCTGGATTGGATAAATATTTTCAGATTGCTAAATGTATGAGAGATGAAGACTTAAGAGCGGATAGGCAACCAGAGTTTACACAATTAGATTTGGAAATGTCTTTTGTGGAAGAAGAAGATGTTTATTCTATTTTTGAGAAGATGTTGAAATTTGTTTGGAAAGAAGTTTTTAATGAAAATTTGAAAATTCCTTTTGAAAGAATTACATATGAACAAGCTATGAAGAAATATAAATCTGATAAGCCGGATATGAGAAAGAAGGGAGAGAAGTTCAAGTTTGTTTGGGTTACTGAGTTTCCATTGTTTGAGTGGAGTGAAGAACAAAAGAGACATGTTTCTTGTCACCACCCATTTACCGGAATAAATCCGGAAGATATTGATAAATTAGGAAAGACTCATGAAATCAGAAGTAGAAGTTATGATTTAGTTTTGAATGGTTGGGAGTTAGGTAGTGGAAGTGTTAGAATACATGATGGGGAATTACAAAAGAAAATTTTTGAAACTTTGAAACTATCCGAGAAAGAAGCTAAGGAAAGATTTGGATTTTTCTTAGATGCTTTGAAATTCGCCCCGCCACATGCAGGATTTGCAATCGGTTTAGATAGGTTGGCTGCTTTGGTTTGTGAAGAAGAATCAATTAGAGAAGTTATTGCATTTCCGAAGAATAAGGATGCTAAAGATTTAATGTTGGATTCTCCAAGTAAAGTTGATAAAAAACAATTGGATGATGTTCGATTACAAATAAAGTAATTAAACTTCTTTTAAAACCATTAACGTTTGTGTCTTGTCTACCCCTTGTATATTCCTTAATTTTTCTAGGATAAAATCATTAAGTTCTTCCATTGATTCGGATCTTGTTTTTATTATTATATCTGTTGTCCCTGCCATAATTGAAGTAGAAGTTACTTCTTCAAAAGATTTTATTTTTTTAGCAATTTCTAGTTGGTTTGTTTTTTTATTATTTGGAAGATTGTAATCGATTGTAATTAGAATGTATGCAGATAGTGGTTTGCCTAATTTTGTATAATCTATATTTATAGTGTAATTTTTTATTATTTCTTTTTTTTTTAATTTTTTTATTCTATTGTGAATTGTTGTTATAGGAATTCTAGTTTGTCTTGATATTTTTTGAGTTGTTAAACTGGAATCTTTTTTTAGATATTCTATTATTATTAAGTCTTTTTTGTCTAATTTCATGTAATGGAATAATTTTCCATTATTTATATAATTTTCGGTCTTTTTTGAATATCTTTCTTATTATTTTGGAATATCTATTTAAATTAATGCTACTATTAAGTAATTAAGAGGTGGAGGAGGAAAATAAATGGCAAAATTAGTGGCAAAATTAGAAAAGGAATGGGTTATGTGGAAGATGCATTGCCCAGATGAGATTGTAGAGTCTGGACTCTATCTTGGAGAAAAGATAAAAAAACCATCTCAAATTAGACGTAAGGACTTACCTGGAAGTTATACTGTTGGTCCGGATGGGATAGTAAGGGTCGAGGGTAGTGTTCAACCTAGTGACTTTGATAAGAGATACAGTAGGAGATAAAAATGGGAAAGGAAAAAAGTATGTCAGAAGTCTTTAGGAGATATCGGGCTTTGCGGAGGTTTGCAGAGGGAGACCTCTCTAGATTGGAAGAAGACAGGGAGTTGCTCTATAAAAAGGGCCCATCATATGAATACGACGAGATAGATGTTATCTTAACTGAAGAGTTACCTGAACATAGGGTAGAGGTTTCGGACGAAGAAGGGATAAGACAGTATCTGGTCAAATCTTGGATGAGTGGGGGAAGAATTGATGTTTCTGAGGCTTATCGTGTTTTGGAAGAACAAGATGGGGCAGTAAAAGTTGGAATGGTTTACGATGGCAGAGAAATAGAAGAGATTATTCGAGGTATATGGGCAAAGATAGATAGTGTGTTGGGAAAACGTAGATAAGAAAAACCAAAACTTTTTAAATTTCCTTTCTTTTTTTGTATTAATGAAATTCATGAAAATAGAAGAGGCTTTAAAGAAAAAATCTGGAAAAGTTGCAATTAGAGGTTGGGTACATAGGATTAGAAAGATGAAGGATAAAAGCTTCATTGTTATGAGGGATTCTTCGGATATTGTTCAATGTGTTTTGAAAACTCCTAAATTGGTTAAAGATGCTGATGAATTACTAACAGAGAGTTCTTTAGAATTAGAGGGAACATTAAATCAAGATAAAAGAGCTCCAAATGGATATGAATTAAATGTTTCTAAAATGAATATTGTTCATAAGGCAGCGGATTTTCCAATTGGTAAAGATTTGAGTGATGAATTTTTATTAGATATAAGACATTTAGCTTTGAGGAGAAGGAAATTGACTTCTTCCTTGAAAGTTAGATCTACTGTAATGGGGGCGTTGCATGAAGAAATTAGAAAATTAGGTTATATTGAAGCAGAAGCTCCTAGTTTTTCAGGAGCTACAAGTGAAGGTGGTTCAGAGGTTTTTGGTTTTGATTATTTTGGTAAGAAAGCATTTTTGACCCAATCTTGGCAGTTTTATGCGGAGAATTTTATTCATGCTTTTGAAAATGTTTATGCTATGGCCCCATCTTTTAGGGCGGAGAAGTCAAAGACGGCTAGACACTTAACTGAGTTTTGGCATTTTGAAGTGGAATCTGCTTGGGCAAATATGGATGATATTATTGAAGTTGCTGAAAAGTGTGTTCAAGGAGTTATCAAAAAAGTTAAAAAAGATAATAAGAAAGATTTAGAAATTTTAGAAGTGGATATGAAACATTTAAACAAATTAAAATTTCCTTTCCCAAGAATTAGTTATAAGGATGCAATAAAAAAATTAAACAAAGATGGTTTTAAAATAAAATATGGGCAAGATCTTGGAGGAAAGGAAGAAAAGAAATTGGCCGAATATTTTGATAATTTTGTCGTGGTTACCAATTATCCTTTAGAAATTTTGAAGTTTTATCATGGCGAGGATTTAAAGAATAAGGGGACGGGAATGAATTTTAATATTTTGGCTCCCGGGATTGGAGAAGTTATTGATGGTTCACAAAGAGAGCCAGATTTAAAGAAAATAGTTTCGAGATTGAAAAAAGCCGGTGTTAACTTGGGAGATGCTAATTGGTATTTAGATTCTAGAAGGTATGGTAGTGTTCCTCATGCCGGTTTTGGTTTGGGTACGGAAAGATTAGTTCAATGGATTTGTAAATTAGAAAGTATAAAAGATGCAATTCCATTTCCAAGAACAATTAATAGGATGACTCCTTAGATTAATTCAAAAAGTTGGTTTAGAATTCCTATTATAAAAATTAATATTAGTAACAGTCCAATAAAATGTTTTTTTCCAAGTTTGTATTCTGGTTGGCGTGTTCCTTTTTTCCTTGCTTTCCAGAAAATTAAAACTATTAGAATAGACTGCAAACCTCCAAAGAGTGCTCCGGCGATTCCCACTACTTGTATAAAACTTTTTACGCCAATTAAGAATAAAATTAATGGAATAAACATTGTTAGTAGGAAAGAATGAATTTTATTAAAGTCATAGTCATACATGTAAATTTCTTTCATGGCTAGCCCAATTGGTAAGAAAGAAGTAAGCATAGCGAAAATTGCAAATATATTTCCAAAGATTAGCATGGATTCACTTAGATTTTGGCCAAGGCCGATTGTTACAATTTCTGTAGTTTGTGATCCGGTTACTGCTACTGTAGCAAAGGTAAATAAGAGATAAGCAAAGATTGGAATTAATGAACCTATGATTATTGCTTTTTTTAGTTTCTTCCTATTCCTAGGGAGTTGCTCTTTTATCTCGGGAATTGCAATGGCTCCCGATAAGGCGAATAAAATTACACCGAATGGAACCATTATTTTAGTTAAGTCTAGTGTTGCTAGGTTTGTTGCGTTAAATTGTCCTGAGAATATAGCCAGGAATGAAATTGTTATTATTAGGGCTAGTACTATTGCTGCAAATATAAATTCGTATTTTGCTATTAGTTTTAGGCCAGTGTAAATAAAAATTGCAACAAATATGAAAAATAGTAACGATCCAATCAGTGCGGGGATTCCGAAGAGTGCTGATAGTGATTCACCTACTCCAATTATATATGCAGTTAGTGCTCCATAAATAACGAAGAACATTGCAAGTACTGCTACCATTTTCCCTTTTTTTCCAAGGTATCTTTCAGCATAACCGGGAAGTTGGTGGTTTCCAGGAGTTCTTAATGTGATTTCCCCCATAAATAAATTTAAGAGAAGGGTTGCAATACCCATGACAATGATTGTTATTAATCCTGTTAAGAATCCTGCTTTTGCAACCACATAAGGGATTCCTAAGACGCCTGCGCCAATTACGGTTCCAGTTAATAATGCTGATGATTTTAATAATAATTTGTCCATTATGTTAATTTTTAGAAATTTTATTTAAATAGTTTGTTATTTTAAAAATAGTTTTCTTATCTCCAAAACAGCTACACCAACAACTGATGCCCCAGTTATGTAAAGCCAGTTTGTTAGTGTTAATGTAGTTAGGCCGAATACTGAAGCTAATGGGGTGTAGATTAATAAGAGTTGTAATAACAAGGATAATGCTACTGCTCCGAATAGATATTTGTTTGTGAATAATCCCACTTCAAAGATATTTTTCTTTTCAGATCTACATGAGAATGCTAGTAGTAGTTCAAATATTATTAATGAAGTTAGAGCTATTGTTCTTGCTTTGTCTATATCTTTTGTTATAAGGTATTCAAGCATGAATAACCCTAAGACAACTATTACCATTACAATAACTCTTGTGATTATGAAGCCTTTAGTGCCGGCGAGAATTGTTTCTTTTGGTGAACGAGGTTTTCTTTTCATAATGCCTTTTTCGGCGGGATCCATGCCCAATGCTAGCGCTGGAAGTCCGTCTGTGATTAAATTCACCCAAAGAATTTGTAAGGGTAGCAATGGGAGTGGGAGTGATACTAATAAAGCTAAGAATATTATTGCTATTTCCCCAAGATTTGCAGATACTAAGAATTTTACGAATTTCTTTATATTATCATAAATGGATCTTCCGTATTTTATTGCTCTAACTATGGTTGCGTAATGATCATCCATTAAAATCATATCTGATGCTTCCTTTGAGACGTCTGTTCCTGAAATGCCCATTGCTACTCCAACGTCTGCTCTTTTTAATGCGGGAGCATCATTTATTCCGTCTCCGGTCATTGCTACAACATGGCCTTCTTTTTGGAGGCATTCTAAAACTTTTACTTTATGTTCTGGATTTACACGAGCAAAAATTGAAATGTTTTTTACTGCGTTAAAAATTGCCTCGGAAGACATTTTTTCTAGTTGTACTCCTGTTATGACTTCTGAATGTATTCCTATCTGTTCTGCTATGGCTTTTGCTGTTAGGGCGTTATCTCCAGTTATAATTACTGTTCTTATGCCTGCTTTTTTTGCTATTTTTACAGAGTTTTTCACTCCCTCCCTTGGAGGATCTATCATTCCGATTAATCCCAAGAAAACTAAGTCTTTTTCTGAATTAGAATCTGAATAAGCAAAAGCAAGAACTCTTAGTGCTTTTGAAGCCATTTGGTCATTCATGTCTGAAATCTTTTTCTTGTCTTTTTCTGTTAGTGGTCTTGTGTTTATTCCATTAAAGATATATTTGCACTTTTCTAGAACTATTTCTGGAGCTCCCTTCATATGTGTGTTTTTTGTTTTCCCTTTTTCATCAAAAGTAATCATATATTTCTTTCTTGAATCAAAGGGAATTTCGTCTTTTCTTTCAAAGCCCGTTTTTACATTTGCTTTTTTTGCTACTACCTTTAATGCTAATTCCGTTGTATCTCCTTGTTTTTCGCTTAAATCTGAGTTGTTACATAGGTAAGACGTTTCTAGAAGTTTGTTTATTTTTATTGGATTGTAATTTTGACCTTTAGAAGTGAATGTTCCACTAGTTGAATATCCTGAACCAGAAACCGAGATTACTCTGTCGTTTGCGAATATTGTTTTGACAGTCATTTCTCCAGAGGTTAGTGTTCCTGTTTTGTCTGAACAAATCACTGTTGTTGAACCCAATGTCTCTATTGCTGCTAATTTTCTTATTAAAGCCTTATTTTTTACTAACCTTTTTACACCAATTGCTAAAGAGATAGTTACTACTGCGGGTAAGCCTTCTGGAATTGCGGCTACCGCTAAACTAATGGCCGTCATTAATGAGTCTACCAATGGTATTTTTTTTAGTAGACTTAGTAAGAATACTACAACAATAATCCCTGCTGTGATAATACCTAATTTTTTTCCAAATTTTGATAACTTTTTTTGAAGAGGGGTATCTTGTTCTTCTATTTTATGTAATGAGGAAGCTATCTTCCCAAATTCTGTTTTATTTCCAATTTGAGTTACTATTGCTTTTCCTCTTCCGTAAGAAATAGTTGTTCCTGCAAATAACATATTATCTTGATCTGCTAAGGAGGAATCTTTTATTATTTTATTTATTGTTTTTTCGGAAGGAACAGATTCCCCGGTTAGTACCGCTTCATTTATTTGTAAATTTACATTTTCTATGATTCTTGCATCAGCAGGAATTTTATCTCCAGTTTCTAGAAGTAAAATATCTCCCGGGACTAGATGTGAAGCAGAAATCATTCTTGTATGGTGGTTTCTTAAAACTCTGGCATGTGGGGCAGCCATCTTTTTTAGCATTTCTAATGCTTTTTCTGCTTTGTATTCTTGTGAAAATCCTAATACTGCGTTTAAGATGACTATGATGGCCACTACAATTGCATCAATGAAATGTTGTATTAATAGTGAAATTAGAATTGCTATTAGTAATATGTACATTAATGGATTTGTAAATTGTTGTAGAAATATTTTTATTGGTGAGAGTTTTTTTTCGTGAGTTACTTCGTTGGGCCCGTATTTTTTTCTTCTTAAGTCAACTTGAAGAGATTTTAAACCGATTTTCTCATTAACTTGAAGTTTTTCAATAGTTTCCTCTTTTGTGAGCTTATAGAAGGCAGTCATAGAGGAAAATTGTTGTTCTGGGTTTTTATTCTTTTTGGTAAAGTTTATAAATGAATAGAGACCTATAAAATTCCCTTAATTAAGGAGTAGTTACAAAATGACAGAAAAATATGTTGAAGGATTAACGCATGATGAAATGGTAGGCGAATTTTTAGGCAAGCATCCCGAGGTTAGCCACACTGATGCACTAGAAGTATTGCACTATTTTCAAAATAGTTATACAGAAACTAAGAGGTTTATGGAACATTGTTATAATCCGGCTGAAGGGCATATTGTTCTTCAATTAGGTGTGCATGCACAAAGAGTTGAAGAAGATGGTTTATGCGGTTGTTTAGAGGGAGAAGATCTTGCTTTGGCTGGAGCAAGCGAAGCAGAATTGAGTATGATCGCAGATGAACATAGCATAATGGAAGAACCATACATTCTGATTCAGAATCCCCATGTGGCAAAACCTATTTAATTCTTTATTAACCAAATGATAATTTTCCTTTATTGTAAAGAAGTCTAAATCTTAATGCGTTTTCAAAACCAAAGTTTAGAGAATCTGCCGTCATCTTTCGTTGTGCTTTTGGAAGTTCCATTCTACGGGGGGTGTCAATTAGCCAGGTATGCCCATCTCCAACCCTAAGTAGTTTAAATGGTTTATATTCATCTGAATCGTCTGAGGACACCAGGCAATGAAGGAAATTTTTATGTCTTGTTTCTACTACCTCTAGAATTGGTTTTCTCTCATGATCAAAACCAGTTATTCTCATAAAAAGATCTCTATCTCCCCAGGTTTTACCACAAATAAAACTAAAATATTCGTTTGATTCAGTATGTATGCTTAAACTTTCTGGATATCTAATTCCTGCTGCACTTGAAGTTCCAACTGCTCCTATAAATTCTGGACTTCCCATTATTCCATGTAGTCTTGTTAATTCTGTATATAACTCCCCCCATGAATCGGTTCCGGGAGCACCGTGATTACGCTCAAAAGAAATTTTGGATTCGGGATCCATTTGTTCTCTTCCAATTATTGCTTCAAGTTCTTTTTGAATCTCTTCATCGGCACCATGAAAAACAGTATAAGTATTCATAAAAAGGGGGATTAAATTAAGCTATTTAAATGTTTTCATCTTGTCAGCTTGTCACGCACGGGCAAATTGTTTTTAAGTGAATTTTATTAGGTTATTTTATGAATATTAACAAAGATCTCGCTGAAGCATTTGGAATTCATGCTGGCGACGGATATCTTAGAAGAAAAGAGAGGAATAAAGGAGAAATAGATATAAGTGGAAATATTGAAGAACAGAGCTATTATGATGATCATGTTATTCCTTTGTTTAACAAAATATTTAATTTAGATATGAAAGGAAGATTTTTCTCGAGAGGAACTTATGGATTTGTTAATTGTCAAAAATATGTTAGGGAGGTATTCTTTGAGGCAGGTTTTCCTTCTGGTAAAAAATCTCAAATTGTCGAAGTTCCTAGTTGTGTTTTAAATAGTGGAAATAAAAAATTATTTGCTAAATTTTTAAGAGGATATTTTGATACAGATGGGAGTTTGTATTTTAGTAATAGAAGGTCTGGTGGAAAATATTGCAAGTTTAAGAAAAAATTTCACTATTATCCCATTCTAGCTATGTCCAGTACCTCAAAGAGGTTAATTGAGAATGTGGGTTTTATGTTAGACAAATCGAGGATTGAATATTTTAATTATGACTATCAACCAAAAAACAGAAAGGATAACCACAAATGGATTATTGTAATTAGCGGTCCAGAAAGGCTGGAAAAATGGATGGAACTAATCGGAACTAAAAACCCAGTAAAACTCAGTAGATATTTGGTTTGGAAAAAATTTGGTTTTTGTCCACCCCACACAACCTTAAGGCAAAGGGAAGATTTTTTAAATGATAAAGAAGATATTCATTCACACTATATAGCTTAATATGGAGCCGAAAGATGGAGCTTAGGTATTGGCTTGCTATGAAGTCTTATTTCATTGTTGAGTTATTTTAGTGGGCCTGTAGTATAATCTGGATAGTACAAATGGTTTCGGCCCATTAGATCTCGGTTCAAATCCGAGCAGGCCCGTTCATATCAAAAAACTTATTAATTCTTTAATTAGGTTAATATTATGAAAAAAGAGTTCAAAAAAATAATTATTTCAGGAGTTGTTGTTTTAGTTGGTTTGATTTTGTTAAAATTCATTCCAATGTTTTTATTCGGAAATAATATTCTTTATGATGCTTCTGCACACATTGCATTGGCAGTTTTAGTTTTGTATATTCTTTGGTTCTTTATAGATCAAAATAAAAATTGGAGAATCCCTTTTTTCATATTTGCATTTATGGTTTTGACAATTATTTCTTTGCAGAGAATTGTAAATTATAGTCACAACGATATTGGTTTGTTACTCGGTTTTATTTTAGGAGTTTTAAGTATTTTAATAGCGGAATGGGAGAAAGTAAAAAATAAATTGAAGTTTTGAAAATGCATCCGTTAGTTAAAGCGTATAAAGAGGAATTTAGAAAAAATGCTGATAAAGACTATGCGGTTGGTGCTCAGAGATATATGAAATCTGAGATGCCTTATTATGGCGTTTCTAGTCCGAAAAAGAAAAAGATTGATTCTAAATTGAAAAAAGAGTTTAAATTGAAAACGTATGATGAATGGTATCAAGTTGTTAATGAATTGTGGGATGCTCAATATAGAGAAGAAAGATATGCTGCCATGACTGTTTTAAGTCAGTATAAAGAATATCATACCTTGAAAATTATTCCTTTAATTGAACATATTATTGTTACGGGTGCTTGGTGGGATTTTATTGATGGGATTTCTCCGAATACTGTTGGAGATTTATTAAAGAAATATCCTGAAGAAATGGAAAAGACTTTGAGAAGTTGGAATAAAAGTAAACATATGTGGTTACGTAGGGCAAGTATTTTGGCACAGTTGAAATTTAAAGATGAAACCGATACTAAACTGTTAAGTGAGTTTATTAAGAGGACTATGCACGAGAAAGAGTTTTTTATTAGAAAGGCAATTGGTTGGGTGTTAAGAGAGTATTCTAAAACAAATAAAAAATGGGTTAGGGAGTTTATTGAAAAGAATAAAGATAGTTTATCTAATTTGAGTATTCGAGAAGGAAGTAAATATGTTTAGTCAAATAGGTCATCAATTGCGCCTTTAACTCGTCCGCTGAATTCGCCTCTCCAGAATCTTTGTTCGTTTTCTTTTAGAATGAGTTGCCATTCTGCTTCCGAATTATTCTCATACGGGGAACTGGTTATTGCTGTTGTTAGGGGCTTATGTAATCTAGATAAGGGGGTGTCATAGCCGGAGAGCATCTGAAGTCCGCCCACATTAATTGCAAGAAGCGCTAACGCACCAATGGAAAGAACGGTTCTATCATACCATTTCTGAAATCTTGTTCTTTCAGGAACATAATCGGGTTGAGGTTCTATTGCCATAGTTATATGAATCAAAACGGATTAATAAATATTTCTGTGTTTGAAAGGAAAAGGTTTAAAAGTTAGTTTTTATCAAAGAGATTAATGAAAAAACAAAGCAAAGAAGGAATTACAGTAAAAAAGTCTGAAAATTTTTCTGAGTGGTACAGTCAAATTATACAGAAAGCAGAAATAGTTGATTTAAGATTGGGCACTAAGGGTTTTATTATAGTTAGGCCTTGGGGAACTTTGACTATTGAGAATATGTATGATTTGTATGAAGAAGAATTGCAAAAGAAAGGACATAAACCGGTTATTATGCCTTCAGTAATTCCAGAATCTAATTTGAAAAAAGAGTCTAGTCATGTTAAAGGATTTACTCCAGAGGTTTTTTGGTTGAAAACAGAAAAAGATGAAGAAAAGTTAGCTTTGAGACCCACGAGTGAAACTGTTTTTACTCCTATGTTTAGTTATTGGGTTAGAAGTCATAGAGATTTGCCTTTGAAATTATACCAAAGAGGTTCAGTTTTTAGATATGATACAAAAGCAACTAGGCCTTTAATTAGAGGTAGGGAATTTAATTGGATAGAAGCACACAATGCTTTTGCAACAAAGGAAGAAGCAGAGGCACAAGTTCAAGAGGATATTGGAATAACTGAAACTGTTATGCATGGAAAATTTGGAGTTCCTTTTTTAGCTATGAAAAGACCACAATGGGATAAATTTGCTGGGGCAGAGTACACTATTGGGTCTGATGTTATGATGCCAGATGGAAAATTAATACAGCAGCCTTCAACACACTACATGGGGCAAATATTTTCTAAGGCTTTTGGTGCTAAGTTTACAAATAAGAATGAGAAAGCGGAGTATTTGTATACTACTGCTTATGGTCCAGCAATTTCAAGAATTTTAGTTTCGGTCATTAGCACACATGGGGATGATAAGGGATTAGTTTTGCCATATTGTATTTCTCCTTTGAAAGTTGTTGTTGTTCCAATTTACAATAAGAAAAACAAAGACAGGGTTATGAAGTATGTTGCTAGTGTTGAGAAAAAGTTGAATGTTAAATATGAAGTTGATGCTCGTGAAGGTTATAGCCCGGGTTGGAAATTTAATGAGTGGGAATTAAAAGGAGTTCCATTTAGATTGGAAATTGGAGAGAAAGAAGTTAAAAGTAAGAAATTGTCTTTGTTCATTAGAGATAAAAATGAAAAGACTAGTATTTCTTTAGATAAATTAAAAGATTTGAAAAAATTAGGAAAAGAATATGATGAAAGGTTGTTGAAAAATTCTGAGAAGTTGATGAAGGGCAGAATCGTTAATTGTAAAACTAAGAGTGATTTGAAAAAAGCTATGGGTGATGGAAAAATTGCTAGAGTTAATTGGTGTTCTGTTGGAAAAGAAGGGATTAAATGCGCTGAGAAAGTTGAGAAAGATACTTCTGCAGAAATTAGGGGGACATTAGCAAATAAAAAAGAGAAAGCTAGTGGAAATTGTATAATTTGTGGTAAGGCTGCTAAAGAAGTCGTTTATATTGCTAAGAGTTACTAGCTAAATTCCAAAGTAGCTTAAAATAGTTTTTGAAGCTTTCTGCAATTTCTTTGTTTTCTATTAAAATTCCTAATGGGTTTTCACTCCATAGAATAATGCCCACTTTTTCTCCAACAATACTAATGTGTGTAGGTGTCATGTATTCTTTTGGCAATATTTTTATTTGGGTTAATTTTAATTTTTTTATTTCTTTGACCCTTTTTATTGAATCTTCAGAATAGATTGCTTTGAACAGTATGTTTTTTTCTATTCTTTTTCTGTGAAATTGAGGGAAATAGTATGATAGATTTTCGGCAGGTTTTCCGGTTGTTCCAAAGATCAACCAGTCTTTTGTATTTTCTTTTAATAGTGTTTCTAGTATTGTTTTTGCTCCTTCTTTTCCCTTAAAATTATGTACTTCTTGTTTTTCTGTTGTGTTGTATAAATTTTTTAATTCTGGTAAAGCATTTTCTATTATTTTTTCTTTTTCTCTCATTGTGGCAAGTATTTTTTCTGGATCTGCGGGTTCGAAGAATTTTTTATTTATTTTTGTAACTGAACTAACCAAACCTTTCTCTAAAAGTTTGTTTAGTACTCCGTAAACTAAAGTTCTTTCTACTTTGCTTTCTCGGCTAATTTGGGTTACTGGAGCGTTTCCTAATTTGAGCAATGCTAGGTATACTTTTGCTTCATTTTTTACAAATCCTGCCTTTGTTAGTATTGATTCATCCATTGTTTTTATTTTGATATTTTTGTATTTAAATCTTTTGATTTTGTTGTTATATGTAATACAACAAATAAATATATACTCTTTGAATCAGATTACTACTAAATAATGGTTACCTTTCCGTAAAAAAGGAGGAGGAATGAAAATGGAAAAATATAAGTTAACAATAAAATTGGAAGATGAACTTAAAGAATTTGATCCGGGAATAAGTTTGGGCAATTATCGTAAAAGAATGGGGGATGACTTAGATTTTGCTAGAAAAAATGAGAAAGTAAAGTCAAAATTTAGAATATTTCCGCTCGACGTAGCTGTGCAATTTTTAACAGAAAAATTATCTTCGGAAGAGGGAGAAAGTGCTGCTCAGATTTTTGCAGATGAATACTCCTCAGATAGGGCAATCTATGGAGCATTGGCAAAAGAAAAAAATGAAGATATTGTAAAAAGGTTGGAAGATGGCTTAGTTACATACCTAGAGAGCCATAGGGGGTTTGAAAATGTCAAATGAGGAAAAGAAAGCAAAAACTCTCGTATATGGTGGTGCTGCCACTGTTGTACTTGGAATATCGTATTTCATCGGTGCGATGCACGGCGAAATATCTATGGGTACTCGAGGCGTAAATGAGGCATGTAATTTTATGAGGAACGATTCTCCAGCAAAGGTTATTCACATAGATAGGAGATGGGCTAAAGACGAAATGTACATAGAACTTGGTGATGGTTCTAAAATCTATAGGGGAACTTTGAATACTGATAACGGAGGAGTTGTGCGAGTAAATGATGATGCACCCGGATATAGTGTAGAGGGCAATTTGGAAGGCGTTGTTATACAAGAGGAATGAAGATTGCTCGTATTTAATAGCCAATCAACAAAGAAGCCCAATCCTTTTTTATTTTTCTTTTTTTAATTAAGAAGTTATGTAGTTTTGTTGAAGGAGATGCTGAGATTGAATTTTTTACTTCAGGAAAAGGAACTGAAGGAAAAATAGTTTCTTTCCCGACTTTCTTTGTTATTTTTTTTGTTGGTTTTCTAAATTTTGAATCGTGAAAAACTAAGATTACATTTTGTTTATTTAGAACTTCATCTATTCCTACATTTTCTGGTTCATTCATAATTCTTAATTTATTTTTTTGTTTCTCACTAAGAAAGACTGGTTTGTGTAAACCTTTTGTAAATTTCAACCTTAACTTCTGAATAAATTTATGAATTTCCAGTACCATGGTAGATTATTAACCATTATTGGTTTTTCGTATTTTTGTTTGTATTCGTTTCCGTATTCGTCTTCAAATTCTAAGATGAAAGAGATTTTTTCGGAGTTGAATGCTTTTGTGTTCATTGTTAGCACAAAATTCTTTTTGTCTTCAATGTCTCCTACGTCTAACTCGCTGAATGAATTTATTTTTAGAACTACATTTTTTAATGGAGAATAAGAGAATAAAGTTATTGGAAATTCTATTTCTTCTCCGTAGTTGACTGTTGTTATATTTACATTTGAAACTTTTATTTCGGGATTTTCTAGGTAGACTATTGAGGTGACTCTTTTTATGTCGACTTCGTTATTTTGTAGAGTGGTAGTGATCAAGTTATTTGTAGGAGTTACATCAAAGGAAATTTCCTTTTCTGAATTTTTTGTTAAGCTAAATGTTTCACATTGATCTGCAAGGCAAAGTTCTAAGTTGTTTAGATTATTATTTACAGATCTTACAGAGCAATCTATTTTAGCCATTTCAAATGAATAATAATAACTTTTCAGTGGTCTGCAACTCATTACAACTAAGTTTGAATAATCATTATCATCTTCATCACTAAGGGAGTCTACAATGTCTTGAGCGTCTTCTAGAGAAATAAAGTCAAAAGAATCGTCTTCTGAAAATGTGATTTCTACTGAGTCTATTGAATTAAATGTGTCTTTTGCTTCAATTGTTGCAGAATATATATACCCTTCTTGGGTGTCATTTGGGATTTCAACTATCCAGAATATATCTTTTGCTTCTTTTGGTTTTAGTGCAGCAACTTTTTGATTTCTTTCAGTTAGGCCAGGTGCTTTTGTGATAGTTATTTGATCGGAAATGTAACTGTCATAAGTATTTTCTATAGTTACTTTTACTGGAACGTAGCTTCCTGGAGCAACATTATCTTTTAAAGCGGTTATTGTAACATCGAATAAGTTTTCTATTTCATCTCCTTGTGAAGTTATTCGTGCAGTAGTGATTATATCTTTAGAAATTAAATCTATGTCTCCAGAGGATTCCCATTGGTATGTTATTGAAGATTCTCCAGCATCTGCAGCCTTTTGTAAGGCTATGTGTGTTGGGTCTATCCATCCAAATTGATCGAAAGTTACATCGTATGGAATCCAACCATGGCCAGGGTAATATACTTCTGCCCATCCGTGGTTACCGAAAGATTCATCTAAATTTGTATAGGCCACTCCAGAGATAAACCTGGCAGGTATTCCTATTGAACGTGTCATAGCTATGAAAAGAGAAGTTAGTTCATCACAAACTCCTTGTTTATTTTCTAAAACCCATGATGCTGGTTTTGAAGCATCTGCGGTATAAGAATTAAGATCATATTCTATATTTGCGTAGACCCATGAGGCAATTTTATGGACTGCTAAATATGCATCATCTTCATTTCCAACTATTTCTGAGGCTTTTTCAATTATTTCGGGGGTTATATCTATTATTTCTTTTTCTTCAAGATAATTATTATATTCTTCTGGAATGTCTGGATAGGGAAATTCCACTTCTCCCATTTGGGGAACTACATTGTTTGTCTTTATTACAGAAGAATAACCAAACTTATAGTTAGACACTTTTTCGTCCCACGTATAAACTATAGATTCTCCTACATCTGAGTCTGCTAAGGGAGTTGAGTATTCGTTTATTGAGATTACTTCTTGGAATGCATCGTCCATTGGTACTAGATATACTTGTGCGAATAATCTGTTTAATGATCCTGATCCGGTTAGGTCAAATTCTGAGTCAAAATCAAAATCAATCACTAATTCTCTATTTCTGTTGTAAGATTGTGCGGTTACCGAAGTTGAAAGAAGTATTATTGTTATTAAGAAAATTAATTTTTTCATTTTAGATTTTCCTTGAATGTTTTTATGAAATCTTCGTAATGTCTTTTGTTGATTCCTGCTCCACATGCATGGTCATGTCCGCCACCAAAACCTTCTATTGAGTTTAGGGTTTTTTCTAATGCTACACGAATGTTTATTTTTGTTGATCTTAAACTCATAATCATATTCTCCTCACTTTCTCTTTCTACTAAGATTACTTTATCCGGGAATTTATATATCAAATAATTTGAGATTATTGCAGTATACGAATTTCTTAATTTTGGAACTTTTACTATGAATAACGTTTCTTTGGTTGGTTTTTGTTTGTTTATTAAATCCATTAAACTCTCATACTCATTTTTTAGAGATTTTATTTCTCGGTTTATGAATTTTGATCTCGGAGTTGTTTGTTCTAGTAATTCATTTGGGTCGGTTATTTTTTGTAGTAGGTTTGAAATTTTATGGACTTTTGAAGTTGGTCTTTTTAAGGATAGATTAAAAATGGTTATTAGTTCTCCTAATTTTGAATCGAAAATTGCTTCGGGAGGATTGTTTATTGTTTTAGGGAGGATTTTTGGGTATTTTTTTGAAAAATCTTTTGCATATTCCGGATAGTGCCAATCTGCGATGGAACCGATGGTTCCTAGAAGTAAGTCTTTTTCTTCTGCTATTTTGTAGGCCATATAGGTTGTTGGTATTTCTGCGTTTGGCTTGTTTAATTTTGGATTAAAATATTTTACGCCTTTTCTTTTTATTGGCATATGGTGGTCTAACCAAATTATTGGAACGTTTATTTTATCAATGAATTCTTGCGTTACTAGTGGGATATCTAAAATAAAGATTACATCGGGGCAGTATTCTTCTACCTTGTAAAGCATGTTTATGTCTAATGAGGGAGTTGTTTTTAATATTGCTCCCTTTCCCTTATCTATGTATTTCTTTAGGATTAGGTAGGAGCAGAGTCCATCTGGATCATCATCAAAGAAAAATAGAGGATTCTTTGCTTTTTTTAGATAGTTTCTAAATTCTAAAATTTGTGTTTTTGTAAGCATAATTTTAATTTAGAAAAAGAATTTATAAGGTTTACTTAGAACGGCCCTTATTTGCTTTTCTACTTGGTCTTATTTTTTCTGCGCCCTTTCCTTTTTTGTAGAGTCCTCTTGATTTTTTGGCTGCAGAAGTTAAACCATGTGTTACTCTTTTCTTGTTTGCTTTTTTTCCAAACATGTTTAGTTTTTTGTCTGCTTTTATTACTGGATGTTGTGGGTCTATTAAAATTACTTCAAACCAAAAGTGTCTTCCATCTTTTCCTACTTTATATGAATTTAATACTTCTAGATTTTTGAAGAATTTTTGAGCTCTTTGTTCTGCCACCCATTGATATGACATACCTACAATCTTTTTTCTTCTTCTGTGTTTTGATCTTCGTCCTTTTTTTATTAAAGGTCTTTGTCTTCCGCCACGGATTACTCTAATTCTTGCAATTACAAAACCTTGTTTTGCTTTGTAACCAATTGATCTAGCTGAAGCCAAGTTTGTTGGTTTATCTATCCTTAGTACCGCTGGATCTTTTCTCCATTCTATTAATCTATCTCTCATTAGAGACTTTTCTGGAGTTTTCCAAAGGTTTCTTAGTAACTTGTACATGATAAGAATTTGGGGCAAAGTTTTGTTTATAAAGGTTTCTAATATATATTGTCAAGTACACAAATTAAGTATTTAAATTAAGTAAAACTACTAAATTTATGGAAAAGAGTGGGTATGCTCAGAGAGATCTAATCAAATTTAATTTTGCGAGTTTAGATTTAAATAGTTTGGATTTTTTTGGAAATTCTCCTCCAGCAGTTTTTGTTGGAAGATTTGGTTATCCAAAAGTAAACGTGGGAGTTTTGAGTCCAACACGAAAGGAAGAATCTTCTTGCTTGATGGATAATCCTAAAGAGTGGGTTAAACAAGGACTGAAAGATTATGAAATTTTAAAATTAAGGGCACAATTAGTCAATGCAAGATTTCAGAGTTCTGTAAAAAATTTTGATAATAGATTATTAGATTTGAGCCAAGAAGTTGGTATGGCACATAAACCCATAGATATGGAAGTTTTTCTTAAAAATAAACCGAAAAATCTACTTAAAATGGAAAATGTGGCAAAACCACTAAGTAATAATGCAAATGTAAAAAATATAAAATTAACAGAAAATCCAAAAATAAAAACCGTTGTGGATAAGACTGTATCTGATGGGGATATGAAATCTGTTGAAGGTTTGTATAAATTATATAATAAAGGGATGGATGAAAATTTCTTAAGTAAAATTTTAAGTATCGGTTTGCTAGGAAAACAGAAGAATAGGAAATTAGTTCCCACAAGGTGGAGCATAACTGCAACAGATGATACGCTAGGAAAAGAATTACTAAAAGATATTAGATTTTATCAAGAAGTAGATTATCAAGTCTATTTTTCTGGCTATTTGGGAAATTATTACATGATTATGTTTTTCCCGGATATATGGGGCTTTGAATTATTTGAGATGGAGGTTCCATTGAGGCCGAGCCCTTGGAGTAAAACCGGAAAATATTATGGGACCGATTATGAAGATTATTTTGGAAAGAAAGGTTATGTTGAAGAAACTGCTGGGGGGTATTATGCATGCAGAATTGGGATTTTAGAAAAGTTATACGAATTAAAAAAACAGGGTGCAGTTTTAGTTTTTAGGTTTATTACTAATGAAGATAAATATCCTCTTGGGGTTTGGGTTTGTAGGGAAGCAAGTAGAACTTCTCTAAGAAATAAGATTCCCTTGGAATTCGAAGATAAAGAATCCTTGATGAATTATGTTAAAGCAAAAATAATGAAAGATTTTAAAGTTGATGTTAATGACTTATTTAGAGTTAGTAAATTAATGCACAGGAAAAGTAAACAAAAAAGATTGGCTAGCTACCTTTAGCAAAACTTTTAAAAGAGTGTATTATTTGTTTTTGATATGGCTTTAATTACTTTGGCTGAAATTTGGAAACTTATTATAACATCAGTTGTTCTGGGAGTAATTTTTATGGGCCTGTTTACAAGAAAACCAAAGACCATTTATCATATGATGAAAAAGAAGCGATTTAGTTGGGATAATTTATGGTTTGCTATTATGATTGCGGCACCTGCCGTTGTTTTGCATGAGCTTGCTCACAAATTTGTTGCTATGGGTTTTGGGTATACAGCTAGTTTTGAGATTTTTCCATTGGGTTTGGGTTTAGGGCTATTATTAAGATTAATTGGATCCTCATTTTTAATTGTTGCTCCCGGTTATGTTACGATTGCTCAGGCCGCCTTGTCTAACCCAATTGCTTATAGATTAATTGCTTTTGCTGGCCCGTTGACTAATTTGGTTTTGTGGTTTGTTTCTTTTATGGTTGTAAGAACAAAAAAAACAGAAATGTCACATGGCAAGTTAAATTTTTGGTTGATGACCAGAAATATTAATCTAATGTTGTTTATATTCAATATGATTCCTTTTGGTCCTTTTGATGGAGCAAAAGTATTTTTTGGTCCTTAAGCAGATGCTTCAACTACACCTAAATTCTCTTCAGTTTGTAGCTCTTCAAGCATTGTTAGTTCTTTTTTAATTTCTTTAATTATCTTAGAGTTATCTACTTCTTTAAGAATTTTTGAGCATTCTGGACATGAGAAATTACTTTCTAAAGCATTTTGGAATGTTAGTCTTAGGCACTTTGAGGCACAAGTGTAGAATGTGCTTGAATCTTCCCGATCTAGTCTCTTTTTTAGGTTTTCTATCCTATTTTCTTTCATTTTCTGGATAGTTGAAACGGCCTGAGGATGGTTAAAAGTCCAGTAATAGATATACCAGCCCTTCTTTTTATCCTTTTTTCTGTTAAAAGTAACTAAATTGTTCTCTTGAAGCCTATATAGTATGTTTCTAACGTGATTGATTTGCAATTCTAATGATTCTGCAATTAGAAATTCCGATACATTTTCACCTTTAGATATGATAAAATCAGCTACACCAATAGCATCTTCGCCGGCAACTTGTCCGACAAGGGAATTTATTTTGTTTTCAGATATTTCCATTTTTCTTGGTTTTCTAATTTACTCTAACATATTTAAAAATCTTTGTATTTATAAGTTTTACTACATAGAAATAGTAAAGAAATTTTATATATTGCAAACTTGCTTTTTCTATTAACCCCGGAGGTGTTATAATATGGCGTTCTTGAAAAGGAATAAAGATAAAAAATTCGATTCTAGTGTTCCTGAATTCTCAGAAAGTGCTTCTACAAGCTCTGAAGTGCCAAAATATCCTAATTATGAAAAAGAATTTGGAACGATAAAAAAAGAGATTAATAAACCGGTGAATGTGCCAAAAGTGGAGATACCAACTCGAAAAAAGGGCATTAGGGCGGCTCCAATTGAAAGAGCCAGAATAGATGAAGATAAGCCGGTTTTTATCAAAATTGATAGTTATAAAGAAGCTAGAGATAGTGTAGATAAGATCAAGGAACTTGTGCATAATGCTGGCCATTTATTGGAAGAAGTACACAGAATAAAGGAAAATGAAGATAGAGAACTTGAAAATTGGCACAATAACTTAGATAAGTTAAAGAATAAATTACTTGATGTTGATAAAAAATTATTTGATTTGTGATTTTTATGCCTCAAAAGAAAAAAAATAACGAGAAAGAAGAGAATTCTGCTTATGTTAAGGTAGATAGTCCTTTGTTGATTAGGCGAGAAATCTTGGAGAGTGCTATTGAGTCTGCTGAGTTGTTAAAGTCTTGGGAAAGTTATCAGAGTTATAAATTCAAAAAGTTAGAGGTAGTTAGAAAAGTAGTGAATATTATGAAAAGAATTGAGAGGGAAGTTGTTAGTTTAAAGAAAAAACTTCCTGTTGTTGATGTTCCTGAGCTTGAAGAAGAGAAAATGGAACCAATGAAGGTTGTGAAAAATAAACCCAAGAAAGTAGATAATAGATCACAGATTGATAAAGAGATTGGCAGTTTACAAGATAGACTAAATAGATTAAGTTAATTTATTTCTTTTTACGTTTTCTTTTTTTATATTGTTTTTTTGTACGTTTTTTTACTTTTTTCTTCTTTTCCTTTATTATGAAAAATAAGGCTATAGCAACAATAAGTACTCCCAATATAAATAAGGGAGCAAGCAGTAACCAGCTTGTGATCTTTATTTTTTCTTGTGTTTCTTCGGTTATTTGTTCCTCTTCAACTAACTCTTCTTCTGAAATTTCTTCGATTGGATCTGAAGGGAAGTACTCTGTTGAAAGTTTTTCTAAATATACAGAGATTCTATAAAATTCTTCTTCAACTTTTAGTTCTACATCCATTCCTCCGTTTTGGTCTAAATCTACTTTTCTCCAAATTCCATAATCTAACAACAGTTCTTGGGGTTCAGAAGAAATTTCTACTTTTGAATTAGTAGATGTAATAGATTTTATTTTTATTTCATGTTCTTGATTATCATAATTGAACTTTATTTTATCATTTCTTCTTATTCCGGACCACACTAAATTGGTTCCATTCTCGGTTGAGTCTCGTTCATAATATGTTTTACCTGAACTTGAACCTCCTCCGCTGGATCCTCCTGCGCCCTCGGCGAGTGTTGTGAAATTAAATGTTTCTGAAATATTACAATTTTCATCAGTATCGCAAGAAGTTATATTATAGTAGTAATCTGTTCCGCCACTTAGGCCGGTTAAATAAATTCTATGAGTTAGGTTGTATTTTGAAGATTCAACACTTGAGCTTAATGCTGTTGGGGAGGTTCCGTAAGCTACCGTGGAATTAGAAGATTCTTGAGTATTCCAAGAGATATCTATTGTTGATGTTGTTGCGGTTGTGTTTGAGTTGCTAAATATTGTGGGGATAGAATCAGTTACCGAAAAAGTACTTTCTACATCAAGAGTTCCTAATAGGGAACCAAATGAGTCTAAGAAAGCTGTTAGGTTGTAGGTCTTGCTGTTTTCTTGAGCAAAGGCGGGATTTGAGGCATTCATGTAAAAAGTGTTGTTCCAAGAAGTCATATTTATATTTGTGAAGTTTATTCCATTTTCTGTAGCTTTATACGCGGGGCTTGCATTGTACATATAGATTATATTGTCGTAAATTGTTACGTTTGTTACATTCCTTGCTGGAGAATTATCATTTTTGAATTGAATACATGTGGGCTCTACTGTGCTGTTGTATGGATTACAATAAATTGTGTTGTTGAAGAAAGAAGTGTTGTGGCCAGATCTTGAAACCCAACCATAGAAATTTGTTTGATTTGCCATTATATTGTTGTATGTGTAAAGATAAGTATCATGTTTAGATAAGATACCATACCCTCCCCCGTGAACAATATTGTTTCTTACAGTAGAATAGTGTGTTTTCCCAGTGAAAAGTAAATGGTTTGAACAGGGAGTTTTTGGCATGTAGACAGAATTATTTTCAATTAAAGTTGGCTTATTGCTGTTCTTGAACTGTTTCCATGAAAAGTAAAACCTATAAACGTTACATTGTTGCCTTGATCTTGTAATCTAATAACCCTGCTTGCTCCACTAGATAATGGTTCTACAATTACTTTTGTTAGATTTACTGCTTGAAAGGTTCTATTTGCGGCATTTGCATTAATATACCAATAACCTGCTCCGGCAGAATTCTCGTTGTAATCTCCGTCGGCAACTAATATTAATGAATCTGCTCCGGCCTGGTCTTCTGCGTAGGATAGATTTACCCATGCGTTAGCCCAGGAAGACCCATCATTTGTTCCTGCAGCAGAATCATCTACGTAGTATGTAGCTGCGCTTACAGAGAATACACATATCAATAATGCAAATAGTAATAATGGCCCCTTTTTCATATATTGATTCTTATGAAATTTGTTTATATAATTTTCTGTATTAAAAAACACAATAATTCTTATAAAGTGTAATAGGTTTCCGATTTTGAAATGAAAAGAGGGGTTTTGCTCATCGTATTTATTTTTTTATTGGCTAACTTTGTTTCTGCTGATACTTATTATGTAAGAACCGACGGAAATAACTCTTTAGATGGATTGAGTTTAGAAACTGCTTGGGATAGCATTGCTTATGCTTTAGAGAATTCAAATGAAAATTCTCAAATATTAGTTTACGAAGGAGAATATTTAGAAGATAGTCAATGGGGAGGGTATTTGCATGTTCAAGAAGAAAGAGAGAATAGAACATTTAGTGGAGTTGGAAATGTTATTTTGAAAGTTGGGCCAGATGTGAATAGGATGATTTTATTTACTGATTCCAGTTTAACTGTTTTTGAGGGATTTATTTTTGATGGCCGGGATTCTGCCGATTTAGGAATGGATTCTGCTTATGGTAACAAAATATTTAGAAATAATCGATTTATTAATTTTGTAGATTATGCAATTTCTCTTAAAATAGAAGGAAATAACTTAATTGAGAATAATACGTTTGGATATGAAGATTCTCATATGGAATTTAGTCCCATTATTCTGACTAATTTGAATAATACCGTAGTTAGAGGGAATAGTTTTTTTTCTGGTTATGGGAGTTTGATGTTTATTTTTAATTCCAGTAATGTTGGTGTTGAGGGAAATGTTTTTGGAAGCGAAGAAAATGCTCTTTTTTTAGAAACTTATGGAAAATTTGTTAGATCTTTGGATTGTGATAATTTTGTTTTTGAAGATAATGATCTTTATATTGGAGATGGGAACGGGGTAAAAGTTTATACTTCCCTAAAAGATGTTGAAAGTCCTAGGGTAATAAATAACCGTTTTTATATCTATCATGCTTTGAATAGATATGGAATTGCTGTTGGAGATGAGTCTCAACAAGAATATGATGTTTGGAATGCGGAAATTTCTGGAAATGAATTATATATGCCAATTGAAGAGACATACAAACATAATTTGTTTGTTGGTTTTACGAAGAATTCTACAGTAAACAATAATTATCTTAGTGGTGGAGGGTATGGTTTAGCTTTGAAGGGAAATAATGATGCATTGATTTTTGATAATGGGGTTTATAATACAACAACTGTGGCAGTTGTAGATAATTCTGGATGGAATAATAAGATTTTTGACAATGTAGTTAATTGTAATTATGATAGATGTATGAGAATAGATAATACTGAATCTGCAGGAAGGCCCCTGTATAATTCTAGTTGGTACAATAATACTATGTATATTGATTCTGAGGAACTTGCAATTTATATTGGGAGTAGTGTGGATGTTATTGAAAGCGGAAGTACCTTTTTTGATAATAATTATTATTTGGATGAACATAATAGGATTATTGGAAATCAAAATACCAGTTATTTTACTTTTTCTGATTTGAGAGAAAGTTTTGGATGGGGAAATAGTTCCAATTTGTTTGCTTCTGAAGAAATTCCAGAAATTGAAGGCATAACTGTTTATGGAGTACAACCTACGAGTGTTAGAATTAAATTTAATACGAGTGAATCTAGTAGAACTGTTGTGAGATATGGTACTGGAGAATTAGACAGAGAAATGGAACTTTCGGAGAATAGGATGGAGCACAATTATGTTTTAAGTGGTTTGGCCCCAAAAACTTGGTATAACTATCAAATCACGGTTTGTGATAATCAAGAGAACTGTGTGGACTCTGAAGTTTTAAGTTTTAGAACTAAAAAAGGTGGGGGTCATAAGCTGGTTTTCTTTTCTATGATCCTTGGGGATGATTTTTGGGATTGGTAAAAAGGTTTTTAAATTGGGTTTAGCCTTTAGTTTCTATGAAAGCAAAAGAGTTAAGGAAAAAGTATATTGAATTTTTTAAGAAAAAGAAACATAAAGAAATAAAGAATAGTTCTCTGATTCCTGAAAATGATCCGACTGTTTTGTTTACAACTGCAGGAATGCATCCTTTGGTCCCTTTTTTATTGGGCGAGAAACATCCTTCTGGGAAAAGATTAGTTAATTTACAAAAATGTTTAAGAACTGGAGATATTGAAGAGGTTGGAGATGATGTTCATCTAACTTTCTTTGAGATGTTAGGAAATTGGTCATTGGGAGATTATTGGAAAAAAGAGGCTATTGAGTTTACATTTGAGTTTTTAACTAAAGAATTAAAGTTGGATAAGAATAAATTGGCTGTTTCGGTTTTTGCCGGGGACAAAAATTCTCCTAGAGATGAAGAGAGTGCAAATGAATGGAAGAAGCTTGGTGTTAAAAAAATTGCTTATTTAGATAAAAAAGAAAATTGGTGGGGTCCTGCTGGAAAAACAGGTCCGTGTGGTCCAGATACTGAAATTTTTTATTGGAATTCTAATAAAAAAGTCCCTGGGAAGTTTGATGTTAAAGATGAAAGATGGGTTGAAATCGGAAATAATGTTTTTATGCAATATAATAAAAATTCAAAAGGTAAATATGAAGAGTTAGAACAAAAAAATGTTGATTTTGGCGGGGGTTATGAAAGGATTTATACAATTTTAGAGGGAAAGAAAAATATTTATGAATGCAGTTTGTTAAACCCGATTGTTGAGAAGATAAAAGAATTTGCCAAATTGGATGATAAATTCTCTATTAGAAAGATTTGTGACCATATTAGGGCAGCTACATTTTTACTTGGAGATGGAGTTGTTCCTAGTAATGTTGATCAAGGTTATGTTTTGAGAAGATTAATTAGGGTTGCTATAAGACATGGGAATTTGTTGAAAATTAATAAAAATTTTACTAAAGATCTAGCCGAAGTAATAATTAAAATAAATTCAAAAGATTATTCTAATTTGAAAGAGAAGAAGAAAGGTATTTTGGAGGAAATTGATAAAGAGGAAATTAAATTTAGGAAAACCTTAGAAAAGGGTTTGAATAAGTTTGAGAGGTTTGCTAAGAGTAAAAAAATATCTGGTAAGGAGACATTTTTATTGTTTCAGTCTTTTGGATTCCCATTGGAGATGACTTTGGAATTAGCAAAAGAGAAAAAAGTAAAAGTTGATGTTGATGGTTACGAAAAGGAATTTAATAAACATCAAGAATTAAGTAGAACCGCCACAAAAGGAAAATTTGGAAGTGGATTGGCAGATACTTCTGAAGAAACTACTAAATTACATACTGCTTGTCATTTGTTGCACACTGCTTTGCAAAAAGTTCTGGGAAGTAAAGTTGAGCAAAGAGGTTCTAACATAAATTCAGAAAGATTAAGATTTGATTTTAGTTTTGATAGAAAATTAGAAGAAAGTGAAATAAAGAAAGTTGAAGATTTGGTTAACGAGAAAATCAAAGAAAATTTAGAAGTAGTTAGAGAAGAGATGAGTGTTAAGAAAGCAAAAGAAGTTGGTGCTGATGGAATTTTTGAACATAAGTATGGGGAAATGGTTTTTGTATATTCTGTTGGAGATTTTTCAAAAGAGATTTGTTCTGGCCCACATGTTTCTAATACTAAAGAGTTAAGTAAATTAAAAATTGTTAAACAGAAATCTGTTGGTTTTGGAGTCAGAAGAATTAAAGCGGTTTTAGAGTAGTTATCTTCTTTCTAGTAATCTTAAAAGTGCAGCTATAATTATAACGAAGAACGCACCAGATAAAAAGGTTAGAGCGAAAGTTGCATCATGAGAGTAGGTATTTGGGCAAATGTATTTGTATCCTTGGGAAATTGCTATGTCTGATGAACTGGCCATCATTTTTTCAGACCCAAAAGCTTTCGTCTTATTAAATAAATATATTGCTCCTGATGCAGCTATACTTAAAATTGCAATCGGAAGAAGTGTTTTTAATTTTGATAAATTATTTTTTGATGTGTCTGGTGAGATTATTATGTATTTTTTTGCTAATTGATATAGTGGCATCTTTTTTCCTTTTTTACTCCAGAAGAATTCTTTTGTTGTGATTAGTTTAGAATTTTTTAGTTGATTAATGTTATAATGAATTGTTGGCAATGGGGAATTTAGTTTTTTGGCTAGTTCTGATTCTGTTGCCTCTTTATTTTCGGCCAAGTAAGAAATTATTTTCTGAGCTGTTTCGTTTGACATAGCATTTGCTACTTTTTTTGAATCTTTCATTGAAAGTAACATTAATGTTTCATCTTTCATTAGTTTTTATAGAAGAAATCAATATATAAATGTTATTTTATGTTTAAATTGGATTGATG
This sequence comes from Candidatus Woesearchaeota archaeon, assembly GCA_964587005.1. GTDB lineage: Archaea > Nanobdellota > Nanobdellia > SCGC-AAA011-G17 > PNOQ01 > JABIBT01. Next base: position 26,998 of record CAZPJW010000007.1, read on the forward strand.
TTATAAAAGACTATAAAAACAAATATAAGTGAGAAAAATAAGGGTAAGAAGATGAAAGATCAAATAATATTGGTTTTACTTGTAGGTTCCTTGCTGATAGCGGGGTGCACAGAACCAGTTCCAATTGTGAAAGATCCGAATATTTTAGAAGATCCAGAATTAGAGTGTGGCAGAATCGGTGGAATTTGGAAAGAGTTTAGTAGTGGTTGTGTAGACTCTTGTTTTAAGGAACGGTCTGAGGAGCCACCAATTTGTACTACTGCAATGACATTTAGTTGTGATTGTGGTCCCACCGCATGTTGGAATGGCGAAACTTGTGAAGCTAACTAAGTTACTCAATTTTTATTGAGGGTTTAGAAGGCATAGCTTTATCATGATTTCTTTTTATTTCTATTTCTAAGTTTAGTTCTTTTTCTAATAATTCTTTATTTTTGTCTAGAACCCTAAATTCTTTTTGTTGTGTTAAGACAACTTTTGGAATTTTTGATTCATTTCTTAGTAATGGGGGAAGTATTTTTGAGATTTCTTTAGCACGTTCTTTATCCATTAATTTTCTCATTAATTTTCCTAAGTCTCTTGTTTTTTTCATTTCTTCTTTTAAATTTTTAATTAGTTCGTATTTCCATCCGTCTGCTATTGAGATGGTTGCTTTTTTTGGTTCTATTTTTACTAATTTTATAATTGCCTTAACATCATTAATTGTATTTTTTACTAATTCTTCTTGAGCATCAATTTCTGGATTTATTTTTTCTTCTGAGTAATTTGGCCATTTCTCTTCTAGGACAAACTTTTTATTTCCTAATTTTTCCCAAATCTCTTCTGCTATGTGCGGAGTAAATGGAGATAGTAATTTTGCTAAGGTTTCTACAGATTCTTTTGTTATTTTGTTTCTAGATAAAAAGTTAATATATTCGGTTAGATATATTGTTGATAAATTATATTGTAAATTTTCAATTGTTTCTGTTATATTTTTTATAGTTTTATTTTGAATGTTACCTAGTTCTGGAGTTGAATCTTTTGAAAACTCTTTTTCTGTTAAAGGCAATATTTTGTTTATTACTCTAAAAGAACCTTCCATTCCTTTGTCTGACCACTCTTTATCTTTTTCTGGAGAAGAAATTGAAAATAAGAAAAATCTTGCAGTGTCTATCCCGTATTTTTCGGCTATTTCTTTTTGTGTGACTACGTTTCCTTTTGATTTTGACATTACAACCCCCTCTTTGTGCATCATTCCTTGATTGAATAGTTTTTTTGCAGGTTCTGCTATAGAAGTTAATTTTAAGTCTTTCAGAACTTTAGTAATAAATCTGGAGTAGATTAAATGACCGGTTGCGTGTTCTTTTCCTCCAACGTATAAATCTATTGGCATCCAATAATCTGCATTTTTCTTTGAGAATATTTTTTTATCGTTATGGGGATCTGCAAATCTTAAAAAATACCATGAAGAGTCTATGAATGTATCCATGGTGTCTGTTTCTCTTTTTGCTTTTCCTTTACATTTTGGACAAGTTGCATTTTGAAATTCTTCATGTGTTTCTAATGGATTTTTTCCTTCAACGAAAGTTACATTATCTGGAAGTTTTACCGGAAGGTTTTTTTCATCTTCTGGCATTATGCCACATTTGTTACAGTATAAAATTGGAATTGGGGTTCCCCAGTATCTTTGTCTTGATAATAACCAATCTCTTAATCTATACTGAATTGTTTTTTTGCCTAATTTCTTTTTTTCTAGGTAATTTGTAATTTCTTTGATTGCTTTTCTGTTGTTTAACTTATTGAACTTATCAGAATTAATTAGTATTCCGTCTTCCATGTATGCATGTGTTACTTCTTTTATCTCTTTATTTTTTGGAACTATTACGGTTTTTATTGGAATGTCATACTTTTTTGCAAACTCAAAATCTCTTTGGTCGTGTGCGGGAACTGCCATAACCGCTCCGCCACCGTAATCTGGAACTACAAAGTTTCCAATGTAAATAGGGATTTCATCATTTGTTAATGGGTTGATTGCATATTTTCCAGTGAAGATTCCTTCTTTTTCTGTGTCTTCTGCGGTTCTTGTGAATTTATCTTGAATTAGAACTTTTTTTGTGAATTCTTTTACTTCTTTTTCGTGTTTTGTTCCTTTTACTAATTCTTGAACTTTTGGATGCTCTGGAGCAAAAACCATAAAGGTTACTCCATAAATCGTATCTACTCTTGTTGTGAAAATTGGAATCTCTTCTTTTGTATCTTTTAATTTGAAATTTACGATTGTCCCTTCAGATTCTCCAATCCAATTTCTTTGCATTTGTTTTACTTCTTCAGGCCAATCTAGCTTATCTAGTCCCTTGACTAGGTCTTTTGCGTATTTTGTAGTTTTGTAGAACCATTGGTTTAATTCTTTTATTTCAACTTCTGTGTCTTCGTGTCTCCAGCAGCAACCATTAACAACTTGTTCATTTGCAAGGACGGTGTTACATTTTGGACACCAATTTACTGGAGCAACTTTTTTGTAAGCAAGACCCTTTTTGTACATTTGTAAGAACAACCATTGGTTCCATTTGTAATAATTTGGATCATGTGAGTAGATAATTCTAGACCAGTCATAACTTAATCCTAGTTGTTTTAATTGTTCTATTGCTATTTTTATTGCTTTTTCTGTAAATAATTTTGGATGTGAATGGTTTTTTATGGCTGCGTTTTCTGCAGGTAATCCAAACGAATCAAATCCGGTTGGATGCAATACATTGAAACCTTGCATTCTTTTGTATCTTGAGAATAAATCTGTTATTGAGTAATTAGAAGCATGGCCTACATGTAAGCCTATTCCTGAAGAGGGATATGAGTACATTGATAGTGCATAGAATTTTGGTTTTTTAGAATCTTCACCTACTTCATAGATTCTTGCTTTTTCCCAGGCATCTTGCCATTTCTTTTCTATTTCGTTGTAATTCATAAAGAATTGTTGATTTGAGATGTTTAAATATTTTTGGATTAATGTGCGTAGACTTTGAAATCTTCAACTTCTGGGCTAACCCTGTATAATTTTTCATACCCTTTCCTTTCTTTTTTTGCACGTTCTATTCCAGCCTCTATTAATTCTAGCAAAGAAGGCTCTCTTGTATGCGCTGGCATATTTTCGAGTACAAATTTATAATCTATAGAGTATTTCATCTTAATATTAAATCTAAATCTTTTTGTGTAATTCTTGTTGAGTCATCTAGCCATTTTCGAAATTTTTCTCTTTTCGCTAATTCTTCTGGCGAGGGATTGTCTATTTCCCTTACGGCTTTCAGGAGAGCATCATAATCTATGTTTTCTGGGAGCGAAGTCTCATTTTCCCCGGGTTTTTGATAGAATGGTTTTGGAAAATAATTCATAGTTTTATATGTTTATTTATCTTTATAATCTTTGTTGTAGTAAGGTTTATAAAACAAGAATAGCCTCATTTTTATTACGGGTCCGTAGCTCAGCTTGGATAGAGCACTAGCCTTCTAAGCTAGGGGTCGAGGGTTCAAATCCCTTCGGGCCCGCTCT
>CAZPJW010000008.1:0-29504 GCA_964587005.1 Candidatus Woesearchaeota archaeon
AATTTAAAAAAAGTTTGATTACTTTAGCAAAATTTCAAAGTAAGAAAGGACAAATACCTAATGCTATTCTTAATTTCAACAGAAAAAAACAAAAAGCTGAGTTTAAGTCTATTGATTCTACACTTTGGTTTGTAATTGGGCACTATATTTACATGAAGAGATATAGGGATAAATCACTTTTTAAGAGATACAAAAATGCTATTAAGAAATCTTTAGTTTGGATAAGATACAGAGATTTTGGAGAGAATGTTACTTTGGAGCAACTTCCGACAACTGATTGGCAAGATGCGTTCCCAAATAAATATGGAGATACAATTAACACCCAGGCTTTGTACGCGGGAGTTTTGAAATTTGTTAAAAACGGAAGAATATTAAGAAAACTTAAATCGGAAGTAAATAAGAAACAGGATAACAAACTATGGGGAAAGGATTATTATTGGGCGTATAGGTGGAAGAACCATAATAAATACAAAGAAATTGGTGACTGGTTTGATTCTCTTGGAAATCTATTGGCGATACTTTTTGGATTAGCTAGTAAAAAACAATCAAAAAAGATTCTTGCATATATAAAAAAGAAAAGAATAGATCGACCTTATCCGATGAAATGCATTAGTCCCCCAATAAAGAAGTCTAGCGAGTATTGGGAAGATTATTATTATGATGCTGGCGCAACCCCAAATCATTATTTGAATGGAGGAATATGGCCGTATATTGGGGCATTTTATGTTTTGGCTTTGATTAAATTAAAAAAGTTTAAGGAAGCAAAGCTTGAATTAGAAAGGGTGGCAGAATCAAATTTAAAGGGTTCTCCATTCCCCGAATGGATAGATCCCAAAACAAAGAAGACATATGGAAAACTTCAGGCGTGGGATGCTGGAACATATATTCTTGCATATAATTCTTTAAAGAAGAGGAGGGTTATTATGTAAGATGGTAAAAGTAAAAAAAGAGGCCATTTTGATAAAGCCAGAAGATATTAAGCCTTCTTCAAAATATTTGAAAGTCACGGGAGTTTTTAATCCTGCTGCCATTAGAGATTCGAGAGGAAATATTATTTTGTATATCCGGGTTGTTGAAGAGTTGATAAAGAAGAAAGATAAAAATTATTTTTATTCTCCTAGGATGGAGGGATCAGATAAATTTAAATTAAAAATTGATAAATTTAAGAAAGAACAAATTATGGATAGTTCTGAAGTAGATTTTGTTTTTAAAGATGAGACTAAACGGTTGACATTTATTTCCCACCTTAGGAGAGTTATTTTGGATCATCAAGGATTTAAGATAAAATCCATTGAAAAAATGCCCAGTTTCTTTGGTACTTGTAGTGATGGGGAGTTGGGCATAGAAGACGCAAGAATAACAAAAATTGAAGATTCCTATTATATGACTTATGTTAGCTTGTCTAGACATGAAAATATCTCAACTAGTTTGGCAGTTTCTAAAGATTTGAAGAAGTGGAAAAGGTTGGGGATTATATTTGGAGAGCAAGACAAAGACGTTGTTCTATTCCCTGAGAAAGTGAAGGGAGAATATGTTGCATTGGATCGACCAGAGAGTAGTTTCCATTTTACCCCTCCCCACATTTGGATAGCATATTCTAAAGATTTAATTTCTTGGGGAAAGCTAGATGCTCTTAATTTAACAAAAAAAGGAGATTGGGATTATGAAAGAAGTGGTGCTGGTCCGCCGCCTATAAAGACGGACAAGGGGTGGCTGTTGATTTATCATGGAGTTATAAGTAACAAGAAAAGGAAAACTATTGATAAGATAGTAAAGAGGATGAATATCTCTGGAACTATCTCTGGAGTTTTGAGAAAAAGAGATCTTTTGTATTGTGGAGGGGTAGCTTTGCTTGATTTAAAAAATCCAAAAAAAATTATAGCGAAATCAAAAGTTCCTATTTTATTTCCAATGAAGAGACATGAGATCAGCGTTTATGAAGATAAGAGGATTATTTTCCCAACTGGAGCAGTTGTTGATGGAAAAGATTTATTAGTGTATTCTGGTGCAGGAGATTTTTTGATTACTGTAAAAAAGATTGGCTTAGATAGATTATTTAAAAAGTTAAAAAATTAATTATATTGGTTGAGATAATTGCAATTTATCATTAATCATGTCCATCATTTTTCTTGCTATTACCCGGTAATCTAAATTTTCTACTGCGTGTTTTCTTCCCTCTTCTCCCATTTGTTTGCAAAGTTCTGGATTGAGTAGCAATCTCTTTGTGTACTCTGCCAGATCTCTTACATTTGCTCTATATGCAAACGTTTTTGGAGCGTTAAATTTTATTATTTGTTTTGTTGAGAAGCCCATACTTTGATGTGCCCATTCTTCCGTTAATTGTACTTCTTCATCAACCTTTGCTAAAAATCCGGTTTTATTATGGATAATTGTTTCCGCCGGACCCCCTACGTTAATTGAAACTACTGGTTTTCCACAAGCCATAGCTTCAACTTGTATCATGCCAAACCCTTCTATTCTTGAGGGAGCAGCATATACATCGCAAGAGTTTAAGACCCTGGCCATAAACTCGGGGGACCATACATCATCAATAAATATTAATTTATCTCGGATTCCAAGCTCTTCTGCAAGTCTTTCTTCTTTGTCTCTCCATTCATGTGCACATTCACTTGGCCAGGTTTTACAAACATATTTCCATTCTTTGAAATCTTCGTCTATTTTTGCAAGAGCCTTCATCATCTCCTGGGCACCTTTGCTAGTGACATCTCCTCCAACTGTAAGAATCAGTTTTTCATTATCTCTTACACCTAACATTCTCCTTACCGCTAAGTTTAATTCGGGATCATTCATTGGTTTAAACATATCTGTGTCTATTCCTATATGCATTGGAAATATTTTTGAAGTATCTACTCCGTCTCTTTGATAGATACTTCGTACCCAATCGCTTGTTGTGAACATTAATTTTAATTGATTAAACTCTTCTTGATAATTAGCTACCCACCCATCTGCGTTAAACCAGGGTATGGGTGTTATCCCCCATTTTAGGGGCTCTCTAATTATTTCCGGAACGTTACCCCAAAATCCTAACCCAATACATACATCGGGTTTGAAATGTCTCAAATAAAATTCTTTTTGTAGACTATCATTGAAATGGCAGGGTATTACCTCTGCGCCCGCATCCAACAATCCCTTATAGAGCATATGCCCTTGAAGGCTTACTCCGTCTGGTTCCGGAGGATAAGGATATAATAATAATATTTTCATTTTTTAATATTGAATGCCTCGATATTTCTGCAGCACACTTCTTCAAATCCCCCTTTTGAAAATCCATAAACGTTTTGAATTAACTGTTTTTTTGATTTAAGTGTGATGTCATCTAAATATATAAGTTTATCTGATTCTTTTTTTGGATATGCAAATTCTCCTCTAGATTCGTAGGAGAAGAAGAAAACACTTTTGGATTTGAGTTCTTTTTGACCAATCATTTTGACAATTGCTTTGTGTACATCCAAATGTCTCTTGTGACCATATTCTCCGTTTTTTCCGTGAGTAAAAATATAATCGAATTCTTTATTTTGTATGAATTCTTTGACTCTTTTTGTAACTTCTGTTGAATCTATGTTGTCCATTTTTTCATCATCTAAGTCCGAGATATGGCATTCGGCCCCGTATTGTTTACAAATTTTCTTGAATTTTGGTTCTCTGTCCGTGTCATCTTTTCTACACAGACTAATTATGGTTGTTTCCCAGTTATCCTTATTATTAAGAAGTGTCCCCCCCATCCAAATAGTTTCATCATCTGGGTGTGCAACAATTACCAATACTCTTTTTTTCATAAAATTGAAACTTAATTTAATTACATAAATCTTTCTATAATCATAAGATATATAAATTGAAAATTTCAAAGTTTAAATATGAAAGAGGTAAAACGACCATGGGGAGATTTTAAGCAGTTTGTTTTAAATGAAAAATGCACTGTTAAAATTCTAACGGTAAAACCTAGACAAAAACTTAGTTTGCAATATCATCTTAAGCGAGCTGAATCTTGGTATTTTTTAACTCATGGGAAAATCCAAGTGGGAAAGACCATTAAAAAAATTAAGAAGGGAAAGTTAGTGAAAATACCCAAGAAGAAGCCACATAGAATAATTTCTGGAAATAAAAAAGTTCAAGTCTTAGAAATTTCTTATGGTAATTTTAATGAGAAAGATGAGGTTAGACTAGAAGATAAATATGGTAGGAAATAAAACAATCGCTGTAGATTTAGGTGGAACTAACTTAAGAGTTGCATTAGTTAAAGGAAAAAAAGTTTTAAAATATCAGAAAAAACCAACACCAAAAACAAAAGATGAAATATTAAATGTAATGGTTGGTTTGATTTCTGAAATTATTACTAAAGATGTAACTGCAATCGGGGTAGCCAGTCCTGGACCTTTGAAAGATGGAATTATAAAAAATCCGCCAAATTTACCTATAAAAAACTTTAATCTTCAAAAATTTTTGAAAAAGAGGTTTAAGAAAAAAGTTGTTGTTGGCAATGATGCAGATGCTGTTGCAATTTCGGAAGCAAAATATGGGGTTAGAAAGAAGAATTTTATTATTTTAACTCTTGGGACCGGAATTGGTGGCGGGATAATTATAGACCATGAAATATTCCGCGGAGAGGGATATGCTGGAGAGCTAGGAAACATCATTCTTGATGGCGGGAAAACTATGGAACAACTTTGGCAAAAAAATAGGAAAGATTGTAAGAAATGTTTTGGAAAACCTATGTTAATAAAAGATTTAATAGAGAGCAAGGATAGAAGGGCCAAAAAATACCTTAATGATGCTAGTAGATACTTGGGGCAGGGGATAGCCAGTTTAGTAAATGCTTTTGATCCGGAGGTTATTGTTTTGATGGGCGGAGCAAGAGAGACAGGAAATAAGTTTTTGAGTTTAATAAGAGAGCAATCAAATAAGTATACTCTTTTGCCAAAAAAAGTTAGGGTAGAATGGAGCAAGATTCCTCATCCCGGGGTGTTGGGTGCTAGTTTATTTGTAAAATGAAAGTTGTAAAAAAAGTCAGGGCCCCCGTAAGAATTGATTTTGGAGGGGGCACGACAGATATATCTCCGTTTAAAGACAAATATGGAGGATGTGTTGTTAACGCTGCAATAAATAAATATGTAGTTGGTGAGTTGGTTGCTTCTAATAAGAAAGTAGGTTTAAGATATATTGGAGGGGTACCTACCTCTTCAGGATTGGGAACTTCTGGGGTTATGAGTTTAGTTTGGGCATCTTTGGTTTCTCAAGAGAAAGATAAAAAGACTCTTGCCGAGAATGTTTATAGGATAGAACAAGGAATGGGGCAGGTAGGAGGTAAACAGGACCAATATGCTGGAGCATTTGGGGGAATAAATTTTATTAAATTTAATAAAAATAGAGTTAGTTTGGAGAGATTAAATCTTTCAAAGAAGTTTATAGCCGAATTAGAGAAGAATTTGATTTTAGTTTATACAGGAAAACCTCACCTTGCTACCTCTTCGAATAGATCAATGATGGACAACTTGAGGGCGGGAAAGAATACCAAGAATTTAATTAGGATCAAGGAGATAGCCAGAAAGATGAAAAAGGCACTTGCAAAGGGGGATCTTTACAAATTTTCTGAGTTATTAAATGAAGAAACTAGGGAGAGGATGTTATTACATAAGAGCATAGCCCCTCCAAGCATTAGGAAAATTATAAAAGAAGGAATAAATTCGGGAGCAAGTGCAGCAAAAATCTGTGGAAGTGGGGGCGGGGGAAGTATTCTGTTTTTTGGAAACAAAAAGAAATTAAAGAGGAAATTTGGTAAAAAAGTAATTGATTTTAAATTTGATTTTGAGGGCCTAAAGAGATTTTAATTTTTTTCTTTTGAGTTCTTCCAACATTAGTCTAGCTAGTAAATAAGATATAGTTGATTCTGCTCCCTGGTTTAAATTAAGATTTTTCTTTGTTAATCCATCAAAACAACCGCCGGTTGATTCGTTGTATACCATTTGTTTTAGGTGGTTTCTTCCTAAGAACCAATTAAAGGCAAGAACTGCTTTTTCATAATGGTGATGGTCTTTGGTAATTTTATAGGCAGTAAGACAGGTTTGTACCATTGTGGCGGCATCTATTGGTTGTTGGTCGAATAGAGCTCTTTTTCCCTCTTTTTTGAACCAGCCTGCTTGGCCTACCGGCATCAACTCATCTTCAATAAACACTACGTCTGACAAGAAATTTAGGGTCTTTTCTGCTATTTCCAAATATTTTTTATCTTGTGTAACGTGATATGCAAAAAACAATGATTCTGGTAATTTTGAGTTAGAATAGGTTAGTGTTTCTTCAAACCACTCCCAATCCCGAGAGGAATTTTTGCGATATTCTTCTAGTAGGTCATCACCTAGTTTTTTTATAAGAGAAATTATTTTCCTATTTTTTGTTTTCTGTGAATAACTGCACAATCCTTCTATAGTAAATGCTTTTGATCTTATGCTAGTTAATTTTTCAATTTGAGGGATGGCTTTTTTCAACATGGTTTCACTTTTCTTAACTACTTCCGGACTATTGTCGAGTTTACTTATAGTATACCCCAAAGACCAAATTGCTCTGCCAAATGCATCTTCACTATGGCTTTTCAATTCTTCGTTTTCATTTTGAAAGTTATTCTTGAAATTTCCATCTTCTTCTTGAGCATAGTCTAGGAAATCTAGATAAGTTTTAATTAATTTTTTAGAGTGATCGGAATTAAATATGGAGTTGTGAAGAACTGCTACAATGAGTGCTCTTGCATTATCATCTAAGGTATATCCTGATTCTTTTGACGGAGCCGCATCTTCTTTTGAGAATTGAATACAACCAAAATTGTCAGTAAGATTATCTAATTGTTTTAGGGAAATCTTTGGATATTTCTTTGTAGTTTCTTCTCTGAGTTGGACTACTTTATTAAACACATTTAGATATTTATTTGCAACATTTGGCCAAATCATAGATCTCGTATAAGCATAGGATTGTTTCCCCATTTCTGACCGCATTTCATCGTCTGAAAGAAGTTCATCTATAGCGGACGTATACGATTTTGGATTTTTGAATTTGGCTAAAATCCCTCTTCCGTTTGCTAATAGTTCTTCTGCATAAATTATGGGGGTTGAAACAACTGGCCTCCCACAACCCATTGCATAAGATAGGGTCCCAGAAACAATCTGGTTTCGTTCTAGATTGGTACAAACATAAATATCCGTAGCTTGAAGATATTGTATAAGCTCTTCGAATGAAACAAATTTATTTATGAACTTCACATTATTATTTAAATTAAGCTTGTCTATGAGTTTGATTAACTTATTTCTATATTTTTCTCCCTCGTGCCTTCTTACAACAGGATGAGTTTCCCCAATAATCAAATAGAGTATGTTTGGATATTTTTTGACTAGTGGGGGAAGAGATTTTATCATGTATTCTACTCCCTTGCCTTTACTTAATAACCCAAATGTCGAAAGCACAGTATGGTGATCCAATTTAAGTTTTTTCTTAAATGGTTCGCTTGGAGAATACGCGACATTAGGTATCCCATGATGGACTAGATGAAGTTTACTTCTGCTGATATTATAATCTTTATTCAATATATCAATGGCAGCTTCTGCCATAACAATAATTGCATTTGAATTTGCTGCTATTGCTTTGACAACTTCTTTTCTTTCCTTGCTAGGATCTGGAAGAACACTATGGAATGTAATTGCAACTGGTTTTTTGTTCCGTTCTAGAAAGTTTAACAAGTGATCTCCATAATCTCCGCCAAATATTCCAAACTCGTGTTGTATACTAATTAATTTTACGTCTTGAGATTTGTTTACTTTTTCTGCAGTATACTTGTATTCTTTTGGGTCATCTTTGTTTAACTGCATAATTACTCTGTTATCATAATTATAGAAATCATAATCTTCATTTAGAGCAATGACCTTTGATTTTAGGACTGGGTTGAATTTCTTATTCATGGAAACAACTAGATCTCTTGTAAAAGTAGCTATCCCACATTCCCTTGGTGGAAAATTTCCAATGAAACAAATCTTTGATTCTTTAGAATCAATACTCTCCCCCTCTTTCATATGTTAAATACAAACATTTCATATTTAATAATCTTTCTAATGGAAGTGGGGTAAATTATTTAAGTGGATAGATTATCTTCTTTTTATCGTGGGCTCGTGGTTGAATGGTACAATTTCCGATTGGCTTTCGGAGGATCCGGGTTCAATTCCCGGCGAGTCCATTTTAGTTTAATAAAACTTATAAGCGAGCCAAAATTCAATTTAGTATGGACGAAGAAAGAGTTAGTGATTATGGCAATATTTTTAGATTAAGTGTCGAAGCAGCAGTAGAGATTAATGCTTGTCTTATGGGGGATTCCCTTACAAAAACAATTGCAGTTAATTTATTATCAAGAAGTTTGGGGGAATATGCAAAGAAAATACGGGAAGAGGGAATAGATCCTGTTTATGATGAAATTTTTAGGAGTGTTATTGAAAATTATTCTGAGGTAGCAATCCCAAGTAACGGCGGGGTTTTTGCTGGAAGGATTGAGAGTGTGGCCATCGGCCTTGATGGTGTTGTTGAGTTGCCAAAAAATGAGCAAGATAGGTTAATTGGTTTATGTTGTGATCTTTCTGATTTAGCTAAGAACGTTAATTTTAAAAAGAATGATCATTCTGAAGAAGATGTGGCTTAATGAAAATGGTTGATTGTGTTTTTTGTAAAATTATCAAAGGGAATGTACCTTGTAAAAAAGTTTACGAAGATAGGTATGCTGTTGCTTTTTTAGATGCGGATCCTGCAAACGTTGGACACACTTTAGTTATCCCTAAAAAACATTTTGAAACAATTGAACATATGAAAAGGTCCGATTTTGATGGATTGAGTGAAGCGATTCTTAAAGTTGGGAGGGGTATTATGAAGATATCAGAAGGATTAAATATTTTGCAAAATAATGGAAAAGTGGCTGGGCAGGTTGTCCCGCATGTGCATTTTCACTTAATTCCTAGATCCAAAGAGGACGGATATATGTTTGATTGGAAAAAAGGCAAAAAGATTACTGAAGAGGAGAATGATAAGTTTTTGAAGAAAATAAAAAGCTTTTTAAAATAAAATTTTGTTCTATTTTTATGGCGCCGTAGTTCAGTGGTAGAACGTCTGTCTCATGCGCAGAAGGTCCCCGGTTCAAATCCGGGCGGCGCCATTTAAAATTTATTTACTATAGACTCATCAAGGCCCAATAACTTAACATGTTTTTTTGTCAACCTTTTAAGATAGTCTTTGTTTTTGAATGCTTTTTGTAAAATCATAGATACTTTTTCCCCAGTTAGAAGATGTGGAAGGATAACATAATCTGCCCCATACTTATACATCTGTTTAGCTTCATGAAAGTGATTTGCAGTTAAGAAGAAGTTTATTTTCGGATTTTTCATTCTCGCGTAGTCTAATAAAAATAAGTTGTCTTGTTCATGGGGAACAGTAGAAATAATTGTTTTTATCTTCTTTAGCTTTATTTGATCCATTATTTCTTTGTTTCTTATGTCTCCATAGATACAAGATACTTTCTTTTTCATTAGATTTTTTATTATTTCGGGATTATTATCAATTACTAAAACATTTTTCTTGGTTTTAGTCAGTTTATCTAGGAAGATTGCTCCCATTCGATGGGCCCCAACTAAAACAGTATCAATTCTCTGTTGTTTTGGTTTATACTCTAAATTCTTTTTTAACGAATCTGGAATTATTGACTCTCCAATCTTTAAGAGGGGGGTGAATAACCAATAAATGCCGTTTCTGAATTCAATAAAGTATGATGTGAATATCATAGTTATAATCGCCAAGAATATTACTATAGAGAATAATTCTTGAGAAATTAGATTAAATATGAATGGTAATGTGACAATAATTAGTGAAAACTCTGATGTTTGGGCTAGAGTAAGTCCTGTTAGGAAAGATGTTCTTTTTTCATAACCAAATAAGCTTGTTAATATGTATAAAATAGTTGGTTTGGCAAGCACCACGATTGCTAAAAAGATTAAAATTACTTTCATATAGTGCAATGGAATTGGAGTAAGTTGCATTCCTAGCGAAACAAAAAATAATGTGGCGAAGAAACTTTTTAGAGGATTTACTTTTCCTATAACATCATGGTGGTAAGGCAAGTTAGATAGCGATAGGCCTGCCAAAAATGCTCCTATTGCTAAAGAAAATTCAAGTAAATGAGCTATAATTGTGAACAGGAATAAAACTGTTATTGAAGACATAAATAGTAATTCTGGGGATTTTGCAGCAAAGTTGAAAAGTTTTGGGAAGACAAATTTTCCGAGTAAGAAAGCAAGAACCGCCATGAATAATATTTTGATAATTGTGCTGGAAATTGCGATAACCGATATATTGTTTAGGGTTGCAAGGATGGGGAGGGCTATAAAAACAACTAAATCTTGTATTAGGAGAATTCCCAATGCGATTCTACCATGTAACGTATCTATTTGTTCGGAATCAGAGAGTAATTTTACTACTATCATCGTACTGCTAAATGTTAAAACTAGTCCTATTATTATCGCTTCAAACTGTGAAAATCCTAGAGAAAGTCCAACATAAAAACCCACTATGTATATTGCTGCGATTTGAAGTAAACCACCAAAGATTACTGCTGGCCCAACTGTTTTTAGTTTTGGTATGTTTATTTCAAGACCAACTACAAATAGCAAGAATGCAATACCTAATTCCGATAGGGTTCTAATTGCTACAGGGTCTTGTATTAGACCAAGACCAATTGGCCCAAGTAATAACCCTGTAATGATGTAAGCAGGGATTAGGGGTTGTTTGAATAATCTAACAATAAACGATAATACCGTTGCTAAGAATATAACTAGGCCAATTTCGAGGACTAAGTTACTGGGTATGCTGTGTAGTATTTCGTTAAAAATGACAAATCACCTCTAATTAATTTGTGGAGACGTTTGTTTTTAAATGTTTTTGTAAGAATAAAAAAGAAAGAAATTAATTTTTTCCTAAAGTAATTTCAATTGTTGAGACTCTTACTTGTTTTCCTTCTTTGTTTTCAAATTCTTCAGAGTCAACTTTTATATCTTTTATTGAGACCGTTGTTTCTAGGAACCTCTTTGTTGCTACTTCTGCTATATCTACTGCTCTGGAAATAAATTTTCCTCTTGCTTTAATCACTACTTCCGGTGCATTTTGTGTTGTAAACTGCATAACTACTCCAGTTACATAGTTCATAAAAGGTTTCCCTCCAACTAGAACTGTATGGTCGTCTTTTTTTGTTTCTGCCATTTTTGTCCCTCCTGTTGTTTTTTACTTACTTGATGTAAGATTATATCTCTTTCCTTACTAATCTTGATATATAGCCGGCTATTATGTTTCTTAATTTTTCAGATTTAATATTAGCTACTTCTGGAAGTAATTTCTTATTTTCTTCGAAATTCTTTGTAAATTTTCCAGGATGGATTCTAAGTATCTTATGTGATACTCTCTTAATCTGTGTTGTCTTGACTTTTCCCATAAAAATAGCTTATTTTGGGGTGTTTATAAATGTTACTACTTTTTCTTCTTCTGATTGATTTTGTACATTCTAATGGCGTAATTTACTGGATTTTTCATATTTCTCCTTAATGATTCACTGCAATCAAGACCCAAATCTTTGTAGTAAGCATCATTTGAATAATTTGGAGGGAGAATCTTTTCTCTTTGCCTCTTATGCCAGGCTAATTGGGAAATAATATATCCTTCTTTCAATGGTTCCGGATTATTTTTGTTCCACTCTCTAACCTTTTTTTCTACTTCCTTGTATTCCCAACCAATACACTTTAGAAAATTTATTAGGACGAATAAAAATCTTTTTTTCCCATCTTTCATTCCACTCAAACCTTGTTTTATATCTTGGGGGAAGTATTGTTCTGGGACAGTTTCAGTGAATTCGGAATATTCTTTTGTTTCTTTGGATTCATCTTCAGTTAAAGCAGATTTTCTACGTTCTATATCTTGATGCCATTCATGTGCTTTTGATAATAAGAGTGTGGCTTCGTCTTTTGAATAGTGTTCTAAAAAGTTTAATGTTGGTTCTATTTTCTCTGGAGAGGCATCTGTTTTGTTAAACTCTAATACTGTTTCGGGATCTATTGGTAGTGAAGCAAGACCCGATTTTTCATGTAGGGAGTATGGTGCTCGGTATAGGTGCCTAGGGGAGATTAGCACTGTGTCTACCTTTAGAACCTCTTCAATGTTTTCATTCTTTAATCTTTCAGATAAATGGGGACGTATCATCTCAGTAAGATAATTTGCTACTATCCTTGCAGAATCCGGGAATAATTCTTTTAATGGAGTATCATTGAATTCATCTGGAAATGATTTGAATGGTACCCCTATGTGAAATCCTTTATTTCCCGAGAATTTTACTGAAATGTTAGTTATATCATGGAATTTCATGGCTTGTATCAAAAAGTGGGCAATAATCTTGGAATGTTCTAAATTTGGGGAGTCTATATCTAAAATAAAATCCCATCCCTTTCTTAATTCATCTAACTGTCTTTTTGTCATTCCAGGGACAAGATTTCTTGGATTTTTCCAATGTTCTTCGGATATATGGAACGATGTTGCACCCTGCTTTGCTAATTCTAATATATCAGAGTCATAATTTAAAGTGTCTGGCCGTTTACCAAATCCTTTCCCCCCATAACTTGCAACAACTTCTTTGTGTAGAGAATGTCGAATTATTGCTTTTTGTATCTTCTCTTGTGAATAGTACTTTAATGGACCCATAAAAAGGAGAATTAACGTTAGTTTAAAATGATTTTTATCTTAGAGAAAGTAGATGAGTATTGAGCTTATTTATCTCATTTTCAATTTGAGTTTTAATATCTCTTAAATCCCCCACTTGTTTTTCTATGAGTTTTATGGCTTCAGTCTTATCTTTTTTCACCAGAATGTTTGAACCCACACTTAATAGAACTTGATTTGACTCTTTTGTTTCGGATTCTAGAAAGATTCCTCCACCGAGAGGACTAAATGATTGGGATGCTTTTTGGTTGTCTAATGAAGTTAGATCTTCTTTAATTTTCTCTAATTCTGTAAGTTGATGAGATAATGAATCTAGCTGTTGCTGCATATTACCTAATTGTTGGCTTAGAATTTGAAGTTCAAGCGGATTTTTGTTTTTTGACATCTTTCTTCTTCTCTGTTTTCTTTATTTTTTTATTTTCAATAACTTTTAGTTTAGCTGAAACCATAACTTTTTTTACTTCTGCAGTTGTTGCGCCTTTTTTTATCTTTAAAGTATCTTTTAATGGTTCCAAATGAATTATATTACATTTTCTTCTTCTTACATTTCCATCAATAAGAACAGTTTTATCATCAATTATATCAACTACTATGCAGGTGTTTCCTGCATCTCTTCCAGCTAATTTTACACATAATCTTCCTACTTCAAACATTTTAGATAGTCTCCCTTATTTTGTTTCTCATACATTTACTGCATAAATTTGGATGCGGTCTTGAAGCTCTTTTTTTTGTTTTAGCTAGCTTCCTAAATTTTGAAGCAATTAATCTTGGAATTCCGGGCAGCCTTTTGCCACATTCACTGCAATTTATTGGGGCGTTTTTTCTTTGCTTTTGAACTTTTTTTACATTCCCAGAAGGAACCCTAGTGTAGACTCTTCTCTTTGATCTTGATTTTTGTTTTCCTTGTACCATTTTAGTGCACCTTTAATAATTTTCTAAGTACTATGCTAAATATTATTGTGAATATGAAATATGTCCAGAACCAGCTAGAAATCCCCAGGAAGTTTACCGTTAAAACTTCGTATTCTGTTCTTAACCAATTAAAGACCAATAAGAAAGGGATTATTGTTATTAACATTGGTTTGAAAGATTGTTTCATTTGATTTGCTGACTTTTCTAATGATCTTTTTTGTAATTCGGCCACCTTTGCTGGGTCGTGAGCAAATTCTTTCATTTCTTTTCGAATATCTTTCATTTCGTCTTTGACATCTTTCATTAGTTTTTGATCGGTGAATAGTTTGTATGCTAATGTGCTCAATAGTGTTAATATAAAGGAAACAAATATTATCCCGGTTAATGGAGACATATTTACCGCCCATCCAAAAATTGAGTCAAAAAATGAATCTAACATCTTAATATAACTTTAAATGCTCTCTTTTTAAAGTTTATTCACCCCCCATCATTTTTCTTAATGCTGGATTCATATCCATCATATGCTGCTGAGCAACTTCTTCGTATAATTTATAGATAATCATAACTGTAAGTAAAATACCTGTTCCTCTGGACAATGCTCCGGAGAGGTCTGCTAACGCGGCCAATAAACCCACTGCAAGGCCACCCATAACTGTAAGGGGCATAATGTATCTATTTAGTACTCGTTCTAGAACTCTTTGATCTCTTCTAAATCCAGGCATTTGTAAACCTGAGCCCATGATTTGTTTTGCTTGAGATTTTGCATCCATTCCAGAAGTTTGTACCCAAAAGATGGAGAACATTACTGCTCCCGCCATCATAAATAGAATATAAGTTAAAGATTGTAATAATTCGATTGAGTTAAATGGTGCTCCAAAGAACCAATTTACAATTCCCCCCATTAAATTTGGTGAATGTGTCCAAAATACAAGTCCTGATTGGGGTATGCTTCCAGAAAATTGACCCAATATGTTTTGGGATATCCATGCGCCAATTCCCGATTCCCCAACTCTGTTTTGCAATAATCTTGCCCACAATTGAATGTTTGCAATTAATGCTGCTACTAAGATAACTGGAATGTTAGAAGTATACATAAATCTTAGAGGCCACCTAATCCCGTGCCCCCTTACTCTACCAAAAGATAAGGGTATGTCTACTTTCATAGCTTGTGCAAATACTGACAATGCAAATACTAAAAATGTGAAAAATATTGCTGAAAATGCAATTGCTGCTGCCTGAGGGTTTGCATTTAAAATAGCTCTAAATAATACCCACACTTCTCCAACCGGAGGTAACCCTGAGCCAAATGCAATGGCCCCCCCTGCAGTTAACGGAGAAAACGCTCTAATAAATATTTGTTGTGATACTCCTGCTGCAATAAATAATGAAACTCCTGATCCGAATCCCCATTTGCTTATTACTTCATCCATAAATAATATCAGAATTCCACCCATGATCAATTGAAAAACTAGAATAAATTGAAATTGTAAATATAGTGCTTGGGTCATTACTATGCTTGTTCCTTGCATTATCTGACCAACCGCGGTTGGTGCTAGCCCTCCCATAAAAACATAAATAAATGCTTCAAAAATTATAAAGAAAAATGCTAATAATTTCTGTAAACCTTGAAACATTTTCTTACCATCTTGTGTAGACATGTCTAATTTCAAGATTCCTGATCCTGTCAACAATTGAAGAACAATGGATGCAGTTACGATTGGTCCAATACCCAAAGACATAATGGATCCAAAATTTGCTCCAAGTATGATAGATAACTGCTCAAATTCCGCTAGTGCATTGGCACCTAGTCCGTAAAGACTTATCGTAGACAATACAAAAAAAGCAATTAAAATTATAAGTGTCCATTTTAATTTCTCCTTAAACCCTAGTTTGGGTTTTTCTGGACCCTTCACCTCGGGGAGATTATTTAAAAATTTACTTAACATGTTATAGGTTCTCCACCAGCTTGCTTAATTTTTTCAAGTGCAGTTTTTGAGAATGATTTTGATGTTATCTTTATTTTCTTTGTTAATTTTCCTGTTCCAAGAACTTTGTCATATTTTGAAGCATCAAATGAGTACTCTTCTCCTTTCTTTGTTGCTTGCTTGTCTATTTCATATAAATTAATTATCTTTAATTTTTTTACCTTGGTTTGTGGCCTATTGAAACCACTTCTTCCAAAATAAGAAGGACCATATTTCTTTAGAATAGTTGGTTTTTTCTGATCTGCCCTTTTCCCAGAACCAGCCATTCCTCTTCCCCCACGATTACCTGCGCCCCTATTCTTTTTCATAGAACCATAACCATGGGTGGTTTTTGCTAGCATCCTTGTTGATTTTTTTCTTTTATTAACTGGCATTTTAGATCATTTTATGGACAAGTTCATTTATTTTCTCTTTTCTGTAGCCCAAAACTCCTCCAACCGAATAATGTTTCTTTGTACCTTTCTTTTCAAATCCTCCTTTTGGAGGATGTAAATTGAAAAAAGGCTTTAATCCTTGAATATCCTTTAATGTTTTCTTTCCTTCAAATATTTCTTTTGCTAATTCTGGTATATTAATATCTTTTGAGTCAGTTAACTTTATTTTCCCAGGCATTCTTCCTCTGTTTTCAAGTAGAAGTTGTATGGTTGGTTGATCAATTTCTCCCCAAGTCACAAAATCTTTTACTTTATTTATCATGCCGGTGTAAGTTGGTTTATTTGGAACAATTATACAAGAATATTTTTTGTAAAGTCTTAATAGCTTAAAGGTGTCTTTTATCTTCTCAGTTAGACCTTGTTTTCCCGTTATTCTGATTACTACTATATTATTCATTTTTTACCTTCTAACATTCCAGATTGTTTTGCAAATTCCTCGTTAACTTTTACTGAATTTAATTTTCTTAATGCTTTTATGCACGCTTTTACTAGATTAAGTGCTACTCCGGTTTGTCCTTTTGTTTTTGAGTAAACATCTTTTATTCCAGCAAGTTTTAGTATTTTTTGTAATTCTTTTTGAACAGTTAGGTTTGTTCCTTTTGGTGCAGGTATTAACTCTACTACTACGCTACTACACTTCCCCGAAATCTTCAATGGTATTGAATGGGGTTCCCCACAACCACACGCCCAGGATCCACAGCCCCTTCTTATTTTCATTATATTCAATTTGGCATTTCTAATTGCTTTTTCTCTGGCCGGAACTGTTTCTTTAGCCTTCCCATAACCCAGCCCGATATATCCATCTTTGTTTCCTACAATCGCAACGGTTGCGAATTTAGGTTTGTTTCCTTCTTTTGTTTTCTTTTGGGTCTGCTTCCAGATACTTCTTTTTCCTCCGCCAAATTTACCTTTAGATTGACCGATTGTGATTAAATCATATTCTAAATTTGGGACTAAGCAATCAACTATCTGTGATTCCAATATCCTTGCTCCAGAATCAATTATTTCGTCTATGCTTTTAATTTCTCCAGCCTTAACTTTCTTCCCTACATCTGTCTTCGGAACCCAGTTATCAATAATGGCTGCTCTCTTTGCTTCAAGATCTTCTTTCCTATCCATGTGTGGTTTTCTTCTTTTCATTTTTTAGATAATATTGAGTTTTTTGTTTCCTCAAAATCTTTTTGAATATTCTCGGGTTTTATTCCATCTTTTAAATATTTTGAAAACTGTTTTTCATATTTTTCTTTATTTTCTGACAGTTTTTTTGAGTAGTCTGCTATTGTTGAACCATTTAATCTGTTTTCATCCGGGAATATTGTCTCTGAATGGGGGATTTCTAAGCCACTATCTACAATACCTTTTATTGCTGCGGAAATTCTATCTCCTTTTGTTATTTTTCTTAATCCCAGATCGATTATCCCCCCTTTGATCTTCTCTTTTGCTAATTTTCCAAAGTAAAGGCCCGCCAGATATGACGAAGGAAGATTTCCTAGATGATATTTCCAACCAATTTTCCTTAAGTCTTTTGCTTGCGAAGTTATCAAAACCTTGTCTCCATTCTCTTCGAAAATTACTGCTTGAATAGTCATATTATTTACGGTAGGCCTTATTACAATTCTCTCTTTCTCAGATTTTAGGTATTGAAGTCTCTTCTTATAATTAGTCTTACCCTTTCTCTTTCTCTTGAATAATACCGTATATGTTTTACTTTTTGACATTTTCGAATAGTTTATTTTCATTTAAGTAGAGTTTAATATGATTTCTACTTCTGAAATAATTTCCCTTGATTTTTTTATAAAGTTCTCTATATGTTTTAGTTGTTATTAGCTCCTTGTTCTTTAAATCTCTTATAAACCCTCTTTGGAGTCTTGTTTTTATCATCCATGTTAATTTCTTTGATAATCTACTTGTTTTCTTACCTTTCTTTCTACCCATTCCTTTTTGTCTTCCTTTTCTCTTTTGGGTTAATCTTTTTCTTAATCTTCCTTTTGACGAACTTCCGTGAGGAATTGCGAAAACTGCTTTATCTCGGATTAATCCCCTCATGTCAGCTTTTGTGATTGCTTCTTTAATATCAGATAATCTTTCCTCATCAAACCTAACGCTAGTTTTACCAACTTTCAAAAGTTGTGCTGCGATCCTTTTTTGGTTTTTGAGTTTCATTGTTTAGTCCCTGGAACACCAGAAGCCTGATGTCCTGCTTTTTGTTGGGTAGTATCTGGTTTAACATTAATTTGTTTTTGTTTTATTTCTTTTTGTGGAGCTTTTTGTACTTCTTCCTTTATTTCTTTTTGTTTGTCTTCTTCTGATCCTTCTTTCTCTTCTTTTTCCTTAGATTTCTTAAGAGACTCTGCTTTTGCTTTTTCTTTCTTTGTGATTCTTTCTTTCTTTTGCTTTTTCTTTTCTTCAAATTCGTTTTTCTTAGTTTGTATGTATGCCTTTGGATCTTTAATATTTTCAAGTTTTAGATTTGATTCAATTATTTTTTCTAAGATATCTATCTTTTTCTTAATTCCTAGTTTTGAGGATAAAACAATTATATCCTTATCCTTATTTATTGATTTTAAATCATTAATAGTTGTGATTAAAACTCGATTTAGCCCATCTTTATTGAGGTATTTTACTTCTTTTGGAGAACTATATCCAATTGATGGATTTTTTTGGTGCCCTTTCTTACTTAATCTTCTTTTATTGTGAAGCCCCCTTGGTTTTCTCCATTTATTATTAAATGAATATTTATTAGAATCCTGTCTAAGGAAAGTAGGTTTCTTCTTCTTTGCACTATTCCGTTTTTCTAATGCTTCTTTCATTTTTTAAAAGAGGGTTTTTCCGTTATAAAAATCCCATCTTGGAATCTTCTACGATCTTTATTTGTTAATCTTGTTGATTTTTCTATATTTGCGGCGGTTTGGCCAGCTACTTCTTTATTAGGACTTTTTACAGAAATTTCTGTGCCCTTTATTTCTACTTCTGAATCCCCCATTATCCTTGCTACTCTTGGGATTTTCTCTCCAAGAAAATTTTTCACAATTACTTTGTCGGATTCTTTTGTAACGGTCATAGGGAAGTGGCTCGAACAAACCCTCAAATGATACTCATATTTTTGAGTGGACCCTTGAATCATATTTTTTATGTGTGCTTCAAAGGTTTTCATCATCATTTTCTCCCTTTTTGTCCCATTTTTTAATATAAATACTAATTCATTTTTTTCTTTTGAAATTTTTACCATTGGATGAAATAATCTTTTCTCCATCTCGCCTTCTGGACCTTTTATTTTTATCATGGGTGCCTCTATGAGTATCTCCACTCCTTCTGGAATTTCTATTTTATCTGTTATGTTTAACTTTGGCATTTTAGTAACAGAATGCGATTAATCTTCCCCCTAAACTTTTCTCAACCGAATCTTCGTGTGAAAATAATCCTTTATTTGTGGAAATGATAATAATTCCAAATCCCTTTGCGGGCAAATATCTTTTCTCGAATTTTTCATAATCTTCTAGAGCTATGGAAAATCTTGGTTTTATTGCACCACAATTATTTATTTTCCCTATTAAGTCTACTTCTAAGAAATTTCCTTTGTTTGTTTTTATTTCTGTGAAATTTTTTATGTAACCTTTCTTTTTGAAAATTTCTAAGACTTCTTTGATTAGTTTAGACGAATTTTTTATTATGGCTTTCTTCTTCGCAGTAAGTTCGCAGTTCTTTATGTGCGAAAGTGCGTTTGCCAATGGATCATTTAATGACATTTTTTTTACCTCAAATATATTTCTTGAACCCCAATTTTTTTGCTACTTCTCTGAAACATTGTCTGCATAAGCCTATGCCATACTTTTGGATATGTGCTCCATTTCTACCGCAGCGTTTACACTTCTTTAGTGCTTTTCCGCAACTTCTTTCCTTGGGTTTGTTGTGTTTTAGATATCTTGCCTTCTTCTCTGGCTTGTTATCTAGTTGTGTAAACTCTTTACTAAAGTGACTCGTAGTCATCTTTTACTTCCTCCGAAATTGTTGTTTGATATTTTTGTTTAATAAATTCCATTGCTTCTTCTTTTGTTATTTTGTGTCTTGTTGGAACTTTTCTCTGATTATATTTTCTCTTTTTTATTCTAAATCCTGGTCTTTCAAGAGTGATTGCCACTTCTAAACCAATTATACCAACTTCCGGGATGTACTCAATTCCAGGAATTTCTATGTATTCGGGAATACCGAATGAAAAATTTCCTTGTTTATCAAAGTTTTTTGGAGATACTCTATTGTCTACAGAAGAAAGCAATCTCTTTAACATTTCTTCTGCTTTTTCGCCTCTCAGAGTTACTTTTGTTCCAATAGTTAAACCGGGTCTAACATTCCAAGTAGGAATTCTTTTCTGGGATGATGTGGTTGTGGGTTTAATCCCAGTTAACTCTTTAAGTAAACGTTCTGACTTTTCCAGTTTAGCACCAGCTTCGCCAGCACCAATATTCAAAGTCAATTTCTCTATCCGAATATCTTTCATTTTATTCATTTGGAATATCTATAAAGGGTTTTGTCTTACCTATTACGAATGCGTAATCTTTTAGAGTTTCAAAAGAGTCTTTCCCTGATTGGAAAAATATTTTTGATGGTCTTGTCCCCTTTCCTTCTCTTATTTCTTTGATGATCCCGATTTTCCCTACTTGTTTTCCCTTAAGTAGGTATACTAGGGTTCCTTTCTCGAATTTGATATGTTCGTTTTTGTTTTCACCTGAAGAAACTAAAGTATCTGAAACATTAAGATTTTTATCAGAAGTTAACATGTTTGTTCCATCTGAGAAATTTATTTGAATTTTATTCCCTCTCAACAGTTTTTTCCCAATAATCTTTCTTGGTTTTATTGTTTCTTCTTCTTTTTTTATTGAATTTAAATATAACTTGCCTTTCTCATTGATTAGCAATCTATAACTCTCATCTTTTATTGTTATAACATCAAGAACACAAATTGGGAATCTTATATCTTTTCTTATTTTTCCATCAACCTTTACTATCCCTTTATTTAGTATCGCTTTTACTTCTTTTGAAGTTTTTACTTTTTCTAGGAATTCTTTCATTACGGTGTTAATTGCTACAGTTCTTTCTAATGGATGGGATCCAGATCTAGGACGAGTGATCCATTTGGTTGATTTTCTATTTACCGGCCATGTTTTTGGCGAATTTATTCGTTTTAGGTGGTGTTTTCCCATTTTATTTTCTCTCCAATAGTGCAATTCTTTTTTTGTCGTCTAATTTTAAATTTGTGATTATTAAATTTGATGGCGTAATCGGAATTGGTGTTTTATTTCCGTCTTTTTTTATATTTTCAATCCCCTCAATGTAAACTTTGTAGTTTTGATAATCTACTTTTGATACTTTTCCAGTTTTTTTCTTGAATTGTCCCCTAACTATCTTAACGGTGTCTCCCTTAACAACAGTAAGACCTCTCTTCTTGTATTTTGTTCTTAATTCTTTTGACAGGTGTGCTCCTAGGAATTTTCTCTTTATGTGTGCTGGAGAGTTAAACCTATACTTACGTTGCTTTCGAGGTTGTTTACTCCTCTTCCATGTTGTTGAAAATATTGATTTCATTTTTATACCATTACACTCGCCAATTTTCCAATTGCTGTCCATCTCTCGGCAACTTCTTTTGCTATTGGTCCTTTTATTATTGTCCCTTTTGGGTTTCCTTTAAGATCTTTGCATATAACTACTGCATTATCTTCAAATTTTATTCTAGTTCCGTCTGGACGCTTGTATTCTTTCCTTTGTCTAACTATAACTGCCGGCATTACTTGTTTTCTAACGCCGGGTGTACCTTTTATTACAGAAACATTAATTAAATCCCCAACGCCCGCTGCAGGATACCTTCCTTTTGTTGTTTTTAATCCTTTAACAGAGATCAAAAACACTTTTTTAGCCCCCGAATTATCACAGACATCTATGACTGATCCACGTACGATTGTTCTTGGAACTTTTGCGCTTATTTGTTTCATTTTTCTATTATTTGGACAATTACAAAATGTTTTGTTTTTGAAATTGGTTTACACTCCATTACTTTTACCTTATCCCCAACATTTGCATCAATACATTTTGGATTGTGAGATGATATTTTTGAAAATCTTTTTTCGTATCTCTCATACTTTGGGATTAAAAGTTGTCTTCCCCACTTTATCCTTGCCGTTCCGTGAATATCTTTAGAGATGACCTCTCCAATAAAGACTCTTCCCCTAACTTTTAAGGTGCCATGGAATGGGCAATTCCTATCCCCACATTTTTCTTTGGGGACAGTTACATCAATTCCGATGTTGTTTTTTTCTTTCATTTTTTTATCCTATCTTCCGGCCGTTTTTGAAGGCTTTTACCCTCGATTATTTTATTATTAATTTTTATTTGAATATGCGATTTCATTAATTTTTTTATCTTTCCGTTTTGTAATATTATTGTGTTTTTAGTTTCGTCTATTATTTTTCCCTTAAGACCCACCAAGGTCTTGTTTTTTGAGCCTACTACCTCTATAACCAAACCAATAAGCTCGTCCTTGTGATGGCTCATTTTAATCTTCAATTGATCCAGGTGTGAATCCAAGCTTTACAAGCTCTTCTTTGACATTCTTTTTATGATCTCCTTGAAGCTCAACTGTTGTTTCTGTGTATGTTCCTCCACAAGCAAATTTATTCTTCAATTTTTTGGCGACATCCTTTATATTAATTTTTTTGTCGTCAAATCCTTCAATTAGAGTTGCTTTTTTGCCATATTTTTTTGTTATTATTTTAACTCTAATTTTTTGAGATTCTTTTGCTATAGTTTCACATATACAGAGCTCATCTGGTAATCCACACTTTGGACATACTCCGCTCATGCCGTTTCATTACCTCCCTTCATTTTTTTGATAGTTTTGATTCTGGCAACAGTCCTTCTTATTTCCCTTATTCTGCCGGGATTTTCAGGCATTGTTCCCATTGATCTATGGGCATTAATTTTTATTAATTCTAATTTCAACTCTCTTAGCTTTTCGTCTAAGGTTTTTTCATCCATTTGAATTAATTCATTCTTTTTTATTATTGCCATCTTTGGTTTTTTCCGCTAATTCTTTTGCCGTTGGAACTTTTTCCTTAGCTTGTTTTTCTTCTACTTCTTTAGGTTCTTCAGATTTTGTTGCTGCTTTAGTCGATTTTTCTTCTTTAATCTCCCCTACTTCAGTTTCTTTTTCTACTTCTTCAATAACTTTTTTTGGAGATTCTTTAATTGTGATTTCTTCAACTTTTGGTTCTTCTACTTCGTAAACTTTTATATCATCTGGAAGTTCAACATCTGGAGTTAAAATATTCACTTTTACCCCAATTGCTCCAGATTTTAAATGTGCAATTGCATATCCTCTTTTTGTATAATTCTCGGAGATATCTCCAGATTTTTTTAAGTGCCCAGCAGTAAATCTCCAAGTTTTTGATCTTGTTGAAGGCACTCCTCTTCCTGCAATGACTATTTCTGCGCCTACTGCGCCAGCTTTCATAATATCACTCAATAATTTATATCCTAAGAACTTAAATCTTGATGGGCCAAATCTTTGAAAAGTATGAGTAATGTATTTTGCTACAGAGTGGGGATTAAGGTTTGGGTTTTCTACTTCTGCAACTTCTATTTGTGGATTTTCTAAACCAAATTTTTTCTTTAATACTAATGTGAGATTTCTTATGCTTTCTCCTTTTCTTCCTACGATTAAACCAGGTTTTGAAGAGTGAACTATAATCTTTTCTCCTAATGGGGTCCTATGTATTTCGGTATGGCTATACCCTGGCTTATCTAATTCGTTCTCAATGTACTCCATTATTTCAAATTCTTTTATTTTTTTGTTTATTATGCTTTTTTCAATCATTTTTCTGCTTCCTCAAGTTTTACATAAATATGAGTTCTTTTCATTCTTCTTCTTCTAAGTCTTCCTGCATGCCATTGTTGAGACCCTTGTGTGGACCTAACCTCACAAACCATTAAATTTTCATTATCTAGTCCTTTTGAATCTGCATTTGCTTCGGCAGTATTTAATAACGTTAGGAATGCGTTTGAAGCTTTTTCGGGATATCTCCCTGCTGCAATTTTTCCTTTCTTGTGTCCGGTATCCCGGTTATATCTCTTGAAAGGTACTGCGATTTTTTTCTCTACAACTCCTTGAAGCATTTTTTTTGCCATTGCTAATTTTTTCCCTCTTATGAAATTTGCTATTTCGTATGATTGTTTTGTTGAAATTGGTAAATTTAGAGACTTTGCAGTAGCGAAATGTGCTTCGGCCGTGTTAGCCAAAACTTTTTCTTCTGGTTTTTTTATTTCCTGCTTAGTTTCAGTCATTTTTATTTAACCGATTGGTGCGCACTCGATCTTGTAGCTCCAATACCTGGTGCACTGTGTTTAATGGATTGCCTGGTTATAGCAAATTCTCCAAGATAATGTCCAATCATTTCTCTTGCGATTGGAACTTCTTTGAATTCTTTTCCACTATGAACATAAATTGTAAGTCCCACCATTTTTGGAATAATCACCATGTCTCTTGCATGTGTTTTTATTTGTTTTTTATATTGATCGCTTACGGTTTTTTCTACTTTTACTAATAATGCTTTTTGTGAATCTGTTAATCCCCTTTGTAATGATCTTCTTTGTCTTGCAGGAACCAATTTAGCAAAATCTTGAATTGATAAACTTCTCAATTCTTGTAATGTCTTTCCCTTGTATGTAAATTCTTTCTTTGCCATTTTTACTTCTTCTTACCTGTTTTTCTTGATGCAATTGAACCTACCTTTCTTCCAGGAGGAGCATGTCTTGAAACCGTTCTTGGTTTACCCATGTGTCTTCCTCTTCCAGAACCGAATGGGTGATCAACTGCATTCATTGCAACTCCAGAAGTTACGGGGTATAATCTTCCTCTTGCCTTCTTCATTTTTGTCATCTTTCCAGCTTTTAAAACTGGTTTGTCTTTTCTTCCAGAACCGGCTAGTTGTCCTATTGTTGCTCTACATTCCGGAGGTAATTTTTTTTGTTTTTTTGATGAAAATTCTATTGTTATCTTTTTAGAAGTCTTTGAAATAACTCTTGCAAATGCACCGGCAGATCTAACAAGTTTTCCGCCATCCCCTGCCCTTAATTCAATATTATTTATTAATGTACCAACAGGAACGTTTTTTAGTGGTAGTGTGTTTCCTAAATCAGATTTTGATTTTGAACCTGAACTAATCTTCTGGCCTGTTGAAATCCCGAGCGAGGCAAGAATAAGTGCTTTTTCTCCATTTTCAAACTGAATTGCTGCCAATGGGGCAGTATGTCCTGGACAATTGATTATATCCCTTACAACACCATTTACTATTCCTTCTTTCTCAATTTGATCATATGGCCTATGAGTAACTTTCGCAATAAATCTGTGGCTAGGAGACCTATAAGTAGAAGTTCCTCTTCCTCGTTTTTGTGATGTTATTCGTTTACCCATCTTACATCAGTCCTAATTGTGTTGCTACATCAATTGCCGGTGTTTCTGGAGACAATAAGATGTAAGCTTTCTTTATTCCCTTGTTACTTATTAAAGTGTTAACTTTAAGTACTTTAACTTTGAAAACTTCTTCTATCGCTTTTTTTATTTGTGGTTTTGTTGAAGTCCTGTCAACTATGAATATTAATTTGTTTTCTACTTCCATTATCCTGACGGCTTTTTCAGTTGCCAGCGGATGTTTTAGTATTTGGTACGGATCCATTTTTCTTGTAGTATAAATTTTCTTTTTCTAGTCTTTCTAATGCTTTTGTACTCCAGATTGTTAATCTTCCGGGTTCTGTGCCTGGTGCTAATAGTTCGGCGTTTAGAGAATCGACAATACAAATATCTACTCCCGGAACATTACTTGCCGCCTTAATTATTGGAGATATTTTTTCTATAACAATAAGTGGGCCCTTTGAAGTTTTGTATTTTCTCCCCCTGGTTTTTCCTTTTCCTGCCCTGATTCTTTTTTTAGAAGATCTTTCAATTTCTTTATCAAGACCTAATTTAATTAGTAAATCTTTGAATTCTTTTGTTTTCTTTATGTCTTCTAATTTCTCAATTATTATTGGTACTTCTTTTGCTAGGTGTCCTCTTTTTTTGATTAGTTCTTTATCAAGAGTTGCTGCCATTGCAGATCTTATTGACTTTCTTCTTTCATTTTTGTTAATTTTCTGTAAGAGGTTTTTTTCTGCCTTTGGTGGATTTGCTCTTCTTCCGCCAACGGTCCCGGATACAACAGCACCGGTGTAAATAAATTGTGTACCCCTTCTAAGCATAACTTTTCTAGGAATACGAGATATTCCTTTATTATATCCCCCACGATAGTCCTTTCTTCTCCTGGATAGTTTCGCAGAATAATCCATTCCTGCCTGATATTTTGCACCATAAGGTTGTCTTTTATTTGATTGTATTGCCAAAACTGCTCTTTTTATTAAATCCGGCCGTATTTCTTCAGAGAAATGTTTAGGTAAAATTATTTCTTTTCCTTTTTCTCCTTTATTTGTATGTGTTGTCGCCTTCATTGTTTGGACTCCTGACTGATATATACTATTTCTGGAGCAGAAGAGTCTTTTTTGTTTCGGATAGTCTCTGAAAAAATGATTAGTCTTTTTTTAGGCCCGGGAATTGAACCTTTAATAAGAACAAAGTCATTTTTTATCACTCCATACCCCTTAACTCCCCCTTTCTGATTAATTTTCTCAGGATTATTATCTATTAAGTATATTTGTTTGTTATATTCTGTTCTTTTGAAAAAACCTAACTGTCCGTGTTGTGGGACTCTCCAGTCTACCTTTCTAGGTGTAAATGAACCTAAATTTCCTGGAGACCTTCTCTTTTTCTCTGATTTGTGTGATTTTAATGAAATTCCAAACCTTTTTACGGGTCCTTGAAATCCTTTCCCGGTTGTAATTGAATGAGCATCTACAAATTGTCCTGCATTGAATATCTCAGAGACTTTTAATTCTGATTCTAGTAATTTTTTTGATTCTTCTAGATTATTTGGGATCAAAATCTCAAATAATTCTGGTTTTTTCTTACCTATACCAGTTAATTTTGGTTGTGTATGGACTATTAATTTTAGAAAATCATAACTTTCTGGAATTTTTTGTTCCTTTTCATTTTTTGGTAAATTTATTTTTCTAGCTAATTCTTTATTGTGTTTTTTTGCTAGAATTTCAGAAAGAATTTTTGGACCATAAAAAGTTTTTTTGTAGAAACGTAAAGAAAAAGGTTTTAACGGTGGACATTCAATAATTGTCACCGGAACAGAAATATTTTTTATCGTTTTTGATTTTGGATTGTTTTTTATAATGTGTGTCATGCCAACTTTATAGCCTGCAAATGCAAGAACTTTGTCTTTTTTTGCCCAAGCTTTGATATTCGCATACTGCCGTTTAGATCTAACTCTGGGCCAGAACTGTAGGCTTCCTGCTCTTGGTTTGTGTTTCGATGGCATTTTTGTGATTTTTCGAGGATGAACTCGGTTTATAAATCTTTTTGTACCATAATCTACATAGAATCAGCGTCTGATTTACAGTAAGGGAGAATTATGTTGGACTTAGTTAATTTATAAAGATTTTGGTTTATAATGGAGTTAGTTGGTATGCGCACCAGAATTCATCTTCGTAATGGGCCGCGAACACAGCAAGATCTTGTATATTTATTGTATCATCTTCATAAACATCTAGTCTTCCATCATAATTGTCATCGCCCAATTCAGAATTATGGGCTACTTCAAACATTCCATGCATTAATGAACAATAGGATGGGGTAAATTCTGTTATTTCGATTTTTTGAGTTTCTGTGTAAATTTCATAGTCCATTGACATGAATGTTTTTTCAACTTGAATCATACCTGGTTCGGGATTTCTAAACACACCATCTGTTAGTGAGATGAAGTGGTCTATTGTATCCGTTATGTTATTATTATCTTCCTCTTCGAATAGCTTAAAGGATGAAAAATTCATGTTATCTCCAGTTTTTGCGATCATACCGTATGGTCCTTCTGTCCCTGTGGAATAAAACGGATTTGATGAATCAACAACTTCGTAGTGTAGGTTGTAGAAATTGGGGAATTTGTCTGCGATAGTAATTTCATAAGTAATTGTACCATTTAACATTTCTATGTGGCCAAAACCGATTAAATCATCCGCTTCAAATCTGTCTATGTCAAAATAACCTTTATCAAAAAAAGATGACATCATTTTTATTTCTTTTTCAGTTTCGTCTTGGGTTAGAGTAAACCCCATTGAGGTTGATTGATAGTGATAATGGTTGGAAAAATCTATATCCATACTTGGAGAGAAATCTGAACTTTTGTCATTATTTGAAACTAATTTTGATTTGGATTTTGTTTTATGGTTTGGGCTTAAAGAAGACTCTATTACTTTCTTTGGTCTAGATCTGGTTTCTTCTGAAAAGTCTGCCTTTTCTGAATCTTGAGTTTGAGTGGTCTTTTGTGTTATCTCTAAGGATTTTAGTTCTTGTATGTCTACTTTCCCGTTTTCTTGATAAATTAAACCTAAAGAACTGAAACTAAATATGAATAAGAGAAATACTGCAAAGATTAATTTTTTCATAGACAAACCTGTAAGTATGTACTTATAAATATTTATTTAATTAAAAATTTATTTTAGACTTCAAAATTTGTTTCTTTTGTGGTTTCCTTACCATCTATGTCTAATTTTCTTATTAGTTTTCCCTTTCTTATTCCGTTTAGTCTTGCTAAAGCAAAATCGTTTTTATATTCATCCGGAATTTCAATATCTTCTATAATATAGTTGTGACTTATGAATGCTTTTTTGAAGGGTTCTTTGATATCAAAGGCATAATCTTCTGTTATGGATTTGTCTTCTGTTGTGAAGACGCAATAATCTGCTTTTGGTTTATCCTCTCCCTTTTTGGCTTTTCCTGCTTTGGGGGCTTTTTCTTTTATTTTTAATTCGCCTTTATCTGTTTTGAAAGTAAAATTTATTGATGCATGAGGGAATTTTTCTATTGCTTCTAGAATTTGTTCTTTTGTTAATTCTGAGTTTACTATGTGTTTTTTTACTCCCATTGTGGTTTTTATTTCTTGGAATTCTATATTTGATTCATCTGTTAGATTTCTAGTTGAGAATATTATTCCTTTTACATGAGTTTTATCTTCAATTGTATTTGCTAAGAATCCCACTAGCTCGTTTGTGAATTCGTGTGAAGTTTTTATTTTTACTTTTTTTGCTTGTATATTTATATCTAATAATGCTTTATCTTCGAACGTTCCTTTTCCAAACCTAGTAAATTGGTTGTGAACCTTTTCATCCGTTTTATTTTCGAATATTTTTTTTATGAAATTCATATTCTTTTGAAAATGTTAAAGTTTATAAAATTATCTTGACA
>CAZPJW010000009.1:0-26924 GCA_964587005.1 Candidatus Woesearchaeota archaeon
AGCTTTGCACATAAATGAAACCTAATTATGTGCAAGTTCTATTTCTGCACATTTATTAAAATCAACATCTATTCCTAGTTCAAACATCTCCTGGATTAAAACACATATGTTGTGAGCAAGACATTTAGCCAATATTTCATTAGATTGCCCTATTTCGTTCTTAGATCTTATATGCTTCCCAAACTTCATCTTTAACATATGAAAAACAGTCTCAGAATTGCTTCTTTTATGGTAATGCTCCATAAATTCTTCTTGATGGTTTATATAATATCTATACATTCTCCCCCAAAGTAATGCCCCTTTTCTGTGTTTTCCGGTTGTATTTTTCTTAAAAGGAATATATGCTATTCCACCAATTTGAGAAACTGTATTTAGATTGTCTCTTGAAGAATATGCCTTATCCGCTGAAACTTCTCTTACATTATAAATTTTGTTAGTTTCTAAGACTAAATCTCTGAATTGAGGACTATCTGCTGCATATCCTCTTGTTATATTGACTGCAGTAATTATGTTAGTTTTAACTCCACATGTTAAATGGCATTTTCTAAATCTTCTTACTGTATTTTTCTTTTGATTTCTTGCTTCAAACCACCTATCGAACTGAGATGTTGAGAAGCCGGAAGAATCTATTGCAAAATCTTTTTCTATTTGTTGTAAAGGCAAACCTGAGACATTTATTAGATGCTTAAAATAAGGTATCAAACTAGGATCATTTAGGCATTTTAGAACTGTATTAAAGTGTGGTGTGTTATTTACATACTCTAATCTCTTAGCTATCTCTAAATCAGATATACATCTTCTACTAGATTTAATATTGTATGCTTGTAATGTTAAATAAAATATTTTATCTCTTAATTTTACTGGTTTTCTTCCTACGCCCGTATGTTCTGGGAACGGTACATAATCTAATAATTCATCTAGAAATCTCATTAAATATAATTTTTCTTTAGATTGTGCTTGGTTATATGCAGGCCAGTCTTGAGCGTATGTTACTCTTTCTTTTTTAGGTTTCTTTGTCTTTGGTTTATCTTTCTTTTTCTTTGCAGGTTTTACTTTTGGATAAACTTTATCAAAAATTGCCTCTATGTCTAAATATTGGTATGGAATTTTTCTTTCGGAACTTTTATTAATATCTTTATTTTTATCTTCTTTGGGGTTCATTTTCGAGTGGACTCCTCCAGAGAGAGTTTCTTTACGGGAGTTCTCTCTGGTATTCTTTTTAGTATATTACTAATAGGTATATAATATATTTAAATATTATTGTAATTTGAAATATATTTTAGTATATTACTATTGATAAGATACCAGAAGGTTTATATATTAGTTTGGTTATCGATGGAATATGCCTAAGATTAAATTGGAAGGGTTTATGTGTTATCGTTGTAAGCATAAATGGATTCCTAGAAATATTAAAGAGGAACCGAAAGTCTGCCCCAGGTGTAAGAGTCCTTATTGGGATAGACCTAGAAAGAAGAATAATTTTTTTGGTTAAGATAGATTCTACTTATGCAATAATGCATAATTTATAGTTAAATTAATAAACATATTAAATGGGATTAATTACTATGCGAAGAAAAGATTTCAAAAAAAATATTTGGAAATATTACATATTTACGTTTCTAAGGCAATTCATGTTAATTCTGCCAATAATTTTTCTATTTTACCAAGAAAATGGCCTAACCATGAACCAAATTGGGTTTCTAGCTACAATAGCCGGAACAATGACTTTAATTTTAGAGGTTCCATCCGGGGCATTTGCAGATCTTTATGGAAGAAAAAAATCTATGATTATCGGTTCTTTAATTATTACGGCAGGTTATTTTGTAAGGGCAGTTAGTGTGAATTTCATCAATTTCTGTATAGCTATGTCATTAATTTCCTTGGGGGCAGCTTTCGTTTCTGGAGCAGATAAGGCTTTATTATATGATAGTTTAAAAGAATTAAAAAAAGAAAAACTCTTCAAAAAGATTGCAGGAACAGCAAACTTCTTGTCATTATTAGCCATGGGGCTGGGTTCCTTCTTTGGGGGATTGATAGCTTCCTATGGTCTTAGAACGGTACACTACTCCATCGTTATCCCATTTTTTCTAGCTTTTTTGATCTCTTTTACTTTTAAGGAACCTAAGGGATACAAAAAAGCAATAAAGTCAGATTACTTCAAACATCTCAAAGAAGGTTTAATATTCACATTTACTCATAAAAAAGTAAGGTTATTAATTTTATTATCAAGTTTAACAGTAGGACTTATGCTTGTGAGCCACATTTTCTTTCAGCCATATATGAAACAAATTGGAATAGCCTCCACAAGCTTTGGAATATTTTATTTAATATTCTTAGGTATAAGCGCGATATCTTCAAGAGGGGCATATATAATTGAAGAAAAAGTAGGTAAGAACAAATCAATAATTTCCATACCTTTAATACTAGCACTTCAATTATTTTTAATGAGCAAATTTTCCTTCTATTATGCATTCTTATTTTTATTTCTAGGAGAATTTATCTGGGGATTTACCACTCCTATAATTGGTCATTACATAAATGAAAATGTTAAAAGTCACCATAGGGCAACAATCTTGTCAATTAATGCAATGGGCTATCAAATAGTTTGGGCAATTTTTGCCCCATTAATTGGTTGGTTTGCAGATATTTGGACATTACAAACCGCCCTTTTAATACAAGCAGCAATAGTTGTAGCATTTTCTGCAATAATATTTAGTTTTTGGAAGATTGATAAAGTTAAAATATGATTTGTTTCTGTTCGGGAATATGTTCTATTTAGGATTTTTTTGACACAACACCTTTGAAAAAGACTTAGATCTATTATTTTTGGGAGAAATATTATAATACGAACAATTTCCAATCTCCGAAAATTCTTTGATATCGTAGTTGTTGGAAATAATTATTGTTTGGGAAAGGGTGTGCTTTTTTGTTTCTTTTTTTCTAAAAAAAATTTCCGATAAAATTATTCTTTCTTTTTCTGCATTGGCCACATATCAGGATGTTTTCTAACCAATTTTATTCCTTCTTTAATATATTCATCAAAATTTTTCCTTTTCAAGAAAATTGGTTTTAACTTATTTTGAATTTCAACAATATGCGGATAATTATGATTTGTATAATACTCAGTATTCCAAGGCCACCATTTTTTAACATCTTTTGTTAAGGAGGTTAAAGCGAAAGCGGCGATTTCTGCAAGTGCCCAAATTTGTCCATCTTTTAATCCTTCATCTTTATAGTGCCTTTTATGAATTTCAAAATAATGAGAAAGAATTAATTCATGTGCTGTAATCCTTCTCATGTGATGAGGATTTTCTTTCCAGTGTCTGACAATTTTGGGAGCTGTTCCCCAATTAGAAACCCCGGGATGAACAACAGAAACAACACATTCATATTTTGGATAAAACCATTTGTACCCTGTTTCTTTTTCAATATAATCTGAAAAATCTTTATTTATTTCATTCCAAGATTTTTGATAAAGTTTTTTTGAGTATTCTAAAAAAGATAATGAGTTTCTATATTGGCTGTCGATTTTTTTTAGAACTTCGTCTGAAAAGCTAAAGGCTTTTGCCATTCCTTTATCATATTTTTTATCGATTGTAAATTCAAGCTTCATAAAAATAAAAAATTAAATAGATATATAAAATTATCCATTCAGTGAAGCCGATTAATTGTTTTAGTAGAAAACCGCGCGCTCTTTCTTTGGATTATGTCCACTTTTTATTTTCAACAATTTCGTTTAATCAGTGTGTTGTGCGACTTCTGTAATTTCGCACTTGAGCGTTAAACGAAGATACCAAAATCAGAATTTTGGTTTACCAACGACTTTAGGGGGAGAATGGAAATTAAAATGAACAAGCAAATTAATTACTAAGTCATTGAATAGTTATCCAATTATTTTTTAAGAGTCATTTTATTTATGTGCAAACTAATTTCATTTATATGCAGAATATAGTTTATGTGCAAAGCCAGTTAAATAAAAAGTTTTATAAATAGTTGATTTTGCCTATAGGTAATGGCAGAAGAACAATTATTGGTTGAATTGGATGATTATTTGAAAGCAGGAATCCATATCGGTACTAAACTTAGAACTAAATTTATGAAGAAATTTATTTACAAAGTTAGGCCAGAAGGGTTATCTGTTTTGAATGTTGAACAAATTAACAGTAGATTAAAGAATGCTATTAGTTTTTTAAGTCAGTATGAGCCAGAAGATATTCTTGTTGTTTGTAGAAGAGAAAATGGTTGGAAACCTACAAAAATGTTTTCAAAAGTTACTGGAGTTAGAGTAATTACTGGAAGATATCCTCCCGGTTTGTTAACTAATACTGATTTGGAGGATTTTATGGAGTCTAAAGTTATTTTTGTTTGTGATCCGTGGCCCGACAAGAATGCGGTTCAAGATGCAGCTAGAGTTGGAATACCGGTTATTGCGCTATGTGATACTAATAATGAGACGTCTAACATTGATTTAGTTGTTCCTTGTAATAATAAAGGTAAAAAGAGCTTGGCAATTATTTTATGGGTCTTGGCTAAAAATTATTTAATGAATAAAGGATTAATTAAATCCGAGAAAGAGTTTAAATCTAGTTTAGAAGATTTTACAGCAGAATAGTTAGATTGCTTTCCCTATAACAGAACTAGTTTTTTTGTGGTTTTTTTAATCTTCGTTGTATCCTTGCATGAATCCGCCTTCCTCTGCAGACATTTCGTCATCATCTACTTTTATTTCAACCACTTCTTCTTGATATACATTCTCTTCTTTGTTTTTTCGCATATTTATGGGAAGTTGGTTCTTTTTAAAAAATTTATGAAAAACAAAAAAAGGGAAAAATTTAAAAATCAATTTTCCAATTTTAGTGTTAATGATTCAGACTTTATCCTACTTTAACGGAAAGGTTAGGAAGTCTTCTAATTTAAAAGGGGGAGACAGAATTTGGATAGATGTTTCTGGGGGCGATGAGAAAGATCTTCAGAAAATTTCTAAATTGACTGGAATTTATATTTCTGATATGAAGTCTGTCTTGGATCAAAATACCCTTCCTAAGGTGATAAATAGAAATGGTTATTCTATGGTTGTTCTGAGAGCACTTAGCTCCAAGAAATATTTTCCTTTTGGTATTTTTATTGGAAATAAGTATATAATTACAGTTCATAAAAGGAAAGTATATGCTATTGATGATTTGAGAAAGCTGATTTTAGAAAAAGATGGTAAGGAGTTTTTTTCAAAAGGAACCCCATATTTGTTATATAAGCTGGGATATCATGTTTCAATGCGGCTCCATAGGGAACTAGATAGGGTTGAGGATGAAATTGACGATTTGGAAGATAAAATTTTAGATGGGAAAGTAAATTCACCTAGCAGTATTTTTAATTTAAAACAAATTGTTATGAATATAAGAAGAGCCTTGAAAACTAACAAGGATTCTATTGACCTGATTTTTAATGGGAGGTCCAAATATGTTCCTAAAAGGAGTTTAAGTTTATTCTCTGATTTGAGAATTGAAATGGAGCAAGTTGTTTCGATTTCGGAGATGTTGAGAGAGAGATTAACTGGAGCTATGGATATGTATATGAGTTCCGTTTCTAATAAAATGAATGATATTATGAAGGGATTTACTGTTATTGCCTCTTTGTTGCTGATTCCTATGTTAGTTTCTGGTATTTGGGGTATGAATTTTTCTAATATTCCTTTCTTTGATAACCCGTATGGATTTTATGTTCCCTTGGGTATTATGTTGTTTTGTGTTATTTTGATGAGTCTCTGGTTTAAGAGGAAGAAATGGATGTAGATGTTAAGTTTGATGGGAAAGTTGTTTCTAAAGGGAGATTATGTGGTAAGTTTGCTTCCGAACTGAAAGGATTAATGTTTTCTAAAAAATTAAAGAGAGGAAGAAGTTTAATCTTGGATAGAGGTTATGAATCTAGGGCCGATTCTGGGATTCATATGTTGTTTGTGTTTTTTTCTTTAGATCTTGTTTTTTTGAATTCTAAGAAAGAAGTTGTTGATGTTCGTGAAGCATTTCCTTTTGTTTCTTTGATTGTTCCGAAGAAGAAAGCGAGGTATATAATTGAAATGAATAAAGGTGAAAATATTTTGAAAGTTGGAGATAAAGTTAGTTTTTGATTTCACAAGTTTTACATTTTCTTTTTTTATGAAAGAAATATATACTTATCCCAAAAAATATAATTCCTATTGAAATTACCCAGATATTATAGTCATATAAAAATCCGGTTCCTATTCCAATAAGAGATAAGATTAATGCAATTATTGGAATTGAGCAAGCCACACAGATACCTAATGATGCAAATATTGTTCCAAGTGCACCAATTATAATTATGAAGATTGAGACTATTGCTCCCCAGATATCCCCCCTCTTAAATAATTTTATAGGATTTTTTGTTTTCATTTGCTTATTTTAAAATAGTGGTTTATAATCTTTATGGAAGAGATTTAACGAAAGATATATAAAGATAATTTTAGGTTGAAGATTAATGGCTATAAAAATAATCCCCGTTGGAGGGTACAATGAAGTCGGTAAGAATATGACTGCAGTGCAAGTCGATGATGAAATTGTTATTTTTGATATGGGTTTCTATTTGCCTAAGTTGGTTGCTTTTGAAGAAGATGGGGGAGACAGAAGAAACTTAACTCCTGCCGGTTTGAAAAGGTTGGGTGCGATTCCGGATGATTCTTGTTTGGATTCTTTAAAAGACAAAGTTAAAGCAATTATTCCTGGACATTGCCATCTTGATCATATTGGTGCTATTCCTTATTTGGCAGATAGCTATAATTGTCCGGTTATTGGAACCCCATATACTATGGCAGTTTTAAAATCATTATTAAGGGATGAAAGGATTAAGATTGGAAACAAATTTGTAGAGATGGAAGGAGGAGGAAGATATAAAATTTCTAAAAACTTGGAAGTTGAATTTATTAAAATTACTCATTCTACTCCCCATGCAGTTTTGATTGTTTTACATACTAAATATGGCGCTATTGTTTATGGTAATGATTTCAAATTAGATAATAATCCTATTTTATGGGGTGCTCCGGATTATAGGAGAATGAAAAAAATTGGGAATGAGGGAGTTAAGGTTTTGATCATGGACACTTTGTATTCTAAGACTCCGGGGAAAACGCCCAGTGAAAAAGTTGCTAGAGAAATGTTAAGAGACGTTATGTTGGGAACTCAAGGAGAAGGCCATTCTATGATTGTTACTTCCTTTGCTAGTCAATTGGCTAGATTACATAGTGCTGTAGAGTTTGGTAAGAAACTGAATCGAGAGATAGTTATTTTTGGGAGAAGTATGCATAAGTATATTACTTGTGGTGAAAAAGTTGGTTTGGTTAATTTATCTAAAGATGCGGAGATTATTGGTTACGCTAGAAAAGTTGAAGGAAAATTAAGAGAGATTCAAAAAAGAGGTAGAGAGAAATATTTGATACTATGTACGGGAAATCAAGCAGAACCTGGAGCGATATTAACTAGAATGTCGAAAGGTCAATTACCTTATACATTTATGCCAGATGATCAAGTTGTTTTCTCTTGTAGTACTATCCCCGTTGCTCCAAATATTGAAAATAGGAGAAGAATGGAGAATAATTTAAAGAAGAAGAAAGTTAGATTATTTTTAGATGTGCATTCGAGTGGGCATGTTTTTAGAGAAGATATGAGAGATATGATTAAGATGTTTAAGCCAGAGCATATTGTGCCATGTCAAGGAGATCATGAGCATATGGAAGGTTTAGTTGATTTAGGTGGAGAAATGGGCTATAAGTTGAATAAAACTGTTCATATGTTAAATGACAGCCAGATTTTTGATCTAAAATGATAGAAGTGTTTGATTGGATGAAAAGTAATATTTTTTGGGCTGTTACTATATTATGGAATCTTCCATGGAAGGCAGTTGCTTTATGGAATGCTGCTAGAAGAAAAGAACTTGGTTGGTTTATTTTGATTTTTATTGTTCAAACTTATAGTATCTTAGAGATATTTTATTTATTTTGGGTGATTAAGGAGAATAAGAGAAGATATACTGGTGTTAGAAAATGGTGGAAAAGAAGGAAAAGAAGAAAGAAAAAGTAGTAAAATATTTTACAGGATTTTTGACAGTTTTCTTAATTGTTATCTTTGTTTTGGCTATTTTAAGTATAGTTGCTTGGATTATTTTTTGGGCGTTTATAATTGCAATTGGGATTTATGCGTTTAAGGTTTTGCCCAAAATTAAACGTTAGTTTTATATACGGGGGCTTTTTCTCTTTTTTATGGCAGATCAAATGAATCTTGCGGAAGTTGCCCATGCTCTTACTATGCAATTAGTTATGAAAGGTTCAGGGCTTGGAGATGGAGACGTTCTTGTCTTTGGAGAAGAAAGATATGTTAGAATTGAAAGAGGAGAACTTCTTAGTCCTGTTTTTTGTTCAAATGCTCAAGGTAGAAAATATGGTTTTAGGGGTTTGAAAAGAATAGATAGTTTGTTAGAGAAAGAAGATTTGTTAGGTTTTGCTCTTGTTTCTCCAAAAGTTATAGATTATATGGAACAAAACGGAGAATTTGTTTTAGATGGAGATATCCCAACACAATACAAGCATACTTCTTCTGGGAAAACCTTACAAGTGTTTTAGGAGATTTAAAATGGATGATACACAAATACTTGAGAAAATATGTTTAGGACTTGGGAAACTTCCTGTAGGTAAATGGTCTAGGTTGTCTTCTGACCAAGGGTTTGAGGCGTATTTTGGAGGGTTTCATTTTGAATTGACAGTTGATGAGGATACTGAAGGTTCTGCTCCTGAAGGAGTTTATGAGAAAACTGTAGTGACCAGCTATCAACTTGATGCAATAGATGCCAATGCTGGGGAACTTCATAGTTTCCATGAGATGTATAATGGAGATGAATTGCTTGATGCAGATTATCCCGATTACACATTTTTGCGTGATTTGTATGGCGAGTTAAATTTAAAATTGAATGCCGAAGATTATTCGGAGACCTTTGCTCGTTTGGAAGAAGTGGACCATGATGAAAGCAGAGTAAGATTAGAATCTCTTTTTTCTTAATTCTTAAAATAACTTTTGTAGTATAATTATATTTAAGAATAAATTAGCTTTTTTATTTTTAATGTTTGTTTCACTTGCAGGGAATATTGTGTTGGAAAGACGACTTTGACTCAACGTATAGCCGATGAAATGAGGTTTAGGCTGTTTAAAGAAAGAGTTGATGATAATCCTTTTTTGGAACAGCTGGATGGGAGATATGGCCGGATGATGATTTCGAAGTATAGGGGGAATGTATTAACTGTCGATAGCAGGCATTATGATTTTTGTGATACGGAGGATTTTACTTGTATTCGTGAAAAAATCGAGGAAAGAATGGGGTTAGAAGGAAAAGTTGATGTTAGAGTATAGATATCTTTAATAGTTTTTTATTATTTCCGTTTTTATGGTTAAATTTGCGCACATAGCGGACTGTCATATTGGTGGGTGGTCTGAGTTGAAATTAAAAGAGTTGGGAATGAAAATTTTTTCTAAGTCTATTAATATTTGTATAGAAAGAAAAGTTGATTTTGTTTTGATTGCGGGGGATTTGTTTAATACTGCTTTGCCTGCTATTGAATTAATTAAACAAGTAACTTTGGATTTGAAGAAATTAAAGGATAGTGGAATTCCATGTTATATTATTGCTGGAAGTCATGATTATTCTCCTTCTGGAAAAACCATGTTGGATGTTTTTGAAAATGCGGGTTTAATTCAAAATGTTGTAAGGTTTGAAGAGATTGATGAAAAGATAGATCTGAAGTTTACTTCGGATGAAAAGACGGGAGTTAAGATTACTGGTTTATTTGGAAAGGCTGGAGGAGTAGAATTTAGTTATTATGAAAAGTTAGATAGATATTCTTTAGAAAATGTAGATGGGAAGAAGATTTTTATGTTTCATACAACTTTAACAGAATTTAAACCAGAACATTTGGCTATGATTTCTTCTGAACCCGTTGCTATTATGCCAAGAGGATTTGATTATTATGCTGGAGGACATCCTCATTTTGTTTTTAATGAAGTTAAGGAACCATATGGAAGAATTGTCTATCCTGGAGCATTATTTCCAAATAATTTTGGAGAGTTGGAGAAGTTTAAGTATGGGGGATTTTATATAAATGAATTTGTTGGTGATGAAATTAAGTCAGAGTATGTACAAGTTGCTGAGAAAGGAGTTGTAAATTATAATATTGATTTGAGTGGATTGGATACGAACCAGGTTAAGGATTTTGTTTTGGAGAAAATTAACGTTTCAGAAATTGAAGATAAGATTTTATTATTGAGGTTAAATGGGGTTTTGAAAAGTGGAAGACTGGCCGATATAAATTTTAAGGATATCTTTTTGGAATTGGGGAAGGCGTTTGTTATTTTGAAAAACACTTCTGAATTGAAAATTAGAGAATTTGAAGAATTAGAAAGTCTTGATGGTGATGTGGTTGATATTGAAGGCGAGATAATTGGGAAAAATAGTGATAAAGTTGATTTTGTGAAAAATTTGATTGAGTCTTTGGATAAAGAAAAATTAGAGGGAGAGAAAGTTTTTGATTTTGAACAGAGAATTTTGAAAGATTCACTAAATGTGTTGAGGTTAGAAGATGAGAATTAGATATATCCATCTTAATAATATTAGAAGTTATGTTAACAAGAGAGTTGAATTTCCGGAAGGAAGTATTTTGTTAAGTGGGAATATTGGTAGTGGAAAGACTAGTTTGTTATTGGCAGTTGATTTTGCTCTTTTTGGTTTTAGGAAGGGAAATTTGTCTGGAAATGGTTTGTTGAGGAAAGGTTCTGATTTTGGGTTTGTTGAATTAAGTTATGAAGTTGATGGAAAGGAGGTAGTTATTAGAAGAAATCTGAAACGTTCATCTTTGAAAGTAAGTCAAGCCTCTGGAGTTATTGAAATTAATGGGATAAGAGAAGAATTGGGGCCAACTGAGTTGAAACAGAAAATTTTAACACTTTTTAATTACCCAAAGGAATCTTTAACGAGAAGTAAGGCCCTTATCTACAATTATACGGTTTATACTCCTCAAGAAGAAATGAAGGCCATTTTGCAAGGAGATAGTGAAGAAAGGCTAAATATATTAAGAAGGGTTTTTGGAATTGATAAATACAAAAGAATTTTAGAGAATTTGAAAATTTTAACCACTAAATTGAAAGATAGAAAAAAAGAATTGAACTTATTGAGTTCGAATTTGGAACAGGTTGTTGAAGAAAAAGAAGTTAAAATTAATAGATTTAAAGAGATCAATGATAACTTAGAAAGTTTAAAGGTTAAATTTAATGAAATAGAAAGGATTTTTGAATTGAAAAATAAAAAATTGGAAGAAATAGAAATTAAAAATAAAGAAAGAGACAAAATAATTAATGATCAAAGAGTTTTGAATTCTAAA
Source organism: Candidatus Woesearchaeota archaeon (assembly GCA_964587005.1). Classification (GTDB taxonomy): domain Archaea; phylum Nanobdellota; class Nanobdellia; order SCGC-AAA011-G17; family PNOQ01; genus JABIBT01. The sequence continues at coordinate 11,429 of CAZPJW010000009.1, forward strand.
TTAGATAGTTCTGTTAATTTGATAAATAGAAATGATAGTAATATTAGTAATTTGAATGTTGAAATTAATGCATTGGAAGCGGAGTTGAAAACTTTTCCATCTGTTGATTCTGAATTGTTGAATAACAAAATTCTTGGTGCTGAAGAAGATATTAGAAAATTAGAATCGGACAATTTAGGAACTAACAAGAAAATTGGAGAAATTGAATTTTTGGTAAATCGTTCTGAAGAATTGAAAAGAGATATTGGGAGTTTAGAACTATGTCCGACTTGTAAACAGGATGTATCTGAAACTCATAAAAAAGAAATTTATGATAAGGAAGATTTAGAATTGAAGAAAAGTAGGGAACTATACAAAGAATATAAAGAGACCCATGATAAAAATATTAATTTGATTAATGAATTAAAAGGAACACTTGAAGAATTAAGAAAAGATAGGGGGAGAATTGAAGTATACTTGGCTAAGAAGAATAGTTTTAATGATAAAACTAATTATTTGAGGAACATCTTAGAAGAGCAAAAAAGATTGAAAGTTGAGATTAGTGAGTTAAATTCAACTAAATTGGGATATGATAAACTGTTGGAAAGCTTTTCTGATTATGGTTCCGAAATTGAAAGAAAGAAAAGTGAAATTAATGAAATTGTTTCTGTTAAAGGAAATTTGAATTCTGAGATTTCTGCTTCTGAAAGAGAAAGAGAAATAATAAAGGAAAGAATTAATGAACTTAACTTTGAAATTAGTGAAAAAGAGAAATTTAAAAGTAATGTTGTTAAGTATTCTGAGATGATTTCCTTTTTAGATACGGATTTTTCTGGGTTAATGAGCACTATTGAAAAACAGATAATGAAAAAAGTTCACTCTGATTTTGATTCTATTTTTAAGGAATGGTTTGGAGTGTTAATTGATAGTGGGGATTTGGAGATTGGGCTAGATTATTCTTTTACTCCCGTTATTCGTCAAAATGGATATGATATTGATTATGATCATTTGTCTGGAGGGGAGAGAACTGCCGCCGCCCTGTCTTATAGGTTAGCTTTGAATCACATAATTAACACGATAATGTCGGATATTAATACTAAAGATATTCTGATTTTAGATGAACCTACGGATGGTTTTTCTTCTGAACAAGTGGATAAGTTGAGAATTGTTTTAGAAAGTTTAAGGGCGGAACAAATAATTATTGTTAGTCACGATCCGAAAATTGAGAGTTTTGTATATAATGTTATTAAATTTGAGAAGAAGGAAGGAGAGAGTTTTGTTTATTAGTTAGTTTTATATGTTATGGTTTATTTCTATACTAAATGAATATTATTGAATTTAGAGATATAAATAAGGCAGATGCGGTCAGAAGAATAAAAAATGGAGATGTTTTTATTTATCCTACAGACACTATTTATGGAATTGGGTGTAATGCTTTAAATGAAGATTCTGTTGGAAGGATTAGAAAGATAAAAAGAAGAGAAAGTAAACCTTTTTCTATTATTGCACCAAATAAACAATGGATTTCAAAGAATTTTAAGATATTAAACAAAAATTTCATTAAAAAATTACCTGGGCCGTATACTTATATCCTAAATGCAAAAAAGAAACTTGTTGCTGAAAATGTTAATGGTGGTATGAAAACGTTAGGAGTTAGATTGCCTGACCATGAATTTATTGAATTAATAAAAAAAGCTAAAGTTCCGTTTGTTAGTACCAGTGTTAATGTTTCTGGTAGAAAAGAGGCAAAGAGTATTAGGGGGATACCTAAAAAAATACTAAATTCGGTTGATATTGTTATAAACGATGGTTATTTGCATAATTATCCTTCTACTTTGATAGATTTGACTGGTAAAATACCGAAAATAGTGAAGCGATAAATTTATATACCAATTAAAAGTTAGGTGTTTATAATGACATGACCTGGGGGTTAATGTTCATAACTCTAAGGAGGAAACATAAATGGAAGAAGAAATGAAAAATAATGAGGAAGAAACAACAGAAGAAACAACAGAAGAAGAAACAACAGAAGAACCTGCTGAGGAAGAATCAACAGAAGAAGGCTCTGAAGAAGAAGAAACAACTGAAGAACCTGCTGAGGAAGAATCAACAGAAGAAGAACCTGCTGAGGAAGATGCTAAAGAAGAGTCTGAGGATACGGAAGATGAAGTAGCTGAAGATTCCGATGAAAACGAAGGCGAGGAAGAAGAAAAGCCTTCTGAAGAGACAACTGAAGACAACGAGGAAGAAGAATTTTAACGGTAAAGTTTCACTTTACCCTATTTTTTATTTTTTTATAATTTTGTTTAATTTTTTCAAAAGGTTTAAATATTCAGTGTAGCTCCCCTAAGCATGTTAAAAGGTGTTATGTTTGGATTGTTGTTTTTGTGCTTCTTAGCTGGTTCTGTCTATGCTATTGAAGATGTTGAAACCAGACAACTAGCTTACAAAGATACTATTTTTCAAGGCGGAGATGCTCAATTTTATATTACTATTTATAATAATCAGGAATTTGAAGACACTTTTAGATTTGTGAAACCCTTTGTTTATTGGTCTTGGGATATGGAAGCAGAAGCGGTTAATGTTGTGCAAGGAAATTCTGAAAAAGTATTAGTTAAATTAACTCCATCAGCAAATAAAGATCCTGGTGATTATGGTGTTATGTTGAATATTGTTTCTAGAACAGATGATGATGTTAGGAGTGAAGAATTTTTAGAAATAAAAGTAGTTAGTTTTGAACAGGTTTTGAATACTAATGTCGATTTGCCCGTTAGTATTAATCCAAATAAGGAACATTTGTTTAGGGTAAACTTGGATAATACTTATGATATCTCTATGGATGATGTTGTTCTTGTTTTGGAAAGTGAATATTTTGAAAAGGAAGTAAATTTTTCCATCAAACCTCATGGAGAAATTGATTTAGAATTTCCAGTGAGTTTTGAGGGCACGGTTAATGAGGGAGAAAATCCATTGTATTTGAGGTTTTACCGTAATGATGAATTAATTTATGAGGTTGAGGAAACTATGAATATTGGTTATTTCACTGAGGTTTCTGGAGTTGGTGCTCCAGAAGATGGTTTTTTGTACAATAAAGAAACTTTGGTAAGAACAAATACTGGAAATGTGATTAGCCATGAAGTTTATACTAAAGGAATTTCTTGGTTTACTAAATATTTTACTACAACCAGTCCCGAGCCAGATGTCATTAGCAAACAAAATGGTGGTTATTTATACACCTGGTCTTTTGATCTTGAGCCTGACGAAAGTAAGACTATTGTGATTGAAACAAACTATAGAGCGTTTGTTTTTTGGTCAATAGTAGTTATACTTGTAATTGCATTTTTAATTTATTGGTTTAGAAGAGATTTATCCTTGAATAAGAAAATAGTTTCCGTTAAGAAGGGAGAGCATGGATATTACACTTTGAATGTTATGTTGACTTTGAAAAATAAAACTTTGAAAAATATAAAAAATGTGAAAGTTATGGATAGGCTTGGTGGAAGAGTTGAAAGTGCTACGCCCTATGGATTGTATAATTCAAATATTTACAAATCTGATTCTGGAAAATCTACAAAAATTATTTGGAGTATTCCTAATGTTGGAAAAAGAGATAATATTGTTCTGAGATATACTATGAAATATAAACCCTACATTATCAAGAGTGTTCCGCCGGCTGTTGCTAAATATCTTAGACATGGAAAAGCTGTTCATGTTAAATCTAATCGGGCGGATATTTTTTAGTTAATAGTTAGTTTTATAAATTATATAACATCTTTTTTACTATCCCTCCATAGCTCAGTGGTTAGAGCGCATGGCTGTAGATATTGTGTTGAGTGTGTCCAAAAGACTATGTATGATACACAATCAGCTGAACCCGTGAGATCCCAGGTTCGAATCCTGGTGGGGGGATTTTTTCCTAAAATTTTATAAATGAATTAGCATTCCCCTTTTTATGATAATTGTTGATGTTGAGACCACCGGAATAGATCCAGAAAAACATTCTATTGTTAGTATTGGTGCTGTTGATTTTTCTAATCCTAGTAATGAATTTTATATAGAGTGTCAGCCGTGGGATGGGGCGGAAATAACAGATAGAGCTCTTGAGATAAATGGTTTTACTCGAGATCAATTATTTGATGTGTCAAAGGGCACACTTTCTTATGCAATTGCAGAGTTTGTAGAATGGGCCAACAAAATTGGGGACTATACTATGGGTGGTCAAAATGTTGGTAAATTTGATCTTATGTTTTCACAATCTTCTGTTAATCGTTCTGAGTTAGATTTTGACTTTGGACGCAGATCTAGAGATTTACATACAACTACGTCTGACACTATGGATAGGTTAGGTATGAAGATTCCTCTTAAAAATGGTAAGTCTGATTTAAATTTGGATAATATTCTTAGATTTGTTGGATTAGCACCGGAACCTAAACCCCACAATGCTTTGACTGGTGCAAAATTAGAAGCTGAAGCGTATTCTAGATTGCTTTTTGGAGAAAGTTTACTTCCAGAATATAGAGAATTTGAACTTCCTGAGTATCTTAAAAAGCTCTAATTCCTCGATTAAACCAAAACATTTATAAATGGGCGACTTTCTCTGAAAATACAAGCAAAGATTCTCGCTGAAACCAAGATGGACGTCCTAAAAAATTAATAATGTTTTTTTTGATTTTCAGTGAGAGCTATGCCCTAGTAGTGTAGTCGGTTATCATGCAGCCCTGTCGAGGCTGCGACCCGGGTTCGAATCCCGGCTGGGGCGTGGTACAATCTGTTTGTGCCGATGGACTGGTAGCTCAGCTTGGTAGAGCACTTGGCTTTTAACCAAGGGGTCGCGGGTTCAAATATGTATTTCGTGAAGAAATACGTTGAAAGTCCCGTCCGGTCCATTCACATATACAAAAAATGGCAGAAGAATTTAACATAACGAAACACTCTCTGGTGCCCGAACATATTAGGCTTACTGAGGAAGAGAAAAATACCTTACTGTCTGAACATAATTTAAGATTAAATCAATTACCTATGATTCTATTGAGTGATGCTGCTATTCAACATTTGAAAGCAGAAGTTGGTGATATCATAAAGATTGTTAGAGTAAGTCATACTAATAAAAAACAAGATTTTTATAGGGTGGTTGTTCATGGTTAAAGAATATAAAGAGATTATAAAAAAATATTTTGAAGAGCATTCTTTTATTGAATCTAACATAAGATCTTTTAATGAATTTTTAGATAAGGTATTACAAAAAATTGTTGATGAAGTTGGTGAGATTGTCCCAACTATTATTCCCCAAGAATATGAGAATTTTAAAATTAAATTCAATAAAATTAGGGTTGAGAGGCCACAAATAACTGAAGCAGATGGTTCTAAAAGAGATTTGTATCCGATGGAGGCAAGATTGAGAAAATTGACGTATTCTGCTCCGATTATATTAGATGTTTCTACATATATCAATGATGTTCAAAGAGAGAACTTTACTCTTCAAGTTGGAAGAATGCCGATTATGATTAGATCTAAATATTGTCATTTATATGGATTAAAGAGAGATGAGTTAATTGAGAGAGGAGAAGATCCTGATGATTTTGGAGGATATTTTGTTTTGAATGGTAATGAAAGAGTTTTGATTACCGTAGAGGATTTGGCATCTAATAAATTCTTTATTAAAAAAGGTGGAGTTGGGCCAAGTCTTTATGTTGGTAAATTATTTTCTGAAAGAGAGAATTATAGAATACCTCATACGGTCGAGCAAATGAAAGACGGAATATTAAATCTGAGTTTTGCAAGATTTTTTAGGGTTCCAGTTATCCCAATAATTAAAGCTCTTGGAGTTACAAAAGATCAAGAGATTATGGAGATGATTGGTTCTGAAATTGGTATGGATGATATTTTGGTAAACTTATTTTCTGCTGTTGATATTAAGAATCAAACCGAGGCTATTGATTATTTGGCTAAGAGAATTGGTATTATGCAAAAAGATTTTTTAGAAGAAAGAACTTTTGAACAGCTAGATAGATACTTGTTACCACATATTGGTTCTGATGCTAAAGATAGAATGGCTAAGGCACGTAATCTATGTAAATTGATTAAGAAATTTTTGTATGTTATTAATGGTGCTGCAGATTTATCTGATCAAGACCACTATTCAAATAAAAAATTGAAAATGGGTGGAGATCTTCTAGAAGATTTGTTCAGAATTAATTTAAGAGCACTTGTTCAAGATGTTTTATATAATTTCCAAAGATTGGTTAAAAGAGGAAAGTTCACTTCTGTTAAAATTATTATTAGAGATCAATTATTAAGTTCAAGAATTAAAAGTGCTATGGCAACCGGTACTTGGCCCGGTGGAAGAACCGGTATTAGTCAGAATATTTCTAGGACCAATGCAATTGATACAATGTCACACTTACAGAGAGTTGTTAGTTTGTTAACATCTACTCAAGAAAATTTTGCTGCAAGAGCATTACATAGTACACATTGGGGGAGATTATGTCCTACTGAGACTCCTGAAGGTACTCCAATTGGTTTGAGAAAGAATTTAGCTATGATGTCAGTTATATCCAAAGAACTTTCAGAAGAGAAAGTTAAAAAAATTTTGGGAGGAACTTCACTAAAACAATTATAAGATGGTTGATGTATATTTGAATGAAAAATTTATTGGAACCGTTGATAATGCTAGTGAGTTCGTCGATGATTTAAGAAAACAACGAAGAGAAAATAAAATTTCTAAAGAGTTGAATGTTAGATATGTTGAAGAATTTAATGAAGTTTATATTGATTCTATTAAGGGCAGGTTAAGAAGACCTTTGATTCTTGTTGAAGATGGTGTTTCCAAATTTAAGAGTGAGCATATTGAAGCATTGAAAAAAGGAGAACTTAAATGGGAAGAACTTATTGAACAAGGGATTCTTGAATACTTGGATGCTGGCGAAGAAGAAAATGCTTTTGTTGCTTTAAATGAAGAAGAGTTAACTAAGAAACATACTCATTTGGAAATTAGTCCGGTTAGTATTATGGGGCTAGTTACTAGTTTGGTTCCTTATTCAAATTTTGGTAGTTCATCTAGATTGATTAGAGGAAGTAAAATTCAAAAACAGGCCTTGGGGCTATATGCTGCAAATTTCCTATTAAGAATGGATACTGATGCTAGTATTTTACATTATCCACAAAAGCCAATTGTTAAATCCTTTATGCATGATGTTTTTAAGTATGATGAATTTCCTGCTGGTCAAAACTTAATTATTGCTGTTATGAGTTACGAAGGTTATAACATGCAGGACGCAGTTATCTTGAATAAAGGCAGTATTCAAAGAGGAGTTGGAAGATCTACTTTTTATCACCCTTATTCTTTGGAAGAAGTTAGATACTCCGGAGGATTGATGGATGAAGTTGGTGTTCCAGAAAAGGAAATCAAGGGATATAAATCAGAAAAGGATTATAGGTACCTTGAAGATGATGGTATTGTTTACCCTGAATCTAAACTTGGAGCAGAAGATGTTATTATTGGTAGAACAAGTCCACCTAGGTTCCTGAGTGGTGCTGATGAATTTAATATTGCAGCAACTACAAGAAGGGAAAGTTCTGCCTTCCTTGGAGAGGGAGCGAAAGGAGTTGTTGATGGAGTCTTTTTAACTGAAAGTGAAGAGGGTAATCGATTGGTACAAGTTAGATTAAGAGAACAAAGAATTCCAGAAATTGGAGATAAATTTGCTTCTAGACATGGTCAGAAGGGAGTTATTGGATTGTTAGTTCCTAATGAAGATATGCCCTTTAGTGAAAATGGGATTACTCCGGATGTTATCTTTAGTCCACACAGTATTCCTTCGAGAATGACTGTGTCTCACCTATTAGAGATTTTGGCAGGAAAATATGGTTCATTGGCTGGAAAAAGAGTTGATGCTACTGCTTTTGATGCGCCTAATGAAGAAGAAGTTAGGAAAGATCTTTTGGGGTTGGGTTTTAGGGAAGATGGTACTGAAACTTTCTATAATGGCTTAACTGGTGAGAGATTTAAAGCAAAAATTTATGTTGGTAGTATTTATTATTTGAAGTTGAAACATATGGTTGCAAATAAGCTTCACGCAAGAGCTTCTGGAAGAGTTCAGTTGTTAACTAGACAACCTGTTGAAGGAAGAGCCATGGGTGGAGGATTAAGACTTGGAGAAATGGAGAAAGATTGTTTAGTAGCACATGGTGCATCTATGTTATTGAAAGAAAGATTTGACTCCGATAAAAATATAGTTTATGTTTGTGAAGATTGTGGTTTAATTGGTAGCTGGAATGCTTACAAAAATAGTCCTTCTTGCCCAAGATGTGGTGAATCAAGTAAAGTTACTACAATTGAATTGAGTTATGCATTTAAATTATTATTAGAAGAGATAAAAAGTATGGGAATATTTCCAAAAATAAAATTGAAGGGGAGATTTTAAATGAAAGAATATGCTGATAAAAAAATTGAATCAATTAGGTTTGGTTTATTTACTCCTCAAGAACTTAAAAAAATCTCAGTTGCTAAAATAATAACCCCCGAATTGTATGATAGAGAAGGTTACCCTGTTGACGGCGGTTTAATGGATATTCGTATGGGTGTTATTGACCCGGGATTGAGATGTAAAACATGTGGTCAAAAGTTAATAGAATGTCCTGGACATTTTGGTTTTATGGATTTGGCTAGACCAGTATTACATATTAATTATTTAGATATCATTGTTAATTTGTTAAGAACAACTTGTAAAGATTGTGGAAGATTATTAGAGTCTGATGAGAAAATACAGAAACATTTGAAAAACTTAGAAATTGCAGAGAATGAAAAAAGAACCAAAGATAAAGAAAAAATAATCAGAGCATTTGTTACAAAGTTGAAAAATATCAAGAAGTGTCCACATTGCCAAGTAAAACAACAAAAAGTTACGTTGGAGAAACCTTCTACTGTTTTGGCAGATGGTAAGAGAGTTACTCCTACAGATATAAGAGCAAGATTAGAAAGGATTGAAGATAGAGATTTGGTTTCTATTGGAATGAATCCCAAAGATGCAAGACCCGAGTGGATGGTCCTGACAGTTTTACCTGTTCCACCAGTTACGATTAGACCAAGTATTACTTTGGAAAGTGGAGAGAGGAGTGAGGATGATTTAACCCATAAATTAAGTGATATAGTCAGAATTAATCAAAGATTATTTGAAAATATAAATGCTGGAGCTCCAGAAATTATTATTGAAGATTTATGGGACCTATTACAATATCATGTTACAACCTTTTTTGATAATGCCGTTTCACAGCTTCCTGTTGCTAGACATAGAAGTGGTCAACCTTTGAAGACTCTTACTGAGAGAATTAAGAGTAAGGAAGGTAGATTTAGACACAATCTTGCAGGTAAGAGGGTTAATTTTTCTGCGAGAACGGTTATTAGTCCTGATCCAAAACTTAAATTTAATGAAGTAGGTATTCCTAAATCTGTTGCTATGGAATTAACTATTCCTGTAAGAGTTACTGAATGGAATGTTGATTGGCTGAAAGATTTTATTAAAAATGGGCCAAGAGTTTATCCTGGAGCAAATTATGTTGTTAGACCAGATGGAAAAAAGAAAAAGATTACTGAAGATATTGTTGAGGTTTTATTAGAAGAATTACAACCCGGTTATGTTGTTGAAAGGCACTTATTGGATAAAGATATCTCAATATTTAACAGACAGCCTTCGTTACATAGAATGAATATTATGGCCCATAAAATAAGAGTTCTACCCGGAAGGAGTTTTAGACTAAATCCTGCGGTCTGTACTCCATATGCTGCTGACTTTGATGGAGATGAGATGAATTTACATATTCCTCAAACTGAAGAGTCTAGAGCTGAAGCTGAAATCTTGATGAGTGTTGAGAAACATATTATTAGTCCTAAAAATGGTTTGAATGTTATTGGTTCTATTGAAGATGCTATCTCTGGAATATTTTTATTGACTAAAGATTTAGAATTGAAAAAGAGTCAGGCTGTTCAACTATTGATGTCTATTGGTGTTTATGACGAGAAAAGATTCAAAGAATTTAAGGAAAAAGTTTCTGGAAAAGAAATATTTAGTGTTTTATTACCTTCAGATTTAGATTTCATTTGGCATACTGATAAGAATGATGTTATAATAAAAAATGGGAAATTGACAAAAGGTTATATTGATAAGACTACAATTGGAGAGGGAAATGGTACATTAATTAGATCCTTATATTCGAAGTATGGTGATGAAACCGGTATTGAATTTCTGAGTTCTGTTTTCAAATTAGGTATAGGAACTTTATTGAAATTAGGATTTACAACTTCGATTTCTGATACTGATTTACCAAAGAGTGTAAAAGAAAAGAAGGCAAAAGAAGTTGAGAAAGCTTACGAGAGAGTTAGTGAATTAATTAAAGAGTTTGAAAATGGTAAATTAGAAATCTTGCCTGGATATACTGCTGAAGAAAGTTTAGAAATTATGATTAGTGAAGTCTTGAATAAAGTTAGAAATGAAATTGGAAAACAGGTAAGTTCTGGAATCTCTGAAGAAGGAAACTCTACTTTGATTATGGCAAATTCTGGCGCTAAAGGTAGTTTGTTAAACTTAAGTATGATGGCTGCTTCTGTTGGGCAACAATCTTTAGGTGGAGGAAGGATTAAAGGAGGATATAAGAAGAGAAGTTTATCTGTCTTTGAAAAAGGAGATATTGGTCCTAAGGCTGGCGGATTCATAAAGAATGGTTATAAAGATGGGATGTCCCCTACAGAATATTTCTTTGGTGCTATGACTGGAAGAGATGGTTTGATGGATACTGCTTTAAGAACACCAAAATCTGGTTATTTGTATAGGAGATTAGCTAATGCTTTACAAGATATGAGAGTTGAATATGATAGCACGGTTAGAGATGCTGAGAAAAATATTATTCAGTTTAAATATGGAGACGATGGTATTGATGTTTCAAAGAGTGATGGTGGAACAATTAATGTTAAGAAAATTATTGCTCAGATAAAAGGAAAATAAAATGGTAGATGTATACAAACAATTTGAAGGAGATTTGCCGGTTCCGGTTATTGAGGAAGTTAAGAGGCAAGCTGAAGAAAATAAATTAACTTCTGCTCAAGTTAAGAAAGCACTTGAAGAAACGAAGAAAGAGTATGAAGATTCTTTGATTTCCCCTGGCGAATCTATTGGAATTGTTACTGCAGAATCTATTGGAGAACCAGGTACACAAATGATCTTGAATGTTTTCCGTATGGCTGGAGTTGCTGAAGTTCAAGTTACAAGAGGACTGCCTAGACTAATTGAAATTTTAGATGCAAGAAAAGAGCCATCAACTCCGTCTATGCTTGTATATTTGAAAAATGAGTATACAAAAAATGAGAAAAACATTAGAAAAATTGCCAGCTTTATTAAACAAATGGCATTGGAAGAGATTAGTTCGGAATTTTCTTTGAATATGATGAAAGGTTCTATTGAAGTTACTCTTGATTCTAAGAAGTTTAGAGATCTAGGATTTAAAAAAACAGAAGTGCTTGAGGTATTAAAAGATAAGTTGAAGGATATTAATGTTAAAGAATCAAAAAATGGGTTTGTTTTAGAGTCTTCTAAGGGAGATGTTGATTTGTCTAATTTATACAAAGTAAAACAAAAAGCCAAGAGTGTAATTGTTAGAGGAATTAGTGGAGTTACACAGGTTTTACCAACAAAAAGGGATAATAGATATGTCATTATGTGCGCTGGTTCAAATTTAAAAGAAGTTTTTAAAATGAAAGAAGTTGATGCGAAATTAACAATTTCTAATAATTTATTTGAGATAGCTGATCTTTTAGGGGTCGAAGCTGCAAAACAAGCTATTATTAATGAAGTGTGGGACGTTTTGGAAAATCAAGGATTGGATATTGATGTGAGACATGCAATGTTTTTATCAGAGCTTATGACCCATAATGGAGTAGTTAAGGGAATTACTCGAGGAGGAATCTCTGGTGAAAAGGAGAGTGTATTGGCAAGAGCTAGTTTTGAAACTCCATTGAAACATATTGTAAATGCGAGTTTGAGAGGAGAAGTGGACCACATTAGGAGTGTTATTGAGAATGTTATGATAAACCAACCAATTCCAGTTGGAACTGGTCTTCCTGGTTTGGTTGCTAAAATAAAGGATCCAAAAGGTAAGAAAAAATGAGTATAGAAAATTTAAGAAAGGCGATAAAAGACGGAAAATTAGTTATAGGAAGTGAAAGAACTGAAAAGCTTTTGAGAAAAGGTGGTGTAAAAGAAGTTTTTGTTGCAAGTAATTGTGACGAAGATTTGAAAAAAAGATTAAAATCATACGCCGAGATCTCAGATTGTAAATTTCATGTATTGAAAGAAAATGCAAATGATATAGGAGCTATTTGTAAGAAACCCTTTTCTATCTCGGTTTGTTGTTATTAAAATGGTAAAAATTAACCAAGAAAGTATGAAAATAATTGCTCTGTTTGAAAATAAGACTAAGTCTAATGTTAAAGATTTCTTTGAATATAATGATGTTCTAATTTTTATTGTTAAAGAGGGCCAGGCCAGCAAAGCGGTTGGAAAAAGTGGGATTAATGTGAAAAATCTTAGCAATTTATTGAGGAAAAAACTTAAGATTGTTGAATTTAAACCAGAACCAGTTAGTTTTATAAAGGGTTTTATTTACCCAATTGGAGCTGAAGAGATTACCCTTGATGAAGGAGTAATTACCATTAAAGTGGCTTCAACTAGAGAAAAAGGATTGTTAATAGGCAGAGAAAGTAGAAACTTAAACAAGTTGAAAGAAATAGTCAAAAGATATTATGACGTTCAGGATATAAAAATCAATTAAAATGGGAAGAAAATCAAAAGGATTGGGTTCGGCTTCAAAACTGAAGAAAAGAAGAGTCGTATCTAGATGGAAAGATGTTTACTTTAAGAAGAAAGCTTTGGGTCTGAAGAAAAAATCAGATCCCTTGAGTTCAAGTCACCAGGCTAAGGCAATTGTTCTTGAGAAAGTTCAAAGAGAAGCTAAGCAGCCTAACTCTGCATTAAGAAAATGTGTTAAATGTCAGCTTGTTAAAAATGGAAGAAAAATAACTGCCTTTGCCCCTTTAGAAAATGCAATAAAAATGATTGATGAGCATGATGAAGTTTTGGTTGAATGTATTGGTGGAACTAAGGGCAGGGCAAAAGGAGACATTCCGGGAATTAGATGGCAAGTTATCAAAGTTAATGATCAAAGTTTAAAGGCTTTAGTTAAAGGAAAAATTGAGAAGGGAAGAAGATGAAGTTATTTAATTTATGGGATATTAGTAGCGTTAAAGTTCAAGAGGAAGCACTTAAACCCTATATTTTTATTAATCCAGTTTTGGCCCTTAGAAGTGGCGGAAGGGCTGCTTTAGGACAGAGAGTTTGGGTTCAAAAAACTAATATTGTTGAAAGGTTAATGAATAAGTTAATGGTCCCAGGACATAAAGGAAAGAAACATAAATTGAGTTCTTATCATTGTACTGGAAAATCAAATAATGTTTATAAAATTGTTAAAGAGGCTTTTGAAATAATTGAAAAGGAGACTAAAGAAAATCCCGTTCAAGTTTTTATTAAGGCTGTGGAAAATGGTTCTCCCCGAGAAGAAGTTACTGGAATTGAATATGGTGGAGCAAGATATTCTAAGGCTGTTGATATTTCACCTTTAAGAAGAATTGATTTAGTTTTGAGATGGATGGTTCAAGGCTCATATGCTAAGTCTTTTAATTCAAAGAAAAAGATTTCTAAAGCACTTTCTGAAGAAATTTTAAATGCTTATAAAATTGACCAGGGAAGTAATGCAATTGCTAAAAAATTAGAATTAGAAAGACAATCAGATTCTAGCCGGTAAATGAACTAGTAAATAAAAATATAATTCCTATTGCTAACATTGAATAATATACTGGTTTTGACCATTTAATTATTTTCTTTCCATCTAAGGGTCCTAGTGGAATCATATTGAATAATGCTATTAGTGAATTTATTAATGCTCCATAATAAATGAACAAATTACTTATTCCTGAAAAGAATAAAGCTAGGAAAATAAATGCTAGTGCTAGGTTTATTAATGGACCTGCTGCAGATATTTTTCCATTTTTTTCTTTAGTCATGTAATATCCGTGAATCATTACTGCTCCAGGTGCTATGAAAATAAGTGGTGTGAATAATGCTATTAATACTGCTATGACTAGCATGCCATCATATGATCTGAATTCTGCCCAGTACTTATATTTTTGAGCCATAAATTTATGTCCGAGTTCGTGTAATAGAAATCCTATCCCGACAGAGAATGCTGCAATTAGTAAGTATGTTGAAAATTCTGGAGAGAAAAGAGAAATATTATAGTCTTTTGCTATAATTATTCCAAAGGCTATTGAGATTGCTATCCAAGCTTTTGTTAAATCAAATATTTCTTTTTCGGAGAACTTCATTAGTTTGTTTTTTAGGAAGTTATTTAAATATGTTTTGGAAGTTTAGTTTTATGGAAGATTGTCCTGATTGTGGTGCTAAATTGCATAAAGGTCAGCATAAATTTTCTGATGGGTTGTATTATGTTTCTTATTGTAAGAAATGTGGGTTTCGCGATGAGAAGCCTTTATAAATAGTTAATTTTTCTGAATTCTAGAAAATGTATAAGTTTAGAGATTTAGATGAAAGAGTCCAACGTGACCCTAGGAAATATTTGAGATGTAGCCCTCAGTCTCCCGAGAAAACCACTAATCCTTTAGAGTTTTTGTATTTTTTTGATTATAAATTAAATGGACAAATGATTGGAAGTTCAGAGGTTTTTGTAGATTTAAATCTGAAGGATGTTGTTTGGAGTAGTTTTTTTCCTTTAACTTTTTTGTCGGGTGCCAGAAAGAAAGGATTGGGTACATTGACCCATGTGATTACCTTAGAAGAACTTGAGTTAACTGCTAGAAAGGATCTTGGTGTAGATGTAAGAGACTTTTCTGTTGGTCATTTTTCAGATATAGAAAAACCAAGATTAAGACAATTAGGAAAAATGGGTATAAGGTGGGACCGGATGATTCCTTATGATGAATATTTTAGAAAGTCTAGAGATTATGCAGAAAAAATAGGTGTCCTTTAGCAATTACCCCATAAACCTTTATTTAATCTTATTGCTTCAGCTTCTACCCGTTTTAATTGATAGTATTTTGATGTGTCGTTTTTATATTTATCATATACTTTTGCATATCCTTCTTCTACTAAATGCTCATTAATTAATAAATCATCTAAATAAATATATCTTAATAATCTTCCATAATTTCCTCTATCTGTTATATCTTGTTGTATGTAAATTTCTTTATTTAGAATTAATTTTTTTAGTTCATTTTTTGCTTCTAGATAATAACATTCATTTTTTTCAGGTGTATTTATACCTGAAAATCTTAATCTTTCTGACTTTTCATTTATATTTATGTCTGCTGTATCTCCATCAATAACATTTGTTACTAAATATGGTCCTTCTAATTCGTGTTCTAAAGTTGTTTCTCCAGTATATGTACAAGAAGAAA
>CAZPJW010000010.1:0-23369 GCA_964587005.1 Candidatus Woesearchaeota archaeon
AGCACTAGCCTTCTAAGCTAGGGGTCGAGGGTTCAAATCCCTTCGGGCCCGCTCTGCGCACGTAGCCAAGCGGTTAAGGCACGAGGCTGCAACCCTCGTATCCCCGGTTCAAATCCGGGCGTGCGCTTATTATATTCAAAAACTACACAAAACAATTGTTTTATAAATATAAAAAAATTATAATTTATATAAAAACTGGCATGCTGTTGGTCATTTTAGTTTTAATTTCTTTTTTGGTCTCTGGATGTAATCCTATTGGGATGGGTGTTGAGAAAGATGCAAAGGGAATTTATGATGGAAATAAAAATTCCGTGCTACTTTTAAAATCTTGTCCATTTATTCTAAGTTATCCAAAATATACTTTGGAAAGTGATTGGGATACATATTGGGGAGATCAGGTTTGGATTTACGCAATGAAAGAAGGAACTGAACCCTATGAAATGGAAGATATTTTGGTGCCTTATTTTGCAACGGGCACCGGATTTGTTGTTGATGGAAAAGTGATATCGAGTGCCCATCTCTTTGATTGCGATTCCGAGGAGATCTTTGAAGACATACAAGAGCAGTTAGCTGCTTTGGTTTGGTATATTGACGAAAATAGAGAGCTTGGGGAATCAGGTTACCAAGATAGAGAATATGAAGAAGTTATGAAGAATTTTCAATTATATATTGATACTGATTTGGATTCTGAGGCTTCAAGGCTTTTGGAATTTATAAAAAACAATAGAGAGTTTGGAGACAGCACTACTTGGACCGAGGAAAACGTGAAGGACCAAATAACCTGGGCATTGGCAGCCCACATATTTCGTTATGGTGAAATTTCTGCGGTTAGAGAGGGTTATGCTTCTGCCTATGATCTTGAAGAAGGATATGACACAAAATATGATTTATCTTTGGTTGGGTCTGGCGAGGCTTGGCCAGGTGAAGATTATGCGATCTTACATCTAGAGGATGGAGATTTTAAGAATTTACAAATTGGAGATTCTGATGGGACAAGTATTGCTGATGATGTTTTTATCGTAAGCTATCCCGGGGTAGCAGATCTAAATGATGAATATTTCCCCGAACCAACTATTTCCCAAGGAATAATCAGCTCGAAGAAGATTTCTAGTTCCGGAGTCGAATATATCCAAACAGATCTTTCGGCGAGCGGGGGGAGTAGCGGAGGGCCGGTGTTTGATAAGTATGGCAGAATAATTGGAATATTAACTGCAGGAGATTCTACTGGAGATTTTAATTTTTTACTACCGATGAAATACGTTGTGGAGAAATTGAAGGGTGAAATTGAAGAAGATATTCTTTCTTCGGAGTGGAACTGGGAATTGGAAAAAGAAGAAAATTCTGTGGATTCTGAAGAGGTTAGGTGTGAAGAGTTTATTTCTCAAAATCTCCCAGAATATATTGTTGCTGAAGAAGCATGGGAAGATGAAATGATTCTTTCAACATTTAAAAAGTCTCAAAATGAATTTCTTGATAATGTCACTTGGAATGATGGCAAAGATATCTTGTTTGTTGGAGAAAGTTTTTTTGTTCGTGGAAAACTCTCTAAAGATCAAGATGTTAATTATTTCTACGGTGAAAAGAATACTGGCCTAAAGCACGGAACTAGCTATAGTCTTGGAAACTATTTTGAGATATATGAATTGGTTCTGGAGAGAATTGAACAAACTAACAATTTTAAGATTATCTCATACCGGCCAGGCGTTTGTAGTTTTGAATAAAAGTCTAAATAAAATAATTAGAAAAAGTTAAATCTCAAACTTATTCTTTTTTTTGTTTTTCTTCTTCTTGTGTCTTCTGTAAAAGAAGAATCCAATTAATATAACAATAATTCCCAAAACTACATACGTTGTAGTTTTACTTGGTTCAGTGTTTTCTAATGAATCAATAAAATAATCTGGATCATACTCAACTAATTTAGATATCATTCTTCTTTCATTTGTTGAATCAGTGTAATATATTGTTACTAGTAGTTCTCCTTCTGCTGGGATTGCTTCAAAATCTGCAGTAGTATACTCATTTGAATCTAGATCACCAACAATATTCCTATTTGAGCCTTTTACCATTAGATGATCTTGTTTTGGAAGTTCTACAGTTAATGCTTCAATATCTTGATTTCCAACATTAAGAATTTCAAAAACAATGTTTCTTTCTTTTATATTATAGTCTTGTACGTGAATTTCAAAATCAGTTTGTCCATCTTCAACAGTAATATTAAATCTTTCAAAAGAATAACCTCCAGAACCAGAAATTTCTCCTCCCTTGTATCTAAATTCTACTTCATAGTCTCCTTCTATGGCATCCGGATCTACTCTTAATTTGTATAAAACATTCCAATTAGAATTGTAACCATAACCAACATACGTGCTTGAACGTAATATCCTTGTTCTATCCCCGGTGTCTAAAGAAAATGGATACTCTAAAACTATATCTGCAACTGCTCCCTCGGGACATTCTCCACCTATTCCATTAATTTGAAATAGAACTTCTACATAATCTCCTGGAAGGGCAGGATAAGGGTCTTGATTTACTACTTCCGCATTTAGATTACACTCTGCCAAAACTGAATTTCCAGAAATAATAAATGCTATACTAAATATTAATAATAAGAATATCTTTTTGTCAACCATCTTTTTTTTCATATTTCTTTTGGTGTATCTTCCGTATATAAAGTTTTTGGCTACTCGGTTCTTAGTGCGTCTACCGGATTGGTTTTTGCTGCTTTTATTGCTGGAAATACTCCCGATATTGCCCCAGTTATTCCTGCGAATAATATCAATCCCACAAATAGATAAATTGAAAAGTAGGGTTGTAAAAATCCCCAACCCAGATTGCCCAATATTACTCCTGCGATTGCAGATATGGCCCAACCAAAGAACACTCCAATTGCACCAGCAACAAAACCTAAGAATGCACTTTCAAAGAAAAATATTTCAAATATGCTTGAATTCTTCGCCCCCATTGCTTTTAGCACACCTATTTCTTTGTATCTTTCAAGAACCGAAGTAATCATTGTGTTTGCAGTATTAATTGTAGATACTATTACTGAGATTAATGCAATTAGTAATACAAACCCGATTATTATATTTAATGCGCTAGAAAATTGTTCAATTAACTCGTCGTAAGATTGAACATAGAAATCTTCTTTTCCTTCTTCTACATTTCTTGATTTTCTTAGATTTCTTGCTATGTTATCATTAACTTTTTCTATGTCCGATATATCAACTACTGCGATAATTTGTCCATAAGATTCTGTGTCTGGGAACATTTCCTCAAATTGATCGTTGCTTATGTATAGTTGGGAGTCGTCTTGAGGATTGCCTATCTCTTCCATAAACCCAACTACTTTTAATTTTATTCCATTTATTTCTATGTTGTCATTTAATTCGTATGCTTTTGGGAGTATTTTATTAGGTGTTAGGTAATTATAACCCAAGACTACCTTTTTCATATCTCCGACTCTCAGAAGTCTGCCTTCCTCAACATCAATGTTAAATGATTCCATGATGTAGTCTTTCTTAGGATCATATCCGATAATGAAAGTATATTTTTGATCGCTGTTCTGTGTTACTAATGCTGCATCAAAATACAGCCCGCTGGCATCGTAGACTCCTGCTGCTTTCGCTATTTCGTTCACATCTGTTTCATTCAAGGCAATTCCATCTACTGCTCCAAATCCTCCTGCTGTTTGTGGCATGATTAAAACTTTATCTGCTGAAGAACTTGAGGTTAGCTCGTTTGCATAATCATATAATCCATACCCAAAACTTATGAAAATAAATATTGTAGAGATTCCAACTAAGATTGAAAAAATTGTTAGAAAACTTCTTCCCTTATTCTGTTTTAAGTTTCTTAACGAATATTTTATACTTTCAGCACTTATCATCCTTTTAATGCCTCCACTGGATTTTGTTTGGCTGCTTGCATTGCCGGAATAATCCCCGCAAGTCCACCAATAATAAAGCTACCTAGTAATGTGAAAAAGATTAAAATAAGATTTATATCTAGAGTTAATTCTGTTCCCAGAAAACTGTTTATTCCAAGCATTCCTATAAAACCTAATAGAGTACCAAATATTGCTCCAACAATTCCTCCAACCAAACCAAGAAGGCTTGATTCTATAAAGAATTGTAGAAAAATGTGACTGTTTTTAGCACCAACGGATTTCATTACTCCTATCTCTTGTCTTCTTTCAAGAACAGAAGTAGTCATGGTGTTAACTATTCCTACTGCCCCAATAAAAACGGAGATGAGTGCTACTATTGCTATGAATGCTTGAACCCCTCCCAATATGCTATTTACTGTTGAGAGTGTTGCCTCCGGTGTTGAGACTTCGAAATCTTCTTCTCCTTCTTTAACATCCCTTCTTTTTCTTAGGAGTTTTTCAATATCTTCTTTTGTTTTTTGAAGTTTATCTGTATTTTTTGGTTCGACTACTATTATGTCTGCTTCATCTCCGAAACCAAAAATATCTTCCATATCATTTTCATTCATAATAACTACATTATCTGAGATGATGCTTCCTAGTTTATCTAGGATTCCAACAACTTGGAAGTTTTTGCCATTTACAGAAATGGTCTTTCCGGGAGCAACTGCTTTCCCCCCCCATTCTTCTGGTTTGTTTTGATAATTATTACCGAGTAAAACTTTCCCAGAATCTTCTACTTTTAAGAATCTTCCAGAAAGGATTTCCATATCTAACTGTGTATAAATTAAATCTCTATCTTCTTTGTTAAGTGGGAGGCTTCCCACATACCGGAAATTTACATTATCATTATATTCAATCATTCCAGAATCTATATTTCTTCTAACTGCGTTTTCTACACTACCCAAATTTTCTATTGCATCTACATCGGATTGGGTTAAGGGATCTACAACATTGCTTCCGGGCGGGCCATAACCAGATAATCCTCCTGCTTGTACAGTAATTAGCTCGTTTGAACTTACTCCTAGCTGGCTTGCTACTGCCATTTGTAATCCATTTCCTAGGGAGATTAAGGAGACTACTGCTGTAACTCCTATGAAAATTCCTAATAAAGTTAGCCAAGATCTTAATCCTCTATGGCGGAGATTTTTGATTGCAAGAGAGAAGAAATCGGTTATCATTTACTTATTCTCCTTTAGCAGTTTTAGCTTTGCTTTTCCGGTTTTACTCCATCCGTCTTTTTTTCTTGTTACTTTTTCTATTTTTCCATCTTTAAGCCAAAATACTACATTTGCGTGGGCTCTGGCTAAATCCGGATCATGAGTAACCATAACTATCGTTTTTCCTTTTTTGTTTAAATCCTTTAAGAAATCCATGACTGTTGCTCCGGTTTTTGTATCTAAGTTTCCTGTTGGTTCGTCTGCTAAGATTACTTCTGGAGAATTTGCTAATGATCTTGCGATTGCAACCCTTTGTTGTTGTCCTCCCGACAGTTCATTTGGTGAATGGCCCATTCTGTCTTTTAGTTCCACCAACCCCATTAATTTTGTTGCCCTAAAATCTCTTTCATCCTGATTATATCCTTGAAACATCATGGGGATCATTACATTCTCTTTTGATGTTAAATTGTTTATCAAATTGAAAGACTGAAATATAAATCCTATTTTTTTGCCTCTTATTTGGGCTAGGTCTGATTCACTTAATAATGAAATGTCTTGGCCGTCTAAAAATATTTTGCCCTTTGTTGGAACGTCTAGGCTTCCAATTAGATTCATCATAGTCGATTTCCCCGAACCTGAAGGGCCCATTATTGCAACAAATTCCCCTGGATGTATTTCTAGAGAAGCATTATCGACCGCTTTAACAATAGAATTCCCCATTCGATAGAATTTACAAACGTTGTCTAGCTCTATCACTGGGTGGTTATCTTCTCTTTTTTTCATATAAGAATAGATAGAAAAGGTATATATAAATCTAACTTAAATTAATTAATTAAAAAAGAAAAAAGAAATAATTTATCTTCTCTTTCTGAAGATTAACACTAAAAAGTAAATTGCTACGATTACTAAGACAACGTCACCAAGTATCCAGAAACCTGTTTTCCAAGCATCACTATCTAAACCTGAAAAAATACTATCTCCGGTTGGCAAGTAGATTGTTCCTTGTGTGTCTTGAGTTTCTTCTTCGATTACTTCTTCTGTTTCATCTTCGTCTTGATTGTCTCCTACGCACGGAGTAACGGTGATTGGCACATAGTGTCCATCAACTAAATCATTATCCTCGTTGTATGCAAGGATTTCCAAGTTATAGGATTCTTTATCAAGATCGTTTGGAAGTGTAACGTAGAAGTCAACATTTACTTCTCTGTCATCATAATCTCCACTATCTAGATCAAAATCTTCGGATTTTATGTTTACATCTGTACCTTCAATTTTTAATCTAAAGTACATTTCATCCAAATCATCTTCGCCAGTGTTGATTGCATCAACATTTACTGAGAATGTTGAACCACATGCTAGGTTTGTTGAGGACATTTCAAAATCTTCAAAGTCTACTCTTTCGTCTTCGTCTTTGATAACTTCAACGACTCTTTCGAAATATTGTATTACTTCAAAATCAGTTCCATCTTCATCTTCTCCTCTTACTCTAACTTTCATATCAAACCAATCTTCATCAACGTTTATAGGAATAGTGAAATCAATTTTTTCTGATTCGTGGTCAGAACTTCCAATATCAAAATCGGAACTTTCTGCGTCTAAATCATCATTGTCATCTATATCCAGTATCCATACTTTAATCTCTACATTTTCAAGATCAATTCCAGATAATTCGTTTTTAACATCAATTTCAACTGTAAAATCATCGTTAGGTTCTAATTCTTCTAAGTCATCATAATCTTCGATTTCCAAAGAAACAAACTCGTTTTCTGAATTTATTGTTAGTTCAAAAGTTTGAGTTAGTGTTTGTCCATCTTCTGTTACTGCGGTTATTGTAAATGTTCCGGCGTATTCACCAAGATATTGGTCCTCATCAGATACCATATCAATTGTGTATACCCCTTCAGCACCAATATCCAAATCTGTTGACAATGGTTCGTCATAAGTAATCTCTATTTGGTGACTTGCTCGATCAATAAAATCGTCTGAAACGTGACTTAGTGTGATACTTGCAAAATCATCGCCAGGTATAGTCCCTGTGTTATTTATTGTTAGTGCAACTTGACCTGTAGCACCTTGCAGTAAATCAACTGAAGTAGAATCTAATTCATATGTAAATCCTGCATCAGCTAATACCGTATCGGCTGCTAAGAAAGCTACAAAAATCATTAATAGCGCTATAAATTTTGTTTTCATTCTTTAACCCCCTAAAGTATTAATATTAAGTGTTACAATTGTGGAGTTGTAAATCGCTTATAAAGGTTTCTAAAGGTTTGAAAATAGTTAAATTTATTAGTAGGGGGCTCCTAAGTGAAGAATATGGCAATTGACGAAACTGTTGGAGACTCGGAAAATGTAAAGAGAAGTGGGCTTGAACAGACCGCTGGTTCGGCTAGACGGGAAACTGATGAAAATGGTGAGAATGATATGTATGATACTAAAAAAGGATACAACGGAAACTATAAAAAAGAAGAAAAAGGAGAGTATTTTATACCAAAAGCTCCTGAGTTGAGTTCCATAGGCGAAACTCCTGAAGAGTATAAGCTTCCCGAAGCGGAAGAAATAGAAGAAGAAAGCGAAGAAGAGGAAGAAGAGGATGAGGAAGAAGAGGAAGAAGAAGGATAGTTATATTATAGATTTGATAATAAGAGTGCTAGCCCTTATCTTTGTAAGTTTAAATTTTGGAGTTTTTTACTTTGTTTTTTCCCCAATTACAGTTTACTTAAGTTATTTTTTGACAAAAATATTCTATGATTCTGTTTTGATAGGAAATACTATTGGAATTGGGACTGTAGGATTTAATTTTATTGAAGCTTGTGTTGCGGGGGCTGCCTATTATTTATTGTTTATTTTGGTTATGGGGATAAAAGATATTAAATGGTTAGATAGATTAAAGGTATTTGTTGTTGGAGTCTTGTTAATTTTAACTATGAATTTAATTCGTGTTTTAGTTTTAATTATTTTAAACGTCGAACTAGGGGAAAATTACTTTGATGCGGTTCATTTGGTCTTTTGGAATTTCTTATCTGGGATATTTATAGCTCTTGTTTGGATATTTTTGGTAAAGAAGTATAAATTAGGAGAGATTCCTTATTATGCCGATATAAAATATCTTTATGGAAAGAGTTTATTAAAAAAGAGAAAAGCCAAAGTAGAGTGAAGTTACGATTAGTGCTGCTACGTAGACCCCAAAAGATATTGTTAAAATTGCCTTTATTCTATTTGTATTTAATAACCATGCTGCGAGTGTTCCAGAATATGCTCCAGTTAGAGGAAACGGTATTGCGACGAATAAAAAAAGAGTTGGTAACTCCCATGCTGTTCCTGCTCTGCTTTCTATTTTTTTTCTTGTTCTTTTTACCCATTTATTAAAAAAATATTTGTAAGGTTTTAATTTGTAGAACTGTGAGTGTAGTGTGTCTAAGAAGATAAAGAATATTGGAACTATTAATATATTTCCTAAAATTGATAGTATGAATGCATTTGGGAAGGAAACATTTGATGCGAGTGCATAGGGGATTGCTCCCCGGACTTCTGAGATTGGAAGCATGCTTAATAGTATTGTATATAAGATATCCATGAGAAAGGGAAATACGAAGTCTTTTTATCTTTTATTATTGTTGGCTCCTTGAAAAATCATCAAGTCTTCTGTTGTAAGTTTCTTTTTAGTTTTTAGTTTTTCTTCAACTTCTCTTGTTTTTTGTTTTAGAATCTTATCAGTATCTCTTTTGCTTTTTAGAACTATTTCTTCACCCAATTCTCTTGCCTTACCTAATTTTTCTTTAAGCTGCTCGTTTACCTTAGCGAATTTCTCTTTGGATTCTATAAAATTATTAAAAGCTTGTTCTTGCTCTTTTTTTAATTCGTTTATTTTCTTTGTTAATTCTAAAAATTGATTATAACCCATTGCTTTTGAAGAAGATGACCTTAATTGTTTGTGTGCTTCCTCTGCTTTTTGTTTCATAGAAGTAATTTCATCAGAAAGTTCTTTTAATTGCCTGAATAAATCTTGAACATCTCCTGCATCAGCTAATTGTTTTTTGAATTGATTAATCTGCCTCATAACTGTTTTTTCTTTTTCAAAAGTTATGCCCTCTGTTTCTATCTTAAATTCTAGTTCTTCAATCTTTTTTATTATTCCAGATGGATTAAAAGTAATTTTCTTTTCTTTTAGGACCTTTTCTTTCTGTTTGTTAAGATTTTGAAATTTCTTTATGGATTCTTGAACTTTTTTATTATAATTATCTCTATCTTCTTTAAGTTTTTTCATAAGTTCGCTTGATTTGTCTTCTGAAGACTTAATCAGCTTCATCTTGCCAATTAATTTAGAAATATCTTTTTTTAGATTCTCCTTTTTTGAGAACCATCTTTCTTTTTGTATGTTTAGCTCATTTAGACTTTTTTTAAGATCTAAGATTTCGGTTTTTAACTTTCTTGATTGATTTTCGTCCATTTTAGTGAATATAATAAAAAAAGAAAAAAGGTTTATCCAAAGAGTGAACCTAGCCCGGCTGCTGCTTGGGTATCATCCTTCTTCTCCTCTTCCTTTTTCTCTTCCTTCTTATCTTCAGGCTTTGAATCGCCACCTTCTGCTGAAGGAGCAGCGCTAACAACTGCGGCTTCTTTAATGGCTTGTTCTATATCTACGCCATCAAGAGCAGCAACTAATGCTTTTATTTTTGTATCATCGGTTTTTGCTCCAGCTGCATCTATGACTTTCTTTAAATTTGCTTCGTTGATTTCATTACCTGACTTATGAAGGAGTAATGCTGCGTAAATTAATTCCATTTTTACCTCCGTTAATTATGAAGTTTCCTCCTGATCGTTAGTTACTTGTGGTGTCTCATCGGTTTTTGTCTCTTCTGTTGTTTCTTCTTTCTTTTCTTCTGTTGTCTCTTTCTTTGGTTCTACCTTTTCTTCAGTAGATTCAGGCGCTTTTGTCGATAAAGCAAGAGCTTCACGCTCCGCTTTCTGAAGTAATATTTCAGTAGTTTCCTGAGTAGGATATGTTACAAAGACAGCTAAGTTTAGTGCTTCTCTGAATGAAGTTTGTAAGTTCTCTATGTATTCTTTTTCGCTTATTGATAATACATCTGATTTGAATATTTGTCCGTCTTGAAATATGGATCTTAAATTAAGACCAATTTCCATTGGTTCTATTCCAAACTTATCTAACACAGAAGTTTGCTTTTCATCAAGTTCATCTCCTGCCTTAGCAAGAAGTTTATCTTGTTTAACAACAATTTTTCCATCTTCTACTGCTGCGATTATTCCGGCTTGTCCAAGTTCTCCAATAATTGGCCCTGGTGGAAATGAAGTTGGTCCTTCAGGTATAATTATATCTTTAGGTGTTACTTGTCCAGGTTTTGCAGCCATATTCGATTTGTTGCTGTTTAGCGCTTTTGCAACCTTAAATGCGTCTTGTTCGGTCATTAATATGGCGGGCATACAATTTTCTAGAGACTCTTCAAGTTTTTCTATCCCTTTTTTCTCTGCCTTTAATCTTTCTAAGGCAATTTTTATTAAGGATTTTTTTGAGACTGTAATTGCCAATTTATCTTTTAATTTTGATTTTAATTTTTGAAATTGAGCAGAAGGCAAACTAGTTAGGTCAACTATCCCTATGTTTTTTGCTTCTTTGATTAGTTTAACTAATCTTTCTACTTCCTTTTTCTTTGCTTCAGAGACGTGAGCCATTATTTCTTAACCTCTTTCTCTTTTTTGTGAAGTAGTTCTGGGCCCTTGTCAGTTATTTGTACTGAGGGGCTCATTGTAAGTTTGATTAAAACGGATTTTAAGTTGTCTTTTTCTTTAGGTAATGCATGTAAGATTGTATTGTAAGAATGGAATATGTTTTCAACTAGATCTTCATCGGACATATCTTCTGAACCTACTGATGCTCTTACCATTAGTTGATCTTTTGTTACAAATCTAACAGTAGAAAATATTTTTTGTTGAATTGGTTCTAAATTTGGAATTACGGGCGGAACAATACAGCCGGCTTTTGGATTTGGCATCTTTCCTTTCGGACCAAAAACTTTACCGAAAGATGTTGCTATGTCTCCCATTAGATTTGCTTGGGCTATAAAGTAGTCAAATTCTGTTGCTAGCTTCTTTGTTAGTTTTTTATTTTTTGTATATTTTGAAAATTCTTCTTTTAGAACTGTTTTATCGAAAATTTTTGCTTTTGTAGCAAGTTCTTTATCAACTAAAGCACAAATCTTAGGTTTCTTTGGCCTTACTTTGGGTAATTGTAAAAATAAATCTATTTTGTGTTCTGGTTTTTTCTTATCAAGTTGTTTTAGATTTACGATTAAGTCAACTGATTGATTAAAATTACGTTTTTTTGAGATTTCTCTTAATTTCTTTAAAGATTCTAATATATATTTTTTATCCATTTAATCCCTCCTACTAAACGTAGTGATATTGGGTAGAATTTAGTGAATTTGTAAGATTTATAAATGTTTGGGTAATTCTCTTTTTATGGCCAATTTGGAAGAATATGGAACGGAAAAATTGCCCAATATTGGTGGAGCCTATGGTTTAATTAGGGGTATTTCAAAAGAAATTCTCGAAAGATTTTATGATATTAATTTTGTTGATATGGGGAATGTGCCTACAAATAGAGAACCCTTACTTATTGTTTCTAACCATGATACGCCCAATAAAACTTGGTATTTTAAGGAAAAGAAGGGAAAAATTAAGCCCCACACCCACTCTGTAGACCATTTATTGATTGGTATGTTTCTAAAGCAGAGAATCCATGCTATGGCATCCACTAAGCATTATGATAACAAACTTAGAAAATTCTTGTTGGATATCTTAGAACAAGTGCCTGCGAATGAAGAAGGAATGCGAGAAGCAAGGGAGTATCTTGAAAGAGGAGACTCTATAATGATTTTTCCTGAAGGAAATAGTGGTCAGGGGACACTTATGGGGAAGGAAGTAAGAATTCGTTCGGGATTGGGAAGATTAGTTGAAGCATACCCCGATGTGAGAATTTTGCCAACTTATGTACGAATTGAAGGGAAAAGAGATAGTCTGTGGCCAAAGTTTGATCATGCGGATGTTGTTTTTGGAGAGCCATTTAGATATTTGGAAGGTTTTCATACTCTTCCCACAAATGAGCATGGTGAAATAGACCATAAAAGAATTTCTGAAGAGGTTATGGGAATGGCAGTTATGCCCCTTGAGGAAAGATTAGGTAAGTAAATAGTGTTTCAAAGTCTATTTTTTCTTGGTCTAGTTTTTTGAAGTTGTAATTTAGTTTTTTTATTGTTTTATCTACATCTGGAGTCAGTGAAGAAAAGACAATTAGGATTTTTCCATTTTTGTTTAAATGTTCTTTTGCTTGCTTTAAGAATTTGATTAGAATTTCATTTCCTTTTTTTCCTCCAGTTGTTGAAAGTTTTGAGTCTTTGGGTTCTAATGGTTCTTCTGGTAGGTAAGGTGGATTGAAAATAATTAAGTCAAATTTTTCTTTTATATTCTCGAATAAGTTGGAGTGTATTGTTTTTATTCCTAAATTGTTTACATGTTTTATACATTCTGGATTTATGTCTGATGCTAAAATATTTGCTTCTAGTCTTTTTGCTTCTAATGCCTGGATTCCAGAACCAGTTCCTAAATCTAGGACAGTCATTCCTTTTTTTATAAAATTCTTTAATTGTTTTTTTAGAAGAAAAGAATCTTCGGTGGGTTCGTAAATCATTTTAATGCTTTAAAGTATTCTTCAACTCTCTCTAGAATGTTGTTTAGATGGAAGTTTTTAATTCTTTTTTCAAAAATATGGTGTAATTCTTCAAATTCAGTTATTCTATAATCTGTTTTTACGTTTTCAATTATATGTATATCCTTTAATCTTTTTAGTTGTCTTCTTACATTTGAGGAAGCAACTCCTTTTAGTGGAAGTTTGTATTTTTTTCTGTTTGATATTACTCTGTCCCTTATTTCTTCTGAGTTCATTAGTAATTTGTCTTTTTTGTTTTTCATTAATACTTGAAGAACATCCACCATTACATCTCTGGAATCTCCGGGTTGTAATAATCCGACCGATAAACAAAGTTTTCTTGTTAAATCCCTTTTAGAAGAAGTGTATGGTTTTTCATATCTTCTTAGTGTTATTTCAGATAAAGGAATATCTTTTGAGATTGTTTTTGGCATAGTTAAGAAATATTTGTAATTGTTTAAATAGTTTTGGATTTGAATATAAATATTTATAAATTAAAATCAACTATACTTTCTATGCCACATAGTGATGGAGAATTAAAGAAGGCTGGTACTGATTTGGGCGTATATCATAATCATATGCGGGACATTGAGGGGGTTGAGCTTGCGGAATTTGGTGGTACTTCAGAACATGAGAACATTATTGAGGCAGAGTTTTATTTTCCGGGTTTTAGGAAGAATCAAATATTCCCAAGGCTGGAAGGCTCTATTTTGGAGATAAATGCTCGTAGAAAGGATAAAGGGGGAAAAGTTAGAAGAAGTTACTTTTGTCTTCAACTTCCAGAGCATGTAGAAAGAGATAATGTAGATATTCGTTGTAGTGATGGGTTGGTGGAGGTGTTTATGCCAAAAGATGAAAGATATGTCCTCACTTGATTTAATGGATTTTGAAACGGTTCCTCTTGAGGTTGGTGAATTGAAATCTGGAGCACTGTGTCCAGAAGTCAAGGGTTTTAGAGTAGATGGGGGTTTGGTGATTAGAGTGGGGATTCCTTTGCCCGAAGGGGAGACAATAGTTCATCCTGTTAACGGAGTTTTAGAAGTTGAAGCGAAAGCAAATGACCTTGTCCACTATGCTCCAATAAAGATGCCTAGTGAGGGTAATCCTGAGGAGTTGGTTGCTGAATACTGCAGAGATGATAGGGGAGATCATTTGAGAATATTTATCCCTTATCGAAACTAAATCTTTATATATTTGTTAAATTTTTAATAAATAAAATGGCAGATTTAATAGCAGTTTTATCAACTGGAAAAGGAACTTGGGGACATGTTAATGGTTTGATTAATGGTGAAGAATGGGATAAGATTTATTTGTTAACTAATGATTTTGGAAAAGATACTTTTAAGGCAAATGAGAAGACGGAATTAATTGTTTTGAATTTTAATGCTAAAGTTGAAGAACTAGTTAAGGAGATGGAAGAAAAATTAAAAGATAAAATTTCTGGAGAAGTTGGTGTGAATTTTATTTCTGGAGCTGGCAAGGAACATATGGCTTTAGTTTCTGCTTTGATGAAACTTGGAATTGGATTTAGGTTAATGGTTTCTACAATGGATGGCGTGAAGGAACTTTAGTAAGCTTTATATCTTCTTTACTTCTTCTTTTTTATATGGGATTATTCGATGATATTCTACATGATAATGAATCACTTTTTATTAATGGGCAAGCTTTAGATTATGATTATGTCCCAAAAGAAATTCCCCATAGGGAGAATCAGCAACATTATATTGCGGATGTGATAAAGCCCTTATTCCAGAGGAAAGATGGAAGAAATTTATTTATTTCTGGAGCTCCGGGGATAGGAAAAACTGTTGCAATAAAACATATTTTAAGAGAGTTAGAAGAAAAAACAGATGATATTTTTACAGTTTATGTGAATTGTTGGAAAAAAGATACGGGTTATAAAATTTTATTGGATATTTGTGAGCAACTTGATTACAAATGGGTTCATAATAAAAGAACAGATGAATTGCTAAAGATAGTTTCTGATATTGTTAATAAAAAATCTGTGGTTGTAGTTTTGGATGAGGTAGATAGAGTTAAGGAATTAGATATTTTGTATAGTTTTTCTGAAGATTTCTATAGAAAATGCATTTTAATGATTGCGAATGATCCTGAATGGTTAGCCCATTTAGATAATAGAGTAAGATCGCGGTTAAATTCCGATACTTTAGAATTTAAACCTTACACTTTTGAAGAAACTTTGGATATCTTGAAACAGAGAATTGAATATTCATTTGTTCCGGATGCAGTAGATAAGAATGTTTTGGAATTGGTTTCTGAGAAGTCATTTGAAAATGGAGATGTTCGTACCGGGATTTTTCTATTAAGAGAAAGTGGGAATATTGCTGAGATGAAAGGTTCTAGAAAAGTTTTGATTGAACATTGTGAAAAGGCAATTGGAAAGATGGATAATTTTAAGATTAAAAAAGTTGAGGATTTTGGTGATGCAGAGCAGAAGATTTTAGAACTGATTAAGGAAAACTCTGGATTGACTATAAAGGAGTTATTTGATATTTATTCTGGTGATGTTTCTTACAGAACTTTCCACAGGAAATTAGAAGAATTGGATAAAAATAATATGATTTCTTTAGGTGAAAGGAAGGATAAGTCTATAATTGTTAATTATACTAAGAAGTTGAGTGAGTTTTGATTTTAATTCTTAAGTAACAACCTTGCTTGCCAACTTGTCACGCACGCGGATAGGATATATAAATTAATTTTCTCATAAATGTGTTAAGAGGTGATAAAATGTTTAAGAACGAAAAATTTGTGGAATGGGATGAATTCAGAGTATTGGATTCTGAGGCTCAATTTTGGGACTTAGTTAATAATGATCCTTCGAACTGCTTTAAAAATATGGGGATGGTAGCATGAATATTTACAATTTAGAGGATCAAGAGAAGTTAATAGAGGATGGAACAATAGATGAGTATGGAAGTGCGTTTATGGAGGGATATATGGCTGAAGCATAGTTTTTTAAAACTTTATTTCTTTTGTTTTTTATGAAAATTTTCTCATTTACAGATATTCATGGCAATGATGGTCTTATCCAGGAGGTTATTAAGACAATTAAATCGAAAAGGCCTGAATTAATTGTTTGTCCTGGAGATTTGAGTGTATTTGGAGAGGAATTAGAAAAAATCTTATCTAAATTCAATCAGCTGAAAATTCCTTTTTTGGTTGTGCATGGAAATCATGAAGGTGAAGATGAATTAAGAAAGGCTTGTAAAAAGTTTGAAAATATAATATTCTTGCACCGGGGGGTTTTTGAGATTGAGGATTTTGCTTTTTTTGGGTATGGTGGTGATGGTTTTTCTTCTAAAGACGAATCTTTTGAAAAAGTTTCTGAAGTAATTGGGAAGAAAACAAAAGGGAAGAAGGTTATTTTGATAACGCATCAGCCACCTAACGGAAGCAAGTTGGATAATTTGGAATATTTTGAACATGTTGGAAATAAATCATATACTAAATTTATTAAGAAATATAAGCCGATGTTGGCTATTTCGGGACATTTGCATGAGCATTTTGGGGAGATGGACCATATAAATAAAACTTTACTAATTAACCCTGGGCCCTTGGGAAAGATACTAAAAATTTAGAATTCTATCTTTTGAATAAATTTTGATAATTCATGAAGATTATTTTTTCTAATTCTTCTGAAGTTATTCCTTTTATTTCTGCTATTTTTTTTATTGATTCTTTTATGTAAGAAGGTTCGTTTCTTTTTCCTTCATATGGGGATAAGAACGGGGCGTCTGTTTCTGTTAAGATGGATTTTAATTGTATTCTTTTTGCTAACTTTCTGAAAGTTTTATTTTTTATAATTGAAACTGGTATTGAAAAGGAGTATCCTAAAGATTCTGCTTCTTCGGTTAATTCCTTATTCCCACAGAAGCAGTGTAGGATTACTTTTTTTGCTTTGTTTTCTTTTAGAAACTCAACAGTTTCTTTTTCTGCTTTTCTAGAATGGACAATGATTGGAATATCTAGTTTTTCTGAGATTTTGATTAGTTTTTTTAGAACTTTCTTTTGTTTCTCTAAATTTGTTCCGCGATATAAGTCTAGTCCAACTTCTCCAATTGCTACCGGTTTGTTTTTTTCTATGAAGGATAGTGTTTCTGTTATTTCTTTTTCAGACATTTCCTCTGCTTCTGTTGGATAGATTCCAAAAGCAGGTTTAATTATGTTATATTTTTTTGAAAGTGCTAATACTTTTTTGTTCTTTTTAAGATTTGTGCCGTTTGAGATTATTACTTTGACATCATTTTTCTTGCATCTTTCAATAACTTCGTCTCTATCCTTATCAAATTCGGGGAAGTCCATGTGGGCATGTACATCAATTATCATTTTATTTAGTGAATTTTGAAGGTTTATAAATGTTATAGGATTAACTAAAAAAAGGGAGAATTAATATTTTGAATAATTGGGGTAAAATCAATATAAGTAATAATAACAGTAAGAATATGTTTACTGCTTTCCAAATCTTCTTTGTTACTTTTTCATTCTTTATGGCACTCATTATTGCAATGTAAAACATTTTCCCCCCATCAAGTATTCCTAGCGGAAGTAAATTAAATAAACCAACCCCGAAATTAATTACATATAACCAGAATACTAACCAGTAACTCCATCCAATTGCTTTTGTTTTAAAACTTGGGCAATCCTTATAATCCAGCTTATTACATTCTGGGATAGCGATTACTCCAAGATAGCCAGTCTCTTCATTATCGGGATGCTTGGAAAGTTTTACATTGTAACTATCAACATCGGTCTCTACAGTAATTAATTCATTTGGAGAAGTTGAATCTAAGACTCTTAATAATTCAGAATGGTTTGTTATTGTTTCTCCCCTTATATTTATTATTTTTTCTCCGATGTTTGCTCCCGCAATCTCAAGAGGACCACCTTCGGCTAGGCCCCCTATTTCTAATCCAGAAGCTTGATTTACAAAATGCATATTTACTGGGACAGAGATAAAAAGTAGGAGTATTATAAAAAATATGGCAGTTATAAAATTAGCAAAAGATCCTGCTGATAGAACAGATAGTTGAGATTTTTTTGAAGCCTTACTTAACCCTTTTTCATCAGGTTCTACAAATGCTGCAGGCAGAATTGGTGCAAATATCCCAAAGAAAGCAAACCCAGATGATTTTACTTTTATTTTGTGTAGTCTTGCAAAGACTCCGTGTGAAAACTCATGTACTGTTGCAAGAACTATGATTGCAATTATCCAATGCATAAATGAGAGCGTTGGAAACCCCTTTGCTATTTCTACTCTTGGAAGAACCAATCCTACTGGAGAAGGCATACTTAAGAATAAAAATTCATAGGCCCCCTTAATCAAAAAGAATAGGATAAAAATCATTCCTAGGTATCCTACTGTAATTGAAACATAACTTAAGAAATTTAAAAATCTTGGAAATCTCTTTGCAAGAATGTCCATTTTGTGCAGGCCCAATTTTGTACGATAAATAATCATATAAAATAGGGGAAATAATATTTTTTGAAGTTCTATTTTCTTTCTTGTTTTGAAGACAAAGAAAATTAGAAAGAGCACTAAGAGTAAGAATATTATTAAATCTAAATCCACCATTTTATTTAGCTTTTCTTAGTGGTCTAAACGCCTTACCACCACATTTTTTGCATAGAATCTTTCCTTCC
Source organism: Candidatus Woesearchaeota archaeon (assembly GCA_964587005.1). Taxonomy (GTDB): domain Archaea; phylum Nanobdellota; class Nanobdellia; order SCGC-AAA011-G17; family PNOQ01; genus JABIBT01. Next base: position 18,473 of record CAZPJW010000010.1, read on the forward strand.
AAGACTTTCTGCATAGTTGATCTTTTTTTTGTTTTACATTTTTTACAAACAAAAATGTTTTCAAATAATCGTTTGTGTGCTTCTGGAAATTTTTGTGCCATTTTATTTTTGTCTCAATACTTTTTTACCAAGTATTAACCAATAACTTACTTGGTCTCCTTCTTTTACATCATCTTTGAAGTCTTCTGGGACCTCTAAATCAAAGGTTTCGTATGTTTTCATATCCATTACATTTAGTGTTTTTCCGGATACTGAAAGAACCTGTGCGGTTTCTTTTTCTACTATTGGAACTTCTACTTTATCGTGTCCAGGATAAACCTTGACCTTTTTTGTGCCATCTGTTAAGGATATTGCTTGTATCCTTGCCTTTGCGTGCCCATGTTTTCCGGTTCTTGAAATATCTATGGAAGATACTTTGCAAGCAACTCCGTCAAAGATAACATATCCTCCTACTTTTAATGTAGAAGCACCCACTACTTTTTTATCCATATAGTAAATTGAGAAAAAGGGATGTTTATAAAATTTTTGTTTTAAAATTTCTTCAGAGTTTTAATTAATTCTTCTACTTCTGCTTTTTTCTTTTTGGATCTTAGAGATTTTTTCTTCTCTTCAAGCAGCTCTACCACTATAGTTTCTAAGTATTTTGTTCTTATTTTAGATTCTTGTAAATCTTTTGATAATAATGCTAAAGCTACCCACAATTGAGCAGTTTTATTGTCTTTTGCTTTGGCAATTGCTTCTTTGTGATCGGCAGAATTTCTAATTACTTTTTCTAATTGTAATTTTAAAGAAGGACTTATGTAATCTCGCCAAGTTTCCATATTTGGGGGAATTGAAAACGATTTATAAGATTTTTTAAAAATGTAGAAAGTTTTAAATAATGCGTATTTTCTCAGTTTTCTATGGTTAAAATCAAGAAAGGAGATTTTATTGAACTTAATTATACTGGAAAGCTCTCAGATGGAAAGGTTTTTGATACTTCTGTGGAAGAAATTGGGAAAAAGGAAGGTATCAACAAACCAAAATTTGATCCATTAGTTGTTTGTGTTGGAAATGGACAAGTAATTAAAGGTCTAGACAAGAGATTAGAGGGAATTGATGTTGATAAAGATTATACTTTCGAGATTTCTACTGATGAAGCTTACGGAAAAAAAGATCCTAAGTTAGTTAGAGTAATTTCTAAGAACATATTTACAAAACAAAAGATGAACCCTTACCCTGGAATGCAAATAAATGCTGAGAATATGGCTGGAATTGTAAGAAGTGTTTCTGGAGGAAGGGTTTTTGTTGATTTTAATCATCCTTTGGCAGGTAAAGATCTGGTTTTTGAAGTAAATGTAATAAAGGTACTAATTGAGTTAAAGGAAAAGGTTGGAGCAGCACTTACAGGGTACTTAATGTTGGCTCCAGATAAGTATGATGTTGAAGTAAAAGAGAAAAATATCGAAATAAACTTCAAGTTTGCTATGCCCGAAACTATGTTTGATGTTCTTAAGAAAAAAATTAAGGAAATGCTTCCTGAAATTGAAGAGATTAGCTTCAAAAATCCAAAAAATGAATCTACTACTTCAGAATAATTAATTTTATAAATCAAGTCGCTTTCCCCCTTTTATAGATGATAAAGAGGTAAAAATGGATGGTATAATCGAAAGCGCAAGATCAGTGGATTCAATTTCTCGGGCTCTGCCTGAAAGGCTTAGTAATGTCGACGAAGAACTAGAATCTTTAATTTCTGAACAAAAGGCAAAAATAAAAGTTATTGGTGCAGGCGGAGCAGGAAATAACACAATAAATAGAATTTCTGAAGTGGGAATTGCTGGTGCTGAGACTATTGCAATCAATACAGATGCTCAAGATTTATTATATACAAATGCAAGTAGAAAAATATTAATTGGAAAAGAGATTACAAAAGGTTTGGGTGCAGGAAGTGTTCCACAAGTTGGTGAAGAAGCTGCAAGAGAAAGTGAACATGAGATTAGAGAAGTAATAAAGGGTTCTGACTTAGTTTTTGTTACTTGCGGTCTTGGTGGTGGAACTGGAACAGGTAGTGCTCCTGTTGTAGCAGATATAGCAAAAAAGTTAGGTATTCTGACTGTTGGTATTGTTACGATTCCTTTTGAGATGGAAGGCCAAAGAAGATATGAAAATGCTATTATTGGATTAGAAAAATTAGAAAGTATTGTTGATACCCTTATAGTTATACCAAATGATAAATTATTAGAGTTGGCTCCAGATTTGCCATTGCATACCTCATTTAAGGTTGCAGATGAAATTTTGACTAATGCAGTTAAAGGAATAGCAGAGTTGGTTACAAAAGCAGGTTTAGTCAATCTTGACTTTGCAGATATTAAAACTGTGATGGGTAAGGGTGGAGCTGCATCTATTGGTGTAGGAGAAAGCGACAGTGAACATAGAGCAATGGAAGCTGTTGAGCATGCTATTAATAATCCTCTGTTAGATGTTGACATCACAGGGGCGAATGGCGCTCTGATAAATATTGTTGGGGGATCCGATATGTCTTTGAGTGAAGCAAAAAGTGTTGTTGAAAGTGTATCTCAAAGATTGGATGAAGATGCCCGAATTATATGGGGTGCACAAATTTCTGAAGATATGGACAAAACACTTAGAGTAATGTTGATAGTTACTGGTGTACAAAGTCCACAAATATTTGGGAAGAAGAATTTGCCTTCTGAAAGAAAGAAGAAAGATATTGAGAACGAATTAGGAATTGAATTCGTAGATTAATTTTATTAACTTTCTTTTATTTATTTTAATATGATTCAAAAAGAGTATTCTAGAAGGAAAGAAGTCATTAAGAATAGGTTAAAGGAGTTCTCTGAAGTTTCTGAAGGAGATTATTTCTATGAATTGTGTTTTTGTTTGTTAACTCCAGGAAGTAAAGCTAGGCAGGCAGAGAAAGTTGTTGATTTTCTTAGGAGAGAAGATTTTGAGAATAAAAGTGTTGATTTTAAGGATGAACTGAAGAAAGTAAGATTTCATAATGTTAAGAAACAAAGATTAATAGATATGAAGAAGAAATATTCTCTTGTTTTGAGTAAAGTAAAGAATGAGAGAGATAATTTTAGTTTAAGGGAGTTTTTAGTTGAAAATGTTAATGGCTTGGGGTATAAGGAAGCTAGTCACTTTTTGAGGAACATTGGAAAGAAGAATTTAGTTATTTTAGATAGGCATATCTTGAAAAATATGTTTAAATTTGGTAAATTGGAAAAGATTCCAGATTCTCTGTCTAGGAAGAAATATTTGGAGATTGAAAATAAATTTAAGAAGTTGGCAGACGAAAATAATATATCTGTTGATGAGTTAGATTTGTTGTTTTGGAGTATGGAAACTGGAGAAGTTTTTAAGTAGAAACATTTATAAAGTAAATAATGGCAACATTTTTAAGTTCTAGGAGTTAAATCAACTAAAGATGGAACAAGAAAAACGAAGTTTTGGGTCAAAAGCGAAAAGTTTCTTTTTGCAGAATAAGAGAGTACTCAAAATAACAAAGAAACCAAGCAGAGATGAGTATAAAATAACTCTAAAAGTATCTGGATTGGGGATTTTATTAATAGGATTTATAGGATTCTTGATTTATTTGGTGGGAGTCTTTTTAACATGAGTGAGGAAAAATCATACATATTTGCTTTGAGAACAACTGCAAACAGAGAAGATCAAGTTTTGGATTTTGTGGCAGCAAATGCTGAGAGAAAGGGAATTCCCATATATAGTTTATTTAGGCCTCACGGACTAAGGGGATATATTTTTGTTGAGGCAGGAAATCGGGCAGATGTAGAGGAGTCTGCTTCAAGAGTACCTTACGCAAGAGGGATTTTGTCAAAACCATTAGAATATTCTGAAGTTGAATCAATGCTTGAGCAAGCAAAAACAGAAGTTAATATTAAGAAAAATGATATTGTTGAAATTATTACTGGGCCTTTTAAGAGAGAGAAGGCAAAAGTGATAAGAATAGACCAAGTAAAAGAAGAAGTCATTGTTGAGTTGCTTGAAGCAGCAGTTTCAATTCCAATAACAGTTAAATTGGATTCCGTAAGAGTTATAAGGAGAGAGGAAGGGGAAGAAGAAAATGAGTAAAGAAACTGTAGATGTTATTGTTGACGGTGGAAAGGCTAGTGCTGGAGCCGCTATGGGGAAAGCTTTTGGCCCGCTTGGAGTAAATTTGCAAGCAATACTGGCCGAGATTAATGAAAAGACTAAGGATTTCGTAGGTATGAAAGTTCCTGTTAAGGTTGTTGTTGAAACTGAAGATAAGTCTTTTGAAATAGAAGTTGGAAGTCCTTCTGTATCTGAATTAATAAAAACTGAAATAAAATTGAAGAAAGGTTCAGGAGATCAAGTAAATATTAAAGTCGGAAATCTTGCTATTGAACAAATTATAAAGATAAGTAAAATGAAGTTAGATTCTTTATTAGCAAATAATCTTAAATCTGCTGTGAAGATGGTCTTGGGAAGTTGCCAAAGCTTAGGAATCTTAGTTGAAAGCAAAGAAGCAAAAGAAATTTCTAAGGATGTTGAAGAAGGTGTTTACGATAAAGAAATAAATGAAGAAAAAACTGAGACAGATAGTGAAAAGATTGAAAAGTTAGCTACTCATTTTAAACAAGTAGAGGCTAAACAGGCATCTTTTATCCAAGCAAAGGAAGCAGAATCGAAGAAAGAAGAGGAAGCTAAGAAGGAAGAGGAAGATAAACCTGAAGAGAAGCCTGAAGAGAATAAAAAGAAATAATCTTTTATTTTATTATATTAGTAAGCTTTATTAATAGAATATTTCCACTAATTCTAGACTTGGGGATATGGTCTAGCTTGGCTATGATTCGTGGTTTGGGGCCACGCGACCCCGGTTCAAATCCGGGTATCCCCATATAATATTACATAG
>CAZPJW010000011.1:0-23105 GCA_964587005.1 Candidatus Woesearchaeota archaeon
AGAAGAGAGGAGAAGTTTGTTTAAAGATTGGAGAGCAAGTATCTAAGATGCATGACAATAATATTATTCATGGAGACTTAACTACAAGTAATATGATACTAAAAGAAGAAAAAGTTTTTTTTATTGATTTTGGCTTAGGACAAATTTCACATAAGATAGAGGACAAAGCTGTTGATTTACATTTACTTAGACAAGCCATGGAAAGTAAACATTTCAAACATGAAAATAATTTTGAATTGGTTTTGAAAGGTTATAAAAAATCAAGTAATTTTAAAGAAACTTTAGAAAGATTGGAGAAAGTTGAACAAAGAGGAAGGTATAAAAGAAAAGCTTAAAAGTAGTTAATTTTCCTTTATTTCTATAGCCCCGTAGTGTAGAGGCCAAGCATCTATGGTTTTGGTCCATAGGACCCAGGTTCGAATCCTGGCGGGGCTATTTTATTGTTCTAGCCCATCATATTGCATGTGATTAAAGAAAGAAGTTAGGTCTCCTCGTCCTAGAATTAAATTTGGGAATTTTATTGTTCCAACATACTCTTCTCTCTCTATTTGTTGTGGGTCTCGAACGGATACTTTTATGAGCATATTGGTCGGATCTGATGTGTCTTCATCATAATCTTCATCAGCATAATATTTCTCTTCTTGTTCCCGAATATTTGTAGGAACATAACATCCGTTTCCAGTATCAGCGAATGAGATATCCATGCTTCCTTCTTTAGTTTCACTTCTGAATAAATCGCTTCCGAGGTGGATCCACCTTCTATAAACCCTCATTCCGTCGGATTTTCCTTGGGGATTAATTATTGGAGGTTCTAGGCCTGGAAAAAAAGTGATAGAGATGTTGTGGGTGCTCTTGTCTAGACTATATTCCGTGCCACTTTTTTTTGAATAGACTATTTGGGCAAGTTCATGCGGATCATCACCTACTTTGCCGTGTAATCTTTCAAAGGCCCCCGGCAATGCAATATAATATTGAACTCCTTTCTTCCAAGTTTCAATAGGAATATCTGGTTTTAATGATAAATTTTTGTGTGCTTCTAAGAATTTTCCACTATCGAGACTTTCAAAGCCCTCGTCTCCCACTAGTTTAAGTGTTTCATTAAATGCCTTTTCTAGCCTCTGCTCAAAATTCATATTTTTGAGGTAATATGGCTAATTTATAAAAGATTCCTTCTTCTAGGGTATTACGATTTTCATAAAGCTTATATATTTTAGTTTTCTTATGTTATTGAGGTTTAAAAATGTCAGAAGAAAAACAAATCGGAAAGGTATTTAGTTTTTTTAGCAAGATTAGTGTGGCTGCTATTGAGTTGACGGAAGATAATTTGGCTTTGGGCGATAAGATACGTTTTAAGGGCTCTACGACAGATTTTGAACAAGAAGTGGAATCTATGCAAATTGAAGGACAGGAAGTTCAAGAAGTTGGTCCGGGAAAGTCTGTTGGTATGAAAGTTAAAGATAGAGTTAGGCCTGGAGATTTAGTTTACAAAGTTATTTAATTTTTCTTTTTTTCTTTTGGAAAAGTTTATAAATAGTTAATTTTCTCTGTTTCTTAGGATAAATTAAGTGAAAGCTTGTTTATGCCGGGAAAAAATTTTGTGAAAAAATGGCACGAATGTACTCAAGAAAGAAAGGTAGAAGTGGAAGTACTAAACCTAGCGAGAGAAAGAAAAAAGCTTGGATTAAGTATAGTGCTAAGGAAGTTGAGTCTTTAATTGAAAAACTAGCTAAATCTGGATTAAGTAAAAGTATGATTGGCTTAACGTTAAGAGATTCTTATGGTATCCCGGAAGTTAAGGAAATTTCTAAGAAAAGTATTGGTAAGGTTTTAGAGAAAAGTAAATTAGAATCTGAATTACCAGAAGATTTATCTGCTTTGATTAGAAGAGATATTCAATTAATTAAACATTTTGAATCAAATAAACAAGATATGGTTGCTAAGAGAGGAATTCAATTAACAGAAAGTAAGATTAACAGACTAGTTAGGTATTATAAAAAGAAAAAGAGACTTCCACAAGATTGGAAGTTTGATAAGAATAAAGCAAAATTATTGGTTGATTAAGAATGGCAAAGAAAGACAAAGGCAAAAAGAAAGAAAAGAAGAAAATTGTTAGGAAGACCAATGTTATTCTTAAGAAGAAAAAGAAAAAATGGGTTTCAATTCTTGCTCCTAAAGAGTATAGGAATATGGAAATTGGAGAAAGTTATGTTGCTGATGCTCAAAGTTTAAAAGGAAAAAGGATTATTATGAGCCTATCTAATTTAGGTAGAGGAAAGAATTTTGCTATTAAAGTTGTTTTTGAAGTAAAAGATGTTGTTGACGGCAACGGTGTTTGTGAAAGTATTGGATACTATTTATTGAATAGTTATTCTAGAAGAGTTGTTAAGAAAGGAAGAACCAAAATTCATAAGGTTTTCAAAATGAAAACTAAAGATAATGTTAATGTTGTTATGAAAATTAGTATGAGTACTGTTAATAAAGTTCCTGGAGGAGTTTCTGCTAAGTTAAGAAATACTTTAGATGGGTTTATTGCTGAAGAAGTAAAGAAAGCCAGTTTTAATGCTTTATTGGATAGTGTTATTGGATATAGTTTTCAAAAAAGAGTGAAGGAAAACTTGAAAAAAGTCTATCCGGTGGCTTCTTTGGAAGTTGTTAGTTTTATGAAAGGTTAGTTTTCTTGTCAGCTTGTCACGCACGGGCGAAAGTGATTTATAAGGAAAGATCTAGTTTATTTTATGCGAGTTAAGTTTAAGCTTGATGAAGATCGAAATTTGTTTTTTGATTCAGTTAGGGAGAAGTTTAATGGTTGGAATGAAATTTCTATGCTTATTAAGGTAAATAGAAATACTTTGTTGAGGTATAGAACGGGGGAACATTTGATTTCCCTATCTATTTTTAATATTTTGAAGGAGTATAGTGATTTGAAGTATTTGGGAAGCAAGGTAGTCTTTTATGATAATAATTGGGGAAGGAAGCTTGGCGGAGTTTCAAATTATAAAAAGAATAAATGGGTGTATGAATTAGGAAGAAAAAAGGTAGCGGAATTTCATAAGAAAACAGATAAAATTTTATTGGACTTGGATTTAAAATCTTCTAGGTTGGCTGAATTTATAGGCATTCTTATTGGGGATGGGTTTATTGGAAAATATGGGAGACATAGAATTATTCAGATAACTGGGAATAAAATTACAGATAGAGATTATTATGAGAAATTTCTTATTCCTTTGATGGAAGAAATTTTTTGTTCTAGTGTTTATTTTTATGAGCGAGATACTTGTATCAGAGTAAGTGTTTATTCTAAAATTGTTTTTAACACTTTAAGAAATCTGTTTGAATTTCCGTTGGGAAAGAAAGGAGAGATAACTATCCCAGAGAATGTAATATCTACTGACGATTGTAAGGCTGCTTTGATTAGGGGTTTGTTTGATACAGATGGGCATATTGGATTGGAAAGGAAAAAATATCCAGTGATAAATATTTGTACTACGAGTAAAAAATTGTCTGTTCAAATTCAGGATATCTTAAATCAATTTGGTTTTGGTGCCTATGTTTGTAAATATCGAAACAAAAGAGGGCATAAAACGTCGTATAAGGTTACTATATTTGGAAAACAAAAAGTTTTAAAATGGAAAGATTTAATAGGTTCATCTAATCCATCAAAAATGGAAAGGATTAATGCCTCTGTGGCGCAGCGGTAGCGCAACTGCCTTGTAAGCAGTAGGTCGGGAGTTCAAATCTCCCCAGAGGCTTTTTTCGTTAATTTAATAAATATTGTTTAATCTATTTTTTTATGGAAAGTAAAACTCAAGTGTTTTTTATTCATGGGGGAGAGACTTTTAAGAATGATAAAGATTATCTAAAATTTTTAAAGACTAGACCGATTTCAATCTTTTTTGATCCAGCCGCTAGGTGGAGTGAAGCCTATTTAACACAAATGTTGGGAGATGAATGTCAAATAATTAAACCAAGAATGCCTTTGCATGAGAATTCTAAATATGAAGAATGGAAGATTCATTTTGAAAGACATTTTGATCAGTTAACCGATAATATAATCTTGATTGGGGAATCTTTGGGAGGAATTTTTTTAGCTAAGTATTTGTCTGAAAATAAATTTCCCAGGAAAATTCTTTCAGTTTATCTAATCGCTCCCCCTTTTGATGATACCATGCCCGATTACGATTTGGTGGGGGGATTTGGATTAGGGGATGATTTGAGTTTAATTGAAGAGAATTGTGAGAATATCTCCTTGATGTTTTCTGAAGATGATGACGCAGTACCCGTTTCTCACTCTGAGAAATATAAAGAGAATTTAAAAAATCCCAAGATTATAATTTATAGAGATAAAAACGGGCATTTTCAAATTCAAGAATTTCCCGAGATCGTAAAACTGATAAAAGAAGATGTTAAGAAACTTTCTCTTTGAGCTCGTGGCGTAGTGGTAGCGCATCACGTTGACTTCGTGAGGGTCGCCGGTTCGATCCCGGCCGGGCTCATTTTTTACATAACATTTATAAACATAAAAAGAGGTTTTTATTGTATGCAAAAAAGAGGACAAGTAACGATTTATATTATTGTGGGGATTGTCATTTTAGCAGTATTTGGAATCATCTTTTTTTTGGGTTCTAGTGTAGTAAAACAAGACTTTCAATCTGAGTTAAAAAATGTTAAAGTTCCCGAGCAAATAAAACCGGTTAAAGGTTATTTAGATAGTTGTATTGAAGATGTTGTTTATAATGGAGCACAGATTTTGGGAAGTAGTGGTGGTTATATTGATATTCCTATTGATGACTTGTCAAGAGGAATTTTTAATGAGTTTTCTAATTCTTTAGAGATTGGTAGTTCTGAAGTTGCATATTGGTATTATAAGAGTTCAAATAATTTGGATAAAACTCAAATCCCAAGTATTGGAGATATGGAAAAAGAATTGGAAGAATATGTAAATGAAAATGTTGGTTTTTGTTTAAGAGATTTGGATAGTTTTGAATATGAAGGTTTTGATGTTGAGTATGATGATTTTAATGTTGCTTCAAATATTGAAATAAAAGATACTCATATTGAGGCAAGAATTTATGCTCCTACTGATATTAAGAAAGGAGATGTTGGTTCGTATTTTGATCAGCATTTGGTTGATGTGGATGTTAATTTGGGAAAGATGTATGATTCTGCTTTAGAAGTTTTTGAGAAAGAAAATGATGAGAATTTTTTAGAGGAAAAGACTATTGATATGATGGTTGTTTATGATGAAATTCCTTTTTCAAATACTGAGTTTACTTGTGAAAGGTTGATTTGGAGTAAAGACGAGGTTGAGGAAGATTTTAGAGATATAGTTTCTTTTAATCTTGGTGGAATTGGTTTGAAAGATAGCAATATTGTTTCTGGAGATAATAATTATTTTGAAGTCGATTTAGATTCCGATGCTGATGTTGGATTCGAGTATATGCCTAGTTGGCCATTTTATATGAGTGTTTCTCCAAGCAATGGGAATTTGTTAGTTGGAGATAGTATTACTCAAGATAATCCAGAGATTGCGAAATATATGAATTTGTTTTTCTGTATGAATAATTATCATTTTGTTTATGATGTTAAATATCCTGCTCTGGTTTCTTTGAGTGATGAAGATGACTTTGTATTCCAGTTTGTGAATATGGTTGTTATAGATAAGAATCAACCTAGAGAATTTGTTGGTGTGGTTGACTTTTATGATGATGAAGGTTTGCTTGGAGATGGATTTTGTGAGAATAGAATAAATGAAATTGAAGTTGTGGGTTTGGATGCATCTAATTACAGAGGAATTTACAATGCGGATGTTTCTTATAGTTGTATGGGTTCGAGTTGTTATGTTGGCACTACTAATTCAGATGGAGTTTTAATTGATGACTTCCCAATTTGTTTGAATGGTCAGGTATTTATAGAGAAAGAAGGTTATTATTCTTCTCCTGCTACTGCTTCTACTGATGTATCTGGCACAAGGGTTGGAATGTTGTTGGAACCTTATTATGATGTTGATGTTAAATTTAGGGTTGTTGATTTGAATACCGGGCAGACAAGGAATTTAGTTCCAGACGAGGAGAGTGCGATTTTCCAATTTAGGAATTTAGATAATGATTATACTACTATGGTTGTTTCAGGATTGGATGAAGTTACGTTGATTAATGGAAATTATGAAGTAACTACTTATTTGATGGATGAAGGAGGGAGTGTAACAATTGAAGGCCAGGAAGTTTATGAATGTGTAGATGTTCCAAAAGGGGGAGTTTTGGGAGTTTTAGGATTTGAAGAAGAAAAATGCTTTGAGTATGAATATGAAGATTCAGAGGTTGATGGAATTATGACTGGGGGAATTGTATTTGAGTATGAATTTACTCATAACGATTTAGGTGGGGCTAGTGAAATAACCTTGTATGCTCCGTTTGTTAAGGAAGCAGATACATACGAAGATGTATTTGATATTATTAATAATTTAGAATCGAGAAATGTGGAGAACTATAGATATCCAGAAGTAAGATGAATAAGAAAAATTTGATGGCAGTATTTTGTATGGTTTTGATAGTTAGTAGTTCGTTTAGTGTTTATGGCTATAGTTGGTTGGATAAAATTAAAGAAAATGATGAGAATAATTTGGGAGAGATTGTTTTAATTAATGTTGATAAATATGAACCGAAGGTCATAACTTCTGATTATGTTCAGAGTATGGAGAGTCCGGTTTGGATTCAATTATCTGGAAATACTTTAGAAGGATATTTCTTTGGTGGAAGTGAAGGAGAAACTTTGGATACTGCCTTTGGTGATTTGAAAATTAGAAGTTTTCGTATTGACCCAGCAAGTTATTCTAAGTATGTTCGCAACCATGTGATGATTCCTCCAGTTGGGGGAGATTATAAAATTGATGCTAGTGGGAATTTGGATTTAGGAGTCATGAAGATTTATTTGAAAAGAATGTCTAAAGAAGAAAAAATTCCTGATGTGATTACACTTAATTTTTCTGCCGATATTGTATTTGATTATGATTCTGGATTTGGTGTCTTTGGAAGGCAGGATTTGTATTTTGATAATGTTAAATTGACTGAGAGTGGTCAGAAACCTTCTTTAGATATTTGGGATGGAAAGGGAAGTTTGGAATTGGTTTCAGTTCAAGGAACTAAAGCTAATTTTATTTTAAGAGAGTCTGATGGTGATGAAATTAAGAAGTTTAGTTTGGGTAAGGGAGACACTGTTTCTGCTAATTTGAAAGATGGTCCAACTTTTTTGGGAGATAGGATTCGGATACAGTTGAAGTCTCTTGGTGGTGTTGAAGATGTTGCCAAGATCGTTGTGTTTGGCGATGAAAGAGATTATGTTGAAGGAATGAATTTGTACACTGGTTCTGATTGGATAGTTCAAAGTATTAATTACAATAGTGTTACTTTGTATAATGAAGATACTAGGGAGAAGAAAAAATTGACACTTGCTGCTACGGAAGGCAATGAGCATAGGATTGTTGATTGTGATTCTGAGAGTATGTCTATTAAAGATGGAGAGGTTGTTGATTTGTTTAAGAATGATATTCCGGGGTTGGTTGACGAGGTTCCATTTTTAGAGAACCAAGATAAAATCTATTGTGCTGCGGTTAAGGAATATAGGCAGGCTTTAGAATATTTGGGAGTTGGAGATGAGAGAGATGAAATTAATTATGAAATTGCGAATATTTATGGCAATGATAGACTGAAAGATCCTTGGCACAGGTTAGAATATTTGAAAGAAATCCCGGTTGATAGTAAGTTATACAAGGAAAAGAATCTTGATGATGAAATTAAACAAGTTGAAAAAGAATTGGACTCTAGTGGTTTGGGCTGTGATGCTGTGAATGGAATAAGTGTTTGTTTGAGGGATGTTGTCAGTGTGGATGAGGAGAGTTCTGTTTTTTTGAAATATGATTTTGATAGGGATGGAGATTTGGATGTAAAGGAATTTAAGGTAGGGGATGAGATTGTAACGGATGGTCAGGCAGAAGAAGGACTTTTCTATTATGTTGGCAAAATATTTAAAGATGATAAAAGTCCTACATCATTTAAATGGGTTGTTGATAAAATCAAACCCGGTAGCGTAGTTTTTAAGAAAATTATTTCAGGAAAACTTGATGATACTATCTTGGCCGAAGTCGGAGAGAGTGCTATTTTAGTTTATGAATCTAGGGATGATAAGCCAGATAAGAAGGTTGAAGTTGAAGTTGTAGATATTGATTCTCCCTTGAGTGCTGTTGTTTCCATTTTGCCAGGGGATGGGAGAAATACTGCTACAAGTCACTTTAGTGTGCATTTGCCTATTGAAAAAAGTGCAATCCAGTGGACGCCCGAACAGATTGATAGTATGATTGAAAAAACTCGGGGAACGATTAAAAAATTAGATTCAATTATAGATAACTTGAGTAAATTCATTAAGGGAATGAAACTTACTTGCTATTCTGTCTTTAGTTATTTGTCTGTTAAGAATGCTTTCTTTTTGAATAATAAAGGAAGACAACAAGCAATGAGAGAATATTATAAAGTATGCGAAGAAGAAACTAGAGGCAATCCTGATTACAAAGTTAGTGAGTGTTTGAAAAATAAGGAAGGGGAAATAGAAAAAAGAGTTGTTGAACTTGGCGAGGCTATTGATTATTCTGAAAATTTAGTTAAAAGAATGAATGCTGGTGATGAGTCTGCTTATTCTGAAGTTGCTAATGCTCTTGGAAAAGATCAAAAATTTATTGATGAATATTTGAAGAATGATAAGGCCATGAGTGCAGTAGGAGTTGGGAATGCTGAATTTATTGAATTGTTAAAAGAGAGTTATTTGAACGACGGTGTTTCATCTAAATTGGAGAATGTTGATGAATTAGTTGGTAGGTTGTATAATGCAACTACTGAAGTGGAAAAAGATATTATTTTGAAATCTTTTATTGATGAAAAAGTTACCCAGGGCCCAGTTGATGAGGGAGACATTGTTCGAGGCGGAGATAAAGAGACTTTGGAAAAATTGAGAGATTCGTATAATACAAATAGTATGAATTACGTTGCTTCTACTATTGTTGCTAATGGGGCGATACAAGTTTATAATTATCACTCGCAATCTTTTGTTACTGTTACTCCTGTCAATGATGATAATGGGAAGCAGTATGTTTTAGATAATCGTTTAGTTTATAGTAATGGGAATACTCTTTATTTGGGCGAGGCACCAGATTCTGATGGAATTAATTCCGAGTATGCTTATGGGGTTGAAGGCTCGTGTTATACCGATGATAATAGTAGATTAACTTATTTTGATTTTGAAGGAAATAGAGGTACTTTCCCTGATGCCGGGAAGGCAAATTATGTGAGGGTTGAATATGATGAATCAAAAGCCGAACAAAGGAATTATGTTGTTTATAATGTTGGAGCGAACGGAAAAATAGATTTTGCTCAAGGAGATGATAAATATTTGTTTGGAGTTAAGTATGGTGTTTCTGGAATAAAGGCAAGCGATGTTAATTACGCTGAAATTTATAGAAATATTGACAAAGAATACCAAAAGAGATCTGCTAATTTTGGAACTGCCTGTAATGAAAAGGAGAAGGTTCCTCCTTCTGCTACTTTTGGTGGCGGGGGATCTAGTGCTGATTGTGAGAACTATATGAGTATTGGTGATTGTGAGTTGTTGTTTAATGTTTGCGATCCGGTTATGTGTCCTGCTTCTAGATTTAATTTGGGAGGGACATGGAAAGTTGATGATGTTGTTCAGACAGGATTTATTGGAAGTTTAGTTCTTGGTTGGGGTAATAATGTTACTTTACCAATTTGTTTAACTGGAATAAATGCCGGATTAGAGAATGTTAGAAGTAAATTTATGGGTTTTGAGGATTGTTTAGTTGCTGCCAGAGATAATGGAGATAATGTTGGAATTTGCCATACTATTAGAAGTGTTTATGTTTGTGAGATATTTTGGAGAGAAACTACGGCCGTATTTGGTAGTTTAGGTGGAATAAGTGATATTATTGCCAGCAAAGTATTTAATCAAGATACTGGTGGTGGAGAGTATTTGAATTGGAAGAATAGTTGGAGTAGATTGAGTGATAGTGTTACTTACTTTACGAGTGTTTATGCTCAAAGTGCTTTTGCTGCTTATAAGGCTAGGAATTTGGGAGAGTTTGGAACCGAGGTTTGTAAATCTGCTATTTATGGGAAGAATCCGGGGGTTGGGAACTTTATTGGAGAATTGTTGGAGCCAAGTAGTCCTTACCAATTTACTGGATTTTTCAATGAGGAAGTTGATACTTCTTTAGAGGGGGGAAGATCTAATTATAGGGTTTATTATCATATTTATGCTGGAAGAAATGAGAGGGTTAATTACATTGTTTATTTGAAAGGGCCTGGAAAACCAGATATGCCGGTTACTAAGGCTCAAGGGCTTTTCCAAATGAAGACCCTTGGAGAAGGAGATTATGTTGACGAGAGTTTTACAATAACTGGAGCCGAGTCTGGATATACTCAAATGTGTATTAGAATAAATAATGATGAGAGCTGTGGTTTTGGAAGAGTTAGTAGTTCTTTTGCTTCTAAATATTTGAATGACATGAATGTTGAAGGTGATTTGAATGGGAAGATTAATTCTGATGAAGAGTGTAGTTCTAGTAATTATGTTCCAGGAAGTAGCACTTTGCCTTCTGGTTTGACTACTAGTGGATTGTTGAAGACTTGTTCTAGATATGATCCTGATGGAGAAGAGGACAGATGGGTTAAAATTGGTGAGTGTAGTTCGGAAGGAGTAAGTTGTTATGTTGATTGGGAGAGTGTCGATTTCCAGGGATTTGTTGGTAAGGAAGATGAAATTCGGAAAGATTTGGCTGAGAGGTATGGGGAAGATTATTCTATCTATGTTGAAATAGAAGTTTTGGCTGTGTTAAATGCTAAGTTGTTAGATTTAGAAAAGGCTATTGAGGATTTAGAGGGAACAGATGAAGTTAGACAAGTGTATAAGTTTATTGATGAGTATAGGGATATAATTGAAGAGGCTAAGGAGATTCCGCCGGCTTTGGAGGATGCGCATGTTGGTCTAGGAAAAGTCTTTGTTTTATTGGGAGATAGTATTAAAGATGGTGTTTCTGGAGGAAGCCAGGGTGATGGAGATTTTATTCCCACCTACTTTAAGGTTCAAGCAGATATGGTGAGGGACGGCGATCCTAAGTTTATCTGGGAGGATGGAAGTTGGAAAAGTTCTAGGATTTACAATGATTACTCCGAGTATGCTATTGAATCGCTTGGTAATTTAGGTTTCTATTCTGGGTTGGAGGAAACGTATAATTATGTTAAGAACTTTAATTTTGAAAAAAAGGATAAGTTTAGGAAATTAAAAATTACTTGTAATGAGATGGATGAACGGAATATTAATGAAGGAGAGTTTTCTGTTTTGGATTATGAAGCATTTAAGGAAAAGGCCCTGAGTTTTTGTGGTGATGTTAATGAGGTTTCTTTATTTGAAGAGCTAATAATTGATTTGAAATTGGATTCGGCCGTAGATGAAACTTATGAGTGGAGTGATGGAAACTGGCAAGGAATTAATAAGTTATTTCCCCAAGATAATTCATATTTTGATGAGGGATTACAAAGTGTTTTGAGTAGGATAAAATATTTCTCGTATCTTGGAGGGCATTTAGAAAGGGTGGATGTAGAATATTATAAAGATAGTATTAAGGGATATGTTTCTTTTGAAGACGATGAATTAAAGTCTAAGATTTTTGATTTTGGTGAGACAATTGATGAGCACTATCAAGCAAGTTCTTCGGAAGTTGATTCGTTTTTAGATCTGATTTTAGGTGTTGGAAATGATGTTTCTGAACCCATTCAAATTTTAGAAGAAACTAAGGAAAGTTTGGAAGGCGAAGGGTTGACTTCTAGAAGCTGGGATTGTTTGAATAGTTTATATGAAGCGAGTCAAGAAGTTGAGTGTTCGGACTCTTCTGAAGATCTTTACTTCTGGGAAGAGCTGGCAGGATTGAAAGAATCTGTTTATGGAAATGAATTATTGGATGAAGGAGAAAAAATGGAGGTCGAGGAGAAGATAGATGAGATGTCTACTTGCGAGGTTCCTTTTTTTGAGGAATTGGCTTCTGGGGATGATTTATTTAGCTATGTTGAGGAAAATAGAGTTTTTAATGGAGAAAGTTTGAAGAGTTGTGAGTGTGGAATTTATTGTAAGGACTATTATGAGTTTGTTGAGCAGTATTCTTTGGAGTATGATGTTGATCCTGTTTTGGTTTCTGCTTTAATCGTTCAGGAAAGTGATTGTAATGAAGATGCAGAGTCTAATGTTGGATCGCATGGGTTGATGCAAATTGAGGAAGGGAGTTTTAATCAAACTTGTTCGGATATGATTGATAGTTTTGAATTAATTAAAGGCGGAGATAATGTTGAGAATAATATTAAATGTGGTATTAAGATTTTTAAAGCGAAGTATAATGAATATAAAAATGGGGTTTATGAAAGTTGGTCTTATTTGAATAATAATGCGTTCAAATCATTAGTAAATAATTGTATTTCTGCTTATCCAAAATACGAGACTTATAGAGGATGGGATGCTGCTTTGAGGGGCTATAATGGTTGGGGGTGTAATGAGAATGCAGATACTGATTATGTTGAAAAAGTAAATGCTATTTATAGTACATTGAGTTCTGTTGATTTAGATGTTGATGAATCTGAAGAAGTTGTTTGTTCTAGTATTGAAGATTTAACTTCTTGTTATGCTCAAGAATATTGTATTGTTAAAGAAAAAGCTTGGTGGAATTTTCTTGGTAAGGATAAGTGTGTTTCTTGTTATGATGTTAGTTGTGGAGATATTGGTGCTAAGGTGAAATGTGATGGAAGTTGTGGTGTTATTTGGAGCTGCGGGTGGTCAGATTCAGATTCAGATTGTATAAAAAAAAACTTGATTTCTAATGATTTTCAAGAGAGTGAAGGAACATCTATACCTGTTGCGACTCAAAAAGATGTGATTAGTGTTGCTGAGGAAGTTATTGAGGTTGCTAAGGAGGAAGTTGAAGAAAATGTTGATGAAGCAAAGGATGGAGGGATAGGAGAAGCTCAAGAAAAAATAGAAGATTCGGTTGAAATTGCTGAAGAAGTTGTTGAGTTAGTGGAGTCTTCTGGTTGTCGAACTGAGACGGTTGATACTAGAGAAGAAGATTTAAAGAAAGAGTTAGAAGAGTTAGATAGAAAAATAAAAGAATCTGAAAATATTGCTATGCCGGAAGTAAGTATTAAAATTGAAGAATTTTCAGAAGATGTTGAGTTAATTGATTATTATGTGTGTCCACCAACTATGATAAGTGATGAAGAAATTGCACAGAAGATTCTTGAAACACAACAAAAAATTGCAGAGTCTAAAAAGAAAAGAATAGAAGAATTGAATAGAAGAATAAGGGGGTCTGAGAATATTCCTATGCCTGAAATTCGGATTATTATTGAGGATGAACTTGAAGAGATAAATTTAGATGAGTTTATTGATACTGTTCATGATTTACAATGTTTGCCCCAAATTAGTTTTGAGACAAGAGGTGAGGCAGAAAGGATAATAGAAGATATTGAGAGTGTTTCTGTTGAAGAAGAAATAATGGAAGAGATACTGGAAGTGACTGAACAACCAGTTACTTGTGTTGTTGATTCTAGTTCAAATCCTTTATGTGATGCAAATAACAGAGACAATTTTGTTCAAGGACAATTGTATGACTGTTATCCTTCAATCGGTTGTAGGGGAGATTCTAATGCGGGACAGGAGGATTGTGCTTTTGGTGAGTCTTGTTGTAGGCCGGCTTGTGATTCTATGTTTTCAAATAGGGAGTGTGTAGATACAGATTATTATGAATGTACTTCGGATGTTGCTAAATATTACTGTCCTGGGGACGCTTCTGTTGTTTGTTGTGAAAGGGGTGACCAGATTAGTTATTCTGACTCTGTTAAGGGTAGGTTGAATAGTATGATGTCTGGAAATAGAGATTATATTGAGGGGGACCCTATATGTACCGGAGTTAATTGTGCTGGGTTTGTTAGAAGAGCATTTAATCATGCTTTTGGAGAAGGGAGACATTTTATAACTGGAGTTGGAGGGAATGCATGGGATATGCCTAAACATGTTGATGAGAGAGATGGGAAGATTTATTGGTTTGATTGGAGAAACGGCGAGATATTTACTAATTATGATAGTTTGCGTCCGGGAGATATTATTGGGTTTCATTATGCTGAAAGTGATTATAGGCCTGGCACTGAACTTGGAGTAGGGAATACAGAAGAAATAGATTTTACACATGTTGCTTTGTATCTTGGAGAGAAAAATGGGGAGCACTATATCACTCATTTATATCACGTTCCTACTTCTTTACGAAATCTCCTAGATGAACAAAAAAATGAAGCAGTTAGGGTTGAGCCAATTGATGATTTTTTGAGTTTGTATGGGAATAAATTTAGTATTAGAGTGTTGATGAAATCTAACCCGGAAAGATTGTATAGACCAGTTCCTAATTATGAGGTTGAGGACTATGTTGTTGAATCTGGGGATACTATTATTGGTGTTGCTGAAGATGTGAAAAGATGGAGAGATGATGTTGAGGAGGTTGCTTGGTTGATTGCAAATTATAATAGTTTAGTTGATAGTACTAGGATATTTGAAGGAGTGGTTATCGAGGTTCCTCTAATGGGGGAAGTGGGAGAGTATAAGGATCAAGATGCTTTATATTCTGCTATTGAAAAGACGTTAGAAGATAGAAATATTGAGGAATCTAATGAGTGGGCGAGAGTTGTTTATACTCATTCTAGTTATAAAACTCCTGATTATGTTGGGTTGGTTTTGTCTTTTATAAATAGAGAATCTAGTTTTAATGAGAAATTCGGTATAACTGATTTTCGTAAACCTGGGGGG
Organism: Candidatus Woesearchaeota archaeon; assembly: GCA_964587005.1. Lineage (GTDB taxonomy): Archaea > Nanobdellota > Nanobdellia > SCGC-AAA011-G17 > PNOQ01 > JABIBT01. The sequence goes on from CAZPJW010000011.1 coordinate 14,902, forward strand.
ATGAAAGAGATTTGGGCTCAGTTTGATTCTTGGGCATTTAATGATAATAGCCATTCGTTAGGTTGTATGCAATTGCGAATGGGAAGGGCATTAGAGATAAACAGAGAAAATAAGTGGGGCTTTGATAGGGATGATATCCATGATCAATTATTGACTAAAGATGGGTGTGTTAAGTGGGGGATAGAATACATGGATAGGGTTGTTAAGATATATGCGGGAGATCCACCAGAATTTACTACTGAGAACTTAAGGCCAATATTTATAGATTATAATACTGGATATTACACTGCTAGGAACACGGCATTTCAAAAAAGATTAAATGATTTAGCAAGATCAAGTCTTATTCTTGATGGAGATTTGCTTATTTATGATGAAGATGATAATAATGTAATTAGTGGAGATTCTAATACTGAAAAAGTAGTGAGAAGTTTGTTTTCATCTGTTGGACAAGGAGAGATACGAAAACAGTTATTAAAAGAGAAAACCTCTGAATTTGAGAATACTTATATTTACAAAGAGATTAATGAAATGTGGGTTGAAAGATTTGGGGAAGAAAATTTTGAATATTGGGCAGTCCCAGATATTGCTAAGTATGGTGGGATTAGTACAGTTAGACGTTATGTTGATGAGTTAAAGAATAATTATAATTTATTTTGTAGCCCTTTGGCGTTGGCTTGTGATGTTCAATTTTAAAGTTAAATATGCAGAGAGCAGGACTCGAACCTGCGTAGGCACTAAGCCATCAGGGCCTAAACCTGATCCGTTTGACCGCTCCGGCATCCCTGCGTAATAAAATGAGTATTTATTTCTTTTAAAAATCTTTTGTATTCCTAGAAAGCTTCTTTATTTTTTCTTGAGGATTGTAGTATTGAAACTAGTGCTATGAATAGAACTATATACATTGCAATTGCTAGAAACTCTGCCATTATATTTACTAGTGGGAGTTGGAAAATTGCTATTTTTCTTAATGCTGTTTCTGCTAGAACAAAAGGAGTAAATTGAATTATGCTTCCTAGGGCTTTTGGCATTGCTTCTATAGACATGATCATACTTGAGGAAATTAAGAAAATTATTCCCATACAAACAGATGCAATTACTCCTGTTTCTTCTGAGCTAAATATGTGGCCAATTATTATTCCAGTTAGGATGAAGAATGAGCTTGTTAGTAGAATTGATGTTAATGTTAAAATAAAAGGAAGAGCAATACCTGAACTGAAAAATATTTTTGTTATTCCTAAAAGTATTGTTGTTTGAATTAAAATTATTATTAAGGCGGTGATGAAATTTCCTAGTGTGAATACTCCTTTTGAAGTGGGCGTTAATATACTTCTTAAATATGCTCTTGTTTTTCTTTCTTTTATCGTTAAAGTTGAAGTTAGTAATATTGATGCAAACATTATGGTCATTGTTATTAATCCTGGCAGGATGTAATCAAAGAATTTTAGATTTTCTTCTGTTTGTCCTTTTCCATCTCCAACGGCCGAACTGTATGTTACTGGAATTGGATTTAAGATCTCTTCTGCCAAGATTCCTTCTAAGTCATCAAAGTCTCTATTTATTTGGTGGATTCCTTCTTTTATCCCTCTTAATTCGGAGAGTAAGTCTTCTAGTTCTTGGTCTATTGTGGCTAAACCTCCTTGAAGATTTTCTGAGTTGAACTCTTGTTGTAGGAGTTGAATTAGGGTGGTTATTGCTGCTATGTCTTGTGAATGTTGCTCTATTTGATATCTCATATCTTGAGTTGTATCTGTTTCTCCAAATTCGTTTTCAATTTCATTTATGTATGCTAACATTATACTATCGAATGTGTTGATATCTTGGAGAATAGTTGGATCTAGTTGTTCGACTTGTGCAGATATTGCTTCTATGTTTTCTTTTGAATTGTCTAATGTTTCTTGTATTAATTTTACACTTTCTATTGCTTCGTCTAATTCGTCTTCTTTTGAATTTATTTCGTTAATTGCTTTGCTGACATCTCTAGATAGTGAGCCAAGGATAGTTTGAGTTGTTTCTTTTGATTCCTCTTCAATTGTTGCATGTACTTGATTTATTATTGTGAATGCGATTCTTGTTTTTGAGTAATCTACAAATAAGGTTACATTGTTGTTTACTCTTGGGTCAATTTTCCCTAATGGATTTGGCTCGGTTTCTTCTATGTAGGCACATAAGTGATTTTTCCCTCTTTTTACACTATCAATGCAACTTTCTAAATTCGCAAATTCTTGAACTTCAAATGATTTTTCTCTAAATTTTTGAACTAAATTATCTCCAAGTACTGATTCTGAGTCTTCAAAGAGACCTATTTTTACTCCTTGTAGTGTGTTTGTTGAAAAGACGAATCCTGCTAGAAGGATTATTAGTATTGGACCTATGATTATGATTAAGGAAGATAGCTTTGATCTTCTCATTTCATTTAGATTTTTTCCGATTACATTGAGTACTTTAAAAGGCATTTTTTGTTATAACTCTGAAAACCTCCTTTAGTGATGATTGAGAAACATTTAATTTTATTAGGTATTCATTATTGTCTTCTAATAGTTTTGTTAAATATTTTGTATAGGTGTTTATTGTGTATTTTTTTGGGACATACATAATTAATTCATTATTTTTTGTTAGGGCGTTTATTACGTTCAAATTGGGTTTTGCTAGACTATGTATTTTTTTGTATCTTCCAGGATAGCTTCTTATTGAGATTTCGTAGGTGTTTGAATATTTTTCTCTTAGTAAGATTGCTGAATCTGTTGCTAATATTTTTCCGCTTTGTATTACTCCAATTCTGTCACAGAATGGTTCTATTTCGTTTATGAAGTGAGAAGTGATTATTACTGAAGTTCCTTTTTTTCTTATTTTGTCTATTAGAGAGAGTATGTTCTCCCTTAATTTTGGGTCGAGTCCTGAAATTGGTTCGTCTAGAAGTAATATTTTTGGATCGTGTATTAATGAGCATGCTATGTTTAATCTTTTTATTGTTCCTCCAGATAGTTTTTTTGCTAAGGTGTTTTTGTATTCCCCTAGTTCTAATAAAGGGATTAGTTCTTCTGATTTTTCTTTTATTGTTTTTGTTTTTAAGCCGTATAATTTTCCGAAATATTTTATGTTTTCTTCTACAGTTAGGTTTTCATAGATGCTATCTTCTTGTGTTGAGAATCCTATAAGGTTTTTTAGAAATTTTTTACTTCTTATTAGATTGTGTTCGCCGGATGTTATTTCTCCCGTTTTTGGTTTGAATAGGCCCGCTATTGTTTTTAATAACATAGATTTTCCGGAGCCGCTTACACCAATTAATCCAAGAATTTCTTTTTCATGTAATTTTAAATTTATATTTTCTAGAATTAGTTTATTTTTTATTTCTAAATTTAGTTCTTTTACTTCGAGTATCTCTTTTTTCATTAGTTAATTTTTATTTTTTTCTTTTATAAATATTACCAGAATTAATCCTTTTTGTTTTGCCAAGAAAATTTCCTTTTTTTTGAGGAATCTCCGTAACCGCAGCTAGCACACTTATGTTTTATTTTATGATATGAGACTTTGCCGCATCGTCTACATCGCATAGTAGTTCGCTTTCCGGATTTTTTACCCATAGAGGGCGTTCCTTTAACCATTTTCAGGCGAGATTAGAATTATTGTGTCTCCTCTCAGAAAAATTGTTCCTAGTTTTCTTGTTGTTTGTCCGTCTACTCTTTCTTCTGCTTCGTCTAGTACAGTGTTTATGTGGATGTCAAATGCTTTTAATTTTCCTAGTAATTGTTTTCCGTTTTTTAGTTCAACAATGACTCTAGAGCCTCTTGCTCTGTTCAATGCGTCCAATGGTCTGTCTGTTTCCATAGTAATTCTCCTTAAAGGTTATGGTATTATTGTCGGCAGTCTATTTAAAAAGTTATCGGAAATAGAAAACAAAAGTTATTTAAAGTGTCAATTTTCACTATTTCTAACATGGCAATACTACAAGAGAGACCTAGGAGAAAAGTTACTGGATCTAGATATGTGGATTATAGAAAGAAAAAATTTTCTAATTTAGGTAGAGATCCTACTCAAACTAGAGTTGGAGAAAGAAAAGTTAAATTACTAAGAGGAAAAGGGGGCCATAAAAAAGAAATTTTGTATACTGATAAGATGTTAAATGTTTTTAATTCTAAAACTAAAAAATATGAAAAAGTTGAAATTAAGAATGTAGTTGAGAATCCTGCTAATAGACATTATGTTAGAAGAAATATTTTGACTAAAGGTACTATTGTTGAAACTTCTTTAGGAAGGGTTAAAATTACTTCTAGGCCAGGACAAGAAGCTGTTCTGAATGGTGTTTTAGTTTAGTTTTTGAAGTTATGCGTCCTTTATAAACCCCTTTAAACAGAAAGATTTATAAATGAAATCAGAGACTTCTATATAAAGTTTATTGCGCCTTTAGGCGGTGGTAAATACTATGCCGACTCAATATGTAAAAAAATGCCCGGAATGTGGGAGCATAAATCTAATTTTTAAGGATGAACGTGGTGAAATCATTTGTAAGGATTGTGGCCTCGTTATAGAGGAACGAATGGTTGATTTTGGCCATGAATGGAGAGAATTTGACTCTGATCAAGCTGCTAAAAGGAGAAGGACTGGAGCTCCTTTAACGCAACAGAAATTTGATCAAGGTTTAGGAACCTCTATTGGAAGTGGCTCGGATATTTTTAAGTTATCAGGAAAGTCAAAGCAAAGGTTTTCAAGGTTACAAAAATGGCAACATAGAATTAGTACTGCTATTGAAAGAAATTTAAAATTGGCTTTGGCCGAATTAAAGAGAGTTTCAAGTTATTTAAAATTACCAAATTCAGTTGTTGAGGATGCTTCTGCTATTTATAGAAATGCAGTTCAAAGAGGGCTGGTAAGAGGAAGATCAATGGAGTCTGTGGTTGCAGGTGCTTTATATGCTGCATGCAGGAGACATGAAATTCCTAGAACTTTAGATGAGTTATCAGACGCTTCTGGAATTGATAAAAAAGAAATTGGAAGAACGTATAGATTTATTACAAGAGAATTAGGAATTAGAATATTGCCAAGCAATCCCATTGATTATATTCCAAGATTTTCAAGTGCATTAAAATTAACTGCAGAAACACAAAGTAAGGCTGTTGAAATTTTAGAGATGGCACAAGAAGCAGAATTGACTTCAGGAAGAGGTCCGACTGGAATTGCTGCTGCTTCGTTGTATGTTGCTGCTTTAATGAATAATGAAAAAAGGACTCAGAGAGAGGTTGCAGATGTTGCAGGAGTTACAGAAGTTACAATTAGAAATAGATATAAAGAATTACTGAAAGAATTAGGTTTAGAAGAGGAAGTTAAGAAGAAAATTAAAGAAGAAACAACTGAAGAAGAGTAGAAACATTTTTATAATTGAAAATAAGTTTTTAAAGAGGTGAAGAGATGGCCGATTCTGATATAAAAAAACTGGTGGACAATAGCGTCCAATTACAAAAGTTAACTATTTCTTTAGTTGAGTCAAATAATAAGCTAGTTAAGAAGGTTGATGATTTAGTTAGTTTATTTGAAGAGGCTGCTAAGAATGTTTCTTCTGGTAATTATGAAGAGATAGTTACATTAAATAATAAGATTAATTCTTTGATTCAGGAGAATAAGCAATTGGCTAGAGGGCTTGTTTTAATGGAGCAAAAGTTTAAACAAGGGGGATTTAGGGCTAGTCCAATCCCTAAAAGTATATGATGGGAACTCATTTCATGTATAATCCGTTGAAGGATGAAGTGAAATTTGAAGCTAGAGAAGTTGATGAAAAGGTTGATTTTTTGAAAACATTTGTTAAAGCGGTTGGTCGAGCTTCTTTGAGGAGACATGTTAAGGTTCCAATTCAAGTAGTAAAAAGAGATAAGATTCCTAAAGTTAGATATAATTTGGCTAGAGTTTCTTTGCCAAAGATTGATAATTTTAATAGATATTATGATAGTAATGTTTCTAAGGTTAAAAAGAGACTTCCTTTTTTGGAGAAGAAAGAAGTTGTTAAACGAGAAGAATTCATTAAGAAAGCTCCGAAAGTAGGTTTTGAAAAGGATGAAAGGATTTATGAAAGAGAGGGCATGAAATTTTATCATATACCTTCTTTTGCTGGAAAAGAGAATTATAAGTATATAGATCCTTTTTTGACTGATACTCATTTGGAGGAGATTAGGGTAGAAGGTAGGGATGTTTTTGTTAAATATAAAGGGAAACTTTTTAGAACTGGTTTGAAATTTAAGGATAGAAAAGAAATAAATAAATTGTTGAAGCATATTGGAAAGGTTGTTGGTGTGAAAGTTTCTGAAAGGGAACCTATGCTTAATTTTACTATTCCAGAAGGATTTAGAGTTTTTGGAAATTATGGAACTAAATATGCTAAACCAAGAGTTATTTTTTTGAGGCATGGTTATTAAATTTCTACTTGGTCTGTTCTTTGGTATGGGTAAATTTTTGGTTTGGTAAGTCTTAAAAGAAAAGTTTTAAAAGGTTACAACTCTAGGATTTTTTTATGGGAAGAAAAGTTGTTGGTAAGAAAAGAGGATCTTCGGAAAATGCTACAGGAAAGAATAAAAGAAGTAAATTGGTTAATTATATTTTAGGAATTTTGGTTTTTTTAGGAATATTGAATGGTCTTATATCAAATTATTTTGCTTCAAATTATTTATCTGTTGTTATTTTGCTTTTGGGCGGATTTTTTGTTATATACTCATTATTCAAAAGACTAATATGGGTTTATTATTTCTTTCTTGTTGTGAATGTTTTTTTGTTAATATATAAGATGATAACTATTAGTTTTTTGCTCGTTTTTTGGGTAGAAGGTTTGTGGAGCCTTGGTATTATCTTGATGTCTTATTATATGCTAACTGAAATTAATCCTAAAAAATTCAAAAAGTTCCCTTGGTTTAAATAATTTTATTAATCCCAGTCTACTTCTACTTGATCAGTACGTTGGTATGGGTAGAAATCTAGACCATCATAGTTTTTAGTTGCCTTTTTTTGTTCTAAAAAACCTTGCCAAGCAATCATTGTTGCGTTGTCTCCTGCATATTTTAAAGGGCAGGCATAGAATTTGGCATTTCTTTCTTTACACATAATTCCCAACATTTCACAAAACCTTTTGTTTGCTGCCACTCCCCCTATTAAAAGGGCTTCTTTTTTGTTACAATGGGCCATTGCTCTTTCAGTTACTTCTGTTAACATTGCGAAACATGTTTCTTGTAATGAATAAGCTAGGTCTTCTTTTTTGTAGCCTTTTTTGTAGAGTTCTATTGCTTTTGTGATTATGCCTGAAAAACTTAGATCCATCCCTTTTACTGAGTAAGGAAGTTCTATGTAATTGTTTGATTTTTTGGCCAGTTCTTCAACTTTTGGTCCGGCGGGAAATCCTAGTCCGACGGCTCTGCCAAATTTATCTAATGCATTTCCTATGGCTATTGAGAGAACTTCTCCAAAAACTCTGTATTTCCCTCCTTCTAAAGCAATGATTTGGGTGTTTGCACCTGAGCAGTAAACGAAAACTGGATCTTTTGCTTTTGTGAATAATAAACCGGAAGTTAGATGGGCAACTGCGTGATTTGCTCCTACTATTGGAATTTTTAGTTTTTTGGCTAGTTCTATGGCTGAGTCTCTTGTTACTTTTAGACAAGTGGGAAATCCGGGCCCTTTTGAATATGCAACCAAATCAAATTTTTTTTGCTTGCTTTTTTCAATTGCTTCTTTTATTATTTTGTCTTTTAGGTTTCTGTGGTGTTGTGCTATTTCATTTGGTATCATTCCACCTTTTTTTGTTGTAAATGTATCTCTAATGTCACTTAATATTTCTCCTTTTTCATTTATTACTGCGCAACCAAATGTATGGGCAGTTCCTTCGAGTGCTATTATGTTCATTTTTATTTTTGTGTTTCTTTTAGTGCATTAAGTACACTTATGCGACTGTTTTTTCCTTTATTAACATACCTATATTCTATATTTTCTAAAAATCCTATCATGTTCTCTTTTTTTGTGAGAATTCTAATTGAAACTGGGTATGTTATTACCCCTTCTTTAGATACTCTTGGTTGGTTCCACATGATTTTTGGTTCACTAGCTTTTATATTTAGACTTAAGATTAATTTTTGAATATCTTTCATAAAATTATTGCAAAATTCTTTTACTACCGATTCTTCCGAGTTTAGAGATATTCTTAGCGATTCTGATGATTTACCCGATGGTTTTAA
>CAZPJW010000012.1:0-19885 GCA_964587005.1 Candidatus Woesearchaeota archaeon
CGTAATTTTGTTTAAGTTGTTTTATTTAAAAGCGTTATGGAAAGCTTTTTATATTCTTTTAAATGCTTAAAAGTATGAAATCCAACCTATTTAATAGAGTATTTGTGATGTTTGTTTTAATGCTTTTTTTGAGTAGTGGTGTTGTTGCTGAAGATGTTCCTGTTGCTGCTATTTCTTCAGGAGTAGAGAATTTGGATGTTAATTTATATGAAGGAGATTTCACCTTTTCAATTCCCTTGGGTAGCATTCCTGGTAGAAATGGTATGGGTTTTGGCGTTAGTTTAAATTATATTAGTGATGTTTACAAAATTGTTAATAAAGATAATTCTGAGGCGCAGGCTTCGGAGGTTGGTTTAGGTTTTAATTTGGGAGGGGGGTATTATATTCATAGAGATCCTGGAGCCACTATTAATGATATGAGTGATGATTATCTTTATATGAACTTACCTGGGCTTGGAAGTAATAGGCTAGTTAAGGTTTCTGAAGAAATTACTATTCCTGGAGGTTTATGGCATAGAGAGTATAAAACCGAAGAGGATACTTATGCAAAAATTGAGGAATGGTTTGATGACCAAGCAATGCAATATCCGGTTTTTGAGGTAACCACGATTGATGGTACTAGTTATTCTTTTAATCATGCTAGACGTACTGTAGCTTTTAATTATGATAGTGATTATGAGCCATATGTTGTTTCTGATAACCCCATGAATTATATCCAGGCAAGAAATTGGTGTAACAATTATCATGGGGGGTTGGCATGTCCGAATACTCCATCAAAGGATGAAGATATAAGAGCCGCTATAGGTGAACTTAGAATAGGTTGGTTGGCTTTGTATGATGAGGATGGAGATGGTTGTTGGAATGGTGCCTGTGCATTGTCTGATTATGAAAACTGGGCCCCGGGTATGCCCCTTAGTGAGTGTCCAGATAGTGGGGATAATCCTTTTAAGTATGTAAATACGGATGGTGGAGAAAATGGTCAGTGGGTAGATACAGATAATCCTGATTTTGGTGCGGCCTATGCTGTTTGTAATGCCCTTTTGGGAAGAGAAGGAGGTTCAGACAGAATAGAATTTACTTATCAGTGGGATTTAACAAAAATTGAAGATGTTAATGGGAATAAAGTTTTGTTTTTTTATGATGATGAGGGATTTGAAGTTGATGGAAGCCCCTATAATAAATCTTATTTGGATTATATTAAGGATGATATGAATAATAAAATCGATATTGTTTGGTCGGACGGGAGAGAAGATGTTTATTATGGAGATTTTATAGCCGGGGAGGCTCCTGCGAATACCGTCAAAGATAAATATGTGACTGATGTTATTACAACTTCTGGATTGGGGGGAGTTATGTCAAGGTGGCATTTTGATTATGATTATGTGAATGATGATATTTTTGGAGAAGATAATGAAAATAAAAAATTAGTTTTGACTAGTTTGGCCTATTGGGGGGAAGATGGAAACTCTTTGCAACCATATTTATTTAATTACATAGATGAAGAGGATAGTCTTTTGACCGGTTATGTTAATGAAGTTTTGTATCCTACTGGTGCTAAGGTAAATTTAGAATATGAAGAAAAAGAAATAATGGGATTGGTAACTTATTCTGGAGATGAAGGTTGGGAAGAATTTGTTAACAGCGATATTTTTGATAGGGGGGTTATTGGTAGTAATTATTGTGATAATATGGATTATAGTCCGGAAGATTGTATAAATTTTGGTTGTTATTGGAAAAATAATATTGATAAGTGTGAGATGGATGAAGTGGCTATTACTGGTTATAGGGTTAAGAAAAAATCTGTAGATGATGGATTGGGTACTGTTGAAGATGTTAGTTATACTTATGAAAATGCACTTTTACATTTAGAGAAAAAAAGACAAAAATATATTGGGCATGATAAAGTAACTATTGATTATCCTGCCGGGTTTGGGAGCACTGTTAAAGAATTTTGTAATAATAAAGGAGCAACATGTGCAGCCGAAATTGGTTGTGATGAAGTTTCTTCTGCTAAGTTAGATCGGTTTATGTATTCTTCTGAAACTTTTAATGAGGGTGGAAGTGAAGTTGTGGCAAGTTCTAATATGAATCTTTGTCCGATTATTACTTATATGCCAAATACGGATCCTCTGGATTTAATTGAAAATCCAAGTTTTGATGATTGGACTGATGGAATTCCCGATGGTTGGACTAAAATCAAAAGTAGTGCTCCTTCTTGTTCTGGTTATGATTTAAATGAATTTATTTTAGTGGATGGAAATGGTTGGGTGAAAATGAGAACTAACAGGGATAATTCTGATTGTTTTTATTTGTCTCAAACTATTAATGGACTGGAACCTTTTGTTGGTTATGCCTTAGAAGGTTTAGCAAGAGTTAAAGATGAAGCGGGAATTATAGAATGTGCTAATGATAATTGGAGAGTCAAAGTATACGATCCCCAAACAGGAGACATGTTAACGTTGACCTCTGGATGTCAAGAGGAAATTGTTGAATTCTACACTTCTTTTGAACCTTCTGGGAGTAGTGTGGAAATTAGACTTTATCCCCATGGTGCTCTTTATGATGGAGAAGATATTATGATGTGGAATGCATACAGAGCTTTGGAAATATCTAGGACGGATTTTGGTGGTGGTGATTTGGATGGAGTTACTTATGATTTGAGAGTTTTTAGTCGGGGTAGTATGGTTAATGGTATTTCTAATAGTGTTGAATATTCTACTTATAACGAGAAAAATGGTTTGCCTCAATATGTTGTGGAGAATGGTGCTAAGGTGAGCACTACTCGATTTGCTTTTCAGCAGGAATATCCCGAAATGGAAGATGAGTATATGTTAAGCCAAGTTGATCTTACGACTGTCAATGACTTTCAAGGAAATTATCGTTTTTTTGAAACTATTTGGAGTGATTCTTCTGGAAAATGGAGGCCATATGAAAGCTATTCTGGTGTTGATGATGAGAGACAATTTGTTTCTAGGATAAATAGTTATGATCAGTATGGAAATATTTTGGAAGTTGAAGATGCAAAAGGACACGTTACTAAAACCTATTATGGAGATAATGGTCAATGTGATAATCAAGGAGAGGCATTTAAAAATTCTTTGCCTACTTGTGTCGAGGATAATGCTGGGAATGAGATTAAAACATTTTATACAAATAAATTGATGTTGCGTGACGTTATTGATGTTAATGGGGGGGATACTAGTTATTCTTATGATGGGTTTAATAGACTGATCGGCGTTAGTTATCCTGACGGAGGAAGTTCTTCTAATGAGTATGGCTATGCTTTGGATGAATGTGGCTATTTGAGTGAGGAGGATAGCTGTTTAAACTATGTTTCTACTAGAGTTGATATGGGAGATGGTATGATTTCAGAAGGTGTTTCTTATTCTGATGGATTAGCTAGAAATATACAGACAAGAGTTTTAAAGAGTGAAGGGGAAGCTTTAGTTTCTGATATTGAATATAATGAAATTTCAAAAGTTTCTGAAGTTACAGAACCAAGGAGCGAGCAGGTTGGAGGATTTAGAGAAGTTGTTTATCCTTTGTTAGGTGGTTTAGGGGATAGGATGGCTAGAGATTATCTTCTTAAGTATAATAGAGAAGGTTCTGGAGAAGGCGAGAGCGTTAAGAATTTTTATTATGATGATCCCTTAGGAAGAGTTGAAAAAGTATTTCCTTTGACTTTATACCAAGAAGGAGATGAGTTTGAGGAGGATTGTGTTATTGCTGGCTGTAATAAATATAGTTATGATGGAAATGGTATTACCACCATAACCGATTTGGAAGGAAATCAAGTTTCTAGTACTGTTGATCCTTTTGGGAATACAGTTCATGTTGAGGATGAGATTTCTTATATTGATTATGGATATGATTCTTTTGGTCAATTATGGAGTGTTTCAAGAAATGGGCGTGGAGAGACTTCTAGTGAGTATAATAGTTTAGGACAATTAGTTTGGAGTTGGAATATTGATTCTGGAGAAAGAAGTTTTGGATATGATGAAAATGGTAATTTAAAGAAGACAACTATCTATGCTAACCCTGATGAAGTTTTTGAAAATGAGGATAGTCAAGAAATTTTGTATGAGTTTGAGAATTTTTATGATAATCTGGATAGAGTTGATTATGTAACTTTGGATAGGAATGATGGAGAACCAATTCAAATTATTTTACATAATACTTATGATGATTGCCAGAATGGTATTGGAAAATTATGTAGGGTTGATAATAATTTAGGGGGGTATGGTGGAATAAATTCTATTGAATATAATTATGATCCTTCTGGAAGGATTGTAGGCGTTAGTGAATCTATTAATGACGAAAGTACAATTTTTAATTCGGGGTATAGTTATGATTTAGCTGGAAACTTAAAAGGAGTTGGAAATTCTTATAATGAGGAATTTTCTAATATAAATTATGAATATAACAATCTAGGACAGTTAATTATGGTAACGACTCCTGGAGGAGATTTAGTTTATAATTATAATGATTTGGGGATGATTGATTATGTTACTTACCCTAATGGTGCGGTTTCTTATTATTCTTACAATGATAGAAATTGGATTAGTGAAATTGAGATTAAGGATCCTGATGAAGAAACTGGGCAGCTTTATTTCCATGAAAAATATCCAGTCTATGATGAAGTTGGTAACTTGAAGAAAATAGAGGATCATGGTCCTGGAGAGAACGGAGCATTTTCTTGGTTTGAATATGATGATGTCTATAGGTTAACTAGCATTGATTCTGGGAATTATTATTTGAATGGAATGGTTATTGATTATACCATTGATTCTTTCGGGAATAGATTATCTCGAACTGTTACGGGAAATGATGGTTCGATGCCAGTTTGGAGTGAGGAGTATATATATGGTGGAAACCGTTTAGATGAGACTACTAATGATGGTTGTTCTTATGATCATGATGATGTTGGAAATATGGTATTGAAGGCTTGTCCGGATGGAGAGACTATTTACGAGTATGATGTTAATAATATGATTACAAAGATCAATTTGCCTGATGGGAATGTCTTGGTTTTTGGTTATGATTCTTCTGGAAGAAGAGTTGTTAAGTATTCTACTGTTGGTGACAATAAAGTTACAATGTACTCTTATGGTAGTGGAATTAGTCCTTTAATGGAGATTGAATGTAGGTGGGCCGATCTGAATTTTGATGGTGATGTTGATATTGCCGATTTTGGAATATTTGCTAGCTGTTATACTCAAGATGATGAGGGAGAATGTATAACTAGTGATTTGGATGGAAACGGACATGTTGGTATTGCGGATTTAGGAATATTTGGAGGAGCCTATACTATGAATTTTGATTCTTGTGTTTCTGTAGATATGCCTAGAGAGAATCCAATGGAGCAAGTTTGTGAGGATGCATGTTCGAGTAATTTGAAAGAAGTTGTTGAGTTTAGAGATGAGATTTGTGATTGTAATGGAAATAGTGTTAAGGCCGGTTTGAATTTAGATAAATAAAAGATGAAAATTATGAGAAAGAGTGTGATTTTAGTTATTTTTTTAGTTATTCTTAGCAATGTTTCTTTTGCTAAGGTTATTAATATTCCTGAAGTTAGTGAAGGAACTCTTTCAGGAGAAGATTCTGAAGAGCTTCCTGCTCCTTTAGAAGAGGAAATAGATTATGCTAAAGGAATAACTAAGTATTATTATTCTGGGAATAGTTTAGTATATTCAGAATATGATGATTTGGAAGAGTATTCTTATTTTGATGAGAAAAAGTTTTATTTTCAAGATAGATTAGGAAGCAATAGAATTACTATAGATGAAGAAGGGAATGTTAAGAATTTTAAATCATTGCCTTATGGGCAAGTAATTCAAGATGGAGTTCAGTATGGTTTTACTGGGAAAGAGAAAGACAAAGGAAGTGAGTTACATTATTTTGGAGCTAGGTATTATGATTCTGATTTGGGGAAGTTTACTTCTGTGGATCCTGTTAAGGAAAATGAACCTTATTCTTATGTTGGTAATAATCCTATGATGTTTGTTGATTTGTTTGGTTATGATGGTTATGAACCAACTGTTGCGGATAAGGCGTTTTTAGTTGAAAATTTTGGCAAACCAACTAGTCCAATGGGGTTGATGGACGAAATAACATATCGTATTACTTCTAGAGGGACAATAGATATGAGTGTGGATAAAGATGCCCTTAATGATTATTTTGGATCGTCAAGAAATAATGATGTTCTTGAATCAGCCAGTATGTTACTTCAAAATTTTGATTCTGCTCTAATACAAACTTTCGAAGGTGGAAAAGTAAAAATTGAAGCTTCTGATGATTTAAAATTTCCTATTAACGGTCTAGAGCCCCTGAGTGTTAGTGTTGAAATAAGTAATGATTTTGAAATGACGACAATAACGTCTAGTATTAGTGAATTTGATCCCTCTTTGTTGGTATTTAGAGTAGATAGGGGGCAAATAAAAGTGAAACCTGGCTTGATTACAGGAGTTCTGGCTGGTGTAGCTTCTTTTTTCGGTTCCGATAAAGCAGACATACCCGAGTTCCATAATGCGAATTATTTAGTATCTATCGGCGGATTGTATATAGCTTTATTTGATGAAGAAGGAAATCAAATTGGAGACATAAGGGATCAGTTGTTAAATAAGTATAGTCCAGAAGAATTAGATCGTCTCTCTCAAGAACAATACAACAAAGCAGTTTATGATATAATACAGGACATTGAATAAATTATTTAGTTCCTAATTCCCACAAGCTATCTGCCTGCTCCGGGGTGAGTTCATTTCCCGTATAATCTGGAGAATAAACAATTCGGTCTACATGGGAGTCTCCATTATTTTCATAGAGGGTGTATGGGGGATAACTTAGTATTAGTTTTTTGTTTTTTTTGTACAGAACGGTATATGATCTCCCCTCTGGGGCATCTATTTCTTTTGTTGAGACAACACTCCTTTTTGGGTGCATATAATTTTTAATTTGGGGAGAATCAACTATCAAGTTTATCCCTCCAAGTAAAATAAGCGTAGCTGCCAAAGATAGTTCTTTTGGTACTCTTTGGTTTCTTCTATTCATTTTGTTTTATATTTTTGTATTGCTTTTTAAATCTTTCTATTTGTTATTATTAAAGGGTAGTTATAATTTATCTATAATGTCACGAAGACTTAGTTGCAATCATGTTGCTTTCAGAGATTTAGTAACCATTTCCACACGGGGATAATGTTTATTTTTTTGTTTTTTATTTCTAAAGTATCTTCTTGATCTAAAGTGATTATTTTTCCTTGGCTTAACTTGAACTTTTCCAATGCTTCTATTAATCCATTTATTTCCCTATCTTTATTCTCCTCGTTTAGCTTTCTGGTTATTTGGATTGCTTCGATTATTTTGTTTTTTTAATTCTTGGAGTTTTTTTAGTTCATCCAATCCTAAGAATCCGATTTCTCTTCTTCTGTTTGCTTGTGCTTCTAGTTCTGAGACTACTGCGCTTGCTATTATTATTGTTCCTGAAATTTCGTTTTTTTCTATTAATTCTGATACTTTTCCTTCAATTATGGCAGAAGTATCTGGTACGTATGCTTTCATAGTTTTGATATTTGGAAAGGTTTTTATATATCTTTTTGTTTTAGTTATTATGAAAAAGAGTGTGATTTTAGTTATTTTTTTAGTTATTCTTAGCAATGTTTCTTTTGCTAAGGTTATTAATATTCCTGAAGTTAGTGAAGGAACTCTTTCAGGAGAAGATTCTGAAGAGCTTCCTGCTCCTTTAGAAGAGGAAATAGATTATGCTAAAGGAATAACTAAGTATTATTATTCTGGGAATAGTTTAGTATATTCAGAATATGATGATTTGGAAGAGTATTCTTATTTTGATGAGAAAAAGTTTTATTTTCAAGATAGATTAGGAAGCAATAGAATTACTATAGATGAAGAAGGGAATGTTAAGAATTTTAAATCATTGCCTTATGGGCAAGTAATTCAAGATGGAGTTCAGTATGGTTTTACTGGGAAAGAAAAAGATGAATCTGGATTACATTATTTTTCTGCTAGATACTATGATTCTGATTTAGGAAGGTTTACATCTGTGGATCCTGTTAAGGAAAATGAGCCTTATTCTTATGTTGGAAATAATCCGATGATGTTTGTTGATCCTGATGGGCGGAATCATTTGCAGGGATTGATTGGGTTGCCGGATTTGAATGATGTTGTCAGAGAGGCCCGTTTTGTTGAAGCGGTTTCCTCACATGATTTGGTGAATACTTTTAGACATCAACATGGCCAGGAAGTTATGCTGAGGTCCCGTCCTGGCGGGTTTGAAGGAGATTTTATGTCACATTATGGAAGCATTGGTGCTGACAATACAGATGTTTTGGTTCATACACATCCCGATATTGTGCCAAGTAAGCCCTCGAGTGGAGACATGGGTTTACCTGGTACCAGAGCCGTTGTTTCTGAGGAAGGAACTTACTTGTTTAACGAACGTAGTACATCTGTTGATATAGATCTTGGCCACGGAAAGGTTGATAGAAGGGCTACTGGTGTGGTTCGTATAGAAGAGGAAGTTATCTTTAGGAACTCTGCCGAGGGCCTTGAACTTCATCCGAGAAAAGGAACAAGTATAGGATTTAGTTATGTAGATGATGCTCTTCCTTCCTCTGCCGAAATTGCTATTCGTAGGGGCGCCAATTCTGCTAGACACTTTTTTGCTACTAATCCTGCAGGCATAGTTGCAGGCAGATTTGCCCCAGTTCTTGGTGTTGGGTTAGATATCTTTTATTCTGGTGTTCAGATTGGGAATTTGAATGAAAACATAATGAATAATGAGGTAGATGTTATTTCTGATATAAACGAATACGGTGCTTGTTTGGCGTGTCATAAATGGAGACATGGTCTTTAGTTTTGGCTTTTAGAAACCTTTTTATCTAATTATTATTTCTTTTAAATATGCCAACGAACGTACACCCAGAATATCAGAAAGCAGAGAAAGAATATTTGCAAGCAGAAACATTGCCAGATAAAATTAAATGTTTGCAGAATATGTTGTCTAAGTTAAACAGACATAAGGGAACTCAGGCATTGGAAAAAGATATCAAACAAAGAATTTCTAAATATAAAACATTATTAGAAAAAGAGAAATTAGCAAAGAAAGGAAGGGGCGGAGGAATAAATATAAAGAAAGAAGGAGCAGCGCAAGTTGTTTTAGTAGGAAAAACTAATTCTGGAAAATCTACATTATTAAGTAAAATTACAAATGCAAGCCCTTTAATTGCAGATTATGAATTTACAACAAAAAAACCAGAAGTTGGAACTATGTTGGTTAATGATGTTTCAGTTCAGTTGATAGAAATTCCTGCTATAACTGAGAATTTTTTAGAAAAGGAAAAAGGTCCGATGTTTTTAGGTTTGATTAGGGGTGCTGATTTAATTGTTGTTTTGGCCGAGGAAAAGAAAGAAGAGAAGTTTATTGAAGAAGAATTGGAAAAAGCGGGAATAAAAGGTAAGAGAATATTTGTTAAAAGAAAGGAAGATCCATTTCATATAAAAAATAAGATTTGGCAGGCTTTGGATCTAATTTATGTTTTTACTAAAATGCCTGGGAAAGAAAAAGATTATCCTCCAATTGCTTTGAAAAAAGGATCTACAGTTAGGGAGTTAGCTTTGAATGTTCATAAGGATTTTGTTAAAAAATTTAAGTTTGCTAAGGTTTGGGGGAAATCTGCTAAACATCCTGGAATGGTTTGTGGTGTTAAGCATGTTTTGCAGAGTGGAGATGTTGTGGAGTTGCATATTAAATAGTAAAGTTTATTAATGAATTATGTTTTATTTGATTATGAGAGGTGTTAAAAGTACATATTTAATTTTGTTTTTAGCTAGTGTTTTATTTATTAGTTCTTGTGGCATTCAAGAAGAAGATTCTCCTGTTCAGAGTGCTCCGCCATCTGATCCAATGTTATATCTTGTAGCTGGGGATGGCACGATGTGGCAGCCGGAATCTAGACCAAGTGAAGGAGAACCAATGGATGGGCCGGTAGTTCCTTATTTTCTTGTAACCGGTACGTATTTGACCGAACCTGATTTTTATACATGCGATAATTCCCAGGTCAGGTATATCCCAAGATTTTCTGGAACTCATTATGGCCGGTCTATGCAGGCAGATCGTGTGTATACTATAGGGGACAATGAAACCGTAGCTCATTTCCCCGGGCATGAAGGGGGAATTCCATTTTATGAATATGTTTCGGGCGGGGGGAGTGGAGAATTTGGAAGTGTTGGAAACGCGGGACCAAAGGTTTTGAATGCTCGTCAGGAAGGAGTTTATGTTTATGCTACTGGGACGATATGGTTTATTGCTAGAACTGGTGGTTATATTCATGGAAGATCTGTTCAAGCAGGACATGCTTATGCTATTTTTGGGGATTTTACTGAAAGGGGATTTGCAGGAGATGGAGGGCCTTCTCAGAATGCCAAATTTAATTTAGTTCACAATATCGAGAGGGATTCTGATGATAATTTTTATATATTAGATAGGTGGAATCAAAGAGTAAGATTTGTTCCTTCTTCAAGCGGTTCTTATTTCGGACAGACTATGCAAGGTGATTATGTGTATACTATTGTTGGCGGGGGTCAAACTCAGTCAGATAACGAGACACCTTTATTAGACCTTGAATTTGTTGATCCTTGGGCTTTGGCGCTCGATTCAGAAGGAAATCTTTTTGTAGTGGATGCAGGTATGGAAAGAGTTAAGTTTGTTCCAAGGACTGATGGAAATTACTATAGTCAAGATATGATGGCGAATAAGATTTATACCATTGCTGGAGGGGGGAATGAATTGAATGATGGATATCATGGTTGTGATACTGAACAGAGTGGAGATTACTTCGGTGATGGGGGGATGGCCACTGAGGCCGATTTTTGTCATCCGGGGCATTTAGATATTGATGAAAATAGAAATATTTATCTTGCAGATGAGTATAATTGTGTTATAAGGAAGATATATAGAAGCGGGTATATAGAAACAATTGCGGGTTATAGGCCTCCTACAGGGGATGAAACCTGTCTGTTCTCTGGAGATGGAGTTTCGGCGGATAACACTATCACAATTCCTTCGGCTATAGAATTGTTTTCTTCTGATTTAGATGGTTCTAATTTTTATTTTGGGACTTTGGGAGGAGATTATAGAATAATGAGGTCTTCTGGCAGGGAGAGGTACTGTGGTGATGGAATTGTAGAAGGGAGCGAAATATGTGATTATGATGACTGGGATGGTATAACTGGTTGTGAAGATCTTGGGTATATTGAAGGGAATTTATCTTGTTTGCCAGTTATATGTAGGTTTGATGTTTCTGAGTGTATTGGAGAGAGTGGCTCTGAATGTGGAGATGGAACTTGCGATTTGGATGAATCGTGTCAAACTTGTCCTCAAGATTGTGGAGAATGCCCTCCTGAGTGGGAGTGCGGAGATGGAACTTGCGATTCAAATGAAACTTGTTCTAATTGCCCAGCTGATTGTGGTGAGTGCGATGACGGGGACGATGGAGACGATGGAAGTGATGGGGGGGGAGGTTCTGGTGGTGGAGGTTCTTCAGGAAGTGATTGTGGTGATGGTTATGTAGAAGGTAGTGAAGAATGCGATGGAGATGATAATTTAGATGGACAAACTTGCGTTAGCTTAGGATATGACTTGGGAATTTTAACATGTAATGATGATTGTACCTTTGATGAATCTAGATGTTCTTATGAAGAGGTTAATCCTGTAGAGACAGGAGATGATAATTTCTTTGAAGAAGTTGTTGCTACATATCCAAAAAGTAAAGTCTGGGTGTTATGGGTATTTATTATTTTAGCTGCAGCTGTTGCTACTATTTCTGTAATTGTTGCTAAGAAGAAGGATGAAAAGAGATAAATTTACTTCTAAAGCGAAGTCAGAAGGTTATAAAGCTAGATCTGTTTTTAAGTTAAAGAGTTTGAATTCTAGGTTTAATTTAATTAAGAAAGGGGATAAAGTTTTAGATTTGGGTGCTTGGCCGGGTAGTTGGAGTCAGTTTTGTTTAGAGTTGAAATGTTCTGTAGATGCTATTGATTTGGCTGAAGTTAAGGTAGATGGAATTAATTTCATTAAAGGAGATGTTTTTGATGATGATATTTTTGAAGATTTGAAAGAATATGATGTTGTTTTGAGTGATTTGGCCCCCAAGACTATTGGTGTTAGGAAGATTGATAGTGAGGCTAGTTTTGATTTGTGTGTTAGAGCTTTAGAGATTTCTAGGGATGTTTTGGTTAAGAATGGAAATTTTATTTGTAAGATTTTTCAAAGTGAGTTTTTTGATTCTTTTGTTTCTTTAGTTAAAAAGGATTTTAAGAGTGTGAAAGTTATTAAACCAGAGGCTTCTAAGAAGAGAAGTAAGGAAATTTATGTTGTTGGTATTAGAAAGGTTTAAATAGAATTATTTTAGTTTATTTATTTATGAAGAGGTTGATGTTTTTTGTATTTGGTATGATTTTATTTAGTTCTTTTGTAGTTAGTTCAGATTATTTTGGTGTTGGAGGATTTAATGGTTGGAATGATGATAAGGCACATATATATAATTTGGGAGACTGGTCGGTTGCATGGGAGTTTGGACATGATTGGCCACCTGAAGGCTACCCCTATGGATATAGGTATAATGCTACAAATATAGCTTTTGGAGATAGAGATGGTGATGGAGATGATGACGTAGTTTCTATTGTTGATGAAGAAGATGATTGGTATATTTATGATTTAGAAACTGGAAATGAAGTTCTTAATAATATGGAAGCGGATTATGATGCGGAGAAAATTGTATTTGGTAATGTTGATGGTGTTGATGGTGATGAGATTGTGTTGGGTGGAAGAGGAGTAATTGTGTATGATTTTAGTGGAAATCCTCTAACTTCTGCTGTTGGAAATGGTAATGAAAGAGATATTGATGTTGGGGATATTAATGGAGATGGAACTGTTGAGATAGGTGTTGCTTTTGGCTATATTCCTGGTAATACTTGGAGAGTTTATGATTATTCTGGCGGGAAAGGCACTCTTTCTGAGATAATGTACGGTGGAAGCAATTTGGGTAGTACAGTACATAAAATTGCTTTTGGCAATGTTGATGATGATAAAGAGGAGGAATTTGTTGTAGTAGTTTATAATATGTTTAATGATCTCCCAGAAATTCAGTCCTGCATTTTTTATGAATACACAGATGGACAAGATCCTGAAACTCTGAATTATTTGGATATCCCTGTTAAATGTGCTTCGGATAGTCAGATTTTTTTTGGGGGGAGATTTTATGCTGGTAGAAAGCAAGCAGAATATGTTACTTTGGGAGATATTGATAGAGATGGAGTTGATGAATTGGGAGTAGTTTCTTATACTTATAGGTTGCTTGGAGATTGGAGTTGGCTTTGGTCTAGTTTGGATGTGTATGAAGTTAGTGGGTGTAGTGACGATTCTGATTGTACAATTGTGAGTTGGAATAATGATTATGATGAACCCAAGTTTAATGATATAGATATTGGAATCCGAAATGGAGTTGGTGTTTTTGGTGCTTCTGCTGAAACTGGGGCCGGAGGGTATACATATGCTTGGAATGTTTTTGATACGAGTGGAGCTTCTTTACGAAGCGGAGGCTGGGGGGCAGGATACCATACTCAAACTTTTGCATTTAGTGAATCTGCTGATGATGAAATTCCTCCCCAAGGAACCGATTGTGTAAATGATTTTGGGGGGGAATGTTGTGCATTGACTTGTAATGGAGAAATTTATGGAGATGCTACTGGTTGTCAAGTTGATGAAGTTTGTTGCCAATTGGGTATGTGTGAGGATAGTCCTCCAGCTGGATGCGAAATACTTGATGCTTATTGGGAGCGCGCTAGCGATGGGGCTCGAATGAATGATAATGAAGCTGTGGATGAGGGAGAATTGATGAATTTGGTTGTTATGGGAAGGACTCCCGAGTGTGATGGAGGGTTTGTAAGTTTTGAGCTTTATGAGAAGGATATTACTGACGGGGGTATGGATCTTGTTAATCCCTATGTTCCAATTGACCCAAAAATATTCGATGAAAGTGGGAAGGCTGTTAGGCCCTGGAATGCTGAATGGCATGAAGATGAAGGTTTTTTGAATGATGATGATCCTGAATTTGTTTTTAGAGCAATTTTAGATGCTGAAAATTCTTTTGATTCGAATAGATTAAAAGTAACTAGTGATAAGATTTATCTTGCCTGCGAGGCAGAATCATGTAATTTATTTTCCACCGAAACTGATCAGCCAAATGAGGATGGTTGTGAATACTATTTACAAGAAGATGTTTGCGGAGGAGGATCTGATGATTGTGGGAATGGTATTCAAGACTCCGGGGAAACGTGTGATTGTGGAGATCCGTGGATTTGTGATGATGGGGAAGGTTATGACTTTGGGGGAGAGGATTGTGATAGTCAGACAGGAGGAGACTACCCTAATGGAGCGTTGATATGTATTGGGGGGGGACAGGAGGAATGTACTATTGATTATTGGACTGGTTGTTTCAATGATGACGGCGAAAATCCTGAACAAGATGGATCGGATTCGTATTACAATAGTGGAGTTTGTTATTGTGAGAAGGATGTTCCTCCAGATGGGTTCCCTGAAGATATTGAAGAGTGTTCTGATGGGATAGGGAAAAGGCATATCCAAATATTTAACGGGGATGGGGGATTAATTAATGATTATTACAGAGATTGTTTCTTAGTTACAGAAGATGTTCCTTTCATGAATATGATCTCAATATTTTTAACTCTACTAATCTTATCCATATTTTACTATAGAAAAGAATAAAAACTTGGTTTTCTTTATTAATTTAAAATGGATGAAAATATTCAAATTTTGGGGTTAAAAGACTTTAATGAACAAGAACAAATGGATATACATGAATTCACTTTTAGATATTATGAAAAGATAAAGAGAGATTTGCCGGGAGTATTGAAGATTCATGCAAAAAAACATGAAAAAACTGGGGAAAGATGTAAATACTCTTTCCATGCAAAAGTTCAAACTCCGATAAGTTTAATTAATGTTAAGGATGATGATTGGGAGTTACATAAAGCTTTACATAAAGTTTTAAGGAAAGTGGAAAGTCAGGTGAAACATAAATTTAAGGAAAATGGGTGAATATAAACAAGTTGTTTTGGTTAGGAAAGATTTGAAGCTATCTAAGGGTAAAACTTCAAGTCAAGTTTCTCATGCTAGTGTTGAAGCTACTTTGAAGTCGGATGATAGTAAAGTTAGGGCTTGGAGAAGTAAGGGAATGAAAAAAGTAATTTTAAAAGTTGAAAGTAAGGCAGAATTATTTAAATATAAAAAAATGGCGGATCAGTTGAATTTGGTTAATGCAGTTATAAAAGATGCTGGCAGGACAGAGGTAAAGCCGGGAACTGTTACTTGTTTGGCTATTGGTCCAGATTTAAAAGAGAAGATTGATAAAATCTCTAAAGACTTGAAGATGTTGTAACTTATTGGTGGTCTAAAAATAAAAAGATTTATATAGTAATTTCACTGGAGTTTATTAAGATGTTTCTTGAAGAAAGGACAGGACAAACTGAACTTTTCCCCAACCCTTCTGTTTTACCCATTGTAGCAGAATCGGTTGCAGAGTACAAAATACCTAGAAGGACTGCTGCTGAAGATCTTTCTTTTCATGGGGGAAGAATGACTTGGATGAGAGATTTCCATAGGCTGAATAATATCCCTTTACCAAAAGGGTTTTCTAGGTTAACTTCTGAACAAAGTTTCGGTAGGTATAGGGGAATGCTTGAAACTTATGGGATTGTTGAACATACAGATATTATTAAAAGATAATCGTTAGTTTTATAAATGCTTAATTTTTCTTAATTTTTAGGACGATCACAGTGGTTTGGCTACACCCGGTCTCATTTCGAACCCGGAAGTTAAGCAAGCTTACGTTCCTGGCTGTACTGCTTTGTTGAGCGGGAACCCAGGAAAGTTGTCCGTCTTTCTATAATTTTTTAAATAAGTATTGTTTCTATTCTTTTATGCGTGAGTAGTACAGTGGTTAGTATTTGACCTTCCCAAGGTTGAGACCCGGGTTCAAATCCCGGCTCGCGCATGCAAAACATTTTTAACTCTTTAAATTTAATTAGTTTTTATGGATAATAGAGAAATAGCTAGAGAAAGAATAAAGAAGCTGTTTAAGGAAGCAGATGAGGTTTTTTCTAAAGATAAGAAGTTAGCTAATAGATATGT
Organism: Candidatus Woesearchaeota archaeon; assembly: GCA_964587005.1. GTDB lineage: Archaea > Nanobdellota > Nanobdellia > SCGC-AAA011-G17 > PNOQ01 > JABIBT01. The sequence continues at coordinate 16,223 of CAZPJW010000012.1, forward strand.
TAAGTTAGCTAGAAAGATAGCTATGAAGTTTAATTTGAGAATGCCCAGGGGTTATAAAAGAAAATTTTGTAAGCATTGTTATTCTTATTTGGTTCCTGGGAAGAATGTTCGTGTTAGAACTAAAAATGGGAAAGTTGTTTATTATTGTTTAGAATGTAAGAAATTTATGAGATTTCCTCTTTCAAAATAGGATAGAGGTTCCACCATTTATTTTTTATCCAATCTTTTTCGAGTTTTAATAGAAAGGAAAAACCACGATTTTTTAGTTCTTTATCTACTATTCCTCCTTGATGAGGATATTTAAATTGTTTTGGTAGTGGTGAGTGGAAGCCGTGCATGTAGTGGATTAATTCGTGAGCTATTGTTGTGTCTATTATGAAATCTGGAACTTTTTCATTTCTGAATAGGTTGTTTACAATTATTTCTGTAGAACCGTCTTTTTGTTTTTTAATATGGCCAAATTTAGTTTTGTAGTTGCCTTTAAATCTAATATTTATTTGGTTTAACTTATTTACTTCTGGCATTAATACATTCCATATTTTGTCTAATCTACTATTTAACCAAATATCGGACCTCATTTTATTTTTGGAGGTTAGTAATGTTTATATAGTTTTTAGTTTAATTTTAATTATGCGAAAAGAAGTGATATTAGTAGTGTTTTTGTTAGTTTTCTCTAGTTTATCTTTTGCTAAAGTTGTTGATGTTCAGGAAGTAAGTGAAGGAGAAGAGGTTCCTATTCCGCTACAAGAGAATGAGGAAATTGTTAGATATTTTTATTCTGGAAATAGTTTAGTTTATTCTTCCAATGGTGAAGAAGGCAAATATTACTTTCAAGATAGGTTAGGAAATAATCGAATTAGTGTTAATCAGAATGGAGAAGTTTTTAATTTTAAATCACTTCCTTATGGTCAAGTAATTCAAGACGGAATTCAATATGGTTTTACGGGGAAAGAAAAAGATTCAGAAAGTGGTTTACATTATTTTGGAGCAAGATATTATGATTCTGATTTAGGGAGGTTTACTTCTGTGGATCCTATTGCCGGGAATAATCCTTATGCTTATGTTGCAAATAATCCTTTGATGTTGGTTGATCCTGATGGTTTTGCGCCAATTGTAGCAGATACTGCTTTTTTGGTTGAGAACTTTGGAATGCCAAAAGATTCTGGAACATTGATGTGGTCTATTGAAAGACGAATACATTCTGGTGGGCCAATTGATATGGTGATTCCGAAGGAAGTAATTGCCGATTATCTTGGTTTATCAGAGGACTTGGAGATTCAAAATTCGGCGATTGCTTTACTTAAGAATTTTCAATCTGCAACCATTCAACTTTTTGAAGGGGGAAGTATACGAGTCAAGGCTTCTGACGATTTAGTTTTTCCTATAAATGGAATAGATCCCTTGAGTGTTGATGTTCAGATGAGCAAAGATTTGCGTCTTACTACTCTATCTTACACAAATTTTATGGATGATGTTGAATGGAAGGTGATTTCTGGTACCGAAGAAACTATAGAATTTATTCCTACTCCTTTTGTTTCTACTGTTTTGAGGGTTGATTCTGGTCAAATATCTATAAAGCCGGGACGCATCACAGCAGCATTGGCCGGAATAGGATCTCTGTTTGGAGTTGATAAAGCAGATATGCCGCAAATTGAGAAAGCTAAATATTTGATGAGTTTGGGATCAGCATATTCTGCTCTTTTTGATGCTCAAGGTAATCAAATTGGAGATATTAGAGATAAGAACTTGGGCAAACGCAGGTTGGAGGATTTGCCTCAAATATATCAAGAAGAGTATAATCTTGGATTGAGTAGAATATTGCAAGATTTAAATTAATTTGTTGCTAAATCCCATAAACTATCGGCTTGTTCTGGAGTTAAATTTTTTCCATTGTAATCTGAAGAGTAAAGTATAATGTCTACTTGAGATTCTTCGTTGTTTTTAAAAAGAGTGTATGGTGGATAATTCAATACAAGATAGTCTCCCTCTTTATGTAGTGAAGTGAATAGTCTTCCTTCAGGGGTGTTTATCATCCTTGTGGAGATAATTTTTCTTTCTAGTCTTGGTTGTCTGTAGAGCAAAGAATCTGTGATAAAACTTAATCCCCCCAATAATATTAAACTGAACATTAGTGATATTCCTTTTGATGCATATTTCTTACCCGAATCCATTTTAACTTTTGGTTGATATTATGTCTTTTAAGTCTTTCTATTTTGTTATTATTAAGAAGTAGTTATTAGAATTTCTTAAATTGAGATACTTTTTCTAGTAAGTCAATGTGCCCTAAGAATAATGATCTGCAACAGTATCTTTCTAGTTTTAATTCATCTAAAACTTTTTTTGGGTCTTCGCCAGCTTCTACTTTTTCCTTGTAGGATTCCCATAATTGAGCCACTGGTTTTCCACAGGAAAAACAACGAATTGGAATAATCATAGTGAACTCCTTCCTTGGAAGTGATCTATGGCTTTTTTCCCTTTATTTGTAATCTCTAACATTTTTGGATAGTTCTTTGTTTCTATATAATTTAGTTCTGTTAAGAACCTAGTTTGTGCGTGGACTTTTGTCCTTTTTAAAGTTTTCGCAAGTTCCTTATTCGTTATTTTGGGACTTCCTTTTATCTTTATTAGTATGTTAATAAACCTTTTGTCTAGTTTTCCTGTTTTGTTTGTTATTAGGTTTATTCTATTTATCTTTTCTTTATTTTTTATGAAAGGAAGTAGATATTTTAGAAAGAATTCTTTGTCATAACTAATTATATTTGATCCATCATATCTCCTAAATATATCTAATTTTTTAAATATCCCTATCAGTTTTTCTAATAATATTTTGTCCTTGCATCCCCATCTGAAGCATTTATCTTCTAATGAGATATTTCCTTCTGCATCAAATAATCCTGACAGGAAAATATTTGTTTTTTGTTTTGTATTTATTATTTCTAGGAAATTCTTTTCTAAATATTCAAAGAAGGATTTTAAGATACCGTTTGTACTATGTATTGATATTGAATAGCCAAAATCTTTGTTCCTTGTTCTGAATATTCTATCCACTTTTTTATTAGGGACCTCTTCCTTTTCCCCAATGTAGAGATATTTTTCTATTTTTTGGCTCAATTTTTTTAGATAGTTTTCTGTAAAATCTAATATTTCTTTATTTTTGTTTACAATTCCAATTCTTCTACCCCCTGATTTATCTCCCACCCATAACCCAAAGAAATATAGAAATTCTTTATCTATTTTTATTTTTTGCGGCAATGTAGTTATGAATGATTTTTTCTTACCTTTTGAAAAGCATGTGTATTTGAGAATTAACCTGTCCTCTTTTATATAAATACCTTTGAATTCCCTAGTTCCAAAATCAATTAGTTTTTTGTATGAGCAAAACCATTTTTCTAAATCTAAGTATTTTCCATTGATTATTTTGGTTATCTTTGGTATATCTTTTTTGTATTTTTCTAGTTGTCGCTTTCTTAGTTTTCTCCCTAACTCTAAACCTTTTAAGTTTTTCATATATTGAATTGGTAGAATTAATTTAAATACGTTATGTGCGTACATGACAAGCTGGCAAGCAGATTTTTGTTTAACGGTAGCTCTTCTGTCTTTTTGCTCTAGCTTTAGAGTCGTTTGGTTTACACATTTCTTTTCTTCTTGTATCTGCTACAATTA
>CAZPJW010000013.1:0-17930 GCA_964587005.1 Candidatus Woesearchaeota archaeon
TCACATCACCAAAGGTGATGTAGTTATCACGAACTAAAAACGTGATAGCACAATTTAAAATAAAACAGAAATGTTTATATAGAGGTATACACTCCACGTATACACAAAAATGAAAGATATATTTGAAGCAGAAGTTTTATGTCCGGATTGTAAAACTAAAACAGAAAGGAAGGCAATTCTTAAAGAAGGATATAGGATAAGATTTTTTTATTGTCCAAAATGTTCAACAAAAATATATCATCCTTTAGATCTAGAAAAATATAAAGCATTCAAAAAATTAAAACAAAGAGAATTCCAAGTTAAATTAAGAATGGTTGGAAATTCATTTTCAGTTACAATTCCAAAAGAAATAATTGATTTTGAAGAAAATTTTAAAGACATGGAACAAGAAATGGACAAAATTATGAGATTAACTTTAGACGAACCAGGTAAACTAAGTTTATATTTTAGGAGATTAATGGAGGAATAAAAATGGCAGCGAAAAAAGAAGCAGAATTAAAAGTTATGGAAGCGATGCAAGAAGAGGCATACAAAGGAATAGTTAGAATTGATTCTCATGATATGAAAGAAGTAGGTGTTCATGCTGGAGATATTGTCGAAATAGAAGGACAAAGAAAAACAGTTGGAATTGTAGACAGAGCATACCCTACAGACGTAGGTGAATCCGTAATCCGGATGGACGGAATTATGAGAAAAAATGCAAAAACTACAATTGGAGAAAGAGTAAAGGTTACAAAAGCTTCAGTTAAAGAAGCAAAAAAAATCACAATCGCACCAGCCCAAAAAGGAATGATGGTTCAAGCAGATCCGGCAGTATTTCAAAGAAGTTTACTTGGAAGAGTTGTACTTAAAGGAGATATAATCGCATTAGGTGGAACAACCAGAAGAAAGTCCACACTATCTGGAAGTCCATTTGAAGATATTTTCTCAGATATTTTTGAACAATTCCAATCAGGTTTTTTAGGTGGACTAGGCAGCATAAGATTTATTGTTGCAGATTCTACTCCTGCCGAAGCAGTCATTATAACCGAAAACACAAACGTTACTGTAAGTTCTAGGGCAGTCGAAATAAAAGAAGAAACTATCCCCGATGTAACTTACGAAGATATTGGCGGTTTAAGTGAAGAAATAAGAAAGATTAGAGAAATGGTTGAACTTCCTATGAAACATCCAGAGCTATTCAACCGACTAGGAATTGAACCACCTGCAGGAGTTTTACTTCATGGACCACCAGGAACAGGTAAAACTTTACTTGCAAAAGCAGTAGCAAATGAAACGGATGCCAATTTTATGTTAGTAAACGGTCCAGAAATTATGAATAAGTTTTATGGTGAATCTGAAAAGAAGATTAGACAAATCTTTGAAGAAGCAAATGAAAAATCTCCATCTATAATTTTCATAGATGAAATTGATGCTATAGCTCCAAAAAGAGAAGAAACCCGTGGAGAAGTCGAGAGAAGGGTTGTAGCACAATTATTGACTATGATGGATGGTCTAAACAAGCGAGGAAGAGTCGTTGTCATTGGTGCAACAAATAGACCAAACGCAATTGATGAAGCCTTACGTAGACCCGGAAGATTTGATAGAGAGATTACTTTCGGTGTTCCAAACAAAAAAGGAAGACTACAAATATTAAAAATTCATACAAGAAATATGCCTCTTGCCAAGGATGTGAACATAGAATCAATTGCAGAAATCACACACGGTTTTGTTGGTGCGGATCTTTCTTCATTAGCAAAAGAGGCGGCTATGAATGTTCTTAGAAGAGTAATCCCAGAAATAAACATGAAGGACAAAGTAGAACTTTCTCAGGATTTAGTGAGCAAGCTAATTATTACTGACAACGATTTTAGAGAGGCACTAAAACTAGTTAGACCTTCTGCAATGAGAGAAGTTCTTGTAGAAAAACCAAACGTAAAATGGACGGATATTGGTGGTCTTGAAAACATGAAACAAGAACTAAAAGAAGTAGTAGAGTGGCCAATGAAATATTCAGACTCATTTAGAAGAATGGGAATAAAGGCACCACAAGGAGTATTATTATACGGTCCACCTGGAACCGGTAAAACTTTACTTGCAAAAGCAGTAGCAAATGAAACAAATGCTAATTTCATATTAGTAAAGGGACCAGAATTAATTTCCATGTGGGTTGGAGAGTCTGAAAAAGGAATAAGAAAAATATTTGAAAAGGCCAGACAAGCATCACCGGCAATAATTTTCTTTGATGAGATTGATTCTATCGCATCTAGGAGAGGATTAGAACAAGGTGGAGCCAGAACAACAGAAAGAATGGTAAACCAAATATTAACAGAAATGGACGGTCTTGAAGAATTAAATGACGTTGTCGTAATGGCAGCCACAAATAGGCCAGATATTTTAGACTCTGCACTATTAAGACCAGGAAGATTTGATAGAATGTTATTCGTAACAGTTCCAGACAAAAAATCTAGAGAAGAAATTTTCAAGGTACACACTAAGGGAATGCCAATTTCCAAAGATGTGAAACTTCCAATTTTAGCAGAAAAGACAAAAAACTACGCCGGGGCAGACATAGAGGCAGTTTGTAGAGAGGCAGCCATGTTAGCGTTAAGAGACGACTTAAAAACAAAAGAAATTTCAATGAGTTATTTTGAAAAAGCCATGGAAAAAGTAAAACCTTCAATTAGAGAACAAGATATAAAGAAATATGAAGAAATTGAAGCCCAATATTTACGAACCGCAAGAGGCGCAGCAATACAAGAAACTAGTTACATGGGATAAACTTAAAAACATACCTTTCTCTTTCTTTTTATACTTATAAAAAATAAAAAGGAGGTGAAAAATTGACTACTGACGCTTCAATAAATGAGTTTATAGCAACTCTTTCAACTGGAGATATAGCTGCAATAACCGGAGCATTGCTTGCAATGGCTACAGTATTTTTATTAATATTTTTAGCAGTATACATATATTCTGCACTCGCACTAATGACTATTGCAAGAAGAACTAAAACTCCAAACGGCTGGCTTGCTTGGATTCCTATAGTTAATACTTACTTACTCGTTCAAATGGCTAAACAACCTTGGTGGCATATTTTTGCACTATTGTTATATATGATCCCTGCCGTAGGGCAATGGGCATTCTTGGCAGTTTCCGCATTTTGGTGGTGGAAGATTGCAGAGAGTTTGAAACGAGACGGATGGCAAGGAATACTTATGATAATACCAATTGTAAATCTGGTTATGTTAGGTGTTTTTGCTTGGAGTAAAAAATAATTTTTTTCTTTTTTATTTTATTTGAAAGACTTTCTTTATCTCAGAAATTGTTTTTGTTTTACTAAGTTCTAATCTTAAATTTTTACTTCCCTTAAACCCTTTACTCAAGTACATAGCATGTTCTTTTATATATCTAAACTTTGGTTTATATTTTTCAGCAAGTTCTAAATATTCTTTTAAATATCTTATTTTATCTTTTTTTATAATTTCTTTATAATCTCCTTTTTCTAGATAATCTTCTATTTGTTTGAATATATATGGATTTCTTGAAGCTTCTCTTCCCACCATTACATAATCACAACCAGTTTCTTCAAACATTCTTTTTGCGTCTTCAGGAGAATTAATCCCACCATTTCCAACAACAGGAATTTTAACACTTTCTTTAACTGCTTTTATTATCTTCCAATCTACTTCACTTCCTCTATCTTGACTTTTTGTTTTTCCATGAACCGTAATAAATTCACAACCCTCTTCCTCAGCTATTTTTGCAATTTCAACAGCATTGATACTATTTTTATTCCATCCTGCCCTAATTTTACAACTAATAGGTTTTTTACTAACAGATTTAGCAGCTTTCAAGATTCCTCTTATTTTCTCCGGTTTTTTTAATAGGGCAGACCCGCAACCCTGCTTAATTATTTTTTCAACAGGGCATCCAAAATTAAAATCAATAATATCTACTTTATTTTCAACAACCTTAATTGCTTTTTTTATCTCCTCAACATTCTGGCCCATTAATTGAACACCAACAGGGCTTTCTTTTTTTTGAACATCAAACATTTTCAAAGTAGCACTGTTTTTTCGGGCTAAAGCTACGGCAGACAACATTTCAGTAAAAGTTAAACCTGCACCATACTTTTTACACAACAATCTAAAAGAAACATCAGTTACATCCACCATTGGTGCTAAAAAAACTTTAGATTTGAATTTCATATTCTAGTAGTTACCTTTTCTCCAACAATTACTGTATGCTCAGTTTGACTAACCAGAGAATTCTTATCCCTCTCAGGAAGAGTTCCATACTCGTGCAAAACTCCTTCTTTCTTCAAAGCCATAATTCCAGTAGCCAATTGTAATTTGTTAAACTTCCCTAATAATTGCCTCTTGGCGAATGGCAAGGTTTTATACTCTTCAGCAATATATTTTAACAACAATCTAGCATTCTGGTTTCTAATATTCTTAGGGTTAACTAACTGATAAATTTCAGAAGGGTTCCCCTCTCCAACATATCCACTACCTGTGCTTGCAAACGGCTCAATCGCAATCACTTGTCCTTTCTTTAATTTAGTATTATCTCCATTTTCAAAGTTAGGTACAGTAGGTTCGGTGTGTATTTGATATTTATCCATACCATGTCCACCCAAATTTCTTACTGGTTCAAATCCCAACTTTGTTATTTCATCAAATATAGTTTTTCCAACATCATTAAGTTTAACGCCGGGTTTGACAACCTCTAATGCTGCTTTCAAAGCATTTTCACTTGCCTTAATCAACTTAGCATTATTTCCTAAGTCAACACTAACTGCAGTATCCCCAATTGCTCCATTAATATGTACTCCCAGATCCAACTTAACTAAATCTCCTTCTTTAAACTCAATATCTTTATTTAACAAAGCAGTATAATGTGCAGCCACATTATTCAAAGACATTTGCGTAGGAAAAGCAATCCCTCCACCAAGTTCAACAATCTTTGCCTCAATCTTTTCAGTAACCTCTTTATGAGAACTTCCTACCTTTATTAATTTCTTTCCAAACTCTCTAACTTCACAGGCAATTTCGCCAGCTTTAATCCAATCTTTCATACTCTATGTAATAATAAAACATTTAAAAACCTAACTTAATTAAGGGAATTATGAAAGGTTTCATTATTTATCCGACATATAAAATAATTAATGGCAAGGCGTGCGTTTTGCTATATGGAAGACTAGATAACGGCCATTCTTTCTTAACAATTAACGAATTCAAACCATATTTTTTCATAGAAACAAAAAGTCTAAAGAAATCACTAAAAATTGAAAAATTTGAATATGAAGAAACCAAGCTAAAAAATTTCCAAGGAGAACTAATGACAAAAATTATTTTAGATTCTCCAAAAGATATTTCTGAATTAAGAAATGAGCTAAAAGAGTCCAAAATAACAACATATGAGTCAGATATAAGGTATCCCATAAGATTCCTCATGGATCATGATATACAAGGTTCTATAGAGATAGATGGTGATTACGAAATGCATGACACTCTAGACAGAGTTTACAAAAATCCAGAAGTAAAAAAGACGGATTATTCTCCAAAAAACCTAAAAGTATTTTCTTTTGACATAGAATCCGACAAAAAAGGAAAACAGATATACTGCATATCTGCATATTCTAAAAACTACAAAAAGTCAATAATAGTTTCAAAGAAAAAACTCCCCGGTGTAATTTCATGCAATACGGAAGAAGAACTACTAGAAAGATTTCACGATGAACTATTGGCGTTTGACCCAGATATAATTACTGGTTGGAATGTAATCGACTTTGATTTAGAATTCCTCAAAAAGAAATTTAAAAAATATAATCTTCCTTTCATTTTAGGCAGAGACAATTCCATTTCAAAATTAAGAATTGAATCAAATTTCTTTAGAACAAGCAAAGCAGAAATAACCGGAAGAGTGGTGTTAGATGGGATAGATCTAACAAAATCTTCATTCATTAAACTTGAGAACTATAAATTAGATACGGCCGCTCAAGAATTATTAGGTAAGAAAAAAATAATACAATCAACAGGGAAAGAAAAGTATGAAGAAATAGATCATTTATACAAAAATAATCAAAAAAAACTTATTGAATATAATTTACTTGATGCAGAATTAGCATATAGTGTAGTCATGAAAGCAGATTTAATTGATTTAGCGATACAAAGATCTCTACTAACCGGAATGCCTCTAGACAGAGTAAATGCCTCAATTGCTTCTTTAGATATGTTATACATACCAAGAGCCAGAAAAAAAGGATTAGTTTCTCCTTCCAAATTCGATGCAGATAGAGAAGCAAGAATTAAGGGAGGATATGTAATGGAATCAAGACCTGGAATTTATGACAACGTCATTGTTTTGGACTTTAAATCACTATACCCTTCCATAATAAGAACATTCAATATAGATCCATCATCATTCTCAGAAAAAAAGAAACCCGGTTATGTAGAATCACCAAATAAAGCATATTTTGAAAATAAAGATGGGATTTTACCAGAAATTATCAAAGATCTCTGGAAATCAAGAGACAAAGCTAGAAAACAAAAAAATGAGTTAGCCAGATACGCAATTAAAATTTTAATGAATTCTTTCTTTGGGGTTATGGCAAATCCAACTTGCAGATATTCTGATTTGAAAATAGCAAACGCAATAACTCACTTTGGTCAAAAACTAATCAAACAAACAGCAGACAAAATAAAAGATTCTGGATACGATGTAATTTATTCGGATACCGATTCTGTTTTTGTAAATACAAAAGAAACTTCAGAAGCAAAAGCAGAACAAATTGGAAAAAAACTAGAAAAAGAAATTAATGAATTTTACAAAAAACACATAAAAAAAGAATACAAACGAGATTCCTATTTAGAATTAGAGTATGAGAAATTATACACCAGATTTCTTATGCCAAGAGTTAGAGGAAAAGAAGAGGGTGCCAAGAAAAGATATGCCGGACTTCTAAAGAAAAATGGAAAAGAAGAGTTAAGTATTGTTGGTCTAGAAACTGTAAGGTCAGATTGGACAAACGCAGCTAAAAAGTTTCAAGGAGAATTATTAGATAGGATATTTCACAAAAAAGAGGTTACTGGTTTTATCAAAAAATTTGTAGAAGATCTAAGAAAAGGAAAATATGATGAAGATTTAATTTATAGAAAGTCAATAAGAAAAGATTTAGATGAATATGTGAAGATTACGCCTTCCCACGTTAAGGCAGCCCGTAAGTTAAAAAAACTAGATTCAAATATAATAGAATATTACCTCACAACAGATGGTCCAGAACCAATTCAAGCACTAAAACATAAAATAGACTATGAACATTACGTTAACAAACAAATAAAACCAATCGCAGATACAGTTTTATCTTTCTTTGATACTACTTTTGAAGATTTGTTAGACGGAAATAAACAGACTTCACTTTTCTCTTATTCATAACATTTAAATAAATTCTAACCTTCTAATTTTTATGGGTGTAGCAATCTCGGATTTAATTCCAAAACAAGAAATTAAACTAGATGAATTAAAAGGAAAAAAGTTAGCAATAGATGCTTCTCCAGTTATTTATCAATTTCTGGCATCAATAAGACAACCCGATGGAACTCCATTGATGGATAACAAAGATAACATAACTTCTCACATAATGGGCCTTTCAACAAGAATACCTAAGTTAATTGAACAAGGATTAAAGCTAGCTTTTATTTTTGATGGAAAGCCTCCTGAAATGAAATATGGAGAATCACAAATAAGAGAACAAAGAAAAAGAAAAGCAGAAGAAAAACTAAAAGAAGTAGATAAAGAAGATATAGAATCAATAGCAAAGTACAAAAAACAATCCATAAGAATCACAAAAGACATAATAAAAGAATCTGAAGAATTCGTCAAAGCACTAGGACTTCCAGTTATCAAAGCACCTTCTGAAGCTGAAGCACAAGCAGCATTTATGGCAGAAAAAGATGATGTTTATGCAATTGTTTCCCAAGACCACGATTCCTTATTATATAATGCTCCAAGAATGATCAAAAACATTACTGTCTCACCAAAAAGAAAAATAAAAGGGATGTATGTTTCAGTTCATCCAGAAATGATAGAATTAAAAGAAGTTCTAAAAAAACTAAAAATAAATCAAGATCAATTACTAGCCCTATCAATTTTAGTTGGAACCGATTACAATCCTGGCGGAGTCAAAAGAATCGGGCCAAAAACAGCTCTAAAATTAGTACAAGAACACAAATCCTTTGAAAAGATATTCGCCAACGTAGAAGCAGAATTTGATTGGAAAAAGGTCTATGCAACCTTCAAAAGCATGCCAATTATGAAAAACTATCAACTAAAATGGAAAGAACCGGATTTAGATAAAATAAAAAAAATACTTCTAAAGAGAGATTTTTCAGAAGATCGTGTTGATAAATTGCTAGAAAGACTTAAACCAAAACCACAAAAAGAATTAGGCAAGTGGTTTTAATTCTTATAAATATTAAAACTCTTTACTTTATTTTGAACAACCTTATGAACTTCAACAACAACATTCTTTAGTTTTATTTTTTCTCCTTTTCCAGGTATTCTTCTTAGTCTCCTCTCAATAAAACCGGCAATAGTATCAAAATGATTACCTCTCAAACCCAAATTCAACACCTCATTTATTTCTTCAATAGATGCCTTAGAATCAACCCTAATCAATTTATTACTTATCTTTTTTATATGAATGTGTTTTCTATGACTCTTATCAAATATATCCCCTACTATCTCTTCCAAAATATCTTCAACAGTAACTAACCCAGAAACTTTTTTATTTTTATTTAGAACTATTGCCATTGGTACATGCCTTCCCTCAAAATGTCCTAATAAGTCGTCAATTTCTTCTTTCTCAGAAACAAAATATACTGGCTTAATCAACTTACGAACTTTAACCTCCAATCTATTATTTTTTACATATTTCAAAACATCATCCACATCAACAATACCAATTATTTTATCTTTACTTTTTGAATAAACTGGAAATCTAGAATACGGGCTTTTTGTTATAAAATTAATAACTCTTTTTAGTTTAAAATTTCCATTTAACATGTCTATTTCTAATTTCGGAGTCATAATCTGAGTTACTCTCGTACCTTCAAATTTCAAAACATTGTGCATCATCTCCGCAACTTCTTTACTCAAAAGCCCCTCTTTCTCCCCCATTGTAACAATTATTCTCAATTCTTCTTCGGATAACTCTTTCTTTTTACTTGGTCCAAATAAATTCGTAATAAATCTAGATATCCCACCAAAAATAAAAATAAATGGTGTAAAAATATAAGATAAAATCTCAATGGGCCTAGCTACAAGCAAAGATACCTTTTCAGCATTCTGAGCCGCAAAAGTTTTTGGAGTAATTTCACCAAAAACTAAAATAAGAAAAGTCATTATTCCAGTGGCAATACCCAATCCACTAGAACCAAATAAATCCGTAAAAACAACAGTAGCAAAAGAAGCAGCACCAATATTAACCAAATTATTCCCTATCAAAATAGTAATAATTAATTTGTTAGGTTTTTGTTTCAATCTAAATAAGGCCTCTGCCCCCTTTTTCTTTTGTTTCAGAAAAGATTTAACTTTAATCATATTCAATGAAATTAAAGCAGTCTCAATACCAGAAAAAAATGCAGATAGAAACACCAGCAAAATCAAAATAATTATTTGAGTTAATAACATTTTAACGAGTAGAGGCAACAACCCTTATCTGGCCAAATGCCCCCCAAATCAAGTAAAGCGAATACAATACTAATATGCCTTGCAATACCATTTCGTTTATATCAAAATTAAACGGTAAACTAACATTTATCCCCAATAAGAAAATATAGATTCCAAATGCGGCCATAACAATTCCCAAGAGTATCCACTTAAAATTCTTCATTCCCCTTTCTCTCCTAAATGATTCAATCAAAATTAAGATTCCTACAATTACTATTAAAAATCTCAATAAGTCTTCTCCCATCTCAAAATTATACGGAAAAACTTCAAAAAAAGGCATTAAACCCAAATACAAAAAAACTATGCCTGCTAATAGCCACCATAAACTCCTATACCAGATAAATGCTCCTCTTTTATTCATATAGATAACTTCAGAAAAAATTCTATTTAAATTTATCGGTATTCTTATTTACCATAACTTTTTTTCCATCTAACCGAGTCGGACTCAGTTTTTTCCATACCTTCTACACGATATGTCCAACAATAAGATTTAATATTCCCTATTCTATTAAACTGAACCGTGAGGAGTGGAACTTCTTCAATTTTTCCAGATTTGCCTTCAACCCTAGGCAATCTACTATCCACTAGGTGATTGACTACTGCATCAAGATTATCTCCCAATGTAGAGGTATCAGCATGGTCTACATTAAACCAAATATTCTTTATTCTTTGGTCCCTATCCTTGAAATTTTTAAGCTTCATAGCCTTGATTACGCTTATAGTTTAATTTATAAATATTGTCATTAGATTAAAAATATGTTAACCAAGAAAGAACTAAAGAAAATCCCAAGGGCATTTGATACGGTGGGAGACATTTTAATCTTTTCAGACTTCCCAAAAGAACTAAAGAAAAAAGAAAAAGAAGTTGGAAATTATCTATTAAAAAAACTAAAAAACATAAAAATAATTACAAAAAAATCAAAATCTTATTCTGGAAAATACAGAACTCCAAAACTAAAAATCCTTGCAGGAGAAAAAAGAAAAGAAACAATACATAAAGAAAACGGAATTTTAATCAAAGTAAATCCAGAAAAAGCATACTTTTCTACAAGGTCCGGAAGTGAAAGACTAAGAATATCTAAATTAATTAAAAAAAATGAATCAGTATTGGTAATGTTCTCAGGAGTTGCCCCCTTTCCACTAGTATTATCAAAACATTCTAAAGCAAAAGAAGTTTATGGGGTAGAAATAAACAAAAAAGCACACAAATACGCAGAACAAAATATCAAATTAAACAAACTTAAAAATATAAAAATTTTCAAAGGAAATGTAAAAAGAATACTTCCAAAATTAAACAAAAAATTTGACAGAATAATAATGCCCCTACCAAAAGATTCTGAAGATTATTTGAAATTGGCATTAAAATATCTAAAACCTAAAGGAAAAATACATATTTACCTATTCTCCCATGAAAATGACTTCAAAAAACTAAAAGAGAAATATAAGAAATTCAAACCAAAAATAATCAAAGCCGGCTCACCATCTCCAGGAAAATATAGAGTTTGTTTAGATCTTCAAATCTAATTCTTCTAATATTTTACCTCTACTTTTTACACTAGAAGGTGCTTCTCCGCCATGCCATGTAACTCTTGGTTTGACATTCATTGGAAAAATCCTTTCTGAATTATCATCCAAAACAACAGCAGCACCTTTCATTCTTGGCAAATTATTAATATAAGACTGAATATCGCTCAATAAATAAGTCTGCATCATATCGTTCAAGGCAGTAATATCTTTCTTAGCAGTGACCCTATGACTAATTACAATATCTGATTGAGTAATCACATCCTTATGTATCTCTCCAGGTTGCTGAGTGGCCAAAACTAACGAGATTCCAGGTTGCCTTCCCTCTCTTAACAATTGAATTAAAGCACCGCTTGCAGCAGTTTTCCCTTCTTTCGGCAAAAACTCATGTGCCTCATCCAAAAACAACCAAACTAAAGGCATTCTACTCTTCGATTTTGTCTCACTAAATCCAAAATAACTTTCTCCACTTTCAATTGTTTTTACTTCTTCAGCTTTTCTCTCAATCATTCTTTCCCTAAGCAATTTTCTACTTATTAATCCAGCAACTAAATTCTTAATACTCCAACTTCCAGATAATTGGGAATATGCACTAATATCCAAAATAGAAACTCTTCCGGGCTTTATCAAATCTTTAATTTTAGTTCCTGTCTTTGAAAACAACCCCCATTTAGAACTACTTTCAAATAAATTTATGGCAGCATTCAATACATTCTTATCAAAATCAACTTCTTTCCTTATTTTATTGACAATATCCACAATAGCATAATTTCTATTTCCTTCTTGCAAGTTAGAAACAACCTTCTCAATTAAAATTCCAACAGGTTCCAACAAATCAATATCAAATACACTCGCCCAATCTCCAGCATTTAACTCAGAGGTTTTTATTGAAAACGGAAAATCCACAGGAATCTTTTTCTTCTTATGTTCCTCAACAAATCCTTCCGGAGTGTAAATATCAATAGTGCCTAATTTTTTTGGAGTTAATCCCCAACCATTCAATAATTCCTCATCTTTTTGGTTAGGATATTTCATAGTCCAAAATATCCCCATTGTATCGAAGATTAAAACTCCCATGTTCTGGGAAACTTCTTTTGGTAAAGATGACATCTCCTCTGCCAAAACTCCAAGAGTATAAGACTTTCCAGAACCTCTTTTTCCCGAAACTAAAACAACATGCGATCTGGCTACATCCATCTTAATATTCGAACTCAAAGAAACAGTCTGCCCCATTTTTACATAGTGCCTACCCAAGAAAATAGTTCCTTCATCACCAAATTTTTTCTTATCGGCTTGAGTTCTTCCCACGATAATATCATAAGCCATAGAAAAAGCTAGTTATTTTCTTTATTAAAACTTTCTAATAAGAAGATTTATATATTCGTTAATTGTCAAAAACCTACAAAATGTGGAAAGACCATTTTAAAACCTGGATTTTACTGTTAAGCTTGTCGTTTATACTACTAATTCTGGGTTTTGCTTTGGGCGGAACAACTGGTTTGGCAATAGCACTAATAATAACTTTTGTATTGAACATTTCCTCTTTCTGGTTTTCCGATAAGATTGCCTTAAACATTTACAAAGCAAAAAAACTAAACTATTCCGAAAATCCAAAACTACACGAAATGGTAAAAGATATTGCTACGAGAGCGGGTGTAAAAACTCCAAAAATTTACATAATTCCATCAAACAATCCAAATGCATTTGCAACCGGACGTTCTGAATCTAAAGCAGTAATTGCAGTTACAGACGGTTTGATTTCACTTCTTGAAGAAAATGAACTTAGGGGAGTAATCGCACATGAAATGGCCCATATAAAAAACAAAGATATTCTAATAACTACAATCTCGTCTATTATTGCGGGGACTTTAATGTACATAGCTATGTTAGCAAGATGGACCACCATATTTTCTTCAAATAAAGATTCTAATTTTGTAGAAACCCTAATACTATCAATAATTGCACCAGTTGCAGCAACATTAGTAAATCTATCTATCTCAAGATCAAGAGAATTCCTAGCAGATGAAATAGGTTCAAAATTAGTAAAAGACCCAAAAGCACTTGGTGAAGCATTAATAAAAATTCATTCTTCTTCCAAAAAAATGGAATTTGGGAATCCTGCACTATCTAATATGTTCATTTCAAACCCATTTAGAAGCTCAACTCTAATCAATTTAATGAGCACACATCCAACTTTACAAGCAAGATTAAAAAGACTTAGAAAACTAGCTTTCTCACAATAACTTTTCATTAACCCAATCAATTTCAGATTCTTCCAATCCAAGAGATTCTTGAAGTTCAGGAACTTTAATCAAGTTAACAACATCTGGGAACATTTGAAAAGCTCTTTTATTTGAAACTCTAAAATACCTAGATAATTTATCAGAAATAGATTTTCTCTTTCCAATTCTCATTCTACTTTGCCAAACCATCAAACCAATATTTGGTCGTTTATACTTAACAATTCTAGAACCTTTTTTCTCTTTAGCCAAAGCAACCCCGCTAGACATAAAGAACTTTTGATAAACTATAAATCTCCAATGCTGCCATCTTTTAATCCTTCCCCTAAACACATCCGCCAAACTTAATGAGTCAACAGCCCTAGAAATACTTTGTTGATCGTATTCCAAAACAACATTTTTACTAACCCATGCTTGCAACTCATCAAAGTTCACATCATCTAAAGAACTTTCAATTAAATTTACATCTTTACTTTTGAAAATTAATCTTAAAATATTACTCATCTTTTCTTCTCTTTTTCTGTCTCCAATTAATTCTAAACTATCTTTATCTAAAGAACCACCAGCACACAAAGTTTGCAAATCATTTATTGCAGCTCTCAAGTCTCCACCACTCCTAGAAGCAATACTTTTTATTATAAAATCATCAATTTCTATTTTCTCTTTCTCACAAATTTCATTTAATCTTTTTGAAACATCTGAGCTAGTCAATTCATTAAACTCAATCGTTATCACTTTCTTAACTAATGAAGATAACTTATCCAAAGAAATATCATTAGCAGTCATAACAATCGGAAAAGAAGATTTTTCAATTAATTTAGCTAAAGCTTGTGCCCCGCCACGATCTTTCATTCCACTCAAACCATCAACTTCATCTATTAGAATTATTTTAGGTTTCATAAACAAACTCATTTGATTCATAGCACTATTCATAAATTCTTCAATATTAGCTTTATTCCTAAAATCAGAAGCATTTAACTCTAAAACTTCATAATCATTTTCTTCAGCAAAAGCATAAACAGCACAAGTTTTTCCAGTCCCAGTTGGTCCAGCCAAAAGAATAGTTTTTCTTCTTTGTTTTTCAAAATTCTTAATAAAGTCTTCTAATAGTTCAACAGAAATAGAATTTCCTTTAACATCACTCAACAATTTCGGAGAATACTTATCTGCCCATATCATGATTTTTGTGTAAATCTAAATTAATTTATAATACTTTTCTATGTGTTTGTCAAGAATTATTTTATCCCTTTAACTTCCATCTTTTTTTTCTGGAGAAAGTTTATCTGCAATACTTGGTCTGGAACGATTACAATTAAAACAAATTTCAATCATCTCATCAGCAAATTCTGGGACACCTGCTTCCTTCAGTTCCGCAATTGCCCGCCTTCTAGCCTCATGACTAAGCTTAAGATACTTTTGTGAACTATCTGCTCTAGGCGCTAAGCCATTAAATTTTTCCCATGCCTCATAACAGTTATGACATTCTATCATAGCAAGTTTCTCATAAATTGTTACCATCTTAAAATTCGGAAGAATTATTGTATTTATAAAACTAACTAGAATAAAACTCAAGAGCCGCTTTATCTCCAATATCTAACAGATGTAAAAAATGATTGGGAGTATCTCCTAAAATAGGATTCTCTTCAGTATTCCAAGGATGTGGATCCCATATATAAAATCCAATATTTGGAAATCGTTCTAAAAATGAATCATCCCTCAATAAATGATAATGTTCATTTGCAAACTCAAACAAAGAAACAAGATGTTCATTGGCCAAATCTTCTCTTCCAACCTCTCCCAAATATTTTATGGTATCATTAACTAACCAAATAGCTTGTCTTGGTTCTCTATGTAGTTTGTATAAAACAACGTCGGGCATTCTGTGAACAATATTTGAGGCAGCATAGTGCCAAAAATCATCTAATTCTTGAGAACGCTCCTCCAATGTTTTATGTGGATCACTAATCATCTTAAACAGTTTAAATACATCCCCAAAATCTCTAGAGAAAGTTTCTATTCTTCTTTCAATACCTTTAGCTAATGGATCTCCCCTTCTGCCCCTTTTACCATGTACCATTCCTTCAATTATTCGTTCAGAATACCATTCAATAGTCCTATAGAATAAAATACTTGCTTCTTCATTATCACATAACGCTTTGTGTTCAGGGTTTTCCATTACTTATGAGAACTCTAATTAATTTATAAAACTAACTACAAAAACTAGCAATCAAAGCTCTTCTTTAGGTTGCATGACTCCTAAATAAGGTCTTCCATTAATCCACTGTTCCAGATTAAGACAGCCCCTTCTATATTCACTTTCTCTAGCTACAATTCCCACACCATTCTCACAAGTTATGGGATCATCTTGGACATACACCCCATTTCTAAAAACCCATCCTCCAATATCAGGATTTCCGGGCCAATCTTTTGGATCTACTCTAGCCCACCCAATTATATCTGCCATTTTATCCTTACCCTCATCCCACGCAATACCAAGAAAGAACATATAATCTTCAGAGGCCATAGATTCAGGGGTAGCAGAATTTCTAAAAATTGAATCTACCAAATAACAAAAACCATCATCAACATTCTCAAATACTGACTCCACGGAGCTTTCAACTACCAACGCCCTAAGTGGAATCCAATCTGGAATATGAATTGTTTTTCTAGCTGCGATTTCCATCTTAAAAAAGAAAGTTCTAATTAATTTATAAAATTACCTCTCTGGCATCAAACCAGTTTCTAAATAATCTTTATATCTAGGTTCCCTTAACCCAAAATAGAATTTCAACCTAATTTTGTTTAAACTTGCTTTAAAATACTCAAGACCTAAAGGTGTTTCTTTCCTTCTCAATATTCCTTCCTCTGTCAATTCATCGAGAAAGCCTTCTAATCTTTTCTCATCTCTAGTTTTGGTTCCAAAATGTACAGAACCCATCATAACGTCTTTTGTAACACCATGCCTCTCTCTTGAAATATAGTAAGCAATGGCTCTTTTCAAAAATTCACCTTCTGGTAAAGAACTTCCCCAATCCCCAGAAACTAATTTCTCTCCAAATCCGTCTACTCTTTCTACTAATCTACCAAACCAGTTGTTTGAATACATAAATCTAAGAATTAACTAAAATTTATAAAACTACCTACAAAACCCGGCAATTAAAGCTTCCAACTGAACTATCTCATCTGAACCTTCAACTAATCTAAACTCAGCTTCACCACACTTCTCAATCATTCTCATCTTTTTAGAATCTTCTACATCTAAAGATAAAATCTCTCTTTGAATCTGCTTGATAATATCGACACCACTTAACCCATGATTTAACATAGTCTTAAGTAATAAAGTACGAGCATCTGCAAAAAAACCTTTAACCGATAAATCCAAAACTTCCTTAACTTCTTTTGGTCTAGCGGCAGAAGCTACCTCATAAACCAAATCTTTAGTTATTTCTTTAGCGACAACAGAACACGATTGTAAAGTATTTTCTAACTTTCTCACATCCCCATTACTAATTTCATATAAAGCTTCACCTGCTTCTTCTGTTACTTGTAAACCTTCTTTTTCTGAAATTTCATGGATGATTTCTTTCATATTTTCAAAAGTTAAAGGTTTGAATCTGAATACTGTGCATCTGGATTGGATTGGATCAATAATTTTGCTTGAATAGTTGCAGGATAGGATAAATCTACAAGTGTTTGAATATGTTTCCATAGTTCTTCTTAATGCTTGTTGAGCGTCTTTAGTTAAAGAGTCGCATTCGTCTAGGTAGATGACTTTGAAAGGAACATCTTTTATTGCTCTCGTTCTGGCAAAATCTTTGACTTTGTTTCTTATTACGTCAATACCTCTTTCGTCAGAAGCGTTTAATTCTAAGAATAAGTGGTTTTTTTCTTCTCCGAAAAGTTTATTTGCTATGATTAAAGAAAGAGTTGTTTTTCCTATGCCTGCTGGTCCGCTGAAGAGTAAATGAGGCATGCTTTTAGTTTCTATGAATGCTTTAACTCTTTCTACTATCTTTTCTTGACCTTTTACTTCTTCAAAAGTTTTTGGTCGGTATTTTTCAACAAACAATTTAAGAACCCCTCTTAGATTCATAATGTGACAAATCTTCTTCAAAATGATCATGGCCAAATTTTATAATGTATTTACTTCTGATATCTTTTGCAAATCTATCTAAAAGATACTTAGTTGGAGAAGGTTCTTTAATTTTATCACTTTTTATTTTAAGATCATGGTAACATATTAACAACCCCTCTTTTTTAAGCTCATCTGATATGTCTGGATGTAAACAATCTCCCATTGCAGTTTGGGCTCTGCTTATGCAACCAGCTAAATCATCTGAAGATATCATGTTTCTGAGAAAGTTAGTTTATTTATAAGTATTTTGGATGTGATTGACAAGTCTGTTATCCCGAAACTGGTTCGCATCACGAAACTAATTCGTTCCAAACACATTT
>CAZPJW010000014.1:0-15939 GCA_964587005.1 Candidatus Woesearchaeota archaeon
TAACTTCCAATTTCAGAATTATGGGAATAAAAACCCCCGCTAACTTAACAATACATCATTATCCAAATCTTTTTATACTTAATAAAATAATTGAACACTAATGAAAAAAAGGAAATTAAAAGTAGGTTTCTATGGAGTAACTGGATGCGCAGGTTGTCAACTTTCAATAATCTTTGAAGGAGATAAATTACTAGACATAATAGATATGGTAGAAATCCAAGCATGGCCATTCATAAAAGACTTCAACCCAGATGAAAAATTTGACTATATCTTCATGGAAGGACTTGTAGCTTCTAATGATGATTTAAAAGTACTAAAAAAACTAAGAAAAAACTCAAAGTTTCTTGTAGCTTTAGGAACTTGCGCACACACTGGCTGTATACCAGCATATAGACATTTCACATTAAAAGAAAACTACGCTCATTTATTATACAAAAAAGACAAAAAAATCCAAGATGTAGATCCTTCTCCATTAAACGAACATGTAAAAGTAGATTACATAATTCCTGGTTGCCCGCCAGATAAAAAAGAAATACTCAAATTCTTAGAAGATATAGCAAACAACAAAAAACCAAAAATGTACGACCAAGCAGTCTGCATAGAATGTAGAAAAAACAATCCTGTTTGTTTATTAAAATTAGGAATTCCTTGCTTAGGACCAATAACTCGTGGTGGATGTAATTCTATCTGTGTGAACGGAGGACTAGAATGCTGGGGTTGCAGAGGTCCAAAACCAAATGCACAAATCCAAGGAATGGTAAACACATTACTAAAACAAGGCCACTCAAAAAAATTCATAAAAGATAGGATTCATACTTTCATGGGAAAAACAATCCCAGAAATAAAAATATCAAAAGCAGAAGATATTAAACCCTGCAAAATGAAAAATGAGCAAAATAATAAAAATTGATCACTTGACAAAAATAGAAGGACACGCCCATCTAAAGATAAAGATAGAAGATAATAAACTAAAAGAATGTTCTCTAGGTTCAATAGAAGGCTCAAGATACTTTGAAGGAATAGTCCACGGAAGACAGCCAAAAGAGGCCCCAGAAATAACTTCTAGAATATGTGGTATATGCTCCAATGCTCACACATTATGTGCCTCTATGGCCATAGAAAACGCTCTAAAGATAAAGGTTTCAGAACAAACAATAAAGCTAAGAAATATATTAAATTGGGGGGAAAGAATAAGATCTCACGCGACACATTTATATTTTATGTCTCTTCCAGACTTTTTAGGATTTGAATCTGCGCTAGCAATGCTTCCAAAAAACAAAGAGAAAGTTCAAGTTGGATTAAATTTAATGAAAACAGGAAATGAAATGATGAGCCTTATAGGTGGAAGAGATTTACATCCTGTTTCTGCACAAGTTGGAGGCTTCTTAAAATTACCAGAACAAAAACATTTAAACGAATTAAAATCAAAACTTGAAGCATCAAAAAAAGACGCAATCACTTGTATTGAATTATTCTTAAAATTAAAATATCCTAAATTCAAAAGTAAAAGACCTTCCTTTTCAATCTATAATAAAAACGAATACGGAATGTTAATTGGAGATATAAAAGCAGACAAATTATACAAAGTAAACAATTATCAAAATTATTTAAAAGAATATAAAGAAACCGATTCAACAGCCAATTTTGTAATAAAAGAAGGAAAATCTTACAGAGTTGGTGCTTTAGCAAGAATAAATAACAACAAAGAACAATTAAGCCCTTTAGCAAAAAAATACGCAAAAGACTTTCCAACTGAAAATATATTCTACAACAATCTAGCACAAGCAATTGAAATGCTACATGGAATAGAAGAATGCATAAAAATAATTTCTAATTTAAAAATTAAACAAGAAAAACCAAAAACTTCAAAACTAACTGAAGGCCACGGAATTGAAGCAATTGAAGTTCCAAGAGGAATTTTATTTCATGAATACAAAATAAAAGATAATAAAATAACTTATTGTAATATTATTACTCCAACAGCCCAAAATCTGATATCTATAGAAGAAGACATAAAAAAATTAGTTTCTTCAATTTTAAACGAATCCAAAGAAAAAATAGTCGATGAAGTCGAAAAATTAATTAGAGCATATGATCCTTGTTTCTCATGTAGCTCTCATTTCTTAGATGTAACTTGGCTTTGAACAAACTCTTTAATCTTTTCTTCAGAATAATCAATAGGAACCGCTAATATCTTAACTTTAACTCCAAACTCATTAAACAACTTAAGAAAAAAATTCAAATCAAAATCGTGTAAACTAGCTTTATTAGTAAAATTCAACTTAGAAACATCTTCAATAACAACAGGCTTTTCAATACCTTTAGCAACATCCAAAACAACAAAATCTTTATCCAAATAACTCAAGATATCATCTGGGTTTTTACATTTAACAAACTCAACACCAGAAATATCCAAAGAATCAATCAAATTAACAACTTTATTATCAATTTCTAAATAAGGATTTCCAAAACACAAAACATATCTCATTTTCTAGAATATTCTCTAAAATCTTCCTCAGATATTTTCTCAACAACTCTATTTACATGAATCGTAACAAAATCTCCAACTTCTAAATCTTTAAAATAAGTGAAAGCTGTTTTCTCAGTTCCGTTCAAATGATAAACTATTTTATCTCCATTAAAGTCTAAGACTTCAACAAAACTAGTCTTGCAAACGTCACTAATGTGACTAGGTAAATCCCCATAACCTTCTTCTCCTGCGTCAATCATTCTATTATGGTCCGCCCACCAATACATTTTTACAGCTTCAAAACTCCTTGGATCTAACCCTTCTCTTTCGGCCATAACACTAGTCCGTTTAATGGCACAAGGAACTAATTCTTCCAGCTCTTCCCAGCTAGGAGAACCCCCAGAAATCAATAATTTCTCCAACTCTGAGATTTTATTTTCATCAACATTAGAACAACTAGCTAAAGCAGGAAAGGCATACATAAAAAACATTCTTTTAGGACTAGTTTCCATTAATCATCTCCAAAAATTTCTCAGCTTTTTCTTTTTCAACTTTCTCAACAATAATTTTATTCTGTACAATAACATAGTCCCCCAATTTAAAAGTCTTATAAATTAAACCAACTTCTCTAATCTCACTACCATAATCAACTCTGGCCATTTCACCATTAATTTCAATTATTTTTCCTGGAAACGCCAAACACATTTATTCCACCTCAACC
Organism: Candidatus Woesearchaeota archaeon; assembly: GCA_964587005.1. GTDB lineage: Archaea > Nanobdellota > Nanobdellia > SCGC-AAA011-G17 > PNOQ01 > JABIBT01. The sequence continues at coordinate 3,192 of CAZPJW010000014.1, forward strand.
TCTAACAATTTAATTTCAGTACCATCAATAACCTTAGGAACCCCTCCACATTTAGGACACTCAAAAATACAAACATCATGTCCCCTTTCTAGTATTTTAGGTCTGCCAATAAAACCACAAGAACATTCAACTTTTCCTTCTTTCTCAACCATATCAATCTTCCAAGGAACCAAAGTAGAAATAGTTTGATAAAATTCATCGGCAGGTAAATGCCCCATCTCACCAACTTCAACTTTTATCGATTTAACATTACCATGTTTAACAGCTTTCTCAATAATTTCATTAGCAATTATAGTTTCATGCATAAAAATAAAAAAGAGTAATAGTTTATAAAATTAATCTAAATAATCAAACCTTTTGATTTTCTCTTGGCCCATTCCGGAATCTCAGTATTATACTCAAATAAAACTTTTCCTTTTTCCAAGTTTTTATCCTTTAGCAAACAGGGATCAGTTACTCCAAAATAAACTGAGGGATTTATCTCCAACAATTTTGGTTCCAAAGTTTCTGGATCTAAAAAAACATCAAAGGTAACTTCATCGAGATGAGAAGCATCCCTAAAAGTTGGAAAATAATTCACTATTGATTTTAATATTTCACTTTCCCTTTCTCTAATCTCTGGAAAAACTTGGTAATAATCATACTGACTTACACCAATTAACTCTCTATCTTCCATAAAACATCTAAATTCTGTCCATCTCGGCATATCAATCCAATCTCTAATAAAAACCCAAGATTCTGATCCATTATATTTAGCCAACATTAAATCTTCATGCACTCTATCTGAAAAATCTCCAAATAATATTTCAACTGCTTCTTGCCCATTACTTGCTCTATTATTTCGCCTATATCTAAATGAATCTTTTGAGCTCCTTGAACCAAGTCTTGTAAATGCTCCATTAGGAAAGTTATGAAATTCTGCATCAAGTCTTTTCGCAAGATTTGGGACTAAATAAGACCTATCCGGCTTATCATCCGGGGTTGGTGATACAAGTAAATCTAGTTCAGAACTAGTAATTCTTGTCCCAAACTGCTGGATAGATAAATCTATTAGTCCTGAAGACCAATTTTCAATATTGCACGGTAGAAGCATTTTCCATAATTTGGAATCGCCATAGACTCTCTTATGAAATCCTTCGGGATCTTCTTCCATTTCTTTTTTTTGAGCTTTGGCAACTGCAAACATGTCTTCAATAGTTATCTTTCGTTTGGCATTATCTGAATCTTTCATTTCTACAGTTTAGAAAAAGTGACTATTTATATGCCTTACTAATCCAACCCAACTAATTTCTTTATCTTATCCAAACTTCCAGGGTTACTTAAAGTAGAAACATTACCTAATTTCTCTCCAACTAACAAATTCCGTAACATCCTACGAATTATCTTCCCACTACGAGTCTTAGGCAAATCATCAACAAAATAAATCTTCTTCAAACCAGCAATTGGGCCAATTCTCTCACGAACCAATTTAACTAATTCATCTTCCAAAGATTTACCAGACTTTCCTTTTTTCTTCAAAACAACAAAGGCAACTGGTAATTCACCACGAACTTTATCTGGAATCCCAACAACAGCACTTTCATTAACAAACTTGTTCTCACTCAAAGCATTCTCCATTTCAGCAGTACTTAATCTATGGCCTGCAACTTTAATTACATCATCAACACGACCAGTAATTCTAATATTATCTTTATCATAGTAAAAAGCACCATCACTAGTATCATATTTTCCCTTAAATCTCTTCCAATAAGTCTTCTTATATCTCTTAGTATTACCATAAACACCATGCAACATTCCCGGAGCAAAAGGACTCAACTGAACTAAAAATCCTCTCTTACTCTTCTTTCCTTTTTCATTTACAACAATATGTCTCGTACCCGGAAAACTACGGCCAGCAACACCAGGAATAAAAGGACCAACTCCAGGCAAAGAATTAACCATATTTGCTCCAGTTTCTGTTTGCCACCAGGTATCAATTATAGGACAACGACCCTTCCCAACATTCTTAAAATACCATTTCCAAGCATCCTCATCAATAGGCTCCCCCACACTACCTAAAATTCTCAAACTCTTCAATTTATGTTTCTTCAACCATTTATCGCCAAGTCTCATAAACATTCTTATAGCAGTTGGAGCAGTATAAAATGCAGTTACTTTATTTTGCTCAATAATTTGCCACCATCTATCTGGCTTAGGATAATCCAGGGCACCCTCATAAATCAAAGAAGTGCTTCCATTTAACAAAGGACCATAAACCGCATAAGTATGTCCAGTAATCCAACCTACGTCCGCAGTACACCAAATTACATCATCTTTATGCAAATTAAAATTCCACTTAGCACTCCAATAAGCTTGAGTTAAATACCCTCCAGTATCATGCATAATTCCTTTTGGTTTTCCGGTAGTTCCAGAAGTGTACAATAAAAACAAAATATTCTCAGAATTCATCGTCTTCGGATCACATTTATATTCAAATTTCTTAGCTTGTTTATAAAAACTTAAAAATTTCTTATCATATTTAATTTTTTTATTAATTCTATTAACAACCAAAACTTTTCCAATCTTTGTTCCCTTAATGGCTTCTTTAGCCTTTCCTAGCAAATCTTCTTTCTTTCCTTTTCTATAATAACCATCACTAGTAATTAATATTTTACTTTTCCCGTCCTTTATCCTTGTTTTCAAAGCATCTGGAGAAAAGGCAGAAAAAACAACACTATGAATTGCTCCAATTCTCGCACAAGCCAACATAGCAACAACAGCCTCCGGAATCATAGGCAAATAAATTGTAACAACATCCCCTTTCTTTACTTTCAAAGATTTCAATAAATTAGCAACCCTTCCAACATCTTTATACAACTGAGCATAAGTTATTCTCCTAACTTTTTGATTTTTAGGTTCGGGAACAAAAATAATAGCATCTTTCAACCCATGCACATTGATATGTCTATCCAAACAATTATACGAAGCATTTAATTTTCCGCCTTTAAACCACCAAAAATATGGTAATTTCTCTAAATAAGTTTTCTTCCATTTCTTCTCCCAATGCAAACCTCTTTCAGCAAGATCTTCCCAAAATTTTACAGGATTTCTATTGGATTTCTTATAGATATTCTCAGAATTAACCCAAGAATTTTTCTTCATCCCTTTACTAGGATAATATTTATTTCCCCTTTTTACAACATATTTAACCAAGATAACTAAACTTTAAAATTCAGATTTATATAATTTACTATAAAAACTTAAACGTGAAAAATTGGATAATCCCAGTCTGGATCCGCTCTAAAATGCCAAATATTATCTCGGTCATGTTCCCTATCCACGAGGAATGTAAGTTTAGAATTCTTTTTAGACTCATCGTCATCTTTCCACGGTCTATCCCAACTTATCCTAAAATGATCCCGATAATTAGATATCTGTTTCATAAATTCCCTAAACTCTTCATATTGTTGAAGTGAAATAAACCTATCATCTTCATTTCTCTCTACACTCTTAGAAAACTGATCCATCAACATCAATCTCAAGTAAAACTCCTCTGCAATTCGATCCCTTTTAAATATTCTACCTTCTTCAGACTCCCATTCAGAGATCGTTGGTTGTCTTCCGCCCGAAGATACTCTAGACGCCAAATCTTTTTGTTTTAGTCTAATTTCTCTTCTGAGAAACTTCAACTCTGGGCCAGTCATTGGTTTCAAACTTTTCAAAAGAGTTAATCCAATTGTCTGTAATAATTCTCCCTCTCTAGGAACACTAACATAAGTTTCATCACAGTTTTCACATTCTATATCTAAAATTCCATTACTTAAATAAACATTAGGTAAACCACTTTCAGTATAATGGTAATCCATTTCTTCAATTACAGATGCGGACTCTCTGCAAAGAGGACAATAACCAGTTTCAACCATAGATTCAGGAAACAATTAGCATTTATAAATTTTTAGAAACTAGAAAACCTTACTCATAAATAAGCCATTAACTTATCATTCTCCCCAAAAATTTCCTACTCCCTCTTGTTCCTTTATCCCACAACATTCTTGTATATCCAGTATTATCAATTTGACTAGTCTTAATTCCTAAATCTTTCAAAACTTTCATAATTTTTCTTCTAGCTTTTCTCATCTCACTAGGTTTACATAAATATTCAATTTCCATAAAATAACCAAGATGTTTAACTCTATTAATTTCTATTGAAATTCTTTTATCTTTTTTATGTTTATACGTTTCATTCCACTTAACTTTTCTTACCCACTCTCTAAAACCTAAATCCTTAAACAAAGTCAATAATGATTCAACTTCATCTTTTCCTTTTAATCCAAATTCATATTCTTCTTTAACAACTACGCCCCCAACCCAATATTTCTTTAAATGTTTCTTAAAATTAACTTCAAACTTATCTTTCATAGCTCTTATTCTAAATGCTTTCTTTGGATAAGATTTATGTTTAATTGCAAAATAATCATCAACCTTTTTTCCCCTTTTCTTAAACTTAGCAATTTTCTTTACCTTCTCTCTTAATTCAGGGATCTCTGATTTAGAAAGCTTAACTTTTGTCTCAACCTCTAACCACATAACCTAATTTTTAAAATCTAAGTTTAAAAAGATTTCTAAGAATTTTGTATTTCAATATCTTTCAAAATATTGGACATAACTTCCAAAGATAATTGGGATGTAATAAAAGTATCTAAGTGCATACAGCCCCGATCTCCTTCAGAAGCTAAGTTATAACGATCAAGAACAGCACATCCAACACTCGACTTGCCCATAGGTTTTTCTTTCAACCTAGTAGCAGGATCTTTTTCAAAATAAACAACACTAGTAGAGAAACTCTTTCGCACCTGCTCTTCGGTTCCCCCATTCCTCGCTGAAGGATAGAAAGGGCAATTTCCTGCATTCAGATGCACACAACAATATCTTTCTGCCATGAAAAAACAAGTCTAACTCAATTTAAAAAACTTACTAAAAAATTGAAAGACGTTGTTGTGTCCCTTCTTCATCTCCGTGTTAATACACAAAATCAAAGGGCGTCGGCAAACGTCCAAGATAAAACAAATCAAGCCAATTTAAAAATCTTCCTCTTTAGCAATACATTTACCACTTTTAGCAACGTTCTTCTCTAACAAAATACAATACATAACATCAAAAGTTCTGCAACTTCTTCCAGCACTCAAATCTTCTTCGGTATGTCTAGCATAATTACAAAAGACTGGGTGACAAATTCTTTCATATTCTTCTGCCATTTTCAAAATGAACGCCGAGACTGGGATTTGAACCCAGATGCCCAAGAAGGGCCAGGCGTTCCAGGCCTGTGCAATACCAGATTATGCGATCTCGGCATAAAAAGAAAAGAAATACACCACTTTATAAAAGTTACTTAATTTTGGAAAGCTATTTAAGTTTTCACCAACTATATATAACCATGGTACAAGGCACCATAATAAAAAAAATACCGATTTGCTCAGTACCAACTATCTCTAACATTCCGATTATACCACGGATTTGTTAGGACAACAATCACAAGTCCTGACAAATTCAACGAAACTTCTAAACTAATTACAAAAACTTCTAGGACTTGTAGACCGGGGGGTGAAATTATAGAAAATAACTGTAGCTTATGTGGATACGAGATAAGTAATCCACACTGTATAAGTTGTCTAAAGAAAGGAGTTATAGAATTCCTAAAAAAGAGACCACATCTACACGAAGACATAGAAAATATGTCAACAAACCTAAAATACTTCACTTTAGGTATAAACAGATGTATCTCATGTAAAAGAAAAGTATCAGTATGTAGCTATTGCTACTACATCAGAACATACGAGCTACTAAAAAGAAAAAATGAATCAATTGCAGAAGAATTTACAAAACTGTTTAACTACGGTTTTATTCAATAAGCTCAATTTCGATATTGATGCCTTCAGGGATCTGAACTCTCATAATGTGTCTTAATGCACGTTCATCTACTCCGAGTTCTATTAATCTTTTATGAATTCTCATCTCATACTTTTCCCAGGAAGCTTTTCCTTCACCATCAGGACTTTTCCTTGTAGTTATTTTCATCTTTTTAGTTGGTAATGGAATTGGTCCATGAAATTCAGTTTTAGTTTTTTTAGCAATATCACAAATACTATCACAGATACTATTCAACTTATCTATCTCTGCGCTTGCCAAATTTATCTTCGCTTTCTGCATTTTATAATGGACAAAATTAACTATTTATAAAGTTAACTAAAAAAAGAAAAAAAGAAAGGATTACTCCTTCTTAACTAAATCAATACACATACCAGCTGAAACTGTTTGACCTGCATCTCTAATAGCAAATCTTGACATTTGTGGTATTTCTGTTGATTTCTCAATAACTAATGGTTTTGTAGGAACAATTTTAACCATTGCTGCCTCACCATTCTTCAACATGTCTGGTTTTTCTTCCAATACTTCACCAGTAGCTGCATTTAATTTCTGCATTATTTCAGTAATCTGACATGCAACTTGTGCTGTATGTATGTGAAATACGGGCGTGTAACCAGCTGTCAAAACCGAAGGATGGTTCAAAACAACTATTCTTGCGGTAAATTCCTTAGCTAAAGTTGGTGGATTATCTGCTCTTCCTAAAACATCTCCCCTAGCTATATCTTTCTTACCTATTCCTCTAACCGAGAAACCAATATTATCTCCAGGAATTGCTTCCTGAACTTGTTCATGGTGCATTTCAATAGTCTTACATTCGCCTGAAACTCCTTTACCATCTCTTGCAGGAACAACTGTAACTTTGTCACCAATTTTCATGGTTCCAGTTTCAACTCTTCCAACAGGAACGACACCAATACCTGCAATGTTATAAACATCTTGGATTGGTAGTCTCAAAGGTAAACCAGTTGGTTTTTCAGGTTCTTTGAAAATATCTAATTGTTCTAACACTGTAGGTCCATTGTACCAAGCCATCTTATCAGATTTCTTAGCAATATTATCTCCTTCCAATGCACTTCCTGCAATAAAAGGAACTTCATCTGGATTATATCCTACACTTTTCAATAAATTAGAAACATCTTCTTTAACTTTATTGTACTTATCTTCTGCATAATCAACAGCATCCATTTTGTTAACCAAAACAGCTAATTGATTAACACCCAAAGTTTTACACAAGAAAACGTGTTCCTTTGTTTGTGCCATAACAGAGTCTGTAGCTGCAACAACCAAAACACCAACATCAGCTTGGCTTGCTCCAGTTATCATATTTTTAATAAAATCTCTGTGTCCTGGTGCATCAATAACAGTATATTCAAATTTACTTGTTAGAAACTTCTTATGACTTAAATCAATAGTAACTCCTCTTTCTCTCTCTTCTTTTAAGTTATCCATAACAAATGCGAACTCAAATCCGCCTTTTCCTAACTCTTCTGCCTTATCTTTTAATTTTCTCATTGCTTGCTCGTCAATATTTCCTGAGTCAAACATTAATCTACCAACTGCAGTAGACTTACCGTGATCAACATGACCAACAAATACAATGTTTACGTGTGGTTTTTCTTTAGCCATTATTCTTTCCTCCATAAATGAGTATTAGTACGTTAAGTGAAAAATTGGCTGTTTATAAATGTTTCTACTTAAGTTCGTCATACAAGAAACCCTTAAATGTTGCAATACATCCATACATCTCTTTCTTTGCTTCTTTACCATGCCTATCTAAAATAATTCCTCCTTTTTCATCAAGCATAGGTTCATATATTATCTGACTTCTAATAGAGGGCAACTCCACTTTATCCCTCTCTTCTTCAGACATCTTGACATATTTTGCATCAAAGGCAACCCTAAATCTCTCATCAATTTCATATGCTCTTTCCCAATCTGCTTCAAATTGTTCTCTTTTTGATTGAGAAGCAAAATCATATCCCTTAACATTAAGAACTTTTCTTACTAGTTCTATATAATAAGAATCATCTACAACAACATGTAAATCTCTCAAGAAAATATCTTCTCTAATCCCAGTATCACAAATGTCCCTCGATAAATTGTGGCCAAATTGAGCTATTAGTTCCCAGTGAAGTTCTCCTAGGGCCTTTTTCGCTAAGCCCGGGTTTTTTAATCTTTCAGCCAAACCTCCCCCATGAGGTAACCTTTCGCTAAAAGACGCATCACTAGTAAATCTTCCATTTCCTCCGCCCTCTCTACCTGCGCCGTTCATTTCATACCCAAATATATCATTGAAATCCATTTTTAAATAAGGAGATAGAAATAAAAATTAACTATTTATAAATCTTTCTACTCATTATCGCCTAAACCCTTTCTTTGCCTAATCTTTTTAATAACCTCTTTCTGTAAATTGGCAGGCAAAATTTCAAACATCTGGTCAACTAAATATTGGCTACCTCTACCAGAGGTAACTGATCTCAATTCAGAAGCAATTCCAAACATTTCGGCAACAGGCAATTTAGACTTAACAGAAATATGCTCGCCTTGTTGATCAACATCAATTAGTTGTCCCCTTTTATTTTGAATCATTGCTGATAAATTACCTAAATATTCAGAGGGACTATCAAATTGCATAATCTGTACAGGTTCTAAAATTCCGGGATTGGCAGAAGCCATACTATGTTTTATAGATTCTCTAATTGCCGGATAAACTTGAGCTGGACCTCTATGGATTGCATCTTCATGAAGTTTCATATCCATAATTCTGACTCTCATCTTTGCACAGGGCTCTCTAGCCAAAGGTCCTGCATTAATAACCTGCTCAAAACCATCCATAATCATTTCTATAACTTCTCCAATATGAACAATACCCCTAGTATCATCCACCATAACATTTCCTTTGTAAATGTGTCTATATCTTTGAGCATCTTTTGAATTCAAACCTAGCTCAACTAACTTATCAATAACTGTTCTATCTTTTTTCTTCACTCTTCCTTCCGGCAAATCACCAGATTTAATAGCTTCAAAAATATTATCTTCTAAAGGTTCAACAATCATAAAGAACTTATTATGTTTGTTAGGACTCTTACCTTCTTCCTCATTACCTTGTTTTCCAACAGTTTCTCTATAAACAACAATTGGAGGACTTGTTTTAACATCCAAACCTTTTTCTGATTTAATTCTATTTTCAATAATTTCTAAATGTAATTCTCCCATTCCCGAAATTAAATTCTCTCCAGTTTCTTCATTAATTTCAACTTTAATACTCGGATCTTCTTTACCAACTTGTCTTAAAACTTCAATTAACTTAGCCAAATCAGCAGCCTTCATAGCTTCAATGCTTTTTGTAATAACTGGCTCAAAAATATGTTTTATTTCTTCAAAGGGAGTCATTTCATGACTAGAAACAGTTTCTCCAGCAAAAGTATCTCTCAAACCAACTAAACCAACTATATTTCCACATGGAATTTCATCCATCATAGTTCTTTGAGAACCCTTGTAAACCGAAACTTGTTGCAATCTAACTTTTTTCTTAGCCCCATTCAAATAAACTTCATCACCTTGTTTAACAGTTCCAGAAAATAATCTCCCTGTTGCAACCTCTCCAGCATGTTTATCAACAACAATCTTAGTAACAATCAAACCAACATTACCAGCAGGATCACAATTAACTAAAGCTTTTCCTTCAGGACCATCAACATCTCCATGCCAGATTTTTGGAATTCTATATTTTTGTGCGTCCTTAGGATTAGGATGGTGTTTAATAGTCATGTCGAGAACAACTTCATGAATGGGAGCTTTTTTTGCTAACTCTTTATAGGTTTCATTTTCATATGCATCAATAATATCTTTGAAAGTAATCCCTTTCTTCTTCATGTATGGTAAAGAAATTCCCCAATTGTGATACGCGCTTCCAAAAGCAACAGAACCATCTTGAATATTAACTTTCCATTTCTCTTTAAATTCTTCTGGAGCAATTTGCTCTATAAACTTATTAATATGAGTTATAATATCAACAAATTTCTTTTGCATAGCTTCCGGAGTTAGTTTAACTTCCTTGATTAATCTATCAACTTTATTAATAAATAAAACCGGCTTTACTCTTTCTCTTAATGATTGTTTCAAAACTGTTTCAGTTTGGGGCATAATCCCCTCAACAGCACAACACAAAACTACTGAACCATCAACTGCCCTCATTGCTCTTGTAACATCTCCACCAAAATCAACATGTCCAGGAGTATCAATTAAATTAATCAAATGATCCGTACCATCAACTGTGTGAAGCATAGAAACAGAAGCAGAATCTATGGTAATCCCTCTTTCAGATTCATCATCATGAAAATCTAGAGCTCTTTGATCACCAGCTAAATCTTCTGAAAGCATTCCTGCTCCAGCCAAAAGGTTATCCGAGAAAGTAGTTTTCCCATGATCAATATGTGCCGCTATAGCTATATTCCTAATTTGTTTAGGAATATTCATAATTTTTTGAATATTTTCTGTAGTTTTATCTGCCATCGTAGTGAAAAGAGAAAAGATTTTGTTTATAAGTTTTTTGTTTTTCTAAATCTATTATAAGCAAACCTAAACAAAATTCCAAATATTAAAATAGCAAAAATCAACACACCACCCATCACATAATACATTGAACCGCTTTGAATTCCCCCCATTTCACAATTTGAAGTATCAAAATTACAAGAAGAACAACTCAAACTACCTTCCAAATAACCAAGACTAATACAACTTGCACCATTCAAATCAGAACCATCACACTCTTCCCCGCTATCTACTACACCATTACCACAATGATCTTCATAAATTATTACAAATTCACAATCTAAAGAACAATAAGTACAACTACCATTTACAAAATCGGAACAAACAACCCCATTTAATTCTCCATCATCACACTCTTCATCAACAATACCATCTCCACAAATTAACTCAAAATAACAATCGCTATCAAAACCACATTCATCATTTCCAACACCATAGAAATCTATACATTCCCCGTTAACACATTTTTTATAAGTCTCACTAGAAAAATAAGGGTAAACATAATTTCCTAAAATATTAAAGGGGTAGATATCCTTGCCAACATAAACATTTTCAACATTTGGACCATAAATTTCATAATCAACATCCTTTTTTTGAACAAACACATTTGCACCATCAGAATAAACACTAGAGATTTCTTCAGAACTCACATAATCAATCTCATCAATAACAAAACTTGTTCCATAGTTTAAAGAAAACTCTTTCAATACATTATTTACATATCTTAAATAAATGAATTTTCCATCGGATTCGACACTTTCGTAACTAACAATTCCCGAACCATCATTGATAAGAATAACATCTTTTAAATCCCAATTAGTTAAACTAAATCCGTGGCCGCCACCAACATTCAGATATTCAATAAGATTATTTGCATCATGTGGAATTAAAGAATAAACAAAATAAGGATTGACAACATTGTCCATATATGACTTAGTAATTTTATTTTTATCATTTTCATCAGTATTTATATTGGATAAATCCTCAATCAAAGGATTAATAAAATTAATATCTAAAGTTCTAGAATTGTGTCCAACACTGATATAATCATTAACATTTAAAGTTCCTCCAGATTTTTGATGCTGAAAAAATAATTTATAGTTATTTGCTTGACTGTTTTTATTTACATCGTCTAAAATCAAAAAGTAAGGTTTCCCGTTAAAATCCTTAATAACTAAAACATTCCTTTCAGACTTCAAAACTGGATTTGCATCATCAAACCAACAATAACCATATATTCCATTGGGATCATTAAGGATATATTCACTATATCCATCATAAGCAAAACTATTGTCTCCAATAAAAGTATCTAAGCCAGAAGAATAAAAATAATTACTAATTTCCCCATCAGAACCACACCCAGCTGTCTGAGTGATTTGTCCATTTTCATTTATTAATATTAAATTATGATAATCTGTTTTGTAATAGGGTTGATCTTCTTCAGGCATAGAATAACCGCTATCTTTTAAGTAATAAGAATCACCTTCATACAAAGTGTACTGATTTTTATCTTCTTGGTTATGTCCTCCAAAAAATTTCCCAGAATAAAATTGAAACATTATATCATCACTACTTGAACCATCTTGCCACCCAGTTCTATAAAAATACCATCCACCGTCCTCAAAATAACCGCTGTTATCCAAATAAGTTGAGGGATTTTCTAACTCAACACTAGAATCAAACCACAAAATTATAGAAATAACATCACTATTCATAATTAGGCTAGAAGAACCAGAATACTCTCCAAAAACATGCTCCCAGGCCCACCTACCAAGTCTAGAATATTCTGAATTTTTTTCTCTATGGATTATCCAATCAAGATAGGTATTGTGATATTTCAAGTGTTGTTTATACAACAAAGCATCATTAAAATCATTAGTTTTTCCATTTCCTTCAGGAACCATATTATAAACTATCCATTTTATGCTTTCTTTAATTCTAGGATATTCGTTATAAAAAGAGTAACCATCATATTTTTCTCTAGCTTCAAAGTAAGGAACTAAAAATTTATAAGACCACATAACATATAATATTCCTTCACTAAAACTCCCATCTTTGCTAAAAGAATGAGATAATAAATTTTGTTCTAAAATATTATCGGACAGCAATTTACCCTTATCCAAAACAGATTTTTGTAAAACATCGACTTCATCATAAATATTCACATAAGACAGTCCCAACATTCCTGCAGTCATAGCGCCTTTGTTTGGAGTTGAAGGCAAATCAATTTGGAATTGACAATTATCTACAGCAGATTCAACATATTCAACAATTTTGTCCCTTATCTCCT
>CAZPJW010000015.1:0-14782 GCA_964587005.1 Candidatus Woesearchaeota archaeon
CTTTCGGTTCTTCTTTTGGAATATCTTCAACAATTTCTTCCTTAGATTCTTCAACCACCTCTTCAGCAACCTTTTCAGAAGTCTTTTCATCCAAAGTTTCTTCTAACTCTTCTTTAATTTCCTCTTCAACTTCTTCTTCTACTTTTTCTTCTACTTTTTCCTCTTCTTCAACAACTTCTTCTGCTTCTTTAGAAAACTTACTAGCAGCATCCTTCAACTTATTCTTCAAAAATTTAAACATAAAAATAACCAAGAACTAAAACTTATAAAATTAACTATCCTTTAAACTCTTCTCTCGCCTTTTCCAACCGATCAAAATTTCCTATATCATACCATTTCTCTTCAGTTATATAACAATAAACAGGCTCTTCCTTATACAGCGATTCGATAAAATTTCTGTCTTTGCCTTCATATTTCCTTACAAAGTTCTGCAGCATAGGTAAAACCGTAGAAGGAAAAAGATAAACATAAGTTGAAGCCAAAGTTGATTTTGGTTCACTCGGTTTTTCTTCAAAATCAATCATCCTATTTCCCTCACCAACTCCAACAACACCATACTGTTTTGCAAGCTCTCTATTTTGAACATCAAACAAAACAACTGCACTTTTATTATGTTCTTTATGACTATCAACAAATTCCTTCAAAGAAAATTCAAATAGATTGTCTCCTGCAACAACCATCATACTATCTTTAATATTTTCCTTTTCAATAACAAAATTAACATCGCCCATAGCACCTAACCTATTCTCATTTGAGGTAGTACCATCATTGATAATCTTAATATTTTTTTCTGACTTAAATTCACTTAACCACTTTTCAAAATGATCATAGAACTTATCATTTGTAATAATAAATATTTCATCAACATCATCAATCTCTTCTAACTTCTTAATTATATGATCCACCATTGGCTTACCTTTCACTTCCAATAAGGGCTTCGGCTTATTTTTAGTCAAAGGATAAAGTCTTGTTGCATATCCCGCTGCAAGAATAATAACTTTCATCTTATTGTGATCTTTCAAAAACTTATAAATCTACCGAAACAATTCTCTATAAACAAATCTAGCAGTTTTCATCTCTTTATTTTTCAAAGCTTTTCTTAAAGTCTTAACATTAACTTTAGCAACCGGACTTTTAGCTTGAAACTCCAGCAAACTAGTTTTCAACTCCTCACGCAAACTAATCAAATTATCACGAATTCTAGAACTATCCCTACCATAACTTTCAATCTCCTTATACTTATTCATTAACTCAGGAAAACTATTCAAAGCAAAATCATAATTCTCCTCATCTTTTAATTTATTAATAAAATCCAACTTCTCATCTAATTCAGAAATAGCCAAACGATAGGAAAACTCATCAAAATACTTATCATACTCAGAATCAATAAATCTCATAAATTTCCTACAAGTATTTTTTGGAGTAGAAATAAGCAAATACTTCATAACAGACAAAGCATCCTTAATCAAATCTAAATCATTATCTCGAATAAAAACTTTCAAATCCTCTAACTTATTATGCAACAACAAACAATTAACAACACTTTGATATTCAATTCTATATTTTTCCTTTTCTTCTTTATGTAAACTCTTATACAAAGAATTAAAATTATAATATCTTGCCAATGCCTTATCATACTTTCCTCTTTCTATCAAAGACTTCATTCTATTAACTTTTCTAAGAAACGCATCAACCTTACCAAAAGCCATACACTAGAAATAAAAATACAATTTTATAAAACTTACTCATAACCCATTGGTGGCTGCCCCATACCCATCTGACCACCTTGAGGCTGCTTCCCAGATGCAATAACATCATCTATTCTCAAAATCATCTCTGAAACTTCCGAAGCACTCTTAACAGCTTGAGTCTTAATTTTCAAAGGTTCAATAACTCCCATAGACCAAGAATCAACAACTTTCCCTGAAAATACATCAATACCTGCCCACTTATCACCAGAATCATGACGAGCTTTCAATTCAGTTAAAACATCAATAGGATCTAAACCAGCATTTTCAGCCAAAGTAACTGGAATAACTTCCACAGAATCAGCAAATGTTAAAACCGCTAACTGCTCACGACCACTTAAAGAATTTGCAAACTCTCTTAATCTTTTACTCAATTCAATTTCAACAGCTCCTGCACCACCAACAACTTTACCATTTTTTAAAGCAGCAACTAAATCACCTAATGCATCCTTAACTGCTCTTTCAACTTCATCAACAACATGCTCAGTACCGCCACGAATCAAAACAGTAACAGCTTTTGGGTTTTCACAATCCATAACATAAGTAAATTCTTCATCTCCAATTTTTCTTTCTTCAACAGCACCAGATTTTCCCAAATCGTTTTCATTCAAATCTTTTAAATTACTAACAACTTTCCCACCAGTAGCTCTTGCTAACTTAACCATATCTGAATTTTTAACTCTACGAACAGCATAAATTCCACTCTTAGCTAAATAATGTTGTGCCAAATCATCAATTCCTTTCTGAGAAATTAAAACATTAGCTCCAGAATCAATAACTTTTTGTGCCATATTCTTAATCATCATTTCCTCTTGCTCAATAAAGTTCTGCATCTGTTCAGGAGAAGTAATTTGAATTTTAGCATCAATCTCAGTATCTTTAATTTCCAAAGGAACACTAATCAAAGCAATCTTAGCATTCTCAATTTTAGAAGGCATTCCAGAATGTAGTTTCTCTTTATCCAAAACGATACCTTTTATCAAAGAAGAATCTTCAACTCCCCCACCAACTTTCTTTTCTAACTTAATATTATCCATATCAATTTTTTCATCTTTAATCTGTCTAACTGCAGCAACCGCAATCTTAGCTAATCTTTCTTTTGAAGACTCAGCACCTTTTCCAGTCATTGCAGTCATAGCAATTTTTTCTAATAACTCTTCATTACTAATATCCACATCCTCAGCAAGTTCATTTAAAATTTCTTGAGCCCTAGATTCAGCTAATCTAAAACCCTTAGCAACAATAGTGGGATGTATATTTTTTTCTAATAACGACTCAGCATTTTTTAATAATTCACCAGCAAAAACAACAGCGCTTGTAGTTCCATCACCAACTTCATCTTCTTGTGTCTTTGCGATTTCAACAATCATTTTAGCAGCAGGATGTTCAATTTGCATTTCACCCAAAATTGTAACGCCATCATTTGTAATAACAACATCGCCCATAGAATCAACCAACATCTTATCCATTCCTTTTGGACCCAAAGTAGATCTAACAGTCTCAGCAACTAATTTGGCAGCCATAATATTATTTCTTTGAGCTTCCTTCCCATAGGTCCTTTTATTATCATCAGATAGGATATATACTGGTTGTTTATCGTCTGCCATCTAAACCGAGAAATCCCAGACCATTTATAAATGTTTTGAATAACCAAATCTTTATTAATTCTGAGCAACCTATTAAAAACATGAAATCGGGGGTCAAAGTAATGGATGCTATGACAAAAACTCCGGTCATGGTAAATCCAGATGAAACGCTTTTTTCTTGTGTAAAGAAAATGATAGCCGGACAAGTAGGAAGCCTTGTAGTAACAGAAAATAACAAATTACTAGGAATAATCACTGAAAAAGATTTCATGGAAAAAGTTCTAGCACATAACTTAGATATCTCAAAAAGAACTGCAAAAGATATAATGTCAACAAGAATGATTCATATCTCTCCAAAAGAAGATGTATACAACGCAATATTATTAATGTCAAGAGAAGATGTAAGGAGACTTCCTGTAACAGAGGGAGATGATTTCATAGGATTAATAACCTACAAAGACATATTAAAAATACAACCAGACTTATATGATATATTTATAGAGAATTTTAAAATTAAAGAAGAAGAAACAAAGAAAAGACTACTATAAAAACATTTATTAACTACTTTCTTATAAATTAAATCAATGGAAAAGATAAAAGTTGGTCCAGGCCCAGGTCCAGGATATATAATCAAAGAAAAAGGAATTTTCAATTTAGAAAAACTAACATCAGAATTAAAAAAATGGTTCACCGAACAAGAATATGATTTCTACGAAAAAAAGAAAAAACACAAACCTTCAAAATATGGAACTAGAATAGAATTAAAATGGCTTGCAGAAAGAAAAATAGACCACATTGTAAAATATGAAATGAATATAGAATTCATAATAATTGATATAAATCCTGCTGGAAAAGATTTAGTTTCTGGAAAATTAGAAATGGTAATTGACCCAAATGTAATTCTAGACTATGAAGACGAATGGAAACCCTCAAGATTCAGAAATTTCTTAATGAAACTATTCAAAAATATTTACTACAAAGATATTATAAAAAAACACAAAACCAAGCTAGATTCCGAAGTAAACGTAGTAAGAGAAATTGTAAAAGAGATATTTGAATTCTATAGATAAAAAGAAAAAACTTATTAAACCCATATTAAAGAAATAATACTATGGCAGAGTATAAATCCAAAACAGAAAAGATAGTGCCAAAACTAAAAATCAGTCACAAGGGCCTATTCGATTTTGATGATGTTTACAAGGAACTAAAAAGATGGCTAATGCATAGTGGCTATGGGGACGAAAGTAAAAACCTTCACGAAAAAGCATATCTAGAAAGAATAAAGGGAGATTCAAAACAAGTAGACAGCAAATGGACTGCAAGAAAAGAAGTCACAGGATACTTTGCAAATGTAATAGAAATCTCATTTCAAGCACTTGGAGTAACAGATGTAGAAGTTGAAAAAGATGGAAGAAAAGTTAAATTTCAAAAAGGAAAAATAGACATATCCATAACAGGAATACTTCTAAAAAATAAAAATAAAAACTGGAGTCCATTAATGTGTTCTATATATGAAAACTTTGTAATAAGGGATAGACTAGAAAACTATAGGATAGCACTATACAGCAAAGTTTACTCATTACATGATGAAATCAAAGCAATATTAGAACTACCTTATTAAAGAAAAGTTTATATATTTCATTTCTAAATTCTAAATCAATGGTAAATATAGATCTTGTAGAAAAAGGACTTGTTGTTCAAAAAAAAGCCAAGTTCAATATGGTCGAACTCTACAAAACACTAAAATCTTGGTTCGATTTACATGATTACGAATTTCAAGAAAGAGAATATGGAGAAGAAACAGCAGACAAAAAATCCACAAAAATTGGGTGGATGGGCAGAAAAGATGTAAATGAATACGTAAGCTTCAGAGTTCCAATATCAATAACTCTAAAAAATTACGAAACAATCAAAACAAAAAGCGGAAATATAGTGGAAGGAGATATAACTGTAAAAATCTCAGCAAATGTACGTTCAGATTATGAAAATAAATGGCAAACTTCCCCAGTAATACACTTTTTTAGAGCGGTTTTTGATAGAATAATCGCCTCAGATAAGACTCAAAAGTACGAAAAAGAGCTAAAAAAAGACGTTAATGACATATTTTATAGAACTAAGTCTTATCTAAATCTACAGAAATTTAACTAAATCCAAACCTTTTTAAACTGTAATCTAAACCAATAATAAAGCCCGGTAAGAGAATGTACCAAATGGAGCATACGATGTAACCATCAAGCTATGAGCTTTGGGGTTAGTATCGGGCTACAAACCCTAAATAAAGAACATATAACACATCACAATCATCATATTCATTTAGAATTTATGTTTTTAAGAAGAAAAGGCCGTTCACAAAAGATTAAGGAAAAACGGCAAATTAGTTCTTTGAAGGGTTTAGGAGGAAGGAAAAAATGGGAAAAATAGGCTTAGTAGCAGCTAAATATATAGTTCATGCCAATATTGTAATAGAAGGCACAGTAGACAGACCTGACGTAATAGGTGCCGTATTCGGTCAAACAGAAGGTTTACTAGGAGAAGACTTAGAATTAAGAGAATTACAAAGAAACGGAAAAATAGGAAGAATTGAAGTAAATTTAACCACAAAACAAGGAAAAGCTTCAGGAGAAATAATCATTCCGTCAAGTTTAGACAAAGCAGAAACTGCAATAGTTGCAGCAGCTTTAGAAACAATACAAAGAATTGGTCCATGTAATGCAAAAGTAAACACAAAACAAATAGAAGATGTAAGAAATTCAAAAAGATCGTATGTACTTGATAGGGCCAAAGAACTATTGAAAGAATTTACGGACAATATTCTACCAGATTCACAAGAACTTACTGACGAAGTAGCTCATTCCGTAAGAATGATGGAAATCTCTGAATACGGAAAAGACAGGCTTGCTGCAGGACCGTTTATTGATGAATCAAACGAGATAATTATTGTAGAAGGACGTGCAGACGTACTAACATTGCTAAAGTATGGAATAAAAAATGCAATAGCTATGAACGGAACTTCTGTTCCTCAAACGATAGTTGATCTTTGTAAAAGAAAAGAAGTCACAGTATTTGTTGATGGAGACCGTGGCGGAGATTTAATAATAAAAGAATTAACTGCTTCAACGGAAATAGACTTTGTTGTAAAAGCTCCAGACGGAAAAGAAGTAGAAGAGCTAACTAAAAAAGAAATAAACAAAGCAATTAGAGGAAAAGTAGCAATAGAACAGGCAAAATTAGACACAACAGTTAGAAGAGAAACCACTACACCTGCTCGAAGAACACCGGCAACAAGAACAACTACTCCAGCAAGAGCAACTTCAACAAGATCTGCTCCCGCAACAAGAGCCCCAGTAAGAAGGAGAACTACAAAACCAAAAGAAGCAGGAGTATACAAAGAAATGCTTGATGACTTAATCGGAACGAGGGGAGCATACATTTTAGATGAAGGAACCAACATATTAGGAAAAGTTCCAACTTCCGAATTGATAACTACAATAAAATCATTAAAGACGGGTATACACACAATAATTTTCGATGGAACAATAGAGATGGACCTTTTGAAAACTTCAGAAAGACTTGGAATAAAAAATCTAATAGCAATGGAAACAAAAGTCTCTGGAAATATGAAAGTTAATGTCCTAACCAAAGAAGACCTATAACCGAAACTTTAATAAAATAATATTTTCATTTCTTTTATATGAAAAAAGAGATGTTACTCAGAATTCTGCCAATTTTCATAATCATACTGTTCATAATATCAATATTTTATTTCTCATACGAATATGATTGTGGAGACAGTAAATCTTGTTATGATAGACATTTACAAAATTGTAAAAAAACTAGACTGGCAGTAGAAGACGAAGGATCATCTTTCACTTACCAAATCTTGGGTTCTGAAAAAGATATGTGTAAAGTAAGAGTAACATTAATTGATATGCCTCAAGAAACAAATATAGAAACCGCACAATTATTTGAAGGAAAGGCAATGGAATGTAAAATTCCAAAGAGCTCTACTTTTGATACAGAAATTCTAGAATATTGTACTGGGCCATTAAAAGAAGCAATCTATGAATTAACAATACAAAAGATGTATAACATTCTTGCGCAAAGTCTTGGTGACATTATAGATAAATTATAAAGCAGGCATCCTGTATTCGACAAAGAAATCAACTACCGGCTTAACCTCAGTCTTTCCTCCCCTTTGCGATTCACAAGCGCCAATATTTAAGATTAAAGCTGCTCCATTCCTGGTCTGACTTGATTCTCAAAAACACCGACCCTGTGAGACAAAGGATCAATGTACGAACTGAGACCGATAATTAAAATCTAAGCCTCAAACAGGCATTCATCCCGCCATATAGCCCATTTGCGGTACAGGTAAGGGCTAACTACCCAACTAGCCTACAAGATACATAGAAAAGAGACACTTTTTAAAGATTTCTTTTTTAAAAAAAACATGAAAAACTTCCAAGAAATACTAACTAAAGAAATACTTAAAGCTAATCCTAAAACTAAAGAAGAAATAATCAAACTTAGAGATAAACTATCAAAAAAACACAAACCAAAGAAACTAACATCCCTAATAGAAGTACTACTTTATTTACCAACAAATAAGATAAATAAATTCCTAAAAATTCTAAAAACCAAACCAACTAGAACAATTTCTGGAGTAACCCCCATAGCAATCATGACAAAACCATTTCCATGCCCTCATGGAAAATGTTCATACTGCCCAGGCGGACCAAACTCTTCATTCGGAAATGTTCCTCAATCTTACACTGGAGGAGAACCAGCAACAATGCGAGGACTAAGAAATAAATTTGATCCATACTTACAAATATTTAACAGATTAGAACAATATATCTTAATGGGCCACCCAATAGAAAAAATAGAACTGATCATAATGGGGGGAACATTCTTATCATTACCAAAAAAATACCAAGAAGAGTTCATAAAATTCTCCTTCAAGGCATTAAATGACTTTTCAAAACTTTTCTTTAAGAAAGACAAATTTGACTATGTAAAATTCAAAACTTTCTTTGAACTCCCATCAGAAGATTTCTCAAACTCAAAAAGAACAGAAAAACTTCAAAAGAAAATTCTAAAATTAAAAAAGAAAGCAACCTTAAAAAAAGAACAAGAAATAAATGAAACTTCGCAAGTAAGATGTACTGCTCTATGTATAGAAACTCGCCCAGATTATGGATTATTAGAACACGGAAATCAAATGTTAAAACTTGGTTGCACTAGAGTAGAAATAGGAATACAATCTGTTTACGATGATGTGCTAAAAAAAGTAAATCGGGGCCACACAACAAAAAAAACAAAAGAATCAATAAAAATCCTAAAAGACTTAGGTTTCAAAATAACGGGACACTATATGCCAGGACTTCCACTAACAAACAAAAAACGAGACATAGCTGGAATGAAACAATTATTTTCGGATGAAGATTATCGTCCAGACATGCTAAAAATATACCCTACAATGATCTCACCAGGAACAAAACTATATCAAGATTACAAAAAGAGAAAATTCAAACCATTAACAACAAAAGATGCCGCAGAAATAGTATTAAAATTCAAAAAAACAGTTCCAACCTATTGTAGAATTATGCGTATTCAAAGAGATGTCCCAACAAAACAATGGGCAGCAGGAGTTTCGATGACAAACTTCAGGCAATATCTCTTCCAAAACTACAAAGTAGAATGTAATTGCATACGTTGCAGAGAACCAAGAAATAAAAAGATAAACTGGAAAAACATAAAAATAAAAATTCAAGAATACAAAGCATCAAACGGAAAAGAATTCTTTATCTCGGCAGAAGACAATAACATATTAACTGGGTTCATAAGAATGAGATTCCCATCAAAACAACTAAGAAAAGAAATAACAAAGAGTTCAGCACTAATAAGAGAATTACATGTTTATGGAGAATCAATTGGCCTTAAAGAAAAAGGAAACGTTCAACATAAAGGAATAGGAAAACAATTACTAAAAAAAGCAGAAGAAATAGCAAAAAAAGAAAATAAAAACAAAATGGTAATAATCTCCGGAGTTGGAGTAAGACAATATTATTACAAACTAAACTACAAAAAAGAAGGACCATATGTCTCAAAAAAGATTAAGAAATAATTTTATCTTTCTGATTAACAGGGTATTTCACAATAAAACACTTAAAATCTTCAGAACATTCCTTAACCATATGTTTTTCCTTGGGCTCAACACATAATACCTCGCCAGAAGACACTCTAATTTCGGATCCATCAACTTCCATAATTATGTGTCCAGAACTTACAAGAAAATACTCAAATACCTCACTATGAAAATGCTTTAGTTTTTCGGGCCTATCCACAAAACCTACTTGAATAGGAGACTTAAATTCATCTAACCCAAATAGATACTTACTTTCAGAGTTTTGCTTAGAAAGTTTCATTTAAACTAATAATACTTCAAAATTAATAAACCTATTTATTTATCAAAAACCCTAAAATAGAAAGATTTATATCGGCCAACCTCTAAAAATCAACTGTAAAAATGATAGAGCTAGGAGGAAACATATTCCTCGAAAACTTCGAAACAATAGAACAAGGACAGATGATAGTTGTAAGAAAAGTAGTTGGTAATTACACCAAAAAAATTTCTGAAAAGTTTAATGATTTCAAAAAAATAACAGTTTCAATAGTGCCAGAAACAAAATATAAAGTAAAGGTAACATTAGAAACATCTGAGACAAAAGACTCTGAAGCCGAAAATCCAAACCTATTCTTTGCTTTAGATAAAGCCTTAGCAAAATTCATGGAATAAAAACCTTTATAAATAAAATTTATTCCCATATTTTAAAATGAAAAGAATTGGCGGACTAAGAAGGAAAACTAGGCATAAGTTAAAGAAGAATGTCAGAACTAAAGGGAAAATTAGCCTAAGAACATTCTTTCAGAAGTTCAAAGAAGGCGACAAAGTCTATTTGACAGCAGAGCCCGCAGTACAAAGAGGAATGTATAACCCAAGATTCCACGCAAAAGCAGGAGTAATAAAAGAAAAACAAGGATCAAACTATTATGTTCAAATAAAAGACGGAAACAAATTAAAAAATGTACTAGTACACCCAATACATCTAAAGAAAAGGTAAAAAAATGGAAATAACCGAACAAAAACCACTAAACATCTTCGAAATGAAAGAAAGCATAGAAGAAATTAAAAAACGAGACAAAGAACTAAATTTCAGAGCAAAAAAAGTCGAAGAATACCTAAACAAAGTAACAAAAACAAAGGCTTATAAAGAATTAAAGCAATCCTTAGAAAGTCTTGGAATAACTAGATTAAAACCAAAACACATAGCATTAATAATCAACATTTTACCAAAAGATATCGACGCATTACGAATGATACTTTCCGGTGAAAACCTAACATTAAAAAACGAAGACCTAGAAAAAATACTAGAAACAGTGAAAAAACATGCATAAAAAAAATGAACAACCCAAGAGCGAGAGAAGAAAGTGCAGTTATTTTGGATTTCCTACCACACGGATATCCATTCGACAAGAGACCATCACATCAAAAGTCTCCCGTAGCGCAAGCTGTTGGTAATGATTTCTTTACATTATTGGAATTGGTTCCAAAAAAAGGAAAATTTCTGCAACCCCATGAAAAAGTCTACATTGGTGGAGAAGAAAGGGAAAAAATACACCATATAATTGGAAAAATCCCTTCAACAAAGCTTACACAAACAGCCCAAATGGAACTAGAGATAGTTATAAGTGACTTAATAGATAAAAATGAAACTAGATTCATAGATTTCTTCAACAAAGCTGGCCCAATAAACACAAGAATACACCAGCTAGAATTACTCCCGGGAGTAGGAAAAAGACACACTAGGGAAATAATTGAAGAACGGGAAGAAAAAGACTTTGAATCCTTCGAGGACATAAAAAATCGTATAAAGTTATTGCCAAATCCCAAACAAATAATTATCAAAAGAATTTTACAAGAGCTGAACAACGAAGACAAACACAAGTTATTCGCACAAACATAGCAAAAGCTTTTTAAAGGGCCTGATAACACAAAAAACAAGAATGGAAGAGAAATTAAAATACATTGTTAGAATAGTCGCTACCGACCTAGAGGGAGATAAACCAATAGGTCAGACACTTACAAAAATCAAAGGTATAAACTTCTCATTAGCAAACGCAATATGCAACATAATTCCATTAGAAAAAACAAAAAAAACAGGCTCATTAAAAGAAGAAGAAATAAAAAAAATAGAGGAAATAATACAAAATCCTACCAAAAAAGGGATTCCATCATGGATGGTAAACAGACAAAAAGATTATGATACTGGAGAAGATAAACATCTAACATCTTCAAATTTAAAACTAAGAACAGAATTTGATATTAAAAGATTAAGAAAAATTAAATCTTACAAAGGATTTAGACACGGGGTTGGCCTACCTGTAAGAGGACAAAGAACAAAAGCAAACTTTAGGAAAGGGAAATCATTAGGAGTAAAGAGGAAGAAGAAATAAAATGGGCCAGACAAAGAGAATCCGAAAAAAGTATTCTACGCCAAGTCATCCATGGCAAAGAGAAAGAATAATTGAAGAAAAAGGTATCACTAGAGAATATGGATTAAAAAACAAAAAAGAAATTTGGAAATATTCCTCAAAACTAAGATCTGCAAGAAACCAAGTAAAAAGAATCATTGCTAATATACGATCAGAACAAAATGCAAAAGAAAGAAAAGAATTGCTGGACAAACTTCAAAAATACGCAATCATCCCAAAAGATTCAAAGGTAGAAGACATTCTTGATTTAAAAGTAAAAGACTTCTTAGAAAGAAGGTTACAAACAGTTGTGGTTAGAAAAGGACTTGCAAGATCAATAAAGCAAGCAAGACAATTCATAACACACGGACATATACTAATAAATGGCAAAAAGGTCACTGCCCCATCATATATGGTTTCAAGTGAAGAAGAATCAAAATTAGAATTCAGACCAACTTCTACACTATCAAAAACAGATCATCCCGAAAGAACAGTAAAAGAAAAGAAAGAAAAAGAATCAAAAGAAAAAATAATCAAAGAAGAAAAACCTAAAAAAGAGAAGAAAGTAAAAGAAGAAAAGGTAAAACAAGATGGTTAGAGATCAAAAAAAACTAAGATGGGGAATAGCACACATATATTCATCCTATAATAATACTATAATTCACATTACCGATATAACTGGAACTGAAACTATTGCAAAAACATCTGGAGGAATGGTAACAAAAGTCCATAGACTTGAACCTTCACCAACTGTAGCAATGACTGCAGCAAAAATGGTTGCAGAAGAAACCTTAGAAAAGGGAATAAATGCTATTCATATAAAAGTAAAAGCACCTGGCGGACATAATGGACCAATGTCAACAGGACCAGGAGCACAAGCAGCAATACGAACTCTAACAAGGGCAGGTCTAAAGATAGGCAATATTGAAGAGGTTACACCAGTACCTCATGATGGATGTAGAAAAAAAGGTGGAAAAAGGGGAAGAAGACCATAAAAAATGGAAATAAAAAATCTAACTGAAAAAGACGGCAAATTGATTCTTGAAGTTTCCGGAATAAATGAAGTTCAGGCCAACACAATAAGAAGATCGGCTAACTCAGAAACACCAGTTATGGCCATAGAAGAAGTAGAAATATCAAAAAATGATTCTGCATTATATGATGAAATGCTGGCCCACAGATTGGGACTAATACCATTAGTAACCTCAAAAACTTACAATCTAAAAGAAAGATGCACGTGCAAAGGAAAAGGTTGCGCAAAATGCCAATTAAAGTTAACTCTTGATACAAAAGGACCAAAGACAATAAACTCAGAAGAATTAAAATCAAAAGATCCTGAAGTAAAACCAGTTTTTGATAATATTCCAATCGTTCAACTAATGAAAGAACAAGAAGTTAAGTTAATAGCAACAGCAGAACTTGGAAAGGGAAAAGACCATGTAAAATTCTCTCCAGGAATCATAGTATACAAAAATAAACCAAAATTAACTATAACAAAAGACGAGAAAATATTAAACAAATATAAAGAATTAATTCCAAAAAAAGCATTCAAAGATGATAAACTAAACGAAGAAGCAATCATAGAAAACAATCTCTATGATGCAATTGAATCACTATCACAAGAACTAATCAAAATAGACTATATGGATGATACATTCATTTTCACAATAGAACCATTTGGACAACTTGCTCCAAAGGACATATTAAAAAATGCAATAAAGGAATTTGATTATAAATTAGATGAATTCGCAAAAAAAATAAAAACTAAAAAAACAATAAAGAAGATTCTCAAAAAATGATGAAAACAAATCCTCACAAGGAAAAATTAATACAAGAATTAAAAGAACATTCTACTAAAGAGAAATCTAATTTCTGGAAAAGAATAGCTCAAGAACTCGAAAGACCAACAAGAGCCACAAGAGAAGTTAATCTAGAAAAATTAGACAAACATACAAAAGAAAACGAAGTAGTTATAGTCCCAGGAAAAATACTAGGAAACGGAGAACTAACTCACAAAATAACTGTCGCTTCATTTTCAATTACAGAATCAGCAAAAGACAAACTAAAAAATAACCTAACAACAATTCATGATTTATTAAAAAAAGACCCAAAAGGAAAAAACATAAGGATAATCGGATAAAATGACAGTTATAGATGTAACAAACTCAATTGTAGGAAGATTCGCTACAGTGGTTGCTAAAAGAGCACTACAAGGAGAAAAAATAGATCTAGTCAATTGTGAAAAGGCTATAATAACTGGAGACAAAGTTACGATCTACAAAAAATACAAAGAAATGGATAAAAGAGGAAATCCGCTAAAAGGACCATTCCTACCAAAAATGCCAGACCGATTCATAAGAAGAATAATCAGGGGCATGCTTCCATATAAACAAGAAAAAGGAAGAATCGCTTTCAAAAACGTAATGTGTCACATTGAAATCCCTGAAAAATTTTCAAAAGAAAAGATAGAAAAGATAGAATCTGCAAGTATAACAAAAAGTAAAACTTTTAAATACCTTACAGTAGCTGAACTTTGTAAATTACTAAAAAAATGAAAACAATTCACAAAAACGGAAAGAGAAAGACTTCAATAGCAAAAGCTACTCTTTCAAAAGGAAAAGGAACGGTAAGGATTAATTCACAATTACTTGAAAATCATACTCCAGAAATAGCAAAAATGAAAATAATGGAACCATTAGTACTTGCTGGAGATTCAGTAAAGGGTTTCGATATAAAAGTCAAAGTATCTGGTGGTGGATGGTCATCTCAAGCAGACGCAACAAGACTAGCAATTGCAAGATGCTTAGCAGAAACAAATAAAAACCTTAAAAAGAAATTTTTAGACTACGACAGACACTTAATTGTAGCAGATACAAGAAGAAAAGAAATGTGTAAACCAAACGACTCTAAAGC
>CAZPJW010000016.1:0-12763 GCA_964587005.1 Candidatus Woesearchaeota archaeon
ATTTCACATCACCAAAGGTGATGTAGTTATCACGAACTAAAAACGTGATAGCACAGATGTGATTGACAAGATTAGAAATATATATAAGTTGAGTCCATCAAGCACTATAATGTGTATAAAAGTTTATTGTGACTCAAATATATTTATTGATTACTTTGATGAAAGACAAGATAAAATAAGGCCTCTTAAAGATTTTGCATTTGAATTCTTTTCAAGGGGATGGAATTGTGAATTTAAATTAGTAATATCTGATTGGTTGATTGAAGAATTAGAAAGACACTTAGAAAAAAATCAAATGGATGAAATTTTTAACGCCTTTAAAAATAAAGAGAAATTAATTTTTGTAAAAGAAGAAAAACAAGACAAAGAAAACGCCAAGAAAATATCAAAACATTGGGATGATGCACTTCATGCAATTCTAGCAAATAGAGCAAAAGCAGATTACCTAGCCACTAGGAACATACGCCACTACGAAGGATGTGATAAACTAGTGAATGTCCAG
Organism: Candidatus Woesearchaeota archaeon; assembly: GCA_964587005.1. GTDB lineage: Archaea > Nanobdellota > Nanobdellia > SCGC-AAA011-G17 > PNOQ01 > JABIBT01. The sequence goes on from CAZPJW010000016.1 coordinate 503, forward strand.
CTTCCAGAAACCATTTAGCCATTACGATTATTCATCAAATTTAAGATGTACAATTGCGCCTCTTTTTTACATCCATCAATTTTTTCATCAAAATATAGATCTAAGAAATCTCCATAGTAAAAACTTAAAGAATCTTTGAATACAACAAGCGCAACATACTTCCAAATAAACTCAAATATCTCCTCTGTTCTGTCCCACCCCAAAAACAAACTTGCCCTAGCAAAGTCAGTTACTACATCAACGGCTTCAGAAGGAGCATTCCTGATTAAATCCAAAAGTACAAGATTAAGGTCATCTTTATTCTCAAACTTAGTTTTCAATAATTTTTCCTTGGCAAGATATAATCTTTGATCGACTTCAGAGTACACCTTTTCCTGAAGTTCCTGATTACTTAAGGAGCAATAATCATTTGTAATTTCTTTTATAGAAGAAACAATGACTTCAGAAGGAGAAAGTTCGCTCTTTTCCTCTCCAGTATATATTTGAACACAACAGGGCCCATAGAGATACCATCCAACAGGCAAATTAAGCTTCAGTTTTTTATTTACTTTCCAAGCGATTTTATACACTTGTGTTTTTGTAGGTTCTTTTTTGAATAATTCTAAACAAACTTTTTTTATATGAAAATACAACATAGAAAGTGTTTTACGATCATCCATTTTTATAGGGAGCTTAAAATAATCTTTATCTTCGATATAATAAAATGTTCTTGTATCGTTTTTTTCCTCTATAACCCCATAATCCTTTAATATCTTCAAATAACGTTCCGCAGTTCTCCAATTAATTTCAGATTTTTTTGATATTTCGCTTATGGACAAAGGAGCTAGAGGATTATCCAAAAATGCATGTTTAATAAGATTAAAGATTTGGCTTGTCTTATCTGACATATAATATTCTATAATAGTACAATATTTAAAGATTTCGGTATAACAAAATACATAGCATAAATAAATCTATGTACTATAATACACAAATCTTTAAATAAAGAGAAATAAGCATAATCTACTAGAATGGCAAAGACAAAACATAACTCAACATTAAGAAGATCTGCTGCAGCATACAAAAGACTAGGATTTAAGGTTAAGGCAGATTTACCTGAATATGAAAAACCCAAGTCAATTAATAAGAAAAGACCAGATTTAATCGCAAAAAAAGGAAAAAGAGAGATAATAGTAGAAGTTGAAACTCCTAGCAGTTACAAGAAAGATGCACCTCAAAGAAAAGTATTTAAGAAATATGCATCAAAAAGTCCTAATAGAAAATTCAGAACCAAGAAAATAAAATGAGAATAGAAAGGAAATATCTAAGTTTAATATTCATTATTACTATTTTATTATTTATTTCCGGATGTGGGGGGATAACGGGAAATATAATTGCAGAATTAGACAAGGGAACTATAGATAATGGGGAGACCACTATCTTTAAAGTAGAAGGAGAAAATACTGGGGATCAGACTGTTACTGCTCGTTTAGAAATAGTTTCAGAAAATCCATCTAAGGTAATAATAACCTATCCCGGAATTTTAGAATTTACTTTATTGCCAGGTGAAACCACCGGAGAAAAAACTGTTCAAATCAAAGGATTTACAGACCATACAAGTACTCAATATAAAATTTATACGAGATTAATAAATATCGAAACTAATAAAGTTTTAGACCATGATACGGATTTGATAACTGTAAAAAAATAGGAGGAAAAATGACATCAGAAGAAACATTAAAAAAATCAAAGAATCTAATTACTTTCTTTGTATTCCAAGTGAACTCATTATTAGATTCTGGGGAAACATTGGATTTTAAGGAAGCAAGAGAAATATCAGAGGAAGGAAATATTGTAGATTTTCTAGCCGAAAAGTTTAAAGGAAAAATTGACCTAAGTATAATTACAGACGATTTTAAGGAAGCATTTAATGAGAAAATGTCCGATATTAGTTCAGGATTCTTTGGCAGCGAAAGGAAAAAAATGGGCACCGAGAATAATGGATTATGTTTATTAGTTGGTTATGCTACTGAAATGATTCAACAAGTAAGATAATTTTTTCTTTTTTTAACAGACATTTACTTTATAGCTCGGAGACAAATAAAACAAAAGTAGGAGAATTTGAATCTTCCTTGCCACGCACGGAAAGGTTTCTTATGTTATAAACTAAAATGCTATCTGCATTGGACATTTGGTTTTTATGGAACCATAAGATCTATAAATGATAGAACACTCCCAAAATTTAGATGTTGTTTAATGATGAAACTCAAATAGATTCGGATGCCTTGACTGTTGGAACGGCATTAAAGGAAGTTTATAAAATTCCGGATTTTCAGAGAGAATTTTCATGGGACAAAGAAAATATTGATATGTTTTTTGAAGATCTTACTAGGACTAACAAAAACGATAAAAACTTTTTAGGTGCTATTCTAATAAATCAAATTAAGATAAAAAATCGTGTTATTTACGAAGTAATTGATGGTCAGCAAAGAATGACAACTATTTGCTTATTACTTATTGCTATGAGAGATATGGCAAGAAAGGAATTAGGCGCTAATAATGAACTTTCTGAAGAGATCCATAAGCTCTTAATCGAAAAGGGAGAATTGATTGATGGAAAGTTCAAACCAATATCTAGAATAAGGTTAAATAAAAATAATGACGGAGTTTTTATGACACTCATACAAAAAGACCCAATTTATAAAGGGGACGAAAGAAAAAAATCAAATAAACTATTGTCTAACGCATTTGAATTATTTGAAAAAAAATTGAAAGAAATTTGTTTGTTTGATGGAAATTCTGAAAAAAAATTGGAAAAGAAAAAAATTGATAATAATTTAAGGAAAATTTTAGAAAATCTGATTACAAATTCTATCCTTATCATGATTAAAGTTCCTGAGGACGATAGCCCATATATTTTTGAAGTTTTGAATACTGGTGGGGTAAAATTGACTGTAGCAAATATAATAAGAAATTATTTTTATAAAAATAAAAAGTTCATAGTGGGAAGTTTGAAAAAGTGGGACGAGGTAGAAGATTTGCTTGGAATGGAAGTAAGTAATTTTATAAGATATTTTTGGAATTCTAAGTATGTTTTTAAAACTGTCAGACAAGTGTATAAAAAGGGAATAAAAAAACTTGAGGGAGATAAGATAAATAATTTTTTTGAAAGTCTTTATAGTGAGAAAGAGATCTATAATTATGTGGCCCAACCTATTTTTGGAGCTTATCCTAAAAATATTAAGTCAGATCACTATTATCCCATAAATGCTTTTAATGTGATGGGAGTTAAAACAATTAGGCCTTTAATATTGAGTGCATATTCAAGATTTTGCAAAGATCCTATAAAAGAAGGAAAGAGTTTTAAAAAATTATTGGAGTTTTTGGAACAATTTTTGTTTGTGGTGACTACTTGTAAGATCAATACAAATGATATAGAAAAAAAATTTGCCTTATGTGCTAAATCTCTGAGATCAAATGATCAAGATTTCGAAGGAGTGATAAACCTCTTAAAGAAAGGAGATTTACTCCCGGGACCTGATCAATTTAAGGAGAGTTTTATAAATATGGAGATAACCAACTCAAAAAAAGCAAAGTATATCTTTGGAAAAATTCATCAAAAACAAAAAGGTTCTCTAACTATCTTAAATCCTGACGAAGAAAAAATTCAGGTTGAACATATTATGCCAAAAAATATTTCTAAATGGAGAAAGGACTTACAAAATTGGTTGGCAAGATTGGATTCAGAAAGTCTTGGAGAGTATTTTAAAGAAAACATCAATAAAATTGGAAACATTACAATCCTAGTAAAGGAAGATAATGTGAGTATTAGTAATAAATCATTTTCAGAGAAAGTTAAGTTATATCATGGGGGAACTCAGCAAGGAGATTTCACTATTATGGTAGCTGGAAATAAATGGAGAGCCAAAGAAATGGGAGAAAGGGCAAGATCATTATATAAAGATGCCAAAGAAATCTGGAACCCATGGGAATTTGAATTCTTAATCTAAATATGAAAAAACTGTTAGATCAATTTATAAATTTATTTAACTCAAACATCTACAAAGAGAGCGCGAGAGAAGCTCTCGCTACCACAAAATCTTTTTAAACAACTTAATCTAATAAATATAAAATGAAACTACCACTAATAATACTATCACTAATACTAACTACTTCCTGCTCAATCCAAGTAACTAACTTCGAAAGCTGCCTAAAAGCAGGAAACCCTGCAATGGAAAGCTATCCAAGGCAATGTACACACCAAGGAAACACATTCACAGAATATCCATGGATAACAGATGATATTCAACTAAGACAACACCAAGATGAAGGTTACTATGGATGTTTTGGTTGCAACACACAAAACCCGGCAATATGTGTAGACCCAACACAAAAAATGATTCAAATACAAGAAACAGAAAATTTACACTGTAATGAAGATTTTGAAGTAATAACCTTTAAATAACTAAAAAACAAAAAAACAAAGAGGTGATTCATAATGTGTTTCAATACAATGCTAAAAAATCTTAAGTGGTTTGACATATCTCTAATAAAGTTAAGTACTGCAGCATTTATACTATTAATAGCTAAATTCTGGACAGACATACTTGCTTTAGATTGGTACTGGTACCTAGCTATAGGATTATTAGCTGCAATAAGACCACTAGCATTAATGTTCAAAAAAGAAGAACAAGTGCAACAACCAGTAATTAAAAAATAATTTTTCTCTTTTTTTATTAATAAACTCAACCATAAAAATCTTTTTAAACAAATTATAACTACAAAAAAGTCCATGAAGCGACTATTTACATCTGAATCAGTAACAGAAGGACATCCAGACAAAATATGTGACCAAATCTCTGATTCAATATTAGACGAATGTCTTAAACAAGACCCAAATTCTAGAGTTGCAGTTGAATGCTTAGTAAAATCAGGATTAGTAGTAATAGCTGGAGAAATAACAACTAATGCACAACTAGACTACGAATACATAGCAAGATCAGTTCTAAGAAAGATAGGATACACAAAAGAAGAATATGGAATTGATGCAAATACGTGCAAAGTAATAACTCACATTGAAAAACAATCTCCAGACATAGCCCGAGGAGTAGACAACAACAATGGACAAGGCGCAGGAGACCAAGGAATGATGTTTGGCTATGCTTGCAACGAAACAGAAGAATTAATGCCACTACCAATTTCACTTTCACATAAATTAACAAAAAGACTTTCAGAAGTTAGAAAAGATCTAGAACTAGATTATCTAAGACCAGATGGAAAAGCCCAAGTAACAATAGAATATGAAAACGATAAACCAAAAAGAATTCACACAGTAGTTCTTTCAACACAACACGATGAAACAATTTCTCTAGATCAACTAAAAAAAGATATAGCCGAAAAAGTAATCAAACCAGTTTGTAATTCTTATTTAGACGAAAACACAATTATGCACATAAATCCTACCGGGAAATTCGTCTTAGGCGGACCATACGCAGATGCAGGAGTTACTGGAAGAAAAATAATTGTAGATACTTATGGGGGAATGGGAAAACATGGCGGAGGAGCATTCTCCGGAAAAGATCCATCTAAAGTAGACAGAAGTGCCGCATACTTAACAAGATTCATAGCAAAAAACCTAGTTCATAACAAATTATGTGAAAAATGTGAAGTCGGACTAAGCTATGCAATAGGAATTGCAGAACCAGTTAGTATTTCCGTAGATACTTTTGGAACATCAAACCATTCAGAAGAAGAATTAATACAAATAGTAAAAAATAATTTTCCTTTAACACCTTCCAAGATAATAGAATACTTCAATCTAAAAGACTCAATCTATGAATCTACTTCTACATACGGCCACTTTGGAAAAGAAGGATCGCCGTGGGAAAAAGAAATTCAGCTAACTTTTTAGAAAACTTTAAAAATAACAAACATGCTTATTTTACATCATGAGAGTAAAACTACCCTTAATAAATGCAATAAATTTTGCGATTATATTTGGAGTACTAACTCATTTTGCAAATCAAGCATCACCAGATTCAACATTATTATTTATATCAAACCCACTTTTAAATGCACTAATTTGGGCAGTAATTGGTGGAGTAATAGGTTTTTTAATTAACTTTGTTCCATCCTATAAAAAGGAACGACCTTACAAAAGTAAAATACCAAGTAAAGTTTCTACAAAATTAGTTTTAATCCCAACAATACTTTTAGTACTTTTAATTGCAGTTTCAGCAGTTTATATGTCCGGTCACAGTCCATTTGAACTTGCTGGCCAAACTACCGCAGAAGAAACAGAAGAAGTTATTGAAGATGTAGAAGAAGAACTAGAAGAGGAAGAAGTAGTAGAAGAAATAGACTATGACAGAGATTTTGATGGAATTTGTGAAGAAAAAACTGGCGTAGAAAAAGTCTGGGTTGACGATGCAGGAGATTACACCCATGTTGTAACTTGGGGTGAAACTGACTTTGGTTGTAACATCAAAAGAGATTGCTTACAACAACTGGAAGATATAAATGAAGATGATGTTCGTTGTACTGCTAGCATGTAAATAAGAATTCTAACTACTATTTGATCCATTAGTTGAATTTGTCTCATTATCTTCAATAACTATACACTCACCACTTTCACAAATATCAAAACAACCAAACACATCAAACTCAACAGTTCCAGGATAGGTATCATTACAATAATATTCTCTTAAATTAAAATCAGAAATACAAGAATCTAAATAAGTTTTTGAACCATTAATCCTAACATAACCAAGTGTATCAAACACTTTTCCACCATCACTATCCTCACAAGTTCCAACTACGCCAGTAGAATTACTTTCGCTACTATTATCTTCTTGAGTAGAATTAGTTATATCGTCTTCAGTATTATTTGTTTCATTTAACTCAATATCAATACTTTCATTCTCTTCATCAAGATACAGGCCCCCACATCCAGAGATTAACAAGGCAAATACCAAGAGTAGTAAAACAAAACCCTCTTTTTTCATAAACATATTCTAGATTAAACATATATAAAATTTACTAAATATGATTTATCTTCTATACTTATCTTTAATTTCATTTATAAAGCAAGAAACATACACTATTGTATAATATTACACACACCTCTTTACTTCTTCCCCAAAACGGGGATTTTTTCTTTTTCAATTAATGATTTATCTTCTATACTTATCTTTAATTCTACTTTTAAACAATTATCTCTAGAAAATAAGTAAAATAACCTCCATTGAAACCCTTTTGATAAATGATAGACCCCTTATTCTAGATAGATGGAAAAGGGATTTAGCTAGAACCTCTTTTTCTACTTATCATGCAACAACTCCCCTAGATATGATAGCCAGGATCACGTCAAAGCATTATGATTTAATTTTAATTGATTTAGGAGAATCGTCACTAGACAAAAGACCATATGCACTTGCCCACATGATAAGGGATATTAAACCAAATTCTACACTAGTTGGCGTAAGTGGATGCAACGTTATAGAAGAACAAGAAGAACCATTCGACAAAATAATCATAGATGGACCAAATATTTCCTATAGGCTAAGAGAGATACTCTTACAAACCGGATTTAAAAACATTTAAATAAACAAAACATTCTCCTAAGCCCATGAGTAGCCAAAATATTATCAAGATTATTTCTATTATTATTTAGGGCTACCTCTAAGATTTAGGGGTTTCAATGGCAAATTATTTAAACAAAAATAAAACTCAAGGGACTAAGGATGTACGACCACAATAAAGTAGAACAGGAAATATTGGATTTTTGGAAAGAAAATAGCATTTACCAGAAAAATAAAGATAAAAACAAAGAAAAGAAACCATTCTATTTCCTACAAGGTCCACCCTATACTTCTGGAGAACTTCACTTAGGCCAAGCTCTAAACAACACACTAAAAGATGCAATATTAAGATTCAAAATGATGAGAGGTTTTGATGTCTGGGATAGAGCCGGATATGATATGCATGGAATTCCTGTATCTTCAAAAGTTCAAAAGAAATTAGGATTAAAGTCAAAAGAAGATATTGAAAAGTTTGGAATTGATAAATTTAATGAAGAATGTATGAAATGGTCTACCGAAAAGGCCAAAAAAATGGATGAAGATTTAATTAAAATGGGGGTTTGGTTAGATTTCTCCGATCCCTACTATACTTTAGATGAAGAATGGATAGAAAGTGCGTGGTTTTTAATAAAAAAAGCAGAAGAACAAAAAAGACTATACGAAGGCGAGAAAACAATGACCTGGTGTGCTCACTGTGAAACCGGGTTAGCAAAACACGAATGCGAATATAAATCAATTGTAGACAAATCAATCTTTGTAAAACTAAAACTAAGAAACGAGAAGAATAAACATCTTTTAGTCTGGACAACAACCCCATGGACAATAGCGTTCAATCTTGCCGTAATGGTAAATCCCGACCTAGATTACGCCGAAGTGCAAGTGGGCGAAGAAATCTGGATAATTGCAAGAGACCTAGTAGAAAAAGTAATGGAACAAATCGGAAAAGAATTTATAATTTTAAATGAATTTAAGGGAGAAGAACTTAAAGGAATAAGGTATGAACATCCATGGGAAAACAAAATACAAGAATATACAAAATTACAACTAAAACATCCTAAAGTTCACACAGTAGTTCTTTCAACAGAATATGTTAATCTAGAGGCAGGTACAGGTTTAGTACATTGCGCCCCCGGATGTGGCCCAGAAGACTACGAAGTAGGTTATGAGAATAACATTCCACCATTTAATAATATCGACGAAAGAGGAATCTTTCCTAAAGAAATGGGAGATTTTTCTGGGTTAAAAGCAAAAGAAGATGATAATAAATTTATAAAAAGTCTAGAAGAATCAGGTGCTCTCGTTGGAACCCTAGATGTGGAACACGACTACGCCCACCATGAAAGATGCTCAGTACCAGTAATATTTAAAACTACAAAACAATGGTTTTTCAAAATTGAAGATCTAAAATCCCAAATGCTTCAAAACAACAAGCCCGTTCACTGGGTTCCAGAATCAATGAAAAATTCTTTTGATTCCTGGTTGGAAAACTTAAGAGACAATTCAATAACGAGACAAAGATTTTGGGGAACTCCTGTTCCAATATGGCGATGTAATGCGTGTAAAGAATATTCTATAATTGGTTCAAAAGAAGAATTAATAAAATTATCGGGAGAAAAACCAGAAAACTTACACCGACCATGGATAGACAAAATAAAAATACCTTGTTCTTGTGGTTCAAAAAAAGAAAGAATACCGGACGTTTTAGATGTGTGGTTAGATGCAGGAATTGGTTCTTGGGCTTGCTTGTATTATCCAAAAAGAAAGGATTTATTCGAAAAATACTTTCCACCAGAGTTCATTCTTGAAGGAAAAGACCAGATCAGAGGATGGTTTAACGTCTTACAAATTTGTTCAATAATAGCATTCAAAAAACCAGCTTTCAATAATGTGTTTGTAAACTCATTTATTACAGACGTTGGAGGAATTAAGATGTCAAAATCACTTGGCAACGTAATATCCCCTTACGAACTAATAGGCAAACATGGAGTAGATGCAATGAGATTATATTTATACTCTTCCGAACCCGGAGCAGACGTAAACTTTTCTTGGGATGAATTAAAAAATAAACAAAGACTTCTTACAGTATTATGGAATGTACATCAATACATGTTAGATTACACCAGATCTTCCGGAGTAAATCCAACAAATCTCCCGGAAGAATTAGAATTGGAAGAAAAACACATTCTTTCAAAATTAAATAAAACAATAAGGGATGTAACCGAACTCTATGAGTTTTACAACATACACAAGGTCCCAGAAAAACTGGAAAAATTAATCTTAGACTTATCAAGAGAATACATACAATCCACCAGAGAGAAAATATTGAATAAACCACAATTAGTCCTGTCTACAATATATAAAGTACTCGTAGAAACAATAAAAATGCTTTCAACGGTTTCGCCATTCATCTCAGAAAAGATATACCAAAATCTAAAACTATCCTTCAATCTAGAAAAAGAATCTGTTTCGTTAGAAAGCTGGCCAGAATATAATTCGAAATACATAGATGAAAATCTAGAAAAACAACTCTCCACAGTCCAAGAAATAATTCAAGCAGGACTTGCAGCCAGAGAAAAAGCGAAAAAAGGAGTTAGGTGGCCACTAAAACAAATACAAATTATCTCTTCAGACAAAAACACTAAGCTAACCATAAACAGTTTCAAGAAATTACTAAAATCAAAACTAAATATAAAAGAAGTAGTTTACAAAGACTCTTTCAAATTTGAAGAAATCAATCTTTCCCCAAACAAAACAAAAATAGGAAGAGATTTCAAAAGAGATGCTCCACTAATAACAGAAAAATTAAATCAAGAAATATTAAACCAAATTTATGAAAAGGGAGACATTTCTCTAGATGAGTTTAAACTAACAAAAGAACACATAATTGTAGAAGAGATTATGCCAGATAACTTAGTTTTCTCAGAATTTAAATTAGGAAAAGTCATTTTAGACATAGAAACAACAGAAGAGCTTGAACAAGAAGGATTCGCCAGGGAAACAATAAGAAGAATTCAAGACCTAAGAAAAGAAAAAGGACTAAAGAAAAAAGATAAAGTTAATCTTTCAATAGCTTCAAAATATAATCTAGAAAAATTTAAAGATTATATAAAAGAAAAAGTAGGTGCTTCAATAATTGAATTTAAGGATATGAAATATGAATATAAAGATGAATTTGAAATAAAAGGACACAAATTCAAAATTTCTTTTGTAAAATTATAAATTTATTTTATTAGCAAAATCAGATATAAGCATAATTCTTTTCTTCTTCCCGGATAGTGCATTCATCCAACTGAATAACCACGGCAACAAAATAACCAAATTCAAAGCAACTTCTAAGACATATCCAATTCCAGCAAGAGAACTTAAGCCCGGTTTTATTACACTAACTAAAATAGACAAAATAAAGATAACCAAACTTTGTTTGGCATAATACATTACATATTTGTCTTTTTTCCAAATCAACAAGGCAATAACAAATCCAACTATACTAAAGAAGGTAGTTATAAACGCATTCCTGTTTGAATCCTTGTCTTTTGCCATACTTAAAAATACAATTAATTCCTTTTAAAACTTTTCTTTTTCCTCAAAAGCAATAATGAAAAATAAACACTCACACCAACACTAACCAAAATTGTAATTAAAATAGGGACTGTAGAATTTCCTCTTTCAAACAATTCTCCAATTATTGCAGGATACTCCGTTCCTCCTTCCTGCTCAATTTCTTCATCACTCGTAGAATTTTGACCGTCTTCACTTCCTCCATCTCCAGGGATGCCTCCCCCATCAGATCCGCCGTCACCACCACCAGAACCGCCTCCACCGTCACCACCACCATCTTCAGAAATACAATCTCCATCCCCATTTGGATTATTCGAACATAAGGGCAACAATAAAATTCTTCCATCGGTTCTGTTTAAATTAACGACATTTACTAACTCCCCACTATTTGCTTCAGGATCTTGAACACCACTTATTTCCCGGTAGTACTTTCCTAGTTCATAATCGGCCCTATCGGCACCATTACTAATAATTACAATGCCATTGTCAAATCTTTTCCTAAATACTTGTTCATCTAAATCAAGTTGGATAATCTCGCCAGCAGGTTCCCCCAAATAACCCTTTGCTCCAAATGTATAGCTAGGTTCCCCCGAGATTAAATCAAAATTATTTATCGCACTATACTCTACTACCCCATCAATTCCACTACCAAACTTCCCACTAGAATATCCATTAAAACCAGATTGATCAATCGGAGTTTCTCCATTTTCTGCAGTCAAGGAGTTATCAAAATGTGCCAAGAATAATTGCTCAGAATTTCCACTACCTACGCTTCCACCATTTAAATCCCAACTATAGACAGAACCCTCAGAAAAATCTCCAAAACCACAAAGAACACTTCCATTATGTGGCTTTCTCAAATATACCGTACCTTCTCCTTCGGTTGTTTCAAAAATACAATCTCCGGGGGAGAACTATTCACCAAATCCCTTGAAAATAAATACAGTCCCAGCATTTGGCATGCCATCTCCAGAAAAAACCACAAAGCTAGCTATGAGCAAAATAAATAAGAATACTACAAAGCTAATTCTCTCACCTTTTTTCATATTTTTCTAAAATTAACCAGATTTAAATAACTTATCATGAAGTTGCATTGTTGCATTAAAGGGAGTTTTTATCAGTTTAAATTTGACTACACTATTTA
>CAZPJW010000017.1:0-11571 GCA_964587005.1 Candidatus Woesearchaeota archaeon
ATAGAGCAAGAAATAAATAATTTTCTAAGAAAAAACCAAAAAGCAAAAGATAAAGACATAATTAAAGGAGTAAAAGCAAGATTACACAAAATCCATGGATCTTTTCAAGTGAAGAAAAAAAAGAAGAGAGACTCACTTCTAGATGATCTAAAAAAAGACCCAAATTCAATAGACATACATAGAAAAATACTGGAAACAAACCTATCAACAAAAGAGAGAATGAAAGCCTACCAAACTCTCTACTACCGAATTTTTCAAATTACAAAACAACCAAACTCAATCTTAGACATAGGTTCTGGAATAAATCCAATCTCATATCCATACTTAGAATGTAAACCAAAATACACAGCAATAGAAATAGATCAAGAAGATGTAGATTTTCTAAATAAGTATTTCAAAATAAAAAACATAAAAGGAAAAGCAATCTTAAAAGCAGTAAATAAAAACAACATAAAAGACCTACCAAAAGCAGACGTAACTTTCTTATTCAAAGTAATAGATCCACTAGAAGCAAAAAAAGGACATAAATTCTCTGAACAACTAATAAAAGAAATAAAATCAAAATACATAGTAGCCTCTTTCTCAACAAAAACAGTCTCAAACAAAATGATGAAATATCCAAGAAGAAAATGGTTCGAAATCATGCTAAGAAGAATAAGATATAAATTCAGAATAGTAAAGACACAAAACGAATTCTATTATGTAATACAAAAACCTTATTAATCAAAAAAATCAAAATTTCATCATGGGAAGAATAACAGCTAAAACTGCAATACACACAGCACTAATATCTGCATTTACTCTAACAGCAGCACTTTTATGGAGAGATGCAATCGTAGCAGCAATCAAAAAGTTTGTACCGGCTCAAGATATAGTTCTTTACGAATTTATTGTAGCAATAGTAGCAACCTTAATATTAATTTTAGCAATATACTTAATCTTCAAAACAGAAGCAGAAGCAAAACATATTTCTTTAGTAATAAAAAATAGAAGGAAGAGAAAAAGAAAATAGAGAAATCTATATAAACAAGATATCTTTCAAAATAAACATGTACAAAGACTTAGCAGATTTTTCAATAAAATTTTTACAAGAAAAAGGGGCAGATTACGCTGAAGCTAGATTAGAAGACCACACTTCAACAGGAATAATACTAAAAGACTCAAATCCAGAAATAACCGGCTTTGATCAATCAGCAGGCCTAGGAATCAGATTCTTAATAAATAACAACCTTGGCTTTGTGTCAATAAATGAATTAAAAAAAGAAAAACTAAAAGAACAACTAGAAAAATCTATAAAAATAACACAAAGAGCTTCAAAAATCTCAGAAAAAATAAACTTCTCAGAAGAAAAACCAGTGAAGAAAACACAAGAAATAACTCAAAAACAAAAAATTCAAGATTTCTCTCAAGAAGAAAAATTAAAATTACTAAAGGAAATTGATGATGAAATAAATTCAGATCATAAATATCTCTCACTATCAGATAGCATAACAGAAAAATACTTCGTAAACACAGAAGGCTCACAAATAAATTCAATAATTCCAAGAATCAATTTCTTCTACTTCCTAACAATCATAGAGAAAAATCAAGCAATACAAAGATATCTACAAAAAGGTTCAACAACAGGATACGAAATTCTAAAAGAATGGAATTTAAAATCAGAAATTCAAAACGAAATAAAAGCACTAAGAGAAAACATAACAAAAGGAATCTCTGCCCCAAAAGAAGAACTAGACATAGTAATTGGTCCCGAAGTAACCGGAATTGCAGTTCACGAAGCTTGTGGGCATCCAACAGAAGCAGATAGAATATTTGGAAGAGAAGCAGCACAAGCCGGAGAATCTTTCATATCTGAAAAAATGCTAAACACAGAACTAGGATCAGAGCATGTAACGATTGTAGATGATCCAACTTTAGAAAAAAGTTATGGTTTTTATTCATATGATGATGAAGGAGTAAAAGCAAAAGAAAGAATTTTATTCAAAAATGGAAAAATAAATGATTTCTTGCATGATAGACAATCTTCAAAAATAATGAACATAAAATCTAACGGGTCATCAAGAGCAAACCACTATTCTGTAGAGCCAATGATTCGTATGGCAAATACATACTTCAAACCTGGAAAAATTTCAGAAGAAGAACTAATCAAAGAAACAAAAAAAGGAATTTACATTAAAAATTTCATGGAATGGAATATTGACGACAAAAGATTCCAACAAAAATACGTTGGAAATGAAGCATACTTAATAGAAAACGGAGAACTAACAAAACCAGTTAAGTCTCCAACTTTAGAATTAACAACTCCAAAACTATGGTCTTCTGTGGATTTAGTAGCTAACAACTTACAATTTTTTGCAGGAACTTGCGGAAAAGGAGAACCAATGCAAGGCATCCCTGTTCTTATGGGTGGACCTTCCTTAAGATTAAAAAGTATTAGAATTTCTTAATGTCTAAAAACTCCTCTTTTTACTTCCTTAATATCTATTGCACAAGCAGGACAAACTGAAGGCCAATTTTTCTTTTTGTTATATTTAAAATTAAAACCACAATTATAACAAGTTAGTCTTTCATACTCTTTTTCTTTTCTAACCTCTTTTATTTTTTCTAATCTTTGTGGTCTATCAATCTTACTCAAAGCATCTTCTTCACCATCAATAACAATAGTTCTGGGGACCACTTCTCTTTCCCCAGAACTTTCCTCTTTTTCCTCAAGCTTTTCTTTTTTGAGTGTAAATTTTTTTGTAGCAGATGACTTAAAACAATTAGAACAAACCATAATTCCCAAGTCATCATCTATTTTAAAATCCTTAGCAGCAGACTTATTTCCACATTTTTTACATCTACCCATGGGCTCATACTTCGGATTTACATTAAGAAAATCATCATCCATAAAAATAGGAAACTTATCTTACTTAAAAAGATTATAGAACAAAAAAGTATATATTAATTAATCCTCTTTTGGTAGCAAATCTACCTTTTTTTCTTTTTCTGACTCAACAAAACCAATATCTTCATCTTCTAGAATTCTTTTGTTTCTTTTAGTCTCATCTTCAATTAAAGTACTACTGCAACCCGGACAAATTGTTGGTTCAACCTCTCTTCTATTGGTCCAACGATAACTACAACTTTTACAATAAAATTTATTCCCTTTTGACATAAACAAAGTATAGAATTGAACTATTTAAAATTTACCTTGCGGGTAGGACCTCGTCTCGACTAGCCTAATCAGAATAAATCAAGTAACCAAACAATAATAAGAACAGCCAAAATTACCCAAAACCACCACTTCTTCAAAATATTAAATTTTATTCCTCCAGAATTAGGGTCTTTCTTCCGAAACAAAACTTCCAAAACAAAACCAACTAAAAAACCAACAAGAAGTCCTATCAAGATACCCACAAAAGGATTTGAAAAGAAATACACCTCTCTCGGGATACTCTCTGAAAAATCAGTAATAAGCCTTAATGTCATAATTTGCAAAGATAGAAAAAAGCTAACAAAACCACCAATCACTCCAAAAACAATCGCACTAAACGTAGGTAATTTGAAATCCATAAACAAATCTTTATTTCAAAATATAAAAACCTTACTCTTTTTCACAACAAACACAAGGGCAAGTTAAATCAGAGATCTCGCCAAGTTTTTCCCCCTCACACTCAGAATTCAAGGAATTAACAATTTCTCCACCCAAATCAGAACACTCTCTTGCAGTTAAATCCTTATTAAAATAATCAAACTCCAAATCACCTTGATAATAAAAATATCCAGAGACAATTGCAATAAATATAACTAAAAATATTATTTTGTCTGTAAACCTCATAAATTAAAAAAAGAAATTTAGATTTATAAACCTATTGAAAACAAATACAAAAAAGAAAATTTGTATTATTTAGCAATGGAATTTTCCACAAAGCTTCATAAGTCCCAATAATATGAAAACTATTGCAAAGAATTGCTCAATTGACAAGTAACTCATCCACAATGCGATACCCAATAAGATTGTAATTACTCCACCAATCCATTTACTTGAACCACCACATGTGCTACTCTTAACTTTTTTAGCTGGCATTTATTTCTCACCCCCTTATTTTGTTGCTCCAATAATTATCTTAAATAATCCTGCAAAGAACAGTATAATTGCTACAATCATTTCTAATGTCCAAAGTCCTTGCCATAACAAATAAGCAAGAATAATTGAAATTAGACCACTTATGATCAGCAAAAGCCTCGTTCCTTTCATTGAAGATTTAGCTTTCTTTGGCATAAATAACCACCTCTAACAAAATTTTTAATTTTCAAATTTAAAAACCTTTCTAAACTATATTCTCTACTAAAACAATCCTTTTAAAACAATCAATTATTTATCTATAGAATGGCACCAAGAATACAATCTCCAAGCTCAATAAATACATTTAAACAATGTCCAAGAAAGTATTATTATCAATATATTGAGAAACTTCCCGGAGTTGAATCAATACATCTAATTCGTGGAAAAATAGTTCACGAGGTTTTAGAAGATTTCTTCAAACTAGATATAACTTCAATCGGGGGAGAACATAAAGAATTCGAACTAAATATCTTACTACAAAGCATGTTCAAAGAAAAATGGGCAAATTCAAGAGACAAACTACTAAATCTTGACTTGGGACAAAAAAAATTAGAATTTTATTACAACGAATCTCAAGAAATGATAACTTCTTGGTTTGACTCTTTACTAAACAGAATCCAACTAAAACAAAATGACCATTTAACTTTTGATGAAGCATTTAACTTACTAAAACCAGAAACTGAAGTTTACTTCAAATCCCAAGAACACATGGTTCAAGGATTCATAGATGCAATCCACAATGTTAATGGCGAAATCTCTGTAATGGATTACAAAACAAGCAAAAAAGACAACATTTCAAATGAATACAGATTACAATTAGCAATTTACGCATTATTATATTTTGAAAAGCACGGAAAACACCCAGATCTAGTTGGAATTGATTTTCTAAAACATGGTCCAAAATATCTAAAAGTCGATGAAGAATTAGTAGAACTTGCAAGACAAGAATGTTCCTTAATTCAAGAAAATACAAAATCTGAAGATATACAAGATTATCCAATGAAAACCTCTCCATTATGCAAATGGTCTACCGGACAATGCGATTTTTACGATATATGTTTTGGTCAGAAAAAAATCGATGATTTTAAATAAATCTTACTTAACTTAAAAACAATGGAAACACTAGACTCAATAAGAAAAAAACTTCTCGAAAAAGGGGTAGATGATATTGTATTGAAAAAAATTAACCTAGATGAATCTATGATAAAATTCGTAAATAACAAAATAGTAAAAACCGGCATAGAGTCTGGAAATCTAATTGATATCTTTGTAGCAAAAGATAAAAAATTAGTTTCTACAACTCTAAAAGAATTTGATGACGATACAATAAATAATACAATACAAAAAATTCTAGAATTCCTAAAAACAGCACAAAAAAACAATTCCTACGTTGGGATTCCTGAAAACAAATTTGAATATCCAAAAGTAGAAAATATTTATGATAAACAAATACATGACTTAGATCCAGTAGAAATTGTAAACTCTTCAATTAATTCAGCATTAAAAAATGCAAAAAGAACTGCCGGAACTTTCCAAGCTTCAACAGGAAGAACATTTATTTTAACATCAACAGGAATACAACAAGAATACAATTCAAGTTCTCTTTACTTATCATTAAGAGCATTCGCAACAAAAGAAGCATCTGGGCACAAAACAGTTACTTCTTCGATATTAAAAAATTTCAATTATGAAGAAGCCTCAGAAAAGGCTGGAGAAATAGCAAAACAATCTCTAAACCCAAAAGAAGGAATCCCTGGAAGCTATGATGTTGTCTTTTCTCCTTTAGCATTTGCTCCAATTCTAGACAACGTAGGAGAAGCTTTATCTTCTTTTAGTGTAGAATCCGGAATGTCATTCTTTACAGATAAAATTGAAAAAAATCTAGGAAACTTTAACCTAATTGATAATGGAAAACTTCCAAACGGGGTAGCAAGCTCTCCTTTCGATGCTGAAGGATATCCAAGACAAAGAACTGAAGTAATTAAAGATGGAGTTCTAAAAACATATTTACATAATTTTTCTTCTGCACAGAGATACAAAACAAATTCAACAGGAAACGCTGGAATTATTTCCCCAGATCCAAGTAATCTAATTTTAAATGGAAAACAAGGAAATCCATTTGAAGTAAAACACGGGATCTACGTTACAAACGTTTGGTATACTCGTTTCCAAAATTATTCAACAGGAGACTTTTCAACTATTCCCAGGGATGGAATGTTTTTAATCGAAAATGGAGAAATTTCAGAACCCATAAAAAATCTAAGGGTTTCTGAAAACGTTCTTAACATGTTAAAAAATATTTCTGTTTTTGGAAAAGACACAGAACAAATTACTTCTTGGGAAGCAGAAACCCCTTGTCATCTAGCTCCTTTACTTGTAAAAAATGTTAAAATGACAAAACCTACTGCTTAGAATATTTTCTAATAAACTCAGAAACAACTTTTCCTTCAACTTTTCCTCTATACTTATTCATTACAATTCCCATCAATGCTCCAATGCTCAATTCCTTATTCTTCTCAACAATACTTTTAATATCACTTTCTAATTTATCTAAATCAACTTGCTTATACTTGCTCAAATCAATTTTCTTTCCCTTGGCTATTTCCGTTAAAACCTCAAAAGCACTTTCTTTATTCAAATTTTTATTTTCTAAATTCTCCAAAACTAATCTGAAATCTTCTTCCTTAAAATGGCAATCTAAATTAAATCTTTTCCTGATATCCTTTGGCATTTCAACTAAAACACTTGCTATTAAATTCTTATCTAAATTGTAACTAAACTCATCCAAAAATATTCCTTCCTTGACTAAAACTCTTGCCAAATCTGGATTTACTCCCTCTTTCTCCAATCTCAAAACTTTTTCTTCTAGCAATTCAGGAAGCTCAATTTGCTTCAACAATTTCTTAGTTATTAAAATAGGTTTAACATCGGTTTCTGGATACATCCTCGCAGCCCCAGGCATTGGTCTCAAGAACGAAGTTGAAAAATCAGAATTTGCTTTCCTAACTTCTTTTTTTACATTTCCTCTAGACTGTCTTTTAACTTCATTATCAATAATCTTAACCATACTTCTTAAATCTTGAAAACCTTTTATCTCAACTCTATTTCCATTTTTAATAGAAACATTAACATCCTGCCTAATTGTTCCTAACCCTCTCTTAACCTTAGAAGTACTTCTCAAAATCATTCCTAATTTTTCAGCAACCTCCTTACAATGTTCTGGATCTTTTATATCTGGATCAGTTGCTATCTCAATCAAGGGAATTCCTAATCTATCTAATCTAAAAGTAACAGAATTTTTATTTCTTTTAATTTCTCTTGCAGCATCTTCTTCAACACAAACTGACTGAATTCCAACTTTTCCTTTGTTTGTTTTTAAAAAACCACCATGTCCAACTAAAGCAGTCCTTTGAAATCCGGCTGTATTGCTTCCATTAACAACAACTTTCCTCATAACTTGTACTTCATCTACTAATTTACAATTCAATAACAAACAAACTTGCAAAACAATTTCCAAAGCATCTTCATTCATGCCATGCGGAGGTTCTTCATCAAATTCAACACTACATGTTGAATCTTTATAACCTTCATAATTAAATTCTTTATTCTTTAAAGTTTCAAATTCTGCAGCAACATCTTTCTCCCCAGATTCACCTTCAGAAGATCTTAACTTTCTTTTAATCAAAACATCTGGTTTTTCATCTCTTAAAACAGAAGGACAAGAACAAAATAATTTATTTGTTTCTAACTGTTGATGTATTTCCAATCCTGCTTTAAACTTTAACTTCTTATAATCCATTAATACAAATTATACTAAAGAACTTTTAAACTTTCCCATTCACTTCAGAAATCAACTCTGCAACCTCTTCAAAATCCCTAGAACCTCTAAGTTCAATACTTTTAGGAAAATACTTTCTATAATTATTCCATGCATATCTCTCATCTAAATAAATAATAACTCCAGAATCCTTCTCGCTCCTAATACAACGACCAACATTCTGAAAAATCGTAGTAAAAGCAGGAATTACATAACCATATTCCATCCCTTTTCCAAACTTTTCATCATAATACCTAATAATCTCCTTATTCTCCAAATCAGATTTTGCAAAAGGAACTCCCACAACTACAACCGCTTTCAATTTATCTCCAGTCAAATCAATACTCTCCCCAAAACTTCCAGAACTCACAGCAATTAAACTAGCTCCCTCGTCTTTCAAATTAGAAAATCTTTCAAGTAAAACCTCTCTTGTATACTTATCCATCCCACTTTCCTCAAAAAATATATTATCTCCCTTAATATTATCCTTAACTTTCTCAATTAAATAATAACTTGGAAAGAAAAATATCTTATTCCCTTTAATCATATCACTTAATTCATTTACACTCTCAGCAATTTTATCATACATCTCACTATTCCTCTGTGTAAATTTAGTAGTAATCGCAGGAACAACCAAATCAACTCTATTTTCCTTAGGGAAAGGATTTTCATACTCAACTTTTATTGGCAGCTCCAAACCAAAAATTTCTTCATACATCTCCAAGGGATACAAAGTTCCAGACATAAAAATATTTGAATGCCCCCCTTTTATTACATCCTCCAAAACAATACTTGGATCTAAACAATTAAACATTAAATTAATAATTGGCTTTCCTGTTCTTGTAAACGTCCTTTTCAAAATTCTTGAATATCTTTTATCATCTTTCTTCCATAACATCAAAAATCCACCAAGAGCATTCAAAAAACTTCTTTGCTCTTCTTCAACAACATTTTCGGCAGTTTCCATGATTTTTGTAATAGTTCCTTCACTTACTCCTTTAAAAGAATCCTTCGAAACTAAAACTTCGTTATTCTCCAAACCTAACTTATCACTAAGTAACATCAACTGATTTCTAATTTCGACAACCTCCGGCTCCAACTCCTGATTAAACTTGCCCGCTTCTTTAATAGCAAAGTCCAAACTAAAAGTGCTAATAGAATCACTCATCAAATCTCTAGCTCTTCCAGGCAAATTATGAGATTCATCCCAAATCAAAATACAATCTTTCAATTCTTTATTTATTTTTTTAAAAAATCTCTCTCTAGTTCCAGGATTCAAAACATGAAAATAATCTACAATAACAACTCTTGCTTTCTTTGCATTTTCTACAGCCGCTTCAAAAGCACAAACTTCAACATTTTTACATTTCTCTATTAACTCTTCAACATGATAAATATTATCTCTCAAATCTTCCATTAAAATTTTATTCTTAAAAACTCTTGACTTATCATAATAATTTCTATAAAACTCACACTCTTTATTTTCAACAACATTCTTACAAAACATTCTAAATTCATTTGAATTCAAATTTCCAATATCTTCTCTTGGACACATCCACCTTTTTCCAATAAAATCTGCAACTTGAACATCAATCTTATGTTTCTCTTTGATCTCTCTTAAAGTATCAATAGCAATCTTATGGTGAGTGTGTTTACTAGTCAAAAAAATAACATGCTTATTATTTTCTATAGCATATTTCAAACAAGGAGCCAAAGTAGCAGCAGTCTTCCCAACTCCCGTAGGAACATTGGCCAAAACATCTTTCTTATGTCTTAAAGCAGTATTTACAACTTTAATAAAAGAATCCTGGCCTTTTCTATAGTTCTCAAAAGGAAATAAATCTTGCATAGAACCCTAAAAAATATTCTATTTATAAAAACTTATATGATTGAATAGTTTAATCATCTAAATGCCAAAATCATAATCACTATAAAAATAATTAGAGCAATAATCCAAAATCCAATGTTAAACCATTTTATATGGTATTTCCAAGCTTCCATTTCAATTAAATAAGAAATAAAAAATATAAAAAATTATCTGTTTTACTTGAAAACAGACATTAATTTTTTTGGAAGTTCTTCAGTGATAACCCTCT
Organism: Candidatus Woesearchaeota archaeon; assembly: GCA_964587005.1. Lineage (GTDB taxonomy): Archaea > Nanobdellota > Nanobdellia > SCGC-AAA011-G17 > PNOQ01 > JABIBT01. The sequence goes on from CAZPJW010000017.1 coordinate 10,022, forward strand.
CTGCAGAATGTCCATAGTGTGAAGCAAACATACTCAAGTCAACCAAATCAACGATTCCATCCCAATTATAATCACTTTGCAAATTGCTTCCTTGATAATCCTGAGCAAACATACTGAAATCAGGAATATCAACAACACCATTCAAATTTCTGTCGTAAGTATTCGTTTCCAAAACAACACCTTCAACAAGAACAATGTCCCCAACTTTGGTAAATATTAAAACATATCCTTCAATTGAAGTGTCTCCAACTATGTTAAAACTTATTTCTCCGTTTTCATCTGTATGCGAATCTTGTGGAATAAAACTCAAAGACAAGTCTCCATAGTATTCTGGATCAAATGTATCTGAAACAATAAAATCAAAATCCGCTGCAGGAATTCCTTCTATTGACTCATTATTCTGATCTCTTACAAAAACTTTCAAAGACGAATATTCACTTCCTTCTCCCGCGGGACAAGTTGTTAATCCCCCACCTCCAAACAAATCAACACCGCTCCAATTAACACTAGCTTCCGGAGTTTCAACTACCCAAACCATTGCATCTTCATAGAAATTTGCATCAGAACCCAAGGGCCCCCAATCTTCATTCATATTAACCCAATCATTTCCATCATGACAGTAGAAAAAAGTAGTTTCCCCGCCATGACCAAACCAACTGAAAATATATGCTTTCAACTCCAAAGTTTCTTGATCCCAGCACCCAGGAAAATCTTCAAAACTCAAATTAAACTCAGCAGGATTGCCATAATCTAAATGCGCACCACTTTTCAAAGTCCAATAACTAAAACTCAGAGCACCTTCTGGCTTTTCATATTCTAAATATAAATCCATTTCTGTTATCAATGGGTGCCCCGGAGTATCTGGGTTCTCAATCCACAAATGAATTCCAGTATCCCAATCGCCATCGGTCATATTATAACAATATTCTGTAAAGTTTTCCTCAAATGGGCCAGTTTCGCACCAATGAGAATCTGCGTCTTCTTGGTATATTAATTCTGTAGCACTAACGGAATAACTAAAACCAACCATAAAAATCAGAATCAATAATAAAACACTTTTTTTATATTTCATCTTGTTTTGGGGAATGCACATTTACTTAAAAATCTAACTATTCAACAACTTCTGTCTCTAATTTATCTAAATTAAAATAACCACTACTAAAATTATAGGCGCCCGCATTCAAAAAAACAATTTTATCTCCCACTTTTACTTCCTCATCAAAATAAACTTTATATCTAAATATATCTAAAGAATCTGGAGTTATTCCTTTTATTGTATAACAAAAACCTTTTTCTTTTTCATCTTGCACTAATAGTCTAATACTTGCTACGAAAGTATCCATTGCAGAATTATAAACAGAACAATCTACAATTACATTTCCATCATAAACATTTACAACATTAGTTTCTAATTTAATAGCAGGAGCTGCAATAAATCTACCTGGCTCAATTATCATCTTAATATCTTTAGAATTCAAAAACTCTCTCAACTCTCTTATCTTTGAAAAAATATGTTCACTTACTTCCTTTCTAAAATTCTTATACTCTGC
>CAZPJW010000018.1:0-9898 GCA_964587005.1 Candidatus Woesearchaeota archaeon
TTTCTTCCATCCAAATTTTTGCTTCGCAAAAACTTCTCTAAATTCCTCCAGTTATGTTCAATAGAAATTATCAGTCGTATGGCACCACACGATATGTCTCTGTTTGATCCTTATCAACCCACTTAAAACAATCGTAGCAGACATTCTCATCGAGATCTTTTTCTGAGATTCCAGTTACACGATGATATCCTCTTGCATCGCATAGCATTCGATCGACGATTTCTTCCTCTGCTAGACGTTCCATTAACTTACCGGCAGCACGTACTTGTCGTTGCCGTCTTGCTTCAACTATGTCCGAAATCTCATCCCAATCCCCTGAAGAATCATTCTCTTCATTCATATTGTTTTTATTAGGATGATTAAATACATAAACTTTTCTATTGATAATTTCTACTCGAAAACCTTCGGTTTCCGTCTTCGCTGTCGCTCAGAGAACATAACATTAATTAAGTCGAATTTTTTCTTCTGCTAAAAATTTAAATCTCCAATTTATTTTCCCACCCCAGACGGAAGCGCGCTTAGTCATTTCATGACAGATAGTTTTTGACAAAGTCAAAAAAGAAAAACTTCTTTTATCCGACCAACGAAAACCTCATGAAATTAAAATTTCGCATAACCAAGGATAAAAGGCTTCGCTCAAATTTTTCTTATTTTATGGGGCACTTTTACAAAACTTAATAAACTTCTTCTTTATATTTTAATTTATGAATAAAACAAATATTGATTATTGGGAAAGAGTCATAAAAAACCCAAGAAAGAGTTATGCAGAATTATTTGGAAAGGAAAAATTATTCTTAAGAAAAACAATTAAGCCAAACTCAAAGGTTTTAGATATTGGTTGCGGAGACGGAAGAATAATTTCGGATTTTAAAGATATTCCTTCCGAAATTGTTGGAATTGATTCAGACGAAAAAGCTATCAAAGATACACAAAAACAATTTTCAAAAGAGGATAAAATAAAAATCATGAAAAGTGATGCTTTTGAACTTCCTTTTGAAAAGGAGTCTTTTGATTATGTTTTACTAATGATGACCCTGGTAAATTTTTCAAAAAACAAATTAAAATCTTTATCAGAAATGAGAAGAGTTCTAAAAAAAACAGGAAGCATAATTCTTAGTGTTTATTCTGATTCTGCTTTTAATGAACGAAAAAAGATGTATGAACAAATAGAAGTTCCAATAGATACAATAGAGGGGACAACTTTTATTTTTGATAGAAGTGTTGGAGCAAATGAATCCGAACAATTTTCTTTAATGGATTTGAGGACTCTTTGCAATTCTGCAAATTTGAAAATAATTAATTATGTTAAAACCGAAATTGGTTTAATTTGTGAAATAATAAAGAAATAAAAGTGCCCCATTTTCTTTTTATAAAAAAGAAACAAAAAGCGCGCGCTTCCGTCCCACCCCAAAATAAGAGATTTAAATTTTCTAAACGCAGAAGAAAAAACTCCTTCAAAAAATCAAAGATTTTTCTTGGTGCCGCCTTGCAGGCTCTCGCTTCGCTCACACGACTTAACAACAGTTATATGTAATTTAATTTTCAAATCCTAGAATGGTAATTTTAATAAAGAACTCCACCTTAATGAATTATATGAACGATGAACAATTCATGAAATTGGCAATTAATGAAGCAAAAAACGCACCTTTTCCTTTCGGTTGTGTTTTAGTTAAAGATAATCAGATTATTGCGACTGGTAAATCTGGTGAAACAAATAATTTTGATCCTACAGCCCATTCTGAAATTAACGCTATAAGAAGTGCTTGCAAAAAACTTAAATCCAAAGACTTAACAGGAGTCACTTTATATTCAACTTGTGAACCTTGCCCAATGTGTTTTTCTGCTTCTTGGTGGGCAAATATTAGTAGAATTGTCTTTGGAATTTCGTTAGAAGAATCCTCAAAATTATTTGGTCAAGAAATTCTTGTTAGTTCTGATTATCTTAATGAAAAAGGTGCTAATAAAATTGAAATAAAAGGTGGAGTTCTAAAAGAAGAAATTCTTAAACTATATGACGGATTTGAAAATTAAACTTCTCCGCTTCGCTCCGACCACGCCTTGCAGGCTCTCCTCCTTTCAGTCGTCGGGACATATAACAAGGGTTATTTGCAATCATAAAAATGTACTCAGAGATAGAAGTCTTCTTTAGATTTTAGAGAATGATCTTCACCAATGGTTAAAAGTTGAATAGAATTTACTTTTGTTTCAAACTTAATATCCATTTTAGACATTTTCTCAATTGCATTTTCTCTTTCTTCTTCTCATTCTTTTCTAAAAAAATTGTAAGTAGTTGTTTCATTCTCTAAAATCAATTATTCTTATTCTTTTATTAATGTATCGCACCTTTTTATGACTTCTTCGGAAAATTTCGTTTTGCTCGACCATACTGCGCTCTCGCCTTCAGCTCGGAGCAATTAACAAGAATTAATTTGTTCTACGAATATAAATGTTTGGACCATCAAATTTATATAAATTTACTATTTCCGCTTAATCTTAGTAAAATAGAACCCTTTCGTTCTATCAGGCAAGATTCTTACTCCATGACTTGACTGAGAATTTCTTACACTATATCTTGCCATATTGACCCCTATTGATTCTGCATCTGGATTCCTCTCTAAAAATCTTTTAACAACTTCCTCATTCTCTTCCCTATTTAATGTACAGGTAGCGTAAATTAAAGTTCCATCATCTTTTAGATGTTCAAATCCTTTTTGTAGAAGTTTGCCTTGTAATTCAGCAAATCTTTCTACATCTCCCTGCGAATATTGGACAACAGCATCAAATCCACTCACATCTCTCTGTAGTTCAGAATTGTAACTTACTGTCATGCCTTCGCTTGAACACGGAGCATCCACTAAAACCCTATCAAATTTTTCTCCTTTGTAGTTGGTGGCATCAGTCAAATGTGTTTCAGCATCTAATCCGAATTTCTTAAAAAATCCCAACATTACTTCATACTTTTCTTTATCTATATCCAATGCTGTTATCTTAATCTGTCCTTCCATTAAATCGTGGGCTAAAATAGATTTGAATCCTCTTGCCGCACAGGTTTCTAGAAGAGACTGATTTTCTTCTAGTTCAAGTTCGTTGACACAAATAACGCTTGCTAAATCTTGTATGAAGTAATTTCTATTGAATAAATTATTTCTTTTTCCATTAATCCAACCTCCAATATCAGTGTTTGAAGATTCATAGATTCCTTTTATTGAAGTTTCTGTAAATTGTGTTTGAATTCCATATTCTTCTCCCAGTGCCCTTTCTAATTTCTTTATCCCTATTGGATTTCTTGGGTTTATTCTAACAAATTTTCTTGGTGGGTTTCTAAATATACTGAAGTCTAGTCCTGCTTTCATTAATCTTTCTTCTAAATCTTTTCTATTTTGTGAGTAAAACACTGCTTGTTGAACTGCTTCTTCTGGGGAATTGCTTTGTTTTACTTTCGTTAAAAACCTTTTATCTAAAAATCTCCCAGAGTATTCTTCTGCCATACCTCCCGAAGTAGATAATGCAACTATTGGTTTTAAATCCCAGTAGCATACGCACATTTCACTTAGTGTTCCAATTCCCCCATCAATAATAATGGCTCCATCTACTTCTTGAGCTAAAGTTATGGATCTTTTAAAAAAATCTTCGCCCTGAGCTATGATTTCATCGCAATATTGATTTGCTTTTGATTTATCATTTCCAGGAATTATTCCAATTACTTTTCCATTTTTAGATTTTGCACCTTTTGATACAGCTTCCATGATTCCTTTTCCTCCACCAGTATAGAGAATGGCCCCAGATTTTGCAATTTCTTGACCTACTTTAAATGCTAGAGAGCATCTATCTTCTGAGCTATGATCTTCATCTGCTCCGAAAACCGCTAATTTCAATTTATTCTTCATTTTTCCCCCTTAACTCATAAAGTTGAAAATCAACGGGATTCATTTCTGTAGAATCCTCTTTTGCGAGCAATTTTATCGAATATCCAAATTTTTCTGCCAATGCTTTAAATTTAGGAATATCTCCGAAATCTCCTATTCCTAATAAAATTCTACCAGTTTGAGTTAGGTAACTGCCTGCTTCTTCAAGGAATCTCTCTGTTAACTTGTAGCCTGGATCAAAAAGCCCTCTTTCTAGTTCTGAGATATATTCATAATCTTCGGGCACATATATGAAAGGAGTATTCCAATAAATTGTATCAAATTTTTCTGATTTTTCTATTGCACTATAGACATCACTAACTCTTACTTCTACATTAGGAGAATTATTTCTTTTTGCGTTTTCTAGAGTATTTTCTACTGCTTTTTTGTTTATATCTACTGCTACTACTTTCTTTGCCCCATTTTTAGCTAAGTAAATACTTGTAGCGCCGTGTCCACAACCGATTTCTAAAACAGTTTCCCCATCAACATTTGGAAAGTTTTGAGTGAAGACTCTCCATCCATGAAAGTGCTTTGGTGAGAATACTCCTTCGTGAACTATTATTTCTAATCCAAATTCATTGAAAGTATAAGGAAATGCCTCTTTTTGGCTTTCTTCAAGTATTTTTTTGCTGGCTTCTATTTGTTCCATTTTAATCACTCTATAGTAATATTGTTTTGTTAATATTTATAATTATTTATTGAAAATTCAGTGAAATAGTAATATTTATATAGTAATTATGTTAAATAACTGATATGGATATAAAAGATAAAAAAATCCTTTTTGAACTTGAGAATAATGCCAGATTGAGTAATAAGGTAATTGGGAAGAGAATTGGTGTAAAACCGGATTTAGTTAGATATAGAATCAATAATTTAGTTGAGGAGGGAATTATCCAGAAATTTCTTACTTTTGTGAACTTTGCTAAACTTGGATATACTGACTACGGGGTCTTTGTAAACACCAAGAAGTTTACTAAAGAAAAAGAGAGGGAGTTTGTTTCTTTTATAAGGAAAAATAAACATGTGTCATTTTTTTCTAGGGTTGGGGGGAAGTATGATTTTATTATTGGGATCTTGGGTAAAAATGTTTTACATTTTAATCAGATTTTTTCAGAGGTTATGAATAAATTTGGTGATTATATAACTAAGAGAGATATTGCCACAAGAGTTTTGTTGTTTCACTTTTCAAAGGATTATTTATTGGAGAAGAAGTCTGTTGAAGGAAAGATGCCAAAGTTTGGGGGAGAAATTGATCTGGCGGAATTAGATGAGTTAGATAAAGATATTTTGAGTTATGTTTCTACAAATGCTAGGGCAAGTGTATTGGATGTTTCTAGGGAATTGGATATTCCTGCATCTACCATTGCTTTAAGATTGAAAAATTTGTCTAAAGAGGGAATTATTGAAGGATTCTTTACTTTTATTGATTCTTCTAAGTATGGGAATGAGAACTATAATTTATTAGTATCTTTTAATAAAATTCCTAAGGAGATTGAGGGAAAGTTTTACGAGTTTTGTAAATCCAATCCTTACATTTCTTGGTTAATTAAAACGGTTGGAAAATGGGATTATGAAATTGGTGTTGATGTTCCAAATAAAGAGTTGTTTCAGGAATTGCTTGTTGATTTGAGAGAGAATTTTTCTGAAAATTTAGTTGATTTGGATTTTGTTTCTATATTTGAGATTTACAAATATGATTTGTATCCTTTTTAAAGCAGTAATTCAATATTTTTGCCTTATTCATCTTAAAAAATAAATTTGGGCAATTACTTTCTGACTTAGTGATTGCTTTAATTGTTAAGAAGCATATCCATAGGAAATTGTTCGTATTTTAGTATTTCTCCCAAAAATAATAAATCTAATTCTTCTATTGAATCCCCCAAATTTCTTCTTATTTCGGTATTAATTTCTCCCAATTCTGTTGGGTTTTCTGAAATAACATAAACAATGTAATTATAATCCCCCTCAAGTACGGGGCAATAAAATATATTTATCTTAGAATTTAAATATTTAATAAATTCTTTTTCATTCAATTTCTTTTCATCTGATTTTATTAAAAAATAATTAACAAATAACCCATATTTTTGAAAATCATGAATCAAACCAAAATTTGTGATTAATTTATCATTAACATATTTCCTTAATCTGTATCGTATTGTTTCATGATTAATTTTTATGAATTGTGATAGTTCTTGAAAACTAATACGGGGTTTCTTGAGAATCTGTTCTATTATTTGTTTATCAGTCTCATCAATTTTTATTCTTTTATCAAAGTCCCCTAAACTATATTGAGAGGAATTCAGCAAATATTCAAACTTTCTATTATTTTCAGGAATTTTAACTTTTACATCGATTGTAGGGATAATATTACTAAAACTTTTAGCAACTCCCATAAATTTTGAAAATTTAATTTCTTTAACGGAAATAATTTTCTTTATTTCTCTTAATGTTCTCAAAAAATCTCTCTGGCTTTTGGCAAAAACCAACAACTGAATATCATACTTCCCTTGACTTTTATTTATCGAGTGAATTTGTTTTATATCCTTTAGTTTTTCAATATTTTCTTCCTTTTTTAATCTTAACCAAATATGATAATCTTTATATCCTAATGATGGATAAAAAAATTGGATATTAAATTTTGCTAGCTTCTCCTTATTGATTAATTTATTAATTTGATATGCAACTGCATCTTCTGAAATACCAATAGACTTTGCAATATCTTTATTTGTAAATCTGCAATTAATTGAGAGCAATTTTAATATCTTTTTTTGTTTTAAATTTAGTTTCACGAATTTATTAAGTCACTAGTATTTATAAAATTATGTAATTATCGCATTTTTTAATAATAAGTCTTATATATACATACATATTACTATTTGTAAGGAGTTAAAATCTACTAAGTAGATTTCCTTGACTAAATCGAGAAAAAATGAAAACAGAAAAACACCAAATTGCAAGGTTTGAAGAAGGAGAAAGAAAAGGATATCAGTGGCGTATCAATGATCAAGATAGGGTCGAGTATGCTTGTTGGGTTGTTCCTGAATCAGACGGTAGTTATCGAGCCGAGTCAAGAGCTTGGTATAATGGAGAGAATTTTAAATATGATTTAGGAACTTTTGGTGATTTTGATTGTGCAGACAAATATATTCGCAAAAGTATATTAGAAGATGTTTCAAAATATGTTGGTGCCATAAATTCTGCCGATGATTGGTTTAGAGAACCGTTTACCTCAGGAACTCCAGTAACAAGAGAAACTATGCTGTCCATAATGGGGTATCCACCTAGAAAAAATATAGTTAGAGCCACATTAGAGAATTTAACTGATTAATATTCAAGCCCCCTTAAGATAGCAATGCACGGATAAATCCCGTTAGGTGAAATTGAGAATTTGTCCTTAGAAAAATAGGTTAAGGTTTTGGGATTTCAATACTTTTATATAATGCTATAATTTAGACATAACTATGGGTGTTGAAAAACATACAAAAAAAGTGTATGATCAATTTGGTAAAGAATATCAAAAAACAAGAAAAGAGAAACATAAAAGTCGTTTATACAACGAATTTCTTGAAGTCCCATGTATAATAAAGGCTGTTGGAAACATCAAAGATAAAAAATTACTTGATGTTGGTTGTGGTGCGGGGGTTCATATCAAAAAATATCTTTCTAAAAGTGCTAAATGTTGGGGTATAGATATTAGTCAATCTATGATAAATATGGCAAAACAAAATTGCCCTGATGTTGATTTTAAAGTCGGTTCTATGACTAAACTTCCTTATAAAAATTCTTCATTTGATATTGTTACAGCAAGTCTTAGTGTAGATTACATTAAAGATTTGATTCCGATTTTTAAAGAAATCTCAAGAGTTTTAAAAAAAGGAGGGGTTTTTTACTATTCCAATGAAAGTCCTATTGCTTCAGCAAGAGAAAGATATGAGGATAAAAACTTCAAAATTGTTGGAATAGGAAAATTTATAGATAAGAAAACAGGAAAACAAATTGCTCTGGGAAGAGGATGGGATGAAAGACTTACAGAATGGGAAATGGTTCCAGGGATGTTAATGAAAACATACAACAAAACATTCAGAACTCAACTAAAGAATTTAAGAGAAGCTGGGTTTGAATTGATTGACTTTATTGATTGCAAACCTACTCCAACATTCAAGAAATATGATCCAACAGCTTACGAAATATTTTCAAAATTTCCATTATTTAGTATTTATGTTTCTTTAAAAATAAAATAAAGTATAAAAAACACCTGTGTTTTTTACAACTTCTTATTTACATAATGGTGGATTCTTTCTCTAAGAAATGATAGTTCTTCATCACTGAATTGCCTATAGTCTGCATCAAAATTATCGGAACCAAAATTGTGAATTGGAAAAGCGTCTATTTCGGATTTTTCTTTGACTCTACACCTAAAAAAAAGATCACTTATGTAAGTTTTTGCAAGATCATCTATGGTTGTAGATAGCCCTTCATAATGATCTCCCCCAATGCTACAAAATGATCTGTCGGCTAGATCGGCAGTATTATCTACATCTTCCCAAGTCAGATTAGCAATGGCTTTATATTTTCTCTCACCAAACTCTACATCTTTCACTCCTACAATTACTACCAGTTTATTCCTATCAGTTTCCATTTTGATTAAATTTAAAGGAAATTATTGATTTATAAATCTTTCTATTTGTTACTACTCTATAGTCATTTCTATATAACAAACTAATATAATTTAGACAGATTTAAAAAGAGGTTTTTTTATTAAGGATTATGCCAGAATATCTTAAGAACTGTGAAAGTTGTATGTCAAATAATGGAACAAATAGAATATCTCCTTCTAAACCAATTTATGAAGGAAAATATTGGTTAGTTGAACATGCATATCCATCTGGTTTACTGGGTTGGTTAGTTATACTACCAAAGAGACATGTTGAAGCTATACATGAGTTAACTGATTTGGAGAATAGAGAATTTGGGAGAATATATCCTAAAGTTATTGAAGCATTGCATAGGATTACTAAAAGTAAGAAGGAATATGTTTTTCAAATAGCTAAAGGTTCTGGGTTTAAACATGTCCACTACCACGTAATATCAATAGATAAAAAATTACCAGCAGACATTGGAGTAGTAAAGATATTTGGTTTAAAAAACAATAAAAACCCCATAAGTGAAAAAAAGGTTATAGAATTTTGTGACAAAGTTAGAAGAGGTATGTCAAAAAAATGAAAAAAGAGTTAAAACCTAAAGTTGAAGCAATAATTAATTTTCTTAAAAAAAGATATAAAGCTGAAATTATTATAATAGTGGGGTCAAGAGTTGTTGGAGATTATAAACCAAACTCAGACTGGGATATTTATATATTTACTAGAAAAAAAATTCTAAAAGAAACAGTTCAAGAAGTTTATGACTCCTATCCAGAAATATTAAAAAATGACGATTTAGATATTTATAGAAATAGTTTTGACAAAAGTTCTTTTCCAAGTAAATTATACAGAGATTTGAGAAATTCTGAAGTTATTTTAGATACAAAAGATGGTTTTGGAAAAAAACTAAGAGAAAAATCTTTAAAACTTTATAAGAAAGGGCCCGATAAGTGGACAAAAGATTATGCTCAAGGAAGGTTTTACAAAGCACAGAAATAGATGAAAAAACAGAAAATCCAGTAATTGATATTTTGCCAGAACAGAGAAGTGTTTCTGAGAAAGGTGGAACTATGAGATTGGGTGCTTGCCCTGCTATATTGAAAAGAAATACTAAGGTTTTTGGTTTGTATGGGTCAGAGAGTGTTTCTGAGAGGCATAGACATAGATATGAAGTAAATCCAGAGTATTTGGAGATTTTGGAAAATAATGGTTTGATTTTTTCTGGAATGTCTCCTGATGGGAGATTGGTTGAATATATAGAATTGAAAGATCATCCTTTTTTTGTTGGTTGTCAGGGGCATCCTGAATTGAAGTCTAGTTTGCTTCATCCTTCGCAACTCTTTTATGGTT
>CAZPJW010000019.1:0-8400 GCA_964587005.1 Candidatus Woesearchaeota archaeon
TTGTTGTTCCAAAAATTGGATAGCAAACATTATCCTTCCAAATCCCTTTATCCCAATACCCCGAATCTGAACCAAATGGTCCAAAACATTGGTTTTCTTGGTTTATTGCGTCGAAGCAGATTACATTACTTTCTTGATTTAATTCACAAATTTCTTCTTCACATAATTCATCGTCGCCACAGGTACAATCTGGTGGTGGAGATTCTGAATCATCTAATGCATTTCCACAATCTGAATCTAGTTCTGAATCTATATACCCAGCGTGATCTATATATCCGTCTCCGTCGTTGTCAATATGATCGCTACATTCTGGACAGGGGCTACAATCTTGGAAACAATTTGAGCAATCTTCTAACCCTTCTTCACATATGCCATCGCCACAACAGGAATCTGTTCCAGAATCTCTATCTTGGTTTTTACATTCTTCGTAGCAAGGAAAATTTTCATTTTCGTCAATTATCCAGCATGCTTCCCATGGATCACAATAGTTTCCATCATTGTCCGCATCATAACCGCAAGCGAATGTCGCTCCGCCTACATTGAAATTATCATCATCCCAATCGGGAATGTCCCTTCCGCAATCTAGGTTGTTGCAGGTAGCGGGTTTCCCTTGATTTTGGAAGAATCCCCTTGGACCCCAAAAGCATAAATCATCAGAATCGTCGTTTGTGCAAAACTCTGGCACGGAGGGCAAATAAAAGATAGGAATATTTATGGCATGGGGCGCAAGATCAATAAAATGGGTGCTAGAATGACCATACCATGAATTTTTTACTTCAAGTTTATCCCCCAACCAATCGGAATACCCTACTATAACTAATCCATGATTTCCATTTCCATAATCAAAGGCAGCCGCCATGGGCCCGTATAAGAATAATAAATATTTTATGGTGTTATAATCTAAAGGATTTTCATAATTAAAATATTCAAAATAATGGTCTAATTTGGGAATGTCTTCTAGGTTTGAGTAGGGACATTCTGGCTCGGAAATTTTTTCTAAACAGCAACTATTTGGGACATCTGAGCCATCTCCATAAAAATCAGAATATCTCGCCGTAGATTCATCAACGAGTCCTTTCATCTGAGCATATTTCATTACACGATAGACAAGTCCTCCGTGGGCATAGCATTTTCTCGGTTCATCCTCAGAACCGGAACCGTGGCAGTAATTATCTGGATTGTCGTCTTCGGGATAACGTACACAACTTTGGCAACAGTGAATTAATTCTGCTTCTGACAAATCTACGCTTGAATCAGAAACTAACTCTCCTGGCCAAGGACGTGATAAAAAATCATATATATCATCTGGAAAATAAGTTAAAAGGTACTGAGATTCTATCGCCCCAACTCCACTAAATGCCCAGCAAGTTCCGTAGTTTCCTTGATATTTTATCTCAGTTACCCAGGAAGTACCAAACATATCTGTCCAGCTAAATGATCCCGGGATAAAATCTATATTCCCTAATTGTTTTTCCCCAGAACTCTCTTCTGTTTTTTTTAATCCAGGAAGGGAAAATGTCCCCCCCTTATAAAATAAGGACATATGGGGGGTGTATAGTCTTCCTTTTTTCTCAGCATAAGTTTTCTTTGAGAATTCGTTAATTTCTGGTGACCACTCCAAATCATTTTTTTCAATCCAGTTCTGTAAATTACTTAGTCTAATTTCTTGTTGTCTTTCTCTTAATTCATCTTTGTTTAATGAAGGACTCGTTTTTGAGGTATATATACTATTTATAATTAGTTTAGAATTGTGAACTTCTAACCTTATCTTTTTTATATTTTTACTGTCAAGTATGCAAGTCTCATCACAAACCTCATCAAATTCATAGTCTTCACCTAAAATGAATTGAAAGTCGTTTGCATATATTAGATATTCCTTATTTTCATCATCGATTGCAATAACTCTACCAAAGCTCATTGGGGAATAAACATCTATGTTCCCTGAAACTGTTAAGGAGTTTACATTTGAGAAATCCGCCTCATATGTTTCTGTTTTTTGAATTGGAACTCCGGTAATTTTTTCTAGATATATTGGATCATTTTCAATGTCTTCCTGTGTGTGTGAAATTGATTTTTGAAAAGATTGTTTTTCATAGTTAATTTTTTCAGAAATTGAAAAGTATTGAAAATCTTTTTCTGGTTTGGGTGAAAATTTAATATCTTGGGTACAGCCGGCTATAAAAATTACAACAACTATTAAAGTTAGTAATATGCTCTTTTTCATTTTTAACACTAAAAGGGTATGTCTTTAAGGTCGCCGAAGGTGATCTCGATCACGCCACAAGAACAATCGGTATTGTGGCCTTCACAATCGCAATTGCCTCCCCCACTACATGTACAACATTCATCGTGATGCGGGCCGGCACACTTGCAAGTTCCCTCATTTCCAAATCTATCTCCACCTTCAAGCAAGTCTTCCCTTTCAGAAAGGGGTTCGCATACATTGCCAGCACTATCTCTCCAATAATTATTTTCTCTGTAATCTGGAGAATTTAATATTCCTTGGTTGCCAAAAAGGGCAACCACACTAAATATTAGAATTATTGTTCCGGTTAAAATTATTTTATTCTTTTCCATATAATTATCACTCCCATTTAATTGATATTTTATTAAATTGATTAAGATTTATAAGCTTTCTTGTCTTTCTTTTTCTCTTTCAATATATTTGTAAACGTTTGAATGTGGAGAACCGTTTAATAACTTGTCTAATGCTTTCTTGGCTAAATATACATCTTCTAGGTTTCCTATGACCCCAACTGTTTTTCCGAAAACACTAATTGAGGTATTTGTCATCTTTTCTAAGGTGTTTCTTGCTTTTCCTTCTTTTCCTATTACTCTTGATTTAATTCTTTCTTCTTGTTTTTTTGATTTACCTGAAAATTCATGTATGTTTATTATATCAAAAGTATAATCTTCTTTTAGTAATTTTAAGGCAATTTCTGGATTAAACCCCCTACCTATTGCAGATACTATGTTTTTTGTTAGATATAATTGGTAGTTGTCTTCTCCTTCAATTAAAACATCTCCTTCTTTGGAAGAAACTGTTATTTTTGTATTTGTTAATTTCTGGATTTTTCGTTTAGTTGTTCCTTTCTCCCCTATTAAAACTGCGATTCTTTCTTTTGGGATTTTTAGTTCTTCTGACATTTTAGAACTCGTTAAATTCGGATATTTGTTTTAGAAATCCTTTCTTCTTTAACCATTCAGTTTGTGTGGGGTTGTATCTGTAGACTACATCTCCTTTTTTCTCGGATTCAAATTCCCAAGGTTCTACTAGAACTATGTTTCCTTCTCTAACCCATAAGAACTTTTTTAGTCTTCCAGGGATTCTGCATACCCTTGTATGTCCGTCTAGGCAAGCAACGGATAACCTTGAACCACCCAATCTTTGCATAACTGTCCCTATTACTTCTCTATCTTTTGGGGTTCTAACTCTAATAAATTCAGGATTTGGTTGTTCGGATCCTTTTTTCTTTTTATTAGTTTTTTTATTGGGCTTCTTATACATAAATAAAAGAGAAAAAAGGCGTTTTATAAAGGTTTGGAATTAATTTATTTTTAAAAGGACGGTTATCTTATAAATTCTTTTTCCGAGTTGTTTGTTTTCTCCGGTTAGAGACCTTGTAACTTTTGGTTTTATATTATATTTATTTCTAAATTTTTTCCCCATTTTTATTGCAAAGTCTGCCGAGTTGATATAAAGATCAATCCCCTCTTTTAATTTATTTTTGTCCACTATGGTTACGTTTGATTTTTTTATTTCAGAATTAATAAATTCTAATAATTTTTCATCGTTTGGTCTGACTTGCAGTTTTGCTTCGTAATAATCGCCCGGTATAAATTTTTTCATATTTCAAATACTTGTGCGTGAGGTATTTTATCTATTAACATTATTGAATCTTTTGTTATTATATTTAATTTTAATGATAAGTTTATTGTTTCTTCACCAATTAAATTTAAATTTGAAGCATTTTTTAAAATTTCGGTAACTTCTTCTTCGGATTTCTTATCTCCCCCGTAGAATCTTTCTGAGATAATTATTTCTCTTCCATCTTCTGAAAATGTTTTTCCAATTAAATTCTCGTCACAAATTGCCGTTACGACGGAATCTTCTGATTGATGGGTTTTTACATACATTTTATAATTTAGAGTTTATGGGGTACTTTGCTCCACATGCCGAACATTTTAGCATTTGTATTCTACCTTCTTTCATAAATACAGTATCGGGTTTGCCACATGTTTTACATATGACAAATTCTTTTGCATACTTCTCTATTTTTTCGTTAATTAAACTAGAACCAATTTTTCTCCCTAGAATCAATCTTTGTCCGTCAAGGTTTCCGGGAGTTGCAAGTTCTTTTAATAAATATTTTAGTAAATGTTCTGAATCCCTCTGTAAAACTGAGGCAATTTGTAAAAAATTAGTTAAAATTGTTTTTGTCCCTTCTACATGCCCTTTTATTTTAGGGATTTCAAATCTAGAATCTTCCTTTATCTTTTTGGGAATTTTTGATTCTGCTCTTTCTAAAAGTTTTTCGTAATCCATTTTATTCTATTATTTTTAGTTTTCCTGGTTTTATTTCGAAGATTTCTCCTTCTTTTAAAAGTTCTTGTATTAATATATTTGCTGATTCTTCATCTAATTTAGATTCTTGAATTACTTCTATTAAATCTGAACCTTCAGTCTTATCAAGATTTTCTATTATATTTAAGATTTTTTGTCTGTCTGAATTTCCGGACATTGATACTTCTTCTACTTTAATTTCATCTTGTTGAGGAGATTCTTCTTTTTTTTCTTCTGGTTTTGGAGTTTCTTGTACTCTTACTTCTCTTTCCCCATATAACCTAGACAGCTCTTTTTTTCTTAGTTCTACCCATTCTGGGCTGCTTAATGGCTTTATAATTTCTGGGACTATGTATACTTGAGAATTATATTCTCGAACTTTGCCTACAAGAAGAACTGTTTCTCCAATTTCTATATCTTCCATTAACGCTATATCCTCTTTCCAGGCTTTTATTTGAATGTCTGATGAAGAATCATCAATTGTTAGAGTAGAATATCCTCCGTCTTCTGCCTTGTATTTCATAACCACATTTGCAATTATATTTACTCTTGATACTCTTTTGTTGTCTACAATAATATAACTTGGAGACCATTCTCCTTCTTCTTTCTGAACTTGTTTGTTTATCAAGTCGGAAATCCATACTTTGTATGCCGTTTGTCTTAGTTGTTGTTCCATTTTTCATTAAATCTTTTGTATAAAGCCTTTTTTTGGTTCAAAGATATCCCCCGACCTTTTTAACTTTTCTATTATTTCATATAATCCGTCTTCATCTATGCCTTTTTCTGCTGCTTCAATTGAAATATCTTCAAAGGGAATTGATTTTGAGCCAGTTTTTCCTTCAAGCGATTTTATTATTTCTTTGACTATATTAAACTTGTTTCTCTGAGATGCAGATATTCCAGTAGATATTCGATCTATATCTATTTGCCCGGTTTCTTTATCAAATCCAACCTTCATTAAACAATAATGAACTAAATTAATTGCTAATTTTGCATCCTTCCTTAATACTTTTTCAGATAGTCTTACTTTTGCAGAGGCTTCTGCTAATCTGATTAAAGCTTCTAATTGTCTTGCAGATATGGGAATTGGTTTTATTTCCTCTTCTCCTGAAGAAGATGCACCAGAATTTCTCAAGTCTACATAGTAATTTCTTATTTCCTCAATAGCTTCTTTAGTAAGCTTTGGCCTAATTCTTCTTTTTGCGTAAGATATGTATTTTCTGAATAACTCGGGTTCTATTTCGGAAGTAACTATTTCTGGATTATCATATGCGGATAGAACATGATCTGCTATTTTTGTATCAATATCCTTGCTTGGCATATCTCTTATTGGAAAAATTAAATCAAATCTGTTGATTAGTGAGGCTGGAAGGTCTATCTGGGCAGCTATTGGAGTGAATGGGTCAAATCTTCCGAGTTTTGGGTTTGCTGCCGCAACTACTGTTGTTTCCGCTCTTAAGGTAGCTTGAATATTTGCTTTACTTATTGTAACTGTTTGTTGTTCTAATGCTTCATGAAGGGCAGATCTATCTTCATGGGACATCTTATCCAATTCATCTACAGCACAAATTCCACCGTTAGCTAGGACCATTGCTCCTGCCTCTAGCGCCCACCCTTTTAGGAACTCATCTTTTACTACGCTGGCAGTTAGTCCTGCTCCGGATGAACCTTTTCCAGAAACAAATCTTCCTTTTGGTGCAATCTGTGAAATAAACTTGATTAATTGGGATTTACCTGCTCCGGGATCACCAACCAATAGAATATGAACGTCTCCTCTACGGATGACTCCATCTTTCATGATTTTCCTTGATCCTCCAAGCAGTTGGAGTAAAAGGGCCGCTTTGATTTCTTTGTATCCATAAATAGATGGTGCAATTGTAGAAACTAATTTGGTTAATATTTTTGGATCCTTTGATAATTTGATAATCATTTCTTCTTCTTCTGAGGTAACATCTAGTTCTTCAAAAGTTTCTTGGACTGGTTCTATAAATATAGATTCCATGGCAAGGTCAAACATTCTAGATTGTGCTCCGGTTTTTAGGAAGACAGGAATTTCTTTAACAACCCCAACAACTCTTACCTTTGAACCCGGAGTTGTTTTCTTTTCCATTAGTGGTTCAACTAAATCTTCTTTTAGAAAAACAGAAAGCCTTTTTGGTTGTTCTCCCCCATCCAAGTTTTCTGGTGATTCTTCTAAAATTACTCTTTGGGCATCAACTAACTCCTTTGATACTAATTTAAACTGCCCTTTTCTTCCACATGAACATCTTGTTGGTTCTTTGAACGCTTGATCTAGTTGTAATATTGATAACATATTCCCACAGGTTGGACATTCAAATTTTGCAGAGGTTATTTGTGGTCTGACATCTGAAGCTTGTCTAACTATTCCTTCAACCTCAATTAATTGGCTTAGTTGATTACTTCTGATATTTCTAATAGGTATTTTTTGTGACTTTGGCATACTGGTGAATCTAGTTTTTATTCCTCTTTCTGTGGTGGCTTCAATCTGATCAAGGGCCATCTCAAAGTTTTGAAGAATTTCTGCAGGATCTTGTAATAATTTCTCAGCTAGGTCTAAATTGTATTTGGAGAATTCTTTAAAATCTATAAGAAGAGATTTTCTACCTGTTTTAACGATTTCATTAAGTTGGTCTTGATAAATTGTCTCAATGAAATCTTTTATATTCTCTATCTGTGTAAATACATCCTCGGTCAATTTTCACCTCCTGAAAGAATAAAAAAGGGAATTGAGTTTATTTTTTAAACTTTTTCAAATTCTTTACTAGCAAAATAACTGCTTCTTTTAGCCTTGTTTCAGATTTTGTGCCAGTACAGACGATTTTCCCGTTGCTGAACAATAGGAAAGTTGCTCTTGTTCCAGGTAATTTATACACTAGTCCCGGAAATTGTTCTGGCTCATACTCTGCGTTTTCAAGGTTTAAAGCAAGTTCATTTAAGTTTAGATCTATATGGATATCTCCTGAACCAACCATATTTTGGACAGTTATCTTTGGTTTTATTGTAACTTTCACACCAATTTTTGCTACTGCCTTTATAATTTGATTTATGGATTCTCGTACCTTCGCCATAGATCTTGCACCGGTACAAACTATTTTTCCTGAACTAAATATTAATGCAGATGTTTTTGGTTCTCTAATCCTCATAACTAATCCTGGAAATTGTTCAGGATTATACTCTGTATTTGGTAGTGTTTCCGCCAATTTAACTAGATGAACATCTTTTTCTAATGATGTAGAACAAACAATATTAACTATTTTTACAGTTGCTTTTTGTATTGCCATTATATTCCCCCCACGAAATTTGTTTATAAAGGATGTTGGGAAAAATATATAAAGGGATATGTAAAGTTTTGTTTTGATTTTTTAGTAACTACATTCCAGAAATCTTTTAAATTAGGCAGTTTTTCATATTTTTATGGAAAACCCATTAGAGGGACTTTTTAGTGGAAAAGAACTTGATGTTCAATGTTGTGGAATTGAAGATTTTAAAGGGATCATAGACAGAATTGAGAAAGATTCCATTTATTTTGATGAAATCACTTTTTCTAACGGTAAAAGAGTTGAGCACGCACATGTTCATTTTATGAGTCATAGTTATGGAGTTTACTCTCTGAGCATTGGTGGAATTGGACTCTATCAGAATAATGCTGTTGATGGGGCGTTTAGATTTGGCGAGATATCTAGTCAAAGAGAGAGGGAAGAGATTAGAGAAAAGGGTTATTTTTGGGAAGAGAACATAGAACACTTTGATGAACTTCATGATGTATTGTTGCGTAAGCGGGAGTTATCTTAATTAAAAAAATTATCTCTTCTTTA
>CAZPJW010000020.1:0-7436 GCA_964587005.1 Candidatus Woesearchaeota archaeon
CGGTTTGGTGAGCCGTTACCTCACCAACAGCCTAATCAGCCGCCAACTCATCCTTGGACCTTACGTTTCAGAGAAAATACCTTCCAGTATTCTTCTCCTATTGAGTATTAGCATCAGTTTCCCGATGTTATCCTCAATCCAAGGGCAGATTATCGACGTGTTACTGAGCCTTTCGCCGGTGGTCCGAAGACCCCCTAACTTGCATGGCTAATTCGAATTCCAATAGCAGCAACCTCCCGCAGGATCAACGGGAATTAATTGTCGCATAAAAACCATATTTAAAAATTGGTTATTAACTCACTATCAAAGTTTGCTCCACTCATACATCATACTCAATCGCGCTGATTAAGTACTCATAATTTTTTATCAGAAAATTCTTACGAACTTTCCTCATAAAAGTATGATTTTGAGGAAAGGTTTTATTTATAAACCTTGCTATTTATTTTTCCTTTTTCTCTTCTCTTTCTTCATCTTTTTACGTTGCCACTTCCATCTCATCTGGCCTTTTTTCTTCCATCTGCTACTACTTCTTTTCATTTTGTAAAATTGAAAGCTTAATCACTTTTTATAAACCTTTCTAATCTAAATTAGAAAACTTTATTAACCAATTTTTTCAAAGTTAAACTAACAAGAGGTGAAAATGCGTATAGCTATAAATGGTACTGGCCGAATAGGAAAACAAATTCTAAAATTAGCACTTGAAAAAAAATTAAATGTTGTCGCAGTAAACAATACTTCCGGACCAAAACCTCTAGCGTACTTATTAAAATATGATTCTGTATACGGGAAGTATAACAAAAAAATAAAGGTTGGGAAAAACTTCATAAAATTAGATAACAAAAAAATTCTAATTCTTACAGAAAAAGATCCAGAAAATCTCCCCTGGGAAAAACTAAAGATAGACACAGTGGTTGAAGCAACTGGATTATTCAGAGATAAAGAATCTGCATCTAAACATATTAAGGCAGGAGCAAAAAGAGTCGTACTAACTGCCCCCTCCCACGACCCAGATATAACTGTAGTCCCTGGAATAAATGAGAAAAAAATAAAAAAATCTCATAAAATAATTTCAATGGCTTCATGTACAACTAACTGTCTAGCACCATTAGCAAAAGTTTTACATGAAAATTTCAAAATAAAAAAAGGTTTCATGACAACAATTCATGCATACACATCTACTCAAGAACTAATAGACAAATCCCATAAAAAACCAAGAAGAGGAAGAGCCGCAGCAGCAAACATAGTTCCTACAACTTCTGGAGCAACAACTGCAACCGAAAAAGTGGTGCCTTCATTAAAAGGAAAAATTGACGGGCTAGCAATTCGTGTCCCAGTATTAAATGGATCATTAGTAGACTTTGTAGTAGAACTTCAAAAAAATGTAACAATAAAAAAAGTAAACTCTGCTCTAAAAAAAGCATCAAGAGGAAAACTAAAAGGAATCTTAGAATACACAGAAGATCCAATAGTTTCTTCAGATGTAATTGGAAATCCCAATTCCTCGATTATAGATGGATTATCCACCCAAGTCTTAGAAAAGAATATGGTAAAGATATTATCTTGGTATGACAATGAAGCCGGTTACAGTAATAGAATTGTAGAATTATTAAAAAAACTAAAATGAAAACTCTTTCAAGTTTAAATTTCAAAAATAAAACGGTACTATTAAGATCTGATCTAAATTCTGAAGTAATAAACAAAAAGTTAATTCCTTCAGAAAGAATCAAAGAATCATCTGAAACAATAAAAGAACTGAAAAAGAGAAAAGCCAAAATAGTAATTATTGCACATCAAGGCAGACCAAAACAAAAAGACTTTATCTCATTAAGAAGACACGCAAAAGAATTAAACAAATACACAAAAGTAAAATTCATCTCAGAAATAACAACAAAAAGAGTAGAAAGAGAAATAAAAAATCTAAATCCTGGAGAAGCAATACTGCTAGAAAATATAAGAAAGAACAAAGACGAGTTTCACCCAAGAAAAAACAAACTGGTAAAATTCTTCTTACCATTAATTGATATTTATGTAAATGATGCATTTTCAAATAGTCATAGAAAACACACATCAATAGTCAGTTTCCCAAAATATTTCCCACACTGTACTGGAAGATTATTTGAAAAAGAGATTAAAGCATTAAATAAAATAAAATTAAAAAATACTCTATTTATCCTGGGCGGAGCAAAACCCGAAGACAATATTAAATTACTAAAAGGAAATAAGGTATTATCCTGCGGTCTATTCGGACAACTATGCGCCATCACAAAGGGGAGAAATCTTGGTGCACAAAATAAATTCCTAAAAGATAAATTATATATAACTAAAAAACTAAGAAATAAATTAAGGAATGTACTAACTCCAATAGACTTTGCAGTAAGAGTAAATCATAAAAGAAAAGAACTCACTATAAATGAATTTCCAAGTAAATATGAAATATATGACATCGGAGAAGAAACAATTAGAAATTACAAAAAAATAATCAAAAACGCAAACTCAATCTACATGAAGGGCCCGGCCGGACATTGCAGGTACAAACCTTTTTGTAAAGGAACAAAAGAAATACTAAAAGAAGTCGCAAAGTCAAAAGCATATACGTTACTTGGCGGAGGACAATTAACAGACGCAATGAAATTATTAAAAATACCAAAAAAGAAATTCAACCACGTTAGTCTATCTGGGGGGGCCCTCTTAAGATATGTGGCAGGAGAAAAACTTCCCGGGGTGGAGGCATTAAAATGAAATTTAATGTTGTAACATTTGGATCCGGATTAATAGATACATTTGTAGACACCGGACTAGCTGAAAAAGGTAAATTTATGTGTTACAATGTTGGCTCCAAAATTGAAGTAAGGAATATAAAAACAGATATTGGTGGTGGGGGAACAAATACTGCCGTAGCATTCTCTAGACTAGGATTAAAAACCGGATGGATTGGAAAGCTAGGAAAAGACACAAACGGAAAAGAAATATTAAATTTACTAAAGAAAGAAAAAATAACTTTTCTTGGAAAAAGAACAAAAAAAGAAAAAACCGACCAATCAATAATTCTGGACAGCAAACAACATAACAGAACAATCTTAATACACAAAGGATTAAACAACACAATTGAAAAAAAAGATGTAATTGGATTCAGAACAAATTGGTTATATCTAACTTCACTAAGCAAAACAAGTTTCAAAACACAAAAACAACTAGCAGAAATACTAACAAAGAAGGGAACAAAAATCTCCTTCAATCCAGGAGAACATTTAATAAAAAGCACAAATATATCTCCATTACTAAAACTAACTCATGTTCTAATCTTAAACAAAGAAGAAGCACAATTACTAACAAAAGAAAAAGATTTACTTAAGGGACTATCAAAACTTGGTCCAAAAATAATAGTAATCACAGATAAAAACAAAAAGATTTCATGTTACGATGGAATAAAAAAATATTTTCTAATTCCTAACAAAGTAAAAGTTATAGAAAGAACGGGAGCAGGAGACGCATTCGCCTCTAGCTTTGTTGCAGGACTAATAAAAAACAAATCAATTCCTTACTGTTTAAAACTTGGATTAAAAAACTCAGAATCAGTTATAAGACATTTCGGTGCAAAAAACAACTTAATAAGAAAATGGCCAACCTAAATAAAATAACAAAAAAAGGAAAAGCAATGTTCCTTGCATATGATCAGGGCCTAGAGCATGGCCCAATAGATTTTAATGATAAAAATATAGATCCTGAATACATAATAAATATCACAAATAAAGGAAAATATACTGGCCTAATTCTTCAAAAAGGAATCGCAGAAAAATATAGAAATAAAATTAAAGTTCCATTAATATTAAAATTAAATGGAAAAACTTCTTTAGTAAAGGGAGATCCAGTTTCAACCCAATTAGCAACAGTAGAAGAAGCAATTAAACTAAAGGCTTCAGCAGTAGGTTACACAATTTACATTGGAAGTAAACATGAACCAAAGATGCTAAAAGAATTTGAGAAGATACAAAAAAAAGCTCACGAAAATAAACTTCCAGTAATTCTCTGGTCTTATTATAATAAAAAACTAAAATACAACAAAAAGTTAATGGCCTATTGTGCAAGGGTTGGATTAGAAATTGGGGCAGATATAGTTAAACTAAGAAATGGAAACCCAAAAAATGTTAAATGGGCTGTCGAGGCAGCAGGAAAAACAAAAGTTGTAATGGCAGGCGGTTCAAAAACATCAGAAAAAGAATTACTAACTCAAATTGAACAATCAGTAAAAGCTGGAGCAATAGGCATAGCAATAGGAAGAAACGTATGGCAACACAAAAACCCGCTAGAAATCACAAAAAAATTAAAAAAGATAATTTGGAAATGATAACCGTAATAAATTTCAAAACGTACAAAACAGGAAAAGACGCATTAAAGCTAGCTAAAACGATAGAAAAATTCAATAAAAACATAATCATCGGAGTACAACCCTCACACCTAAACGAAATAGCAACTAAAACAAAATTAAAAGTTTATTCTCAACATGTAGATCAATTTAAACCAGAAAGACACACCGGCTACATAATCCCTGAAACAATAAAAAAAGACGGAGCAAAAGGAACATTCCTAAACCACTCAGAACATAAAATCCCATTTAGAATACTCAAAAAAACAATAAAAGTATGCAAAGAAACAAAATTAAAAACAATTGTATTCGCATCAAATCTAAAAGAAGCAAAAAGAATTCAAAAATTAAAACCAGATTTATTAATAATTGAGCCTCCAGAATTAGTGGCAACAAAAACATCTGTATCAAAAGAAAAACCAGAATTAATAAGAAACATTTCAAAGAAATTAAAAACAAAATTCTTAGTTGGGGCAGGAATTCATACAAAAGAAGATGTCAAGATAGCATTAAAACTTGGGGCTTCTGGAGTAGCATTATCTTCTGCAATTACAAGATCCAAAAACCCAAAAAAAGTTTTAAAAGACTTATTCTAACCTACAATGTACAATTATCAGCTTAATAGAAAAAAATAATAAAAAAAGTTTTTCCAAATTTATTTTTTTGAGGGTCCAAATATCCCACATATTATGGCGAACGTCGCCCATATATACATTAAATATCCTGGCCAGCCAAAGTATTGAGTCAAAGCCACTAGTATTCCTGCACCGACAGATCCCCAAGCTATGTTTTTATTCATAATTAAATCACCTCCGAGTAATTTATTTATTAAAATTATCTTTCATAAATGTTTCTAAAAAGTAGATATGCTCCCGCCGGGATTTGAACCCGGGTCATGTGGACGAAAACCACATATGCTTGGCCGGACTACACTACAGGAGCATATTGATTTGAGAAAACAATTCCTTTTTAAAACTTTCTCTAATATAAATTGCTTCTTGTCATCTTGTCACGCACGCAGATATAGTTTATAAATATAAAAAATAAAGAAAAGACATGTATAAATTAAATAAAGAATTAGCAGAATTTTACGGAATATTATTGGGGGATGGATGTATGTCAAAATTCTATTCACAAAATCGAGATAAAGAAATAATAAGAATTGATGGGCATGGGACAGACGATAGAGAATATTACAATCATTTGCAAAGCCTAATTAAAAAAATAACAAAAAGAAAAATTTCAATTGGATATAGAAATAATAAAAATGCAATATTCATGACATTTTCAAATAAAAAACTTTCAAACTTTTTAAACTCAGAACTCAATTTTCCATTTGGAAAAAAGAAAGGAATGATTATATCCAATAAATTTCTAAAAGAAAATCTTATTGACCACGTATTAAAGGGATTATTCGATACAGACGGATCAATATATTTTACAAAAAATAATCACAAAAAAGAAGGTAGAACTTATCCAATAGTGGAGATATCTTCACATAATGATAATTTAATCAAACAACTACTAGAAATATTGGAAAATAAAGGATTTAATCCAGTACTAAGTCACTATAAAGATTCGATAAAACTACATGGAAAAAAAGAAGTAACAAAATGGATGGACGAAATTGGCTCAAATAATCCTTACAAAAAATCAAAATATTTAATCTGGCAAAAATATGGAGAATATAATGGTGAGCCCGAGGAGATTTGAACTCCCGACCGCCGGTGTTCCTAGCAAGCTATCGACAAAATCGATAACCGTCATATAAGACCGGTGCTCCACCAGGCTAAGCTACGGGCTCATTTAAAAATGATGATAAAATTTGATATTTAAACCTTTCTAATCATCTAAAATCTATCTTATTATCAAAATACAAATAACCCATCCAAACAACTCCCAATACAATATCAAATAAAAGCCATTTAACATAAACATTCAAAGTTTCAATTGTGAGAATTGGCATAGTGAATACATTCGTTAATCCATAAAAAGAAAACAAAGTTCCAAGAGGCCAGAACAACATCAGCCCCGGAAAAATAAACATGTCCAACATAACATGACTAAATAAACCAATAGCAAAAAAGATTGCTTCTTTTCCTAAGTTATAATGTTTCAAAATATAATAACATACAAAAAATCCTAATAAAACAAAAACAAATGAGTGGGTAAAAGTTCTATGAAAAGGAGAGTTAAAGATCCAAACAAATAAATAATCAATATCGGGAAGTACAGAACCAAAAAATAATAATCCCCAACCCAGTCTTGAAATTTTAAAATTAGAAACCTTCTGAATTACCAACCCAATAATCCATACCACCACAAAATGTTCAAAAGGAAACATAAAAACGGGAATCTAAAGTTATTTAAAAACTTAACTAAAAAAGTTTAAAATTCTTTGCCAGAAAGTCAGCTCTTCCGGAGAATCTTGTGGGCCACCAGGAGGATTTTGCCATTCCATTTTTGGTCCTCCACCACCGTAAATTTTTCTACATTGACCATTTATACATTGTTGATTACTTTCACAAGGAATCTCGATTTCTCCTAGAGTGTCCTCATCACAATAATACTCAATTAAGCTTTGTGTCCCTTCCACACAATAATCACTATAGCTTTCTCCATAATAATTAACTTCCCCATAGTTATGTTGGTCTATCCCGCCATCAGAATCATAACAGTATGGATTACACTCAAAATCCTCACAAGTTTCAACTTCACATAAATTTTCCCCGTAGTCCACAATCCCTTGGTCTTCTGGATAACAATCAACATCTTCCTCAGAAGAAAAAATAATATTCGTTTTTAATTTAACAAAATCATTATTATCAAGATTCAAACCACTTTCTATGATTGTATTACCCATAATATCTACATTTGTCGAATCTATAATATCTACCCTCTCACTAAATATATTTTTCAACAACTCCAAATTCTGCACATTAACTATAAAAGCGCCCCAATCATAATTTCTAAATTCACAGTCCTCAATTATAACATTACTAACTTCTTGTATATCAATTCCATAATCATTTCTCTCCCCAGTTCCTTCAATAATAGTATTATCACAAGTAAC
>CAZPJW010000021.1:0-7269 GCA_964587005.1 Candidatus Woesearchaeota archaeon
TTGGGGCCACGCGACCCCGGTTCAAATCCGGGTATCCCCATATAATATTACATAGAAAGGTTTTTAAAAGGAAATTTAACACAAGAAATAGCTTAGAAAATGGCAGTTAAGAAGAAGTCTAGCACTAAAAGATTCGGTCCACGATATGGGGGCTCCATAAAGCAGAAACTTGCAAATATAGAAAAAAAACAAAAGGAAAAATATGCATGCCCTAAGTGTCTTAAAGAAAAAGTGTCTAGAATAAGTGCTGGAATTTGGTATTGTAAAAATTGTGATACAAAATTTGCTGGGAGAGCGTATAGTTTTAAGGAATAAAAATGGCAGTTTACAAATGTTTTGGTTGTGGAAGAGAAGTTAAGGCCGATAGTGTTAAGAAGAGAGTTAGATGCCCTTATTGTGGAGCAAAAATACTATTTAAGCCAAGAACAGTTAGTGTTAAAGTTGAGGCAAAATAAAAATGGACAAAAAAATTAGCGAAGAAATGCAGAATAAAATCTCAAAAGTTCAGATTCTTGAACAAAGATTACAAAGTTATGTTATGCAAAAACAGACGTTCCAAGGACAATTATTAGAAGTAGAGAATGCTCTTGGAGAAATTGGTGGTTCTAATGAAATTTTCAAGATAGTTGGAAATATCATGATGAAAGTTGAGAAAGAAAAAATCTCTAAAGAGTTGAAAGATAAGAAAGAAATTTTAGATAAAAAGATAGCTGATATTGATAAACAAGAGGCTAAAATCAAGGAGGAAGTTCTTCCATTGCAAGAGGAATTAATGTCTAGTTTTAAAGATGAAAAGTGAGATTTTTCAGGATGTTTTGGATACATTAGAGGAACTTGGTAGTGATGAGTTTTCTTCGAAGAGTATTAAGATAAGATTACGAGAAATTTGCCAAGATTTGACCTGTGATGGATGTTCTATTTCTATAAAAGTTGATAGGTCCTTACAAAGATTAGATGATTTGAATGAGGATACAAATATACCTACCCATATAAAAACAAGATTATGGGATGTTGTGTGTAAATTAGAGAGTATTCCGCAATAGAAATCTTTATAAATTTAGGGAGTTTACCCTCCTTAGAGGTAAAGATGAAAAACTTTTTTTCAAAATTTAAAGTAGACGATGAGGGATATGACAGCGAATTTCCTGACGAATTTCAAGAAGATTATGTCCAATTGGAAGCGGATCAGAAGGATGCAAAAGCTAAAATTATGATTAGGCCGTTTACTTTGGATGACTTTTCCGATATAAAACCAGTTTTAGATAGTTTAAGAGATGGTTATACTGTTGGAATTGTTAATATTCGACCGCTAAGGGAAAGAGACCCTGTTGAATTAAAGAGAGCGATTAATAAACTAAAAAAGACTTGCGATGCAATTGAAGGGGATATTGCGGGGTTTTCGGAAGATTGGATAGTTGTTACACCTAGCTTTGCTGGGATCCATAGGGCTGCCGGAATGCCAAAGTCTGAAGTAAGTGATTCAGAATAATAAGGTTTATAAATTTTATTTCTATTTGATTTTTGTATGGATGAGTTGAAAAATCAACCTTGCCCAGTTTGTGGCAAGAAAAAGGCAATATTGAGAGAAGAGGAGTTGGATATTCCTTATTTTGGAAAGACTTTTGTGTTTTCTATTAACTGTGGGGAATGTGGATTTTCTAAAGCGGACATAGAGGCTGCTGAGAAAAAAGATCCTGTTAAAGTTACTTTTGAGACCGATTCTGAAGAGGATATGAAAGTTAGATTAATAAAATCTTCCAACGCCACAGTAAAGGTTCCTACTTTGAGGATGAGTGTGGAGTCTGGAGAGGGGAGTGATGGATTTATATCTAATGTTGAGGGTTTGATTAATAAATTTGAGAAAGTGGTTGAGGGGCAGAGAGATAGTGCGGAAGATCCTTCTGTTAAGAAATCTGCTAAGAATTTATTGAAGAAGATTTGGAAGATTAAGTTAGGAGATTTGCCTGTAAAAATTGTTATTGAGGATCCTTCTGGTAATTCTGCCATAATTTCTGATAAGGCGAAGGTTGAAAAGTTGAAGGTTAAGAAATAATGGAAGAAAGAAACATCCGAGGAGTTAAAACTATTTTTGTACCTGCTGAAGTTGAAGGTATTAATATTGATAAATCTTTGAAAAAAATTAAACTAAAAGAAAAAAAGATTGGTTTGGTCTCTTCTATCCAATTTGTGAAGTATTTGGATGATGTAAAAGAATATTTAGAAAAGGATGGAAAAGAAGTTCATATTGCGGGGCAGATGGTTGGTTGTAATGCTGGAAAAGCAATTCCATTAAAGAAAAAAGTCGATGCATTCTTGTTTGTTGGTAGTGGAGAATTTCATCCTTTAGAGCTAATTGACTCAACCAAAATTAAAAAATTATACTTTTTGAATCCTGTAACTGAAAATTTCTCAAAATTTAAGGAAGAAGAGTTAGAAAGGATGGAAAAGAAAAGGAGAGCTAAGACTAGTAAATATTTGATGGCAGATAAGATTGGAATACTTGTGTCCACGAAACCAGGCCAAGAGAATCTTAAGGCTGCTTTAAAATTTAAAGAAACTTGTGAAAAGGAAGTTTATGTTTTTTTAGCCGATGAAATTGACATTAATAGTCTTGAAGATTTTAATGATATAAAATTATGGGTGAATACTTGTTGTCCTAGATTGGAAGGAAGTAATATTGTTTCTTTAAGAGATATCCAAAAGTTATAAAAACCAATATAAATCCCTTTTTCATGGGACTAACTGATTTAGTATTTGATAATGCTGTGAAAATATCTGTTGGATTGAGTGCGACAGAATATATTTCCGGGACTATTGGAGTGATTAATATCTATCAAGAAGATTTTAAATCTGCTGCGATTGCTGGTGGCGTTTGTTTAGGATCAAGGTTATTGAATGGGATATGGAAACATTTTACTTATGACCCTTTATCTGCTCGGGAAAGATCTGTAATAAATAAAGGAATGTTATTTAAGTAGTAATTGGGAAATATTTTTTCCAAAAGTTATAAAAATACGAGTTATTCTAAAGACAATATGAAAGCTGAAGATAAAGTGATGGATTTAGCTAAGAGAAGAGGTTTTGTTTGGGGACCAAGTCCAAATATTTATTCTGGAGGGTTGTCTGGATTTTATGACTGGGGACCATTAGGAAAATTATTGAAAAATAAAGTTGAAAATGTTTTAAGGAAAGGTTTTATGGCCTTTGGTTTTTGGGAAGTAGATTGCCCTACAATTATGCCAAAGGAGGTTTGGCAAGCTTCTGGACATTTAGAGGGATTTACAGACCCGGTTGCTAAATGTTTAAAGAGTGGAAGTTATTTTAGGATAGATAATATTATTGAGGAGAAATTTCCTGAAATAGATGCAGAGTCAATGAGTCCAACAAAATTAGACGAATTTATCAAGAAGAAGAAAATAAAATCTCCAAATGGGGGAGATTTTGGTCCTGTTGAAACTTTTAATTTAATGATGAAGACAACTCTTGGGATGGATAAAGAGGCTTATCTGAGACCTGAGACTGCTACAACAACTTATTTATTATACCCAGAATATTTTAGGTTTTTTAGAACTAAATTGCCTTTTGGAGTTTTTCAAATTGGGAAAGCGTATAGAAATGAGATAAGTCCTAGACAAGGGGTTTTTAGAACGAGGGAATTTACGCAAGCAGAGTCACAATTATTTATACTAAAAGATCAAGAAAAAAAATTTGAAAAGTTTAAAGATTATTCTAATGAGGTTTTACCATTGTTAAAAAACGGCTCAAAAGTAATAAAGAAAGTCAAATTGGGTCAAACAGTCAAACAAAAATATATGAAAAAAGAGGCTTATGCATTTATGGTCTATGCTGCTTACAAATTCGTTTTAGATATGGGTTTTGAAGCCAAAAATATTAGAATTAAACAACACTCTGCAGAAAAATTGGCACATTATGCAGATGATGCATGGGATTTAGAAATAAAGACAGACAGGTACGGTTGGTTTGAGCTATGTGGAATTCATGATAGGACAGATTATGATCTTAAAAGACATGCAAAGTATTCTAAAACCAAGATGGAAGTTTCTGGAGAGACTCCAAGAATTTTAGAGATTGCGTTTGGTTTGGAAAGAACTACTTACTCTTTGTTGGAAGGTTCTTTGGTAAAGGATAAAAAAAGAGATTGGTTGAAATTTGATAAGGGAATGGCTCCAATTGATATTAGTATCTTTCCTTTGATGAAAAAAGATGATATGGTTGGCTTAGCTAAAGAGATATTTGACGAATTAGATAGAGAATTTGTTTGTGTTTATGATGAATCGGGAAGTATTGGTAGAAGATATAGGAGAATGGATGAAATAGGAACTAGTTTTTGTATTACTGTGGATCATGATTCTTTGAATGATAAAGAAGTTACAGTTAGAGAGATTTCTACTATGAGTCAAATAAGAGTAAAAATTCCCGAGTTAAAGGGAGTTATGCGGGATTTGTTATCTGGAGATTTGAAGTTTGAGAAGATAAAGTAGAACATCTTCCGAAAGAGTTATAATAAAAAGAGGTAAAGAAACATATTAAAAAGCACAAATTATGTTCATATTGGGAGGAAAAAATGGAAAAAACAAATGAAAATTTAAAGGCTGCCTTTTCAGGCGAGAGTCAGGCTAGAAATAAATATGATTATTTTGCAAAGGTTGCTAGAAAAGAAGGATACCATTACATCGCTAGATTCTTTGAAGAAACTGCGTTGAACGAAATGCAACATGCAAAGGAAGAGTTTAAATTACTAAAGGGAATTGGTGACACAAAAGAGAATCTTAAGGCAGCAATTGAGGGAGAACATTACGAGCATACTGAGATGTATCCAGAATTTGAAAAAATTGCTGAAGAAGAGGGAAATAAAGAAGCAGCTAAATTGTTTAAACAAATAGCAAAAGTTGAAGTTAAGCATGAAGAGAGATACCAGAAATTGTTGGAAATGGTTGAAAAGGGAACGGTCTTTAAGAGAGAAACCCCAATAAAATGGAAATGTAGTAAATGTGGATTTATTCATGAAGGAACAGAACCACCAAAGACTTGCCCGTCATGCGATCATCCAACAGAATACTTTGATCCAGAGGACATATTTTAGGAGACAAAAATGGAAAAAATAAAAGTTTACTCTACGGAGACTTGTCCATATTGTGTTATGGTTAAAGAGTTTTTTAAAGAGAAAAAAGTAGAATTTGAAGACATTGATGTAAACAGTGATAAAGCCAAAGCACAAGAAATGGTTGAAAAAACGGGACAAATGGGCGTTCCTGTTGTTGATATTGGTGGAGAAATAATAATTGGATTTGATAAATCTAAGATAGAGGAAACTTTAAAAGAAAAAGGATATCTAAAAGAATAAAATGAAACAATATGATGTCTTGGTTATAGGTGGTGGGGCGGCTGGTTTAACTGCCGCAATATACACCTGTAGAAAGAAATTGAAAACTGGATTGATAACTATAGATGTTGGTGGACAAACTTTATTGACCAATCATATAGAGAATTATCCTGGATTTGATTTAGTGGCTGGTCCAGAGTTGATGACTAAGATAAGGAGCCAGGTTGAAAAATTTGGGGTAGAGACAATTATGGGCGAAGTCAATAAAATTGAGAAAGATAAAGATTTTACAGTTAGCTTAAGTAATGGTGAGAAATATAAGAGCAAAGCAATCATTTTGGCTTCTGGAAAAACTGCCAAGAAATTGGGCATTCCGGGAGAGGATAAATTTTTGGGAAGAGGAGTATCTACTTGTGCAACATGTGACGCCCCTTTCTTTAAAGATAAGAGTGTTGTAATAGTCGGAGGAGGCAATTCTGCTTTTGAGGCTGCTGAGTTATTAGAGAAATATTCTAAAGAAGTTTATTTAATACATAGGAGAAGTGAATTTAGGGCAGATGAGATTGTGGTTGATAGAGTTAAAAAGCGGAAGAAAGTCAAAATAATCACGCCGGTTGTTCCTGTTGAAGTTAAAGGAGACAAGTTTGTTAGCGGGCTTGTTGTTGAGGATTCGAAAACGAAAGAGAAAAAAGAACTTAAGGCCGATGGAATTTTTGTTGAAATTGGGTATGAATTAAAAACTGATTGGTTGAAAGGGTTAGTTAAGAGAAACAAGATGAATGAGATTGTTATTGATGATCGATGCAGAACTAGTCAAGAAGGTTTCTTTGCAGCAGGAGATGTTTCAACAGTCCCTTACAAGCAGATAGTTGTTTCTGCTGGCGAAGGTGCAAAGGCAGGATTAGAAGCGTATAAACATATAAAGGGAGTAGAAGTAACTACGGATTGGCATTAAAATGACAGAGCATTTAACAAAGGAAAGTTTTAAGGAAAAAGTATTTGATTATTCTAAAGGCGGAGAGTGGAAATTTTTGGGAGAGAGACCGATGCTAATTGATTTTTATGCTGAGTGGTGTGCTCCATGTAAGATGCTTTCACCAATTATTGATGAATTAGTTAATGAGTATAAAGGAAAAATGGATATTTATAAGATAGATACGCAGAAAGAGCAGGAATTAGCAGCATCCTTTGGAGTTATGAGCATTCCTTCTTTGTTATTTATTCCTTTAGAGGGTGCCCCGCGGATGGTGGTGGGTGGACGATCCAAGGAAGAATTAAAAAAATTATTTAAGGAATTATTAAAAGTTGAATAAAATGGCAACTATCGATTCGGGAAGGAAATCTAAAAAAGAGAAAAAACTGAAACGTCGTCAGAGAGTTTATAAGAAAGGTGGCAAAGATAGGGCCAATGAAAAAATTAAATCAAAATAATAAGAAAAAAAATAAATTAGTTATCTTCTTTTTTTAGCTTTCTTTTTGGTTGCTTTTTTCTTTTTAACCGGTTTCTTCTTTTTTACAACTTTCTTTTTAACTGCTTTTTTCTTGACAGCCTTTTTCTTTTTAACCGGTTTCTTTTTAGTTACTTTTTTCTTGACAGCTTTTTTCTTAACCGGTTTCTTCTTAACTACCTTTTTCTTGACAGCTTTTTTCTTAACCGGCTTTTTTTTAGTTACTTTTTTCTTCACTGCTCTTTTTTTAGCAACTTTTTTTCTTTTAACCATGTTTGTCGGCACCTCCTTTTGTGAAAAATAAATATTTTCTAATAAGATTTTAACAAAATATATTTATAAACTTTTTCTTTTTAAAAACATTTTTAAACCAGACAAAAAATAAGATTAATATGAAATATAAATATCTAAAACACACCGCAGATGCGAAGTTTGTAGCTTTTGGTAGAGATATCGACGAGGTTTTTGCTAATTCGG
>CAZPJW010000022.1:0-6398 GCA_964587005.1 Candidatus Woesearchaeota archaeon
CTAGTTTAACTTCTAAAGAAGCAATGGTGGAAGCCATCTGCTTTGGGTGGATAGACACAACAGTAAATAGATTAGATGAAGAAAGATACGTACAATGCTTTGTAAGACGAAAAAAGAATGCAGGCTGGAGTAAAAACACACTAAGTTATGCAAAAAGATTAATTAAAGAAAGAAAAATGACTAAAGCAGGTCTTGAAGCATATGAACGAGGCTTAAAAAAAGGACCATTCGATCATAATTTGCCAAAAAATCCTGAAACTCCAGAAGATCTAAAAAAAGCTTTGGAGGGAAATAAAAAAGCAAAAGAATTTTTCTCAAATTTAGCTCCTTCTTATAGAAGAGTTTATATTTATCACATTGAAAAAGCAAAAAGACCAGAAACTAGAAAAAAGAGAATTCTCGAAGTTGTAGAAAGATCTTCTTTACATAAGAAACCTGGGGTTTAATCAGGAACCTACTTCTATTACTTCTCCTTCACCACAAATTTCTCGCCAAGACCGGTTAACCCTAATAAGGGCCGATGAAACATGGCCTCACTACGATATACTTCTAAAAAACCATCCTCAATTAAATTATCCATTATCTCATAAACCATTTCACGAGAATATTGATTCATAGCTCCAAAAAATTCATTTTCCTCTAAACCAGATTCCTTTACATATCGAGAATTTGAACCTCTTAGAATTTTAGCAAGCAAACTCCTGCCACAATTTTCCTGTAAAGATTTTAGGCAGTTCAATATCAACAATCTTGAATTTTTATCACCGAAGCCTTCTTTCTCACCTATCTTGAGAGCAATATTATTTTCTTCAACATAATCATTTATCACACTCAAAAATTTCTCACCAAGGTCCTCCAACTTATGATTTCCGACCCCACTTATCTTCAAAAATTCAGATCCATTTTTAGGAAACCAAGAAGACATCTGCATTAAAGCATAATCGCCAAATATAACATAGGGAGGTACACCTCTTTCTTCAGCAATCTGCTTCCTTAAATCAGACAATTTTTTAAATAACGCTTTATCATGAGGTATATCTCTTCTAGGTTTTCTTTCATTAGCCTTCACAGGAGCAGACTCAGCTTTTGGTTTATGAAGCCCAGAACAAATATCACACCCCCCACAATTTTCCTTATGAAACTCTTCCCCAAAATATTGTAATATTTTTTTCCTCCTACAAGAATTACTCTCACAATACTCCATCATTTTCCCAAGTTTTATCAAGGCAGCCCTTCTTACAGAATCATCCACTATATCTCTGATAAAAAAATCATGTAATCTCTTATCAAATCTAGTATAAAATAAAACACAATCACTAATCAAGCCATCACGACCGGCCCTTCCAATCTCCTGATAATAATTCTCCATAGATTTTGAAAATGTTTGATGAATAACCAATCTAATATCTGGTTTATCAATCCCCATACCAAAAGCAATAGTTGCTACGATAATGTCCACTTTATCTTTTATAAATAACTCCTGATTTTTCTTTCTCTCTTCACTAGAGAGCCCGGCATGATAAGGTAGGGCCTTAAACCCTCGCTGATTTAGGCGAAGTGCCAACCTTTCAGTGTCTTTTCTAGAAAAACAATAAATAATCGCAGATTCCCCTTTGTATTCTTCTAACAAATTGACTATTTTTTCAAAAGATTTCTTTTTCTCTTCCACAACTAAATTTAAATTGCCCCTATCAAAACTTGAAATGAAAGTTTCTGAGTTTTTTAGAGATAACTGATTCAAAATATCATCTCTAACCTGCGGAGTAGCAGTTGCCGTAAGTGCGATCACAGGAATATCCGGAAAAATACCCCTCAAGATTTTTAAATTTCTATAATCTGGCCTAAAATCATGGCCCCATTCAGAAATACAATGTGCTTCATCAACGGCAATCAAATTAAGTGGGACACTAAGTAAAAATATTTTAAAATCTTCAGATGCTAGCCTCTCGGGTGCAACATAAAGAAGTTTTATCTCATTGCTTTGAATCCTTTCTTTTACTTCTTCAATTTCAGTAGAAGTTAAAGATGAATTAATAAACTCTGCATTAATCCCGTTTGACTTAAGGGCATCAACCTGATCCTTCATCAATGATATAAGGGGAGAAACAACAAGAGTTACACCATCAAACTTAAGTGCAGGTATTTGATAACAAAGAGATTTTCCACTTCCAGTTGGCATTATAACTAAAGAATCTTTTTTTTGAAGAACATTTTCTATTATTTCTTGCTGTAAGGGTCTAAATTCTTCATAGCCAAAATATTCCTTGAGTATATTATTCATTTTTAAATCAACTACAAAAAGATAGCCGAAACATGATATTTAAAACTAGCGAAAAAAACATAAGCAAAATAATTTAAGCTTACCCTTTTCCAAAAAGGTGAATTCTTTTATTTTTTATTGCTTCACTATTTAAATCAACGGCCTTTGTCAGCGATTTAATTTCTCTGCTTAAATAAGTCTCCATTTTTTCAATTCTATCAACTGTCTTAGTGACTAGTCCTTCAAAAGCGTCAATTCGTTTACTGATTTTATCTACTTTTTTATCAATTTTTGAAGGGGTTAATTTCGAAGTGTTTTCTATCACTTTAGAAGATTGCTCAGTAAGCTTTCTTGTTTCATTAATAAAATCGGATAAGGTTTTGGTCAATTTTGAAAGATCTTTCTTTGAATCACTATATCCCTTGACTTCTTTATTAAGTCTTTTCAGGCTAGCTACAAGAGATTTAGCTTCCTTGTTCATGTCCAAAAATTCATTATTAACTTTATCCATCTCCATATATTTCACTCTCAAGATCTTTATAAATCTTATTTATTAAAACAAATTTTCCATAATCTAACGATATATTTCTTTTTTCTAGATCTTCAACAAGATTTTCGGTGAATTCATAATCATTTATCTTATCTATAACCTCTTTACATATCTTAAATCCTCTGTTCTCATCAATTCCAATCAGTTTTTGAACCCACCAACCCAATATAGGACTAATATCTTTCTTAGGAAAATTATACTTGTTTAATGAAAGATTAAGAAATTGTTCAATATCCCTTAGGACAGATTTGTCATCATTTTCATTAATTTTTATTCTGGTGTATGCTCTCAAAAGAAATAAACCCATGCTCTCAGGAAAATCTTCAAGGGTTCTAGAAGTTTGACCAAATAATGATTTCATATCAGAGACTGGTTTGATTAATAATTCTGAATCTTTAGATCCTTCAATAAGTTCTGTAATCTGATACATCATGTCCGAAAGATTTTTTGTATTGGATATATTGACTAACTGTTTTGAATAGGTTCTCTTCAAGAAATTAGAAACCTCCTCCCTAAAAAACTTGTCTGGATCTTCATACCCTAAGGATTTTTCCAAGCTATAAAACATTGTTGCCAGCGCCTGTCTTCTGCCTTTTTCATAATAATCATATACATAATCTAATAACAACTTGGAACAAAACATAATAAATTTTTTCGTACTAAAATTCATTTTTTTTGTTAAAATCTCTTTTTCTTTCTCTGCTCTTAATTGGTTATATTTTTTTACATAATTATAATAACTCGAAATAATATTCTTTTTAGAGATCTTGTTAATTTTTAGAACAAATTCATTGGACGAATAGTCAATCCCATAGTTTGTTATTACTCCCATGGCGGTAAGCCTAAATATTGCTTTTTGTTTAACTTTAAGGAGCTCATCTCTACTAAGTTTCAAATCAATATTATTAAACTTAGACCTGTATGGTTGATACTCTTTTTCCAGGTCCCCAATTTCATCAAGAATTCCATTTATAATTCCTAGCTCTTCTTCCTTTCCTCTAAACGAGTTATTATGAAAGTTAAACAAACAACTGAAATCATCCCACTTATGTCTTCCTCCGCATGATCTACGGATTTCTTCCAGTGAAGTATTCATATCCATTAATTTATCATTTCTCTCATCGTATTCAGAGGAGTAAACTATATAACACTCAGACTTTTCCCTGTCTCTACCTGCTCTCCCCGCTTCTTGATAAAATGCCTCTATTGAAGGGGGCAAATTTACATGAATAGTATACCTAATATTTGGCTTATCAATCCCCATGCCATATCCCTTAGTTGCAATCAAGAGGGGAAATTTATTGTTTTGAAAGTCCCTAGCATTTTTTATCCTTTCCTCTTCTGAAGAGTGATAAGGTTTACACACCTCTCCGAAGTCTTCACCAATTTTTCCAATAAAATATCCCACCCCTCTAGGATTGCTTTCCTTGTCTGTTTTTACTGGACAGAATATTATTCCACTATTAGTCAACTTCCCCCTTGGAGAAAGAATAGATTCATTATTTAATTTCCTAGGCAAATCTTTCTCTATAACTTGCTTGACCTCTAAATATTTATCATCGGAATGACATCTGATAATATTAAAATTTAACTCCTTCCTGTCAAAGGTCTCCGGGCTTATTATCGCATCTTCTGCTTTTATTT
This sequence comes from Candidatus Woesearchaeota archaeon, assembly GCA_964587005.1. Classification (GTDB taxonomy): domain Archaea; phylum Nanobdellota; class Nanobdellia; order SCGC-AAA011-G17; family PNOQ01; genus JABIBT01. Next base: position 4,455 of record CAZPJW010000022.1, read on the forward strand.
CCAAATCTTCTTTCACATCAATCAAAACATTTTCCGAAGCAGTGCCTGTTAAAGCAATTAGGGGAGGGGTAAACCCATCCCTATTTTTACAATAAAATCTGCTGTTCTTGCCTGCCGTAAGATAGGCTGGCCTGAAATCATGACCCCATTCTGAAACACAATGGGCCTCATCAATTACAATAAGAGAGACAAGATATTTTTTCAAGAATTCCCTCAAGGACGCCCGAAAGTCATTTATCAAAAAACGCTCTGGTGAAACATAAACTATCAAATATTGACCTTCATATATCCATTTTTGTACCATATCCCTCTCCCGTTTTGTCTCAATATCACTTGACAAACCAATGGCTCTACTAATCCCTCTTTTCTCAAGATTTTCGACTTGGTCTTGCATAAGAGATTTTATGGGGGCAATTGTTATTGTCATTCCAGGCAATAATAGGGTAGCTAATTGAAAAATTAAAGATTTTCCTGCTCCGGTGGGCAAAAGTGTTATGGTGTCCTTATTCTTCAATACTCTTTTTAATGAATCCAGCTGACCTTCTCTAAAGGAATCATAACCAAAAATATATTCTAAAAGATATTTTAAGGTATTAGAACTAATCGCTGATTTTATTTTTAGGTTTTCTACTCCTTCTTTCAATTTCTTTGAGATAATTTTAGGGAAAGAAATATCTTGAATTATACAAGCAGGAATTGAAGAGTCAATATTTTCGTTATAAGTTATTGCGACTGAAGCTTCTTTCATCCCCGAATTTTTAATTTTCTCCATATCTAATTTAACCCCATATAGTCCAGATAGTTTTTCAATTAGGTTTCTTAAGTCGTCCAATGATTCCTTTAGAATAAAATCAATTTCTGTCTTAGAAAACTCTTTCAACATGCCATAATCAAAAAAGAAGTTTGATCTATCTGAAAAGTTGAGTACCCCTTCGAATAATAACTCAATCAGTGTCAATTGAAGCTGATATGCAATTTTAAGAGAATTTAGGCATTTATCATTATCCGACTTTAATTTTTTTTCCAAAGATAAGTTACTAAACTCTGTTTTTAGTTCTAATAATTCCGGGCAATTAAAGTTTGTAATATCTTCATTCTTAATTCTTATAATTTTATATCCGTTTTCTAAAAGTCTTTTTTTCCTAGAATAATCCTTTGATGTTTGTTTTTTGTGTTCTTCCCCATCCAATTCAATTACTATTTTTGATTTATTTGTGGTTACCAGAAAATCTACTCTTTCTTGAGAATCCTTAGATTCTGAATCCAGACTGTAATCATAAGACAAGCTATGGAATTCAACCTGGGGGATTACGAATCTTTTAAAGGAATCTCCAAGCAATCTGGGCAGTGTGGATTGATAAAATTCTTTCTCATATCCAGAACCATCAAACCAAAAAGTGGATTCTTTTGATTCCCCCATCAGGTCATAAGCAGATGGATTAAATTTGCCGTTTCCAGGAAATTTTGATTTTAATTTTTTTTCCAAATAAGGAGATAATGTAGTATACTCCCCCCTTGTTAATATTTTATGAGCAATCGAGAGTATAGTCCTTTGTTCGGCAGGTATTTTTTTTCTTAAATTATTTGGAAAATCGATTCTCCACTGGTTAATGAACCTATAATTACCAAAATTAATTTTATTTTTCAGATCAAGAAATTCTCTTGGAATGGCCATAGATTGGTGAAAAATTGGAAAACTATCTTTGAACCTTCCTCTCGCCTCAAGATTGATTATATCTACCATTCTCCGGTAATTAATGACTTCTGATCCGATATTTAAAACTAACGAAAAAACGTCAACAAGCCCGACGGCGCTTGAGTCTACAACACCAACACCTTCTAAAACTTAAACAAAACTAAAATTCTCCTTATTCAACTTAGAATTACCTACATCAGAAATTAACTCCCTAAACCCCAAATTCTCAAACCTATGCAAATTATGCT
>CAZPJW010000023.1:0-5788 GCA_964587005.1 Candidatus Woesearchaeota archaeon
ATTAATTTGTTTACATCTGGCCAGATCATGTAGTGTTCTATTATTCCGGCCTTTTAGGATTGTCTTCATTGATTACCGGAATATTGGGGGGAAAGTATATAGATAAAAAAATAGGCGATTTTGGAAAAAATTCAAAGAAAGGTAGAGCACTTAGATCCAAACTCGAAAAATTTTGCGAGAGTATGTCAAAAGAATCTATTGAGGAACCTTACCATGCCGAAGAGTTTACACCCGAGCAATGGGAAACGAAAAAAGAAGAATTATATAATGCTGAAAAGCTAAATTAATCTTTCTTTTCTAAATACCTCCCAGACAAACTAAAAAACGTTAAAAAATTCTTACCATAACGCTTATAAATTTACATACTAATCCTAATCCATGGTAAGTACATTATTGATTGTAGGAATAATTGTTGGTGTTCTAATCTTAATAGTAATTGGACTTTTCAATTCATTAGTTAGACTTAGAAACAAAGTAAAAAATTCCTGGAGCCAAATTGATGTTCAACTAAAAAGAAGATATGATTTAATTCCAAATCTAGTTGATACCGTAAAAGGCTACATGAAACACGAAAAAGGGGTTCTAACAGAAATAACAAAAGCTAGATCAAACCTAATGAAAGGGCCCATAGAAAAAAGAGCAGAAGCTTCAAACCAAATAACAGAAGCTCTAAAATCATTATTTGCAGTAGCTGAAAATTATCCAGACTTAAAAGCTTCAGAAAACTTTAAGCTTTTACAAGAAGAACTTTCTGGAACCGAAAACAAGATTAGTTACGCAAGACAACATTATAATGACATGGTCATGATATTTAACACAAAAATAGAGTTGTTTCCAAATAGTATTTTTGCAAAAATGATGAACTTCAAAAAAGAAGATTTCTTCAAAACAGAAGGCAAAGAAAGGAAAAACGTAAAAGTTAAATTTTAATTTTATTATTTAAAAATGAAACGAGAAATGTTTTCTGAAGTTGACAGAAACAAAAGACACTCAATAGTTTTAATGGGGATATTCTTAATTATAATTGTGGGTCTTGGATTTGGTCTTGGTGCAATCTGGGGGAATTTTTATTTTGGAGGAATTTTCGCAGCAATAATAGCAACAATCTATACTCTAGTAATGTTCAACACAGGAGATCAAACAATATTATCTATCTCAAAAGCCAAACCAGTTAAGAAAAATGAATACCCTCATTTATTTCATACTGTTGAAGGTTTGTCTCTTGCAGCCGGCCTACCAAAACCTCCAAAAACATATGTAATAAAAGACTCAGCACTAAATGCATTCGCAACCGGAAAAGACCCCGAACATGCATCTATTGCAGTCACAACCGGACTTCTTAACAAATTAAATAGACAAGAGTTAGAAGGAGTAATTGCCCATGAAATGTCACATATAAAAAATTATGATATAAGATTAATGATGCTAGCAGCAGTGTTGGTGGGAATAGTGGTTCTACTAAGTGATGCAATACTAAGATCCATGTGGTTTTCTGGAGGAAGAAGTAGAGATAGAGGAAATTCTGGATGGATATTGCTTTTGATAGGATTAGCTTTAGCAATTCTTGCACCAATTGCAGTACACTTAGTAAAACTTTCAATCTCAAGAAAAAGAGAATATGCCGCAGATGCAAATGGGGTGATACTAACAAGATACCCCGAAGGACTAGCATCAGCATTAGAAAAGATACAACACGATCCAGACCCATTGGTTGACGGCGCAAATAGAGCAACTGCCCATTTATTTATTTCAACACCATTTAAAGGAAAAAAGAGATCTGCAAAATGGTCAACACATCCGCCAATTTCAGATAGAATAAGAAGACTACGAGAGATGTAATTAGTTAATTTTATAAACAAAATAAGTTCACATTCCTATATGCCTCGGTGGCTCAGTCTGGTTAGAGCATTCGGCTGTTAACCGAAAGGTCGCAGGTTCAAATCCTGCCCGGGGCGCTTTCTAACCTAAACCTTTAAAAAATATAATCCTTCTAAGAAACTATGGCAGAAAAACATTGGGCAGACAAAGTAACAGAGAAGTTACTAAAAGCATTTCCCAAACAAAAAGAATACATAACCGCATCAGGAATAAGCCCCTCTGGAACGGTACATATAGGAAATTTTAGAGATATAATTACATCCGAACTAATCACAAGATCACTAAAAGATAAAAAGAAAAAATCGAAATTAATTTTCATCTGGGATGATTATGATAGATTAAGAAAAATACCCAAGGGAGTTCCGAAAACATTCGAGAAGTATATTGGAATGCCCCTATCTGAAATTCCCGATCCAAACAAAGAGGCAAAATCTTATGCAGATTATTTCAAAAAAGAACTTGAAGAAACAATGTCTGAATTGGGAATAGAGATTGAATTCATCTCTCAATCTTCAGAGTATAAAGAAAACAAATATTTCAAAGAAATTAAATTAACATTACAAAAAAGAAAAGAAATTGCAAGAATTCTCGCAGACTTCAAAACACAAGGAATGTCAGAGAAAGAAATAGAAGAATATTACCCCTTACAAGTATATTGTTCAAAGTGTAAAAAAGACACTACTTGGATTGAGAATTATGATGAAAATAACCTAGTATCTTATGAATGTAAATGTGGCCACAAGGAGACTGCAGACATCTCAAAAAGAAACATTGGGAAATTACAATGGAAAGTAGACTGGGCAGCAAGGTGGAAATATTACAATATTACTTTTGAGCCTGGAGGAACAGACCATTCAACACCCGGAGGAAGCTACGATATTTCAAAAAAAATAGCAAAAGAAATATTTGAAATAACTCCCCCATTCTTTGAAGGTTATGCCTTTGTTGGTGTAACTGGTGTTGAAAAAATGGCATCTTCTTCAGGAACAGGAATTTCTCCAAAAGCATTATTAGAAATTTATGAACCAGCAATCTTAAGATGGTTTTTTACAAGAGTAGAACCTAAAAAAACAATTACTTTCTGTTTTGATTCAGAGTTAATAAGGCAATATAATATGTTTGATAGGGTGTTAGATAAACACTTTGCCAAAGAACTTTCGAAAAAAGATGAAAGAATCCTAGAATTAGCAAATGCCGATAAGAACTGGGCAAAAATAAGAGTCCCGTTTAGACAAGTAGCTTCATTTGGCCAAATTGCCCAAGGAAACCTACCTGCGTTAAAAAAGATGTTTGAGAACATTGAGCAAAAGTATGATAATAATAACTTAAAATTAAGAATGGAAAAATCCCAAAATTGGGTAAATAACTTTGCAAAAAATCTAAAAATAAAAGTTAAGTCGTCTCCAAATAAAGTTTATTACAACAAACTAAGAAAAGAACAGAAAGAACAAATTCTCAAATTACTAAAAGAAATAGATTCAAATTGGAGTTTAGACAAACTAACAACTTTAATTTATGAAATTCCAAAAAAAGAATCTCTTCCAGAAGAGGAAAACAAAAAAAGACAAAGAGATTTTTTTAAGATAGTTTACCAACTAACAATCGATTCAGACACCGGCCCAAGACTGCCCACATTCTTCTTAGCATTGGGAAAGGCAAAGGTAAAAAAATTATTAAATTTCTGATATAGTTAATTTTATAAAAGAAAATTAGCCTTCCTTTCTTTAAGGCCCGGTAGCTTAGCCTGGTGGAGCACTCGACTGATAATCGAGAGGTCGTCGGTTCAAATCCGATCCGGGCCACCATTTTTAGATACTTTTATAATCCTACAATCGTTTTCCATTTTATGTCATCCAGGAAATTTATATATGAGATTCCATCACTATTTCCAATTGAAGGGGAAGGTCCAAGCGGTTACGGTTTTTGCACAAGTTTAGACCCCGATTTTGCAATCCTTGCTAGAAGTACAAGGATGGAGAAAGGAATCCTAGAAAGACTCCAAAGGAAAGGGGAAGAAGTAACCGGAAAATATTTTAGTACAGGCGACAAAAGACCATACAAACTTATTGAAGATAGTTTTTTGCTCCACTTTGTTGATGTTCCAGGAAATGCTTGTTCTTTAAGTCTTAGTCTCGATTGTATGGAAACTCTTCTATCCCGAGAAGAATGGAGAGATAACGCTCCCAACTTCGTAGAATATATTCCCCACAATATTGACTCATTACCACAAGCCCAATGTCTATTGGCCCTATGGTTGCACTGGGCTAATACTGCAAACTTACTACTAAATAAAGAACTCTAACTAATCTTAGCACCAGAACCAATATCTTTCTCGGGAGTCAACAAAACTACTTTATCCCCTTCTGAAGCGGCCAGCAACATACCTTCACTTTTTACTCCTCTCAAAACAGCAGACTTCAGGTTAGTAAAAACAATTATTTTCTTTCCAATCAATTCTTCTTTCGAGTAATGTTGTTTAACGCCAGCAACAATTGTTCTTTCTTCATCTCCAATTTTTACTTTCAAAACATAAAGCTTATCTGCATCTGGGTGTTCCTCAACCTCTAAAACCTCTGCGACTCTCAAATCTAAATTTTGCCAATCATTAAATTCAATTTCCATTTTCTAATTTTTTAAATAAAACTCCTTCTTTCTTAACATTATATTCTTTTATCACTCCAAATTTGACATCTTTTAAACTTGCAGATTTAACTCCTAACTGTTTATTTATTTTCTCAGAAGTTTCAGGAATAAATGGTTCAATTAAAATTGCAATAACCCTTAAACTCTCTAATAAATTATAAAGGACAACATCTCTGTCCCCCTCATTCTTCCAAGGCTCTTTATCATTAACATATTTATTTGCTAAATTAATAAATTTCCAAACTTCTGATAAGGCATTATGTAAATCATAGTTATTAAAATATTTCTGGATTTGTTTGATATCCACTTTTTTTATTAAATCATCATCTTTAGTTTTTTTCAATTTCCCATCAAAAAACTTTTCACATAAAGTTAAGGTTCTACTAACCAAATTACCTAAATCATTAGCTAACTCATTATTATTCCTCTTAATCAAAACTTCCTCAGAATAATCTGAATCGTCAAAAACACTGCATCTCAAAAGAGAATATCTAACAACATCAGAATCATATTTTTCCAATAACTCCAATGGGTCCACAACATTCCCCAGACTTTTCCCCATTTTCTTACCTTGAGAAATCAAATATCCATGTACGAGTAACTTATCTGGCAATTTATATCCTGCCGACATCAAAATTGCTGGCCAAATAACCGAGTGAAACCAATTTATTCCTTTTCCAATAACATGCAAATCTGCAGGCCACTTTTCTCTGGCGCCACTAACATAATTTATCAGTGCATCTATCCACACCCAAATTTTATAATTCTTATCCTCTGGAAAATCAATCCCCCAATCAGCACCCTTCCTACTAACACAAACATCTTTTAATTCTCCCTTTAATCTGGATAGAATTTCATTCTTTTTAGGTTCTGGAACAACATATTTCTCAACAAACTTAGTCAGTTCCTTTTGATACTTGCCCAGCTTAAAAAAGTAAGCTTCTTCTTTCATTTGCTTAGGCTCTTTATTATGTTCGGGACATTTCCCATCAACTAAATCCTTTTCAGTTAAATAAGTTTCACAGCCAGTGCAATATAATCCCTCGTAATTGTCTTTGTAAATATCTCCTTTATTTATTATTTTATTTAACAGCTCATAAACCACCTCGGCATGTTCTTTAGCAGACGTCCTAATAAATTTATCATAATTAACATTCAATTCCTCACAAAGCTCAAGGAATAATTTAGCATTTCCATCAATAAACTCTTTTGTAGATATCCCGGCATTCTCCGCCGCCTCAACATTTTTCTGAGCATTCTCATCAAC
>CAZPJW010000024.1:0-5541 GCA_964587005.1 Candidatus Woesearchaeota archaeon
TTATATATTACTTAAAATAAAACGTCTAAGAAGAGAGCGCGAGAGAAGCTCTCGCGCTCTCTTTAGTTTTTGAAATACTTGTCACGGATAGAAATAACCTTTATAAATGATGTTTAAGCTACAATTTCCAGATCCAATGGAAGAAAACAATAATTCAGATAGATGTAAGGAAGACGATAACCTTTTTAGAGAACAGCTAGAAAAAGCCAAAGAAAAAAATGATTATGCTACTTGGAAATACTTATTAGATTCCAAAGCAAAAGAGTCTGGGGTAGACCCCCAACCATTAATAAGGAAAAAGAGGAAAGAGATCTTGCAAGAATCTTTAGATGGAGAAAATTCGCTCATCTCTTCAGAGTTTTTTGATGTTCTTTATAATTTTGATATTGATGGCAGACAGAAAATTTCTATTTGGAGGGGGGAACTGCCCTTGGCTGACGACATAAATAATGCAATCCCAGAAGATCTACTTGATCAAGGGATAATCCTTTTAGATGTTTTAAAAGCTAAATATTATCCCCTAATAAGAGAGAAACATGCATTAAAAGACTGTGGTGCTCCAATAAGGTTTGAAAAAGGAAAATTATATGTTAGAGATTCCTTAAAAAATTTCTTTGTTAATAATAAGATATTGATTCGTACTGCATTTGCAGAAGGATACAAACTGAATTTGGGGGGAGAAATAGTTATAAGAAAAGCCATCCATAGTGAAGAGAATGTTTTTATAATTGAGTATGTCCCTCCAAAGGAAGATTTATTGATTGAATATTCATTTGTAGAAAAAGAAGGTATAAATTTAGAGAACATAAAAGATGAGAGAATTATAGAAAGATGTAAAAAATGGAATATTAATCAGAAAAATAAAATTAAGAAAGAATTAGCTAAGATATATACCTCAGTTCCAAATGAGGGTTTCTTGTTTCAAAAAGCAGATAAATTTGTCAAACGTATAAAAAATCAATCATATGATCAGTTAAAATATGAATTTAAGTATCATCTATTGATATTAAACCACCTTGAAAAAGAGATGAATTCTAGGATTGAAGAAATAAAAAAAGAGGATAATCGTTCTCCAAAAGAGGCATCCTGGGAGGATGTAAACAACCTTCTAAAATAGCAACATTTATATATTTTAATGACATACACCCACTTACAAGAGGATAGCCTAACTAACTCTCTAAACTATGAGGCATTGACCTACAAAGTTCTTATTCGTTAAGAGTGGGTTAATTGGAGATAGAAAAATGAATAAATTAAGTCTAGATGCAATTAGACTGGAGCAGTCCGGTCAAGAACTATATGTGTTCAAGATTTCTGGAAAAAAACTACTTGAACTATCCTATGTTGATAGGAGAGCAGAAAGTAAATCTGGCATCCAAAGGATGCTTAAAACTTCTAGAACAAAAAAGATTGGAAAGTTTATCGATAGTGATGATGGAATGTTCCCAAATTCGATAATAGTGAACATAGAAGGCAAGGCGGATTTCAGACCCGATTCAAAAAATGCAGAGCAGGGAACATTGGAGATAGAAGATAAAGAACATAGTATGTGGATAGTTGATGGGCAACATAGGGTGAACGGCTTTTCACATTCAGAGAAAGATTTTGATGTTATTGTAACCGGATTGGTAAATGCAGACACATCAAAATGTGCAGCGATATTTTATAAAATAAATAAAGAAGCAAAAAAAGTCAATCCTTCATTAGCCTATGATCTTCTAGGTCTTTTAGAAGAAGGATTTGAAAATCCAAGAGATTTTGACTTGCATAAAGTAGCAAAACAATTGAATTCAAGTCAGAACGGACCCTTCTACAACAAAATAATAATGGTTGATCAAGGGGAAGGAAATGTTTCACAGGCCGCCCTTATAACCAAATTAAAGTGGTTCCTAAAAGACAAAATTGGTAGTAGATTTGAAGTGGATGATAGAGTTGAGATTGATGCACTAATAAAATTGATAGAGACCTATTTTGAAGTAATAAGGGATCTGCAGTCAGAAGCATGGGAAAATGAAGAAAACAATTATATCTTATCCAAAGGACTGGGCATTGGTTCAATGATATATTTGCTTCCTGACGTAATCTTGGAATCAAAGATGAGAAATAATGGAACAGTAGATAAACACACGATCACAAAGATACTAGATCCTTTGAAAGAGGTTGATTTTAGTACTGAAGGTAAACAATTCGCCGGATTACAGGGAGAACAGGGAATGAAAGAAATAAAGAAAATACTTGTGGATACACTCGGTATTGCTACCTTAAATAAGGAGAAAGATAATTTATTTTAATTTTTTCCCTTTTCTTTAATTTCTTGGGCAAACTGAAGAAACTTTTTTCTTTCTTTTTTCATATCATATTTCACCGGAGTTAAACACCAGATCTCTCCAACTCTTTCAACTTTTTGGTCATAATCAAAAACAGTATCAAACTTTAATTCCTTGATATTCTTCAGAGTCTCTCTTTTTTCGAGCCCGCGTAAAATAGTATTTACACTATTTTCCATTTCTTCCTCAGGCAACTCTCCGTAGTGTCCAGGATATTTTTCTAGTAAATATTTTACTATTTCCCGCGTTGTAGCCTTCCCTTTATCTCTTAAAAACAAAAGAATTGGTTTAGTCCATTTAAAAATTTGTTTGCCACTCCCCCTATGCTCCAACCTATCCTCTATTTTCCTTTTTCTACTCTCCTCCGACTTTTTTTCTACATCGGCCAAAAGATCCATATATTATAATAAAATGGATCCCTTTATAAAATTATAGAAAAGATCCAAAAATATGAATAAATCAGAAATGTTTGATATAATAAAAAACTTATCTTTTGATATTGAGAAAACTGTTTACAAAGATGAAAAAATAAGAATTTACCTTTTTAGACCATCTAAATTATCAAAAAGATTTGAAGGATACGACAAAGAAAAAAACTTTCAAATTTGGCTAGAAGAGGGGGAAAGGAAATTCAGGCCAAACCACATGAGGGTTTTCATAGATTTAAATCTTAGAATTAGAAGCAAACCAGAATTAAAAAAGAAATTATTGTTGGCATTCGACAATATTTTTTATGGAAAGGACCCAGAAGAAGAACTAAATGAACTAAAAAATGAACAATTTGAACATTTTCTAAATTCTTTAATCGTGATCGGTTATTTGTCCCAACTATTTATAATCGAGCAAGAGTATAATTATAACAAAGAAAGCAAATTTGAGCCACTAACTTTATTTTATCAAGGATGGATAAGGCAATTTATAGATAGTCCTAAAGAAATCGATAATTTATGCATGAGTGTAGCTAGTGGACAACCCCCATTAGTTAAATACACAAGCTTAGAAAATAAAAAACATAAAAATTACACAGACAATCTAAAACCTTTGTGGTATCTTGAACAAAATATTCAGAAAAAATTATAATGAAATCTTACACTTTCAAGGAGAAAAATGATTTTTCTAAGGAAGGAATAAGTGCAGTTTGCGCATACCTAAGTTCTCTAAGAAAAACTGTGAAGATTAACAATGTAGAAGATGATAAAAACTACCAAAAGAATGGAGTAGACTTAGTTTGGGTATACAAAAAGAACAATAAAGATATAATGATTTCCATAGAAGTAAAAACAGATAACTACACCACTGGAAATTTTTGGTTAGAAACTACTAGCAATGAAAGATTTGACACCCCAGGTTGTTTTGTGAGTAGCAAGGCAAAATATCTTTTTTATTATTTCACACAATGGGATAAAATGTATGTGATTCCACTAAAAAAAGCAGTTCCTTGGTTTGTTGAGAACATGAAGAGATTTAGAGAAAGTAAAACCTCAACAAAAACAGAAGAAGGAAATTACCAACATACGACTGTTGGAAGATTAGTTCCAATTTCCGCAATGCTAGATGAAGTTTCGGGAATAATTACAATAGAAAATATTTCTAAAAGATTTAGCAAATAAATTACTTTTTTATGATAGTCTTTGTATGATCATTAAGTTTTTTCTGTTCTGGGTTCAATCTTTTTCTTATTAAAGGCAAATATTTTTTGTCCAATTCAATACCAATAGAGTTCCTATTGTGTTGTTTAGCAACCACCGAGGTTGTTCCAGACCCCAAAAATGGATCCAAAACGACATCTCCTTCATCCGTACAAGCTAAAATAGCTCTTCTTACTAATTCCTCTGGCTTTTGAGTCGGGTGAGCCCCCGCCCACTTTTCTTTTTTTGAGGTTAAAGGGATGTGCCAAACATTTCTTGTTTGTTTCCCTTTAGGGTTTATTGGATCCTCTATTTCTTTGGTCCAATCATAATTAAATTTCCATTTTTTACCATTTCCATTCTTAGTGGCCCAGATTAGATGCTCCGTACTCTCTGTAAACATCCTACAAGTTATATTTGGCTGCGCATTTGGCTTAAACCAAACTATACTATTATTTATTTTTACATCATTATAATGTTGAAGAATAAAACCTACCTGATATATACTATGGAAAGAACCACAAACCCATAAACTTCCTCCATGCTTCAAAACTCTTATTGCTTCGCTCAACCAACTCTTATTGAACTGAAAAAAATCATCCTTTGAAAAAATATCCCACTCTTCTTGCATTGTAACATGTTTACTATATTTCCACCCTAGCCCCTTCTTTTTTGACATATTATACGGGGGGTCAGCAAAAATCATATCAACACTCTCGTCGGGCAATTTCCTCAGTTTTTCTAAAGCATCACCCACTATCACCTTATGTTTTGTTTTCATATTATTGGATGTGAGATCTAGTTTATAAACTTTATCTGTGCGTTTGGCAAGATAGTCAAAACCAAAAGATTTATAAATATTAACTCATTAACTATTTTAACTTGATAACTCTCAAGTTAGGAGTAAAAATGAAAGTAAAAATAAAAGTGCCAGTAAATAAAATAGAAAAAGAAGATAATTGTGAGAAAATTTTCGAGTTCCTAAAAAAAGATAAAGATAATGCATATACTGTACAAGGACTGATGATAGAGATACATGGGGTAAAAGAATCTCAAATACATGGAAAATCTTTCTCAGAAAGAGATAAAAAATTGAATACGATGTATAGTAGGATCACAAGTTGTTTAAAAAAATTAGAAAGATCTGGAAAAGTAAAATCAACTAAACATGAAAGGGCATACATATATTGGTTTAACCCAGAATATAGAAAATTCAAGTTTAGCTAATGGTAGAGCGATAAAATGTCAATAAGCCCGACGGCGCCTGAGTCTACAACCTCTGTCCAACCTAATCCGGCAACCCCATCGGAGTTGTCCAATCCAATAATAAATGGGAAACATACCCAAAGATGCCAAAAAAGATATATAAGATATTATTAAAGAACAGTCCAACAAAAAAAGAAATCCCTAAACAAATAGACAAAAACCCCAATACCTTTTTACTATGAAAAAAAACTTCTATGAGTGTAATGCGTGGCGGGTTCAATAATATCCGGCAACACAGATGTAAAGATGACTAGAAATATATAACCAAAGTTTTCAAAAATGGGAACTACTTTGTTTATATTGTAGATCAAACAACTGGA
>CAZPJW010000025.1:0-4796 GCA_964587005.1 Candidatus Woesearchaeota archaeon
CTTCCGAGTTTAGAGATATTCTTAGCGATTCTGATGATTTACCCGATGGTTTTAATCTTGGAGAGTCTCCATCTCCCGAAAATAATCCATCTAAAAAATTAAATTTTAAATTATTATTTAGATTGAATATCCATTTTGGTAATTTGAATGCCTGCCTGGTTTTGTTTCCTTTTGGGGATCCAACACTTAATACTAACCTTCCTAAACTGGCTGGCAAATAGATATAATATGCTCTTGAGCCGTAATGTATGTTTAGATTAATTCCCCATGCTTCTTTGGAATCTTTTACGAACTGTAGTGCATCATTTTTATTACTGAAACAAACGTAGAAGGTAAAGGATTGATTCCTTTTTTGTTCGTAAATGCATCCATCTGAATATCTTAATCCGAGTGTTCTCATGAAATGTCTGAAAGGTGGTGAGTTTGATACTTTTAATGGAAGCAGGTTCATACTTTCTAATTCCTTTATTCCTTTTAGGCTTCTTGGGGTTGACTTTCCCATTATCCAATAATTTATTGTGCCTTCATTCATGTTTATTATTTTGGAGATTTTTCTTGCCCCAATATTTTCTTCATTTCTTAACATAATTGCTTCCAAATATTTGAGAGCATTTTCTTTTTGATGTATTTTAGCTGTAGGATATAGAGATAATACCTTTTCTTGGTTTGATAGAACTACTTCTTCCGTTTTCATTATTTTATTTAGTATTTTTTATTTATAAATGCTATTTGTGTACTTGACAACATAGTTTTTTAGTATGTGCTTTTTAATGGAAAGACTTATTAGTTGTTTTTATTTAGTATTTTTATGAAAAGGAGTGTGTTACTATTAGTTTTTGTGTTATTAGTTGTTAGTGGGTGTGAGAGAGTTGATTTTAGTCCCGAGTCTGAAATTCCTTATGGTGTTAATATTGATGTTGAAGACGTTTTTTATGAAGGGGATAAAATAGAATTTGCTTATTCTGTTAAATTTAGAGAGAATGTTTCTGTTGAATTTATTTCACATATTGAGTGTCCTAATGCGCCAATTGCTTTGTTAAATCCTATTGAGAAAAATTTGATTGGGGGTGAAGCATTGGTTGATGTTTATTCTGATTTTGAGATAGATAATTCTATTGAACCACAAACTTGTGTTGCTTATGTGGAGATTTTAGAACCGGAATATCAAAGAGTTGAGAAGTCGTTTAGAGTGGAAACTGAGCCAAGTTTGCCAGATACTCAAATAAGTTTGTGTAAAGATAGTGATTGTTTGGAAAAATCTAAGGTATTTTTGAAGGGAGATAAATTATATTTAGATTATAATTCTGTTCTTGAGAATTCTAAAAAGGAATTTGAGGTTGAGATACCAAGCGGAGAAACTAAAAAATTTGATTCTTCTTTGAGATTAGATGAAGTAGGGGTTTATTCTTTATTTGTTGATGTAGAAAAAAGCGGATATAAAGATTTTTCTGGTGAAATTAGTTTTGCAGTTATTGATGAAAAACCCAATGTTAGAGAAAAAGAGTTTGAAACTAGTCCTAAATCTACTGGAAATGAAAAAAATATGGGACAATATTCTGAAAAAGAATTGTTTTTAGTTTCTAGTGAAGATTGGAGAGATGTTTTGGGTTTGGTTCCTGTTACAACTTGGACTGAAAATGAAGAAGTGGTCAAGTATCCTAGTTTGGTTTATCAAAGTGGAGGGGAGGATGTAAGCAGATTTACTGTGAGTTCACTTAATGGAAATTGGCTTTATGGGGAAGTAACTTATACGGGCTTTCCTTTGGTAAGATTTGAAGATATTGTTATAAATGATATGGAATTTGATGAATGGAAAGAATATTTTTCTCAGAGCAGTATACATTATCAGGTTGAACATCTTGGAGAAATAGATGATTACGTGGATATTGGGGAAACTTTGACTTTTTTTCTATTATTAGATCTTGATAAGGATTTAGATCCCATATATGTAGAGGATATAACAATTACTTATAACTATATGGATAGTTTTGAATTTATTGAAGGATCTTTGATTATTTCTGTTAATGAATGGGTGGAGGACTACATGGAAATAGGTCAATACCAAGGTTATGAGGTTCCAAGATTTTTATTTTTTAATCCCATTGAAGAAGGATTTGATTTAGATTCCTCTGTTTATTTTATACAACAATATCAACCGAATATTGTTAGTATTGTGGGTGAACCTGAAGAAGAAATTTTTGATCTCTTGGTTGCTGACCAACCATTTGGTGCTGGCTTGTCTGAAGATCAAATCCAAATAGTTAATCCGGCAGATTATTTGTTATATTGGGGTGGTTTTAATGAGTTGGTTTTGGTAGATCCTGAAAATTATGAAGAAGGCTTGATGGCCAGTGTTTTTTCTTCTTATCTTAATATTCCCATTATTTTTGTTAATGAATCAAATCTTAATAAGTATGAGGAACACATAGAAGGCAATAATATTTATGTGGTGGGGGAAATTTCTGAGTCTGTTTTTAGTTATATAGGTTCTCATGCGGTTTTAGAAAGAGAGTTTACTCTTGATGAATTGCAACAAGAATATATTTCTTTGACTGATACTGATAAAATTATTTTGATTAATCCTGATGATCTCCATATTGGTAATCATGATCTTCTTTTTCCAGAAAAAAGTATATCGCCATTGAGTATGTTATATAGTAAAAATTCTTTGTCATCTCCCTTTCTTGCTTCAGCCAAACACGAGGTTATATTTAGTACAGAAGATATTTTTTATCAGGATGTTGATCAATTTTTAGATGATAAAATTGAGTCTACGGCTATTTTACCAGAATATTTAACAATTGTTGCAAGTCCCAATGCCATTGATATGTCTTATGTGGGCAGGACTAATCCTGATGAGGGGTATGTGGTGTATCATTCTGCTGATCAGTGGTATTATTCGGAGATTAATGATGGAGATCCCTTTTTGGATTTAGCAACTGGAAGAATTTTTGGTTTGACATTAAGTGATACTTCTTCGAATATTGCTAGAAGTTTATTTTATGATGAGACTTTGGTTCATAATAATGATCTTTTAGTTGCTCGGGGGTCCCCTTGGGTTGTGGCGGCTGCAGAAGTTTATGTTATGGGAAAAGTTTTGGAAACTATTGGATATAACGCGGTTATCACCCCTGAAGGAACTTCTTCTTCTGACTGGGAGGATAAATTCTTTATAAATTATATTGATCATGGAGGCACCACTTGGGCAGGAATTTCGTATA
Organism: Candidatus Woesearchaeota archaeon; assembly: GCA_964587005.1. Taxonomy (GTDB): domain Archaea; phylum Nanobdellota; class Nanobdellia; order SCGC-AAA011-G17; family PNOQ01; genus JABIBT01. The sequence goes on from CAZPJW010000025.1 coordinate 3,222, forward strand.
AGGATATCCCCTATTTAGATAACTCTTTGATTATAACCTTGGCATGTTTAACTTGTGATTTTGATGAGGTTTGGGATAAAAGGGCACTATTTTGTGCTAACTCTATTAGGAAAGGTGCCGTAGGCTATATCGGAGCCACAGATGTGAGTGGGCGAATTAATAATATTGGTTTTTTAAATGAAGTTTTTGGTCGAGGTGCAACCATTGGGGAAGCGTTTAAGGAGTCTAAAAATTCTTTCTTATTTGATAACTATAATTTCTTGGATCCAGTTAATAGAATGCCTTGGTACACTCTGATAGGGGATCCAACTTTGAAAATTGCAACAAATCACAATTTGCCCGTCTCTGAGATTCAAATTGTTGACCAAGATGAAGATAATGTGAGGTTGGAAGTAACGGCTCATGCTATGAAGTATGATGTTCCCCAATGGGTTAAAGATTTGTGCGATACTCCTTATGATGAGTATGTACATGATTTTATGTATTTTTCTACAGTATTTACCCTCCAGTTATCGTATTCATCTCAATTTAATTCTTATTTTGAATCTAGTTCCTGTGAGGATGGGTGGATGTCTGAGGGGGGAGGATTTTCTTTTACGGAGAAGGGACTGATGGAAGATAAGTGTTGGTTTTCTTCTCCAAATATATATTCGGATACTTATTTTGCGGAAGCAAATGATCAAGAATTTACTGAGTTTACTTTTAATTTTGATTTATCTGAGCCGGGAGCTGAATTGACTGGAGAGTATGATGATTATGGTGTTGATGTTGATGAAGATGGCCTGCATGATTATTTGGTTCTGGATGTTGGTGTCTTTGTTAACGAGCCGGGCGTATATCAACTTGATGGAAGTATATCCTTAAATGAAGATGAATCTTGTGGAACCTATTACTCTTCCGATCCTATTTATTTTGATGAGGGCAGTCATACTTTTAGCTTGCTTTTTGAAGGTGAAGAAATTTATCCAATTCAAACTGATGCAAACTTTATTTTAGAGAGGTTGCATCTCTATGGTTCTAATCTTAAGGAAATCAATCCACTAGGATCTAATCCATACATTACTGATTATTATACTTATGAGAGCTTTGAAAGACCAAATATAATCACAACTTTAGACTATTACGATTATGGTGTTGATGTTGATGGAGATGGGTTGTACGATTACTTGTCAATTGATGTGGGAGTGTTTGTTTTTGAAGAGGGATATTATAAAATTCGTGGGCACCTTTATACTTCTAATTGGCAAGATATAGCCTATAAAGAAGGAGACTATGTTTTTTTGAATGAAGGGTATAACTATTTAAGTTTATTATTTGAAGGGGAAGAAATTTATCAAACCGAAACAGATGGACCTTACTGGCTAGGGTCGATGGATATTAATGATGAAGAGGAAAACTTCTTTTATAATTGCCATTTTGAGGATTATGAAACCTCTTACTATTCTTATCTTGATTTTGAAAATTTAAATTGTTTTGATGATTGCTCTTTAGAAGGCTGTGAAGGACAACCCTGTGGAGATGATAGAATCTGTGATAATGGTGTGTGCGAATGTGAACCCGGTTTATCTGATTGTT
>CAZPJW010000026.1:0-4632 GCA_964587005.1 Candidatus Woesearchaeota archaeon
GTTTCTATTTTGTTTAGTACTGTGTCTTGAATTAATTTGATGTCATCTGGTATGGTGCTGTCATTTTCCCAGGGTTGATTGACCACTAAAGCTGTCACTAAGAAAATTAGGAATATTGCAATTGCCATCACGGCTTCCAATGTTTTTAGATATGCTTTTTTATTTACCATGTGTTTAGTGTTACTATTACAGGACACCTGTAAACTCCTACCTCGCTACCTGGATTAATTCTTATTACATTATCTGAATATCTTAAAGTATTTACTATGTCTCTGTCTTCTATATCTGCTTCCTTGTATTCTAGAGTTACAAATGAATTGCAGGCCGGATCCGTGTAATCTGGAATTAATTCTACTATTATTGCAAAATCATTTTTATCTGGATAATTTAATTCACTTTTTATGAATTCATAATCCTCCGGTTCTCCTAAATCATTATAGAAAAAATCCTCGAAACTATCTTCGTGGATTCCTGTTATTGTTTCTGCTACACCTACCGTCCCATCAAAGATAGCATAGGTAGTCTCTGTAATAATCTCTGTAACACGAAATAGTTTATCTGAAGAAAGATAAATGTCTACTTCCCCTATTGACTGGCCCTCATCTTCGAGGATTATCCTTACATTCTCAGAAATTAATATTATATCTCCATAGTATCCCTTTTCCGTGATTTCTGTTTGGCTTATTTTTGTAAATATTCCTAATTTTTTTACTTCATCTTCTCCTCCGCCGGGGTCATAATAATCCTCAAATTCTTGGGGAAGATTATCTATTTGAAAATATGCTTCCGCTTCGCTAAGTCCGTCTGTTCTTACATAAAGAGGAAATCTTTTCAATTCTAGATTGATGTTCTCATCTAATCCATTTTTTAAGATTCCATTCAAATAATCCGAGGATCCTGAACTTTTGAATGCGGGAGCTAGTAAAATAAATAAAACTAGTAAATAAACTATGAAGAGCCCTACACTAATGCTCCAATCTACATATGAGAGTCCTTTTTTCGTCATTTTAACCTATTAAGCCGGTGGCTAGTGTGAATATTAAATACCCAATTAACATTAAGATGAACGAGTGTCTCAATCCAAATTTTATACTTCCTTCTGAGAATTTACCAATCATTAATCCGGTGAAAAAACCTTGAATTAAGATTAGTGAAATGAATAATGTTTCAAAATTTATCGATACTGGCGCATCTGTGTCATTTGGATCTATTGAACTTATATCTCCTCCAAAAGTTAGTCCTGCGAATACATCTCCGCCAACGTCTCCTAATTGAGGTAATAAGTAAATTTGGAGTACCACCATTATTCCAATGAAAATGAAGAATACTAAATATCCTTGAATTAGTTGGGCAAATGAGTTTGCTCTTCTTTCATCTCTTATTTTTTTAATTTGAACAACAGAAGATGTTACTCCTTCAAGAACATCTTGGATATTTCCTCCGGATTGTTCTGCTTCTGTTATTACGGAAATGGATCTTCTTATAACATTGTTTCCGGTATTTTTGGCAAATCTGTTTAGTGCTTCTTTGAAAGGAATCCCCCATTCAATTTGGTGAGCAAGCTTTTTTACATATGGGGAAAGTGCACCATAATTTGTTTCTGAGGATTCCATTATAGATTTTGGAATTGGGATGCCGGCTTTTACATTTCCGGTTATTGAACGTACGAATTCTAAGAATTTTTCTTCGATTTCTTTTTGTCTTGAATTTTCTCGAAGCATGTCAATCCAGAACGGCAAGACCATTAATGCTATTCCGAATGCAATGGAGGGTTTAAACCAACCAGAATCTTGTGGCATCAAAATTAATAGAGAAATGATTATGGTTAGGGCACCTAAGGCAAGTCCTATGAAATGTCCCATTTTTAAGTTTAAGTTCATTATGTTGCCTCAGTTTTAGATGTTTCTACAATGAGTAAGTAAATTATGTTTAATAGGGGTAGTGCACCAAATACACTTAGTGATGCAATTGTACCAATTGGTACCCCTCCAAGATTTGGGGAAATCCTTTCTAAAATTGCTAATGTAACTAGGAATAGTAGTGGTGCTGCAATTAAGATTCCTGTGTATATTTCAGAGTAGGTTGCAATTACTTCTAGATATTTCTTTTGGTCTATTTTGTATTTAGATAGGGCGTCGTCAGATTTACTTTGTAGGTATTCTTTTATTCCCCCACCGGTCTCGATTGTTGAAGCCAAACCAAATAATAATTCTCTTAAATCTGGAGAAGGGGTTGTCATTGCTACAGATTTTAACGAAGTTGTTAAATTGTACCCAAATATGTTTACATAGTTAAGTATTCTTTCAAGTTCTGTTTGTAGATGCTTGTATTCATTTGAATCAACTAAAAGTTTGAAAATTTTTAGAGGAGTTGCTCCGGATGATGCAACTGCGGACATGTGTATCAAACCAAATACTAATTCTTGCCTTATCGCTTTTGCACGTGTGCTTTTTTCAAATGTAGGATATTTGTAAATTGTAAAAAATGTCAATATGGTTCCCAGTATTCCAATGGGTAATGATAGTAGTATATTGAAAGTGATTAAGAATGAAATTAAAGTTATTAATGGAAAGGAAATAATTGTTGTGAATAAGATTATACTGATGTAAGTTTTCGAAAGGATTTTTATATTTGCTAAAGTTAATTCGTTTGTAAGATCTTCATTTTGATCAGGATATCTTTTTGATAAATAGAATGATAAATCCTCCATGAAGAAATTTGCCATTTGTGAATAGAAGTTTGTTTTATAGACCTTGAATTCTTCCGGTTTTTTTGTTTCTTTTTCTTTTTGTTGCCTAGCGAATTTTTTTATTTCAGATTTTCTTACTTTGATTTTTTCTGCTTTTGTTCTTCTTGTTTTTTTTGTTTCGGCTAGAAGACCAACATATTCTATTAAATTGCTTTGAGAAGAAAGTAATATTTTGCTTAATTGTGCTTGATATAGTTCTTTTTTAGGTTGAGGTGCTGATTCTCCAGCCTTCTTGATTTCAATTGCTTCATTTGCATAGTCAACTAGTTGTTGGGCTAGCTTGAGCAGACTCTTTGACATTTTCTTTTATATTTTTCTCTATATCAGTTAGAATTGAATCCATGTATGCCGCGACCTTTTTCTTTTCAGATTCGGGTGCCCCTTGTTCAATCAAAAGATTATACTTTTTAGTAAGATCTAATAATAATTCTGCATTTTCTCTGAATATCTCTAATTTCATCCTATAATTTGAATCTTTTTAGTACGGCTTTTGGGTTTTTGTAATACTCGTTTACGAGCTCTTGAACTTGGTGGAAATCGAATATTTTATTTTGATACATGGCAGTTAGTAGTTTTGTTCTTCTTACATATTCTTCTTGAAGTTTTTCTCCAGAAACTCCGCTTGTTCTCTCTATCTCTTGGAATACAAATGATTTTGATGAAGTTGTGAATGTGTCTGCTTTTGCATCCCACATAAATGGTTTATTAATTTCAGAATTTCCGTTATCATCTACTTTGATTACTTCTGCTACTTCTCTTAACCTTCTTGATCCTTTTCCTGCTATTTTTACATGAGACATGATCATTACTGCGTCCATTGTTTCAACTAATGAGGAGGAAAGATTTATTGGAGGAGTTTCTAATCTTTTTATCATTGTGTCTACTGAATCTGCGTGCATTGTTCCAAAGGAAGGATGGCCTGACGCCATTCCTTGGAACAAAACATATGCCTCTTCACCTCTTATTTCCCCAACAATAACGTAATCAGGATTCTGTCTGAAAGATTCTTTCAATAAGTTGAATAGTGTTACTTCTCCGTATTTCTTTCCAACTAAGTTTGTCATACCAACTCCCTCTCTTGCTACAGATGGAAGCCAGTTTTCGTGCTCTAAGCTTAGTTCTCTGGTATCTTCAATTGAGACTATTCTTGCTTCTGGTTCTATGAAGAAAGTTAATACATTAAGCATTGTTGTTTTACCCGAACCAGTGCCACCAATAATCATTATGTTTCTCTCATGTTCGATTAAAAGCCATAAATATGCTAAGATTTGTGGGGAGATTGTTCCAAATTGTATTAGTTGTGTTGGTGACCAGGGTGTTTTTGTGAACTTTCTGATTGTGAATGTTGGTCCTTTTGAAGATATATCCTCACTGAATGTTGCATTTACTCTCGATCCATCTGGTAGTGCTCCATCAAGTAAAGGAGTTGCGTAAGAAATATATTGCCCGCATTTTTGTGCTAGTTTTTCTACGAAATTTGCTAGTTTTTTTGGGTTTTCAAAAACTATGTTTGTTTTTATATTTCTATATTTTCTGTGGACTATATATATTGGAACATTTGAACCATTACATTCTATATCTTCAATATAGTAATCGTTCATTAGAGGTTCTATTTCTCCTAGTCCTACAAAGTCTCTGTAGATGTAATACATAACTTTTAGGTATGATTCTTTTGTTAATTTTATTCTTAATTCGCTTAGTAGTGCTTTTATGTTCTTTTCTAAATATTCTATTATTGTTTCTCCTTTTGTTGAGGATAAGTAACTTATGTTTAATAATTCTTTAATTCCTTCTTCTAATAGGTTTAGAACTCTTTTTTCGGATAATTCTAAATCTGGTTCTTCTAATTTGTATATTAGTTCTTGATTATCTTTGTCCCATTT
>CAZPJW010000027.1:0-4559 GCA_964587005.1 Candidatus Woesearchaeota archaeon
TTTTTTGCTTCGCAAAAACCACCTGCAGTTATCCATCGGTCACTTCGTGACGCAACTAACAAGGATTTAACGGTTCCAAAATCTTGCAGATTTTTCCACCAAATTTTTTCTGAAAGAAAAAACTCTCGAGTGTTCCACAATTTTTCCAGCTCTGACTTCGTCGAGGGAAAAATTACTCCACCTCGAGCCCTACTGGTTATTTAATCGCGATGTTATATTCAATTTTTGGATTACTTATTTTCTTTTAGAAAAAGAAAAAAAGGGGAGGGGCTGGTGCTACGCACATTTTGGCTCACAACTTCGTTATTCGAAATTCAATAAAAAAATAGTTAAATTTATAATAATCCTTTTATAATTAACTTAATATGGTTGAACTTAAATCAAAATTTACATTCTTTCGTGCAAATAATTTTGTTTATTTAGATAATGCAGCAACCACTCAAGTTCCTGATAGGGTAACACAAGTTATTAATTCTGCTTTACAAAGTAGAGGAAATCCTCAAAGGGGAGCACACACTCTCGCAACAAAAAATGAAGAGAAATTAGAATTAGCACGAGAGAATATTACTAGATTTATTAATTGTAAATCAGAAGAACTAGTTTTTACAAACAATACAACTGATTCAATTAATTTAGCAGTGGATTCTATCATAGATACAATCAAAAAAGGAGATGAAATTATTATTCCTGTTGGTGAGCATCATTCCAATTTATTGCCTTTTGATAAACTAATTAAAAAAGGAGCTATTCTCCACGCAATTCCACTAATAGAAGGCATTATTGATGTAAAAGCTTTAGAAAAAAAATTATCTTCTAAAACTAAAATTGTTGCACTGCAACATTGTTCAAATGTACTAGGATCAATTCAACCTGTTGAAAAAATAGGAAGAATAATTAAAAAATATAATTCAGACATTTTATACTTTATAGATGGTGCACAAGCAGTTGCACACATTCCCGTTGATATTAAAAGAATTAAATGTGATTTTTATTCATTTTCAGGACATAAAATGTATGCCCCTTCAGGAATAGGAGCTTTATTTGTATCTAAAAAAATCTGGCCACAAATAACGATGGTCCGTCAGGGCGGAGGAACTATATCTGATGCTTCAATAGTGACATCAAAAGCAAAATCCACACTCGTTTATGATAAAATCTCTTCTTTAATTGGTTTAGAAGGAGGAACGCCTAACGTTGAAGGAATAATTGGTCTTTCTGAAGCATGTAGCTTTATTCGTTCAATTGGCTTTGAAGAAATTGTTCGGCATGAACAAGAATTGTTACAAATTACAACAGAAAAGTTAGAAAAAATTCCAGAAATTACAATACTAGGTCCTAAAAAGATTAATCAAAAAATAGGAGTTATTTCTTTTAGCGTTGCAGATCAATCAATATCCGAAATTGGGGATTACTTAAATAAAAGAAAAATTGCAATTAGGTATGGTTCTCACTGTGCATTCCCACTCATTAATGAACTGGGTTCTGAAACACTCCGAATATCATTAGGATGCTATAATGATATTGAAGATATTGAAAGAGTAGTCCAAGAATTACAATTTTATTTAGATAAGAAAAAGGGATTAATTAAAAATAAGAATTTGGAAATATTACGTGATAAAATTTATTATAAAAATATTATTCCGGTTAACTCTAAAAGTCAAATAATCTCTAAAATTCTAACAGGAATTAGAGATAAAGAAAATACTGAAGTTGTGATAATGGCGGGGCATTTTCTAGCAATTCCTGATTTTGAAGAGAACACCTTTCATCCAAGCATTAAAGGGATGTTGCCTGAAAAATTACACAAGTATTTGGATGAATTAGGAATGACAAACTTTCCGGTATATAGTTGGCAAATGGGTTGTGAAATTGTAAAAATACTCAAACAAAATAAAGTAAAAGCTAAACTAATTACTATTGCAAATGATACAACTGGAATAAATGAATTGCGATTATCAGAATATAATAAATCAAAAAAAACTGCTGAAGATTATAGGAATGATTTACTAAATAAATATTCAACCCCTAAAATTCCTGATTATTATAATAAAATACTTCAGAGATTCAATTTATCTACAAAAGATATTTTGACAGTTTCGAGTAATAAATATGTGAGAGAAACAATTTTAAGAGCAAGGTTTTTCAATTTTATTGAAAAAAATAAAAAATATTTTGACGGAGTTATTAATTATACAATAAATAAAGGTGCGTGGGATCTCTCCATAAAAGTACTAGACAACCAAGAAATTAAAACATGTCGTTTTGATACATTTAATTCAAAAACAGGAGGTAAGTTCTGTATTGTTGAAGTCTGTCAGTTTATTTCGGAATTATTTGGAAAAGCAGATGATGTAAAATTTGACTATATTTCAAAAAACATTCTAAATCCAAAAATTAAAGCAAAACATAAAATGTTAGTTATGCTCACTCCCGCAATGTGTGATGATGCAGTTACTAGAGGTGCAGAATTATACTCTAAACTAATGCTTCAAGAAAAGAACCAAGGTTCTTTCAAATTTTTTAATATCCCCTTAGGACCAGATTCCGCAAGATATTTAGCAACAGAAACTGAAATAAAATACATAAGTGATAAAGACTTATTGCAAGAAATTAACGTTGATGAAGAACCTGAATTTCCTGAATTATGGAAATTGTGCGAATATAATTTACTCTATAATGTAGATAATTATACCAGTGAGATTGAAGATTTATTTAAAGAATTAAACATTACGAAAAAATCAAAGATTCTAGACACTTCTGTTGGTCCTGGTTTCTTCACTAAGGAAATGATTCTCAAAGGATATTCGATTCAAACAGCAGACAAGAGCAAACGAATGATTAAATCATTTGCAGATGAATTACAACAATTAGGAATTAAACATGAAACAACAATTAGTATGTGGTTAGATCTTCCTAAACATTATAAAAAAGAATCATTTAATTTCTTATTTAGTAGAGGAAATACAATTATGTATGCAAATGGAGGTTGGAATGAAGAAAAACCTGTTAATAAAAAAGAATCTCTTACTGCATTAAGAAAAACATTGCAAGTATATTATCATTTACTTAAAAAAGGAGGATATCTTTATGTTGACAAATATAAAGATGAGGAAATTCCCGCCAAAAAAACTGTTGCAACTCTTAAGATAAAAAAGACAAAAGAGAAAAAAGATATTGTATTTTATGTTGAGCGAAGACCTAAAAATGATGTTAGATACGCCCAGATGCTTCTCAGAGATTCATCAGGGAAAGAAGAAGGAATTCCGAACATGGCGTATGATCTAACTGAAGATGAAATGGAAACAATGCTTAAAGAAGTCGGATTTAAAATTAAAAGATTAAACTTAAAATCAGAAAAACACTTTGTTGTGTGGTTGGCTCAAAAGTAATCAACCTCTTTTCTTTTAAAAAAAAAGAAACAAAAAAGCCCCTCCCCTAAAAAAATTAAAAAATAGATTGTCCCCCTCGATTCTTGTTATTGATGTATCGCATTCGCTCATTTGATTGAACGCCCTTGAAAATAACTCTTCGGGATTTTTTCACTTCGTGAAAACTCGCTTGCTAGCATAGTTGGCTCAAAGCTTGTTGAAGGATTTAGAAAAGGTTATAATGGCAAAGAATATAAAAAGTTAGATATAGATATTATTAAAGATCAAATAAAAAAATTTATTAAAAACAAGGAGAAAATAATTAAAGATGACTGAAGAAAAAATGTTTTTTGAGGAAAAAGTATTTTCCAGAAAAGATTATGAATTTACTTTTGAAGCTGATAAAGAATTAATTGAAGAAATATTAAAAAATAAAAAATCAGGAAAAGTTCTTGATTTAGGTTGCGGAGAAGCTGGAACTTCATTATTATTAGCTGAAAAAGGCTTTGAAGTTACTTGTATAGACATTTCAAAAACTGCAATTAATAATATTAAAAAGGAAGCAGAAAAAAGAAATATAAAAATAAAAGCTTTCGTAGGAGACTTAGAAAATTTCAAATTCGAAGAAAATTATGATATAATTATTGGAACTGGTATTTTTCATTTCCTTTCTCAGGATAATGCTTTGAAATTAATAAAAGCTACAAAACAGCACACAAGAGAAGAGGGGTTAAATATTTTTGAAGTTTTTTTAGAAGGAGATCCTACTCAAGAAGAAGATTCCGAAGGCCATTATTTTAGAAAATTTGAATTAAAGAAATTATATTCTGATTGGAAAATTTTAGACTATGAAGAATATGAAGATTTTGACGAAGAAGAGGAGCAAACAAATAAGCTAGCTTATTTAGTTGCTAAAAAATAAAAATTTCTTCTTTTAAAAAAAGTAGCAAAAACGAGTCTACCACCCCCAAAGATTATTTCTATTTTCTTTTTTTAGAAAAAAAAGAAACAAAAAAAGCGCGCGTGCCCTGCAAATTAGTCTGCTTCGCAGCAATTAATATAATAAAACTCAAACTCAACTCTGCGAGATTTTTTGCTCCATTTCATTCCACAAAAACCGTTTGCAACTATCTCTTGGTCTCCGCAAAACTCCGACAGACATAACAAGGATTTAAACTCCGCTCCATTGCA
>CAZPJW010000028.1:0-3678 GCA_964587005.1 Candidatus Woesearchaeota archaeon
CGGGGTCAGATAAAACTTCATTAATTACATATTGTGATTCATGAATATAATTATTAGATAGATCTTCAAAATCTTCAAAAAGAATTGCCTCTTGTAATTTATTTGGGGTTGCTGTTATTGCAAATACTGCTATTGCTAGGATTATAGATATGATTATATAAAACTGTCCTCTTTTATTCATACTTAAAAAGTAAAGTTGGAGATTTATATATTTTTTTGTTTATCCAAAATAATGATTTTTAGAAAGATTTGATTTTCTTTGTTTCCAAGATTTATCTGTTTTTTCAATTATGAAAGATATTTTCTTTGTTATTGTTGGTAATTTTTTGTAAACTGTTTTTATGTATTCTGCTTCTTTTACATCTGTTGAAGAAATATTTAGTAACAATGCTTTTCTATCTAGCTCTAATAGTTTCTCATACATGTCTAAAATTTCCTCTTTTTCTTTCTCTGAAAAGAATTTGGATTCATACATTTCAATCATTAAAGTTTGATTTGGGAATAGTATTTTTTCTGCGATTTTTGCGAAGAAAACTATTTTTTCGTGGATTCTTCTTCTTATACTCCTTAGTAGAAAGAATGGATCTTCGATGTAATCTAGTTCGAAGTGCTTGTTTAATTCTTTATAATTTGGTAGTGTGTACTTTTTTTGTAGTTTTTTGTAAAGTTCTTCCATTTGTGGTTTTTTTGGATTGTAATTTGTTTATAAAGGTTTGGTAAGCCTCCGCCGGGATTTGAACCCGGGACCTCCACATTTTTGGCCTTAGGTACCAATGTGGTGCTCAACCTACTAAGCTACGGAGGCATTACATAATTTTTACTAGTGTGCTTAATCTTTCTTTTTTGATTGGATGTATAAACATTTTAAAATCTTTGCATTTGGAAATGTTATTTTTGCCGGATACTGTAAGTCGAAAACTATCATTGGTTTTATGGTAATATAGATTTGAAGAAATATCCTGGCTACTCAATATTTCCCTTAAGTCTATTAGTATGTTATTATGCTTAGAGGCTATCTCTATATTAGAACTTTTTCTTATCCAATTCGGAATAAGCTTATATTCTTCTATTCTAGGAAGACCTGCATCTGCATCTGAAAATCCCCTTAAGAAAGACAATCTTAGAGTATGTGAAGTCTTTAGTAGAATGGGCACACTAATCTCTCCCTTTGTTCCAACCGGCATCTCAAATACTCTATTAAAAAATATTGAAAGTACCTTAGAATAAATATCTAGCTCGTATCTGTTTATATCTGTTTTTCGTGTAGTCCCATTTATATTGAATAATTTTAAAAATAAGTCATTGATTAAATTTATTTGCTCGGGGTATTCATCGCAAAAATTGATTGTCCATTTCTTAGATTTTATACAACCATCTCCAAATAGGTATCCGACTAGGTAGGCCATATCTGAATTTATTTTCAGAGGCAATGCAACTAAATTTCTCCTTGTCCCTGCTCCCAGAACTATATTTTTTATCTTATTTTGAGAGAGATATTCGCCTAAATTGTAATTACGTAAAGATAAAATTTTTAAGAAAAAATCTATATCTATGGGTCTTTCACCACGAATAGAATAGTAAAAACTCCTGGGATTTATTCCTAATTTTTTTGAGATGTCATTATGGGATCTATACTGTCCATCTAAGATTAGGCTGTCTGCAATATCTCTAAGAACATTATTTAGATTATATAGATATATTTTACAATTTTTAAAGATGTCTCTCCAGTTATAATCTATCTCTGGATCCATGTAATTACTTGGTAAAATTCATTTAAAAGTAATTTGTGCGTGCGTGACAAGCTGACAAGAAACTTGTTATTTTGTATTTAAATTTTTGTTTTTTACTAGTTCGGAAGATGATCTTAGTTTTTCTCCGCCAATATTAAAAACCATTGAAATTCCAGCATCTTCACATAATTTATACTCGGGAATGTTGTCTGCTTTTCTGTCTCCGCCGTTTGCAAAAATATCTGGTTTTATTTCTTTTAATGCTTCGCAGACCGACATGTCTTCGGGATCTTCTGGATGGCCGGTTAGTACAACTTTGTGAACGTCTTTCATAGATTCAATTATTTCTTTTCTGTCGTTTTCGTGCATGAAATTATATCCTTTTTTCTTTTTTAGCCAGTTGTCATTATTTATTACTACAATTACCTTTCCATGGTTTGCAGCGTCTTGGATTAATCTTATGTGGCCGATATGAATTGGATCAAATCCGCCAGAAACAACTACTGTTGGTTTTTCTTCCATATGTTTTTAGTTTTGTTTGCATTTTTAAATTTTGTTGAAGAAAAGTCTATGAAAATGAATGTGGGTGACAGGATTTGAACCTGCGCAGGCACTAAGCCGATGGATCTTAAGTCCACCCCATTTGACCTAACTCTGGCACACCCACATATAGAAAATAAATGTCTTTATGCAACTTATAAATGTTTTTGTCTCTCTTTTACTTGGGAATATCTATACGGTAGACTTTTTATGTCAGAAGATAAATTTTTTCTTATCCATGTTTCCACTAAGTCATTTAACTCTTCCCAGACTAGTAAGTGATAACCATGTCTTAATTCTGCCCTTTGAAAATATGCCTCTTGTTCTTCTGGTGAAATTCTTTCGAACAAATTTCCCCAGTCATGGGATTCATATTCGGCACGTATTGTGTTAAAAGTAAAACCTGCTCTTCCCCTATCTTCTTCAGATTCAAATGTAAAATGGGGCATATAGTGGATAAGTAGATCAATTCCTTTTATTAGGCTTGGGTATTCTTCTGATGGATTAGTAAAGTATACCCATCCGTCTTTTGTTGGCCAGTTGGGAGTATTTCTCCAGATATGACCTTCACAATTCGTAAAGGTGTCTACATTGGGAATCCTATTTAGATTTACCACTAGGTCCCGTACTCCCGAGTCAAGATGATCTAGTTTTACGATTTTTGGCAACATTTTAAAGTATATATTGGAGAATATAGTCCTATTATAAATGTTTTTGTTAAGCCTCAGGAGGGATTTGAACCCCCGACCTTCTGATTACGAATCAGATGCACTACCACTATGCTACTGAGGCTTCTTTTGGCAATTTTGACACACGGGTTTTTTCTTTACGTATGTGCCTTTTATTTTGCCTAAAAAAGTTTCTTCTATTTTGTTTCCACATTTAGAACATTTCATAAGAGTTTAGGAAAAATGAGAATTAATAAAGGTTTTTACATGTCTTCTAATCTTTCTTTTAGCGTTTCTGTGTCTACCCTTCTAATTCCTTTTGGATTTTGAACAATATAATAGCATCCTATCTTTACTCCGCTTTCTGTTTTATTTTCGGTTGGGGTATCGAATTGCATTTGGTGGAATCCCGATTCTGTTGGTATGTTCACAAAAAAGTCAGTTATTTCTGAATTTCTATAGTGTCCCAATTCTCCGAAGCGGATGAAAACAAAATTTGAACTTTTCAAGTAGTTTTCCCATCTTTTTTCGCTTCTTCCAGAGTAAGCTATTTTGTGTGCAGCTTCTTTTAGTGTTATTTCTAAATTTCCGGGGACAGATTCCATTGAAGCGAGTAAAATTAGTTTGCTTTTTGACTCATTTATTTGTTTGGAATGGTCATATAACCAATCTGCTCTTCTCTCATATAATTTTATTTTTCCATCTTCAGTTATATCAAATTCTACAATTGGGACTCTTGG
>CAZPJW010000029.1:0-3432 GCA_964587005.1 Candidatus Woesearchaeota archaeon
CGGCTTTGCATATAAATGAAACCTAATTATGTGCAAGTTCTATTTCTGCACATTTATTAAAATCCACATCTATCCCCAATTCGAACATTTCTTGGATTAAAACACAAATATTATGAGCAAGACATTTAGCCAATATTTCATTAGATTGTCCTATTTCATTCTTGGATCTAACCTGTTTCCCGAATTTCATCTTTAACATATGAAAAACAGTCTCAGAATTGCTTCTTTTATGATAGTGCTCCATAAATTCTTCTTGATGATTTATATAGTATCTATACATCCTCCCCCACAATAATGCGCCTTTTCTATTTTTTCCAGTTGTATTCTTTTTGAAAGGAATATATGCTATTCCACCTATTTGAGAAACGGTTTTTAGGTTGTCTCTTGAAGAATATGCTTTATCCGCCGAAACTTCTCTTATGTCATAGATTTTATTGGTTTCTAGAACTAAATCTTTAAATTGAGGACTATCCGCAGCATATCCTCTTGTTATATTGACTGCTGTGATTATATTAGTTTTAACTCCGCAAGTTAAATGGCACTTTCTAAATCTTCTTACTATGTTTTTCTTTTGATTTCTTGCTTCAAACCACCTATCAAACTGAGACGTTGAGAAACCAGAAGAATCTATTGCAAAATCTTTTTCTATTTGTTGTAAAGGCAAACCTGAGACATTTATTAGATGCTTAAAATAAGGTATCAAACTAGGATCATTTAGACATTTTAGAATCGTGTTAAAATGTGGCGAATTATCTATATATTCCAGTCTCTTGGCTATTTCTAAATCAGATATACATCTTCTACTAGACTTAATGTTATATGCTTGTAAGGTTAAGTAAAATATTTTATCCCTTAATTTTACTGGCTTTCTTCCTACTCCCTTATGTTCTGGAAAGGGAATGTAATCTAATAACTCATCTAAGAATTTCATTAAATATAACTTTTCTTTAGATTGTGCTTGATTGTACGCGGACCAGTCTTGAGAGTATGTTACCCTTTCTTTCTTAATTTTCTTTGTCTCTAGTTTATCTTTCTTTTTCTTCGCAGGTTTTACTTTTGGATAAACTTTATCAAAAATTGCTTCTATGTCTAAATACTGGTATGGAATTTTTCTTTCGGAACTTTTATTAATATCTTTACTTTTATCTTCTTTTGGGTTCATTTTCGAGTGGACTCCTCCAGAGAGAGTTTCTTCACGGGAGTTCTCTCTGGTTTATCTTTAGTATATTATTAATAGGTATATATCATATTTAAATATTGTTGTAATTTAAAATATATTTAGTATATTATTATAAATAATATATCAAAAGGTTTATATATTGGTTTGATTATTAGGGAGTTATGCCTAAAATTAAATTGGAAGGATTTATGTGTTATCGATGTGGACACAAATGGATCCCTAGAAATATAAAAGAGGAACCCAAGGTTTGTCCTAAATGTAAAAGTCCTTATTGGGATCGACCTAGAAAAAAATAATTTTTTGTTATACTGGATCTTCTTTATGCAACAATAAAATATTATAGTTAAATTAATAAACATATTAAAGAGAGTTAACTACTATGCGAGGAGAAGATTTCAAAAATAATATTTGGAAATATTACATATTTATGTTTCTAAGACAATTTATGCTAATTCTTCCAATAATGGTTCTATTTTATCAAGAAAATGGTCTAACTATGAACCAAATTGGATTCCTAGCTACAATCGCTGGAGCAATCACTTTAATTTTAGAAGTTCCATCTGGAGCATTTGCAGATCTTTATGGCAGAAAAAAATCTATGATTATCGGTTCTTTAATTATCACAGCAGGTTATTTTGTAAGAGCAGTTAGTATGAATTTCATCAATTTCTGTATAGCTATGTCATTAATTTCCTTAGGGGCAGCATTTGTTTCTGGAGCAGACAAGGCTTTATTATATGACAGTTTAAAAGAATTAAAAAAAGAAAAACTCTTCAAGAAGATTGCAGGAACAGCGAACTTCTTATCATTATTAGCTATGGGATTGGGTTCTTTCTTCGGAGGATTAATAGCGGCTTATGGTCTTAGAACTGTACACTACTCCATTGTCATCCCATTTTTTTTGGCTTTTTTGATATCTTTTACTTTTAAAGAACCTAAGAGATACAAAAAAATAATAAAGTCAAATTACTTCAAACATCTTAAAGAAGGTTTAATATTCACGTTTACTCATAAAAAAGTAAGACTGTTAATTTTATTATCAAGTTTAACAGTAGGATTCATGCTTGTGAGCCATATTTTCTTTCAGCCATATATGAAACAAATTGGAATAGTTCCCACGAGCTTTGGGGTATTTTATTTAATGTTCTTAGGGATAAGTGCGATATCTTCAAAAGGAGCATATATAATTGAAGAAAAAATAGGTAAGAGCAAATCAATAATCGCCATACCTTTGATACTAGCACTTCAATTATTTTTAATGAGCAACTTTTCCTTCTATTATTCATTTCTATTTTTATTTCTAGGACAATTTATTTGGGGATTTACCAGCCCAATAGTTGGGCATTACATAAATGAGAATGTTAAAAGTCATCATAGAGCAACAATCTTATCAATTAATGCAATGGGCTATCAAATTATTTGGGCAATTTTTGCCCCACTAATTGGTTGGTTTGTAGATATTTGGACATTACAGACTGCTCTTTTAATACAGGCAGCAATAGTCGTAGCATTTTCTGCAATAATATTCGGTTTTTGGAAAATAGATAGAGTCAAAATATAACTTATTTCTTCTAGGAAATGTATTCCATTTCGGATTTTTTCTCTGGCATGACGCACTTTAAAAAAGAGTAAGCTGTCAAGTTGAAGTCACTTTTTTAGGCAAAAAATTTAAAAAAATTTAAATTAATTAGACTTTATAACAACATAATTAGCTACAAATTCTTTTTTATTATCTTTGACACTCACAAGTACAGTTCCACTGTAGAATATTATCTCTTCTTTATTTTTTATCTTTTCTTCAAAACCAGTTGTTTCCAAACCTTTTTTTTCGCTCCAACCACCAC
This sequence comes from Candidatus Woesearchaeota archaeon, assembly GCA_964587005.1. Classification (GTDB taxonomy): domain Archaea; phylum Nanobdellota; class Nanobdellia; order SCGC-AAA011-G17; family PNOQ01; genus JABIBT01. The sequence goes on from CAZPJW010000029.1 coordinate 3,025, forward strand.
TTTCGGTTATTTTATTATAAATAACTAAGAATTTCTTTCCAAATTCTTTATTAGGTTTCCCATCTTCATTTTTACCCATATGGTCAAACAAAAGATTATCATAAAAATCCCGAGCATTTGGCAATAGGCAAGCCAATGAAATAGCCTCATTTTTAATATAATCTTTTACCTTCTTTGTAACCCTAAATTCAGTTTTAAATTTTCCAAAATTAACTTCCCCAATCTTTTCTCCATCCATTCTAATTCCTCTCCTGTTATCCATAAAATTAACTTGTTTTTTAAGATTTAAATAAATTGCTACTTTTGTCTTACAATTTATTTATGTGCAAAACAACTTTATTTATGTGCGGAAATTAATTAATGTGCAAAGCCTATTAGTTCTTTAAAATTTTAGATAGTGCTTTATCT
>CAZPJW010000030.1:0-3412 GCA_964587005.1 Candidatus Woesearchaeota archaeon
GAGATTTTTTGATTCTTTAATGTTATTTGGTTATATAGAATTTCTTCTGATTACTGGAATTTATTGGGCTAAGAAGGTTAAGCAGATTTATCCTTCAACTCTCTCGCACCACTCGCATCTATCTTTAGGACAATCAGAATCTAATAATTTCAAAGCATCTTTCCACATTTTTTCAGCAGCTTTAACATCTACTTTCATTTTAACTAGCTCAGTATCAAAAATCACCTCTCCACCACTTAAAACCTCTTTAGGGATGTAAAATAATAAAAATGCATAATCTTCAGTTTCATAACCATTCTTTCTTAATAAAAAGTTATAGATATCTATTTGATGTTGGTAGTGTGCAGCAGTATCTTCCTTTAGAGGATAACCTCTAGTTTTGTAGTCTAGAACTATTATCTTCTTTCCTTTAACTAATAAATTATCAACCGCACCATGTAAATTATTCCCTTTTTCATCTGTAAATGAAACTCCTTTGAAGTTTGACTGCCAAATCTTTAATTTTTCTTCATCATCGAATAGTTTGCAATCTTTACAATCTCCGCTTTCTGCTATTTCTGGGGGGAGGATGTTTTTTTTCATAAATTTATCAAAGTGAACTTTTAGAATCTTGTCCATTCCGCTTGGTAGGCTTGGGAATATTCCTTGTGGTCTTTTCCATATTTTGTGGTGTGTTAGCCAGAAGCATCTAGGACACTCTTTGATTAGTCCTAATGCGCTTGGTGAGAGTTTGTATGGTTGATTTTGCATAATGTTAGTTAATTCGTTAGATTTATATAATTTTTCTAATATGTTGAAAAACATGGTTAGAGAGAGTAACAAGCGAAAGGTCATAGATACTATCTTTCAAAGGCTCAGAAATAAATACCCAAATCAAAAAGTTTTGAGGTTTGACAATGATGAAGTTAAAGAAGTATCTGGATCTTCCTTTAGAAATCAATTCGATGCCACAAAATTTGATAGTGAAAAACATTTACCAAGCCTTCTAAGAAAAGATGGATTTTTTATAGTTCACCTAGGAAAAGGAAACCATGCATTTGTAAAAGGAAAAGGATTTCATAAATTTGAAGAAATAAAAACGATAAAAGAATGGAAAATAGGGAAAACATACATGGATAAAATCAGTAAGAGTGAGGCTCAATCCGCATCCACCGCATTCAACGATAATATCATACATGATTTTTTATTTGAAAATACAAATGAAGATTTAAAACTACATACTGCTAGAAGAGCAAGTACATCCTACGATTTTGTTGTAGATGGAATTCCATTAAGAACTGAAACCAAATTACAGATAGAGTTAGATGGGATATATGAATCAGAAAAACACAAAACTATAGCCTGCGTTGAGGTTAAAAATCAAGATCATGAAGATTTCGAAATCAGACAGTTATTTAGCTCAATGAAGTATTTTGAGAAGCTTAGGGGATGGCAAATTCCAGAAGATTACAATATTCGACTAATTTTCATGAAGAGAATAAAAACAAAAAATAAAGATACCTTCAAACTATATGAGTATAAGTTCGTAGACAAAATGAATCCAAATTCAATAGAATTTGTAAAAGCGACACAATACGACATATATCAAGACTAATTTTCAGATAGCCTTTTCATCCCTATATCAATATATTTTTTATCTAATTCAATGCTTATAGACCTTCTACTATTTTTTTTGGCAGCAACTGCAGTAGAAAAACTTCCGGCGAAAGGATCCAAAACTATTTCCCCGGGATTGCTTGAGGCTTTAACAAATTTTTCCAGTAATGGGACAGGAATTTGACAAGGATGATCTGTTTTATCTTTGCTAACATTTTTAACAATATTATGGTGGAATACATCATAAGGCATCCTTCCCGGGCTACCATTTGCTATGAGTTTTTTTATCCGCTTATCTTCAGGATTTTTATAAGGTTCTGCTATATCTTTTTTATTGAAAACCCTATTCCTCTTCCCTTTTATATAAAATAAAATAGAATGTTGGCTTCTTGTAAAATTTGTTTTTGATAAACCAGTATTTGTAGGATAGTGCCAAGTCATCCATCTCTTAAAAGTAAGATTTTCATCTAAAAAAGGCATTAAATAAGCATTATTTTCTGGGTAGTTAAAGAGATACAACGCACCCCCTTCTTTCAATACCCTAACACATTCAGTTAGCCAAGATTTACACCACTCGATGTATTCTCCTTTTGATTTTCTATCCACATAAGAATTATATTTTTTCCCTATATTGAAAGGCGGGTCCGTAATTACCAAATCAACCGATCCACTTTCTATTTTGTTTAATTCTTCGACACAATCCCCGTGAACTATACTATGTGCTTCCTCTTTTTTCATAATTAAAGAAGGTGATAATTTATTTATAAGCTTTATCGCCGTGCATGACAAGAAATTGTTATATTATGTAATACTACATATCCCCAAAATGTTTTTTAAATGCTATGTAATCTTCTTCAAAATCTTCATGGAATACTCCTATTTTTCCTTCTGGACTTGCTTCAATTCTAAAAAAAACAACCATCAACCTATCATAAATATGAAGGAATTCATCTACTGCAGTTTTCAGACTTATTTCCGCTTTCATCCTTTTCAAATAAGCGGACCCACGCTTATGATCTCTACGGCTATGTGCAACAATATTCCTTAATTTGAAAAATTGCATTAAGTCATTTTCAACCCCCTTATATCCATATTTCCTCAATAGCCCCGAACGTATCGCAATATCTACCTTAAGCGAAGCAGGAAATCTTTCGTGTGAAAGGATAGTATCCGAAAATTCCTCTTCCATACCTTCTTTTATATATCTCTTTAAAATGAATTTATTCAAATCTTCTTCTACCTTTAGGGTATTATGAATTACGCCAAAGACGGCAGTCTTGGACTCTTCCATTGATTTAAAGAATCCCCCTATATCTGCAAGTATATCCAAAAGTTTTTTATTATCCCTCTTAAATTTTTCATATCCTTCATCTCTTTTCTTTTTATCCATTGAGATATCACCAAGTTCGCGAGTGGCAAAGAAATCGTCGTGCAAAATATCATCTATAAGCCTCTTCATATACTTTTCAGAATAGGGGAGTCTCTTCTTTTTATCCTTTGAAACATCATCAGACATATACTTCGCGTATAATATAAAATATAAAAACCTTACGAAAAAGCGTCAATAAGCCCGACGGCGCCTGAGTCTACAGCACCTCAGTAAAAAAGATAAGTGATAACAAAATTAAAACTATTGCAACAATAATAATGGCTCCAATTGTATCACCTTTAGTCCATTTAACCATAACTAACTACTAAATCAAAACTATAAAAAACTAACTATTCTAACAAATTTTCCTTCTCAAGTTCCTCCAAAACACTAACCATAACCAAAGGAAACATAACACTAACATCACCAATAACAGTAACAGCATCC
>CAZPJW010000031.1:0-3324 GCA_964587005.1 Candidatus Woesearchaeota archaeon
AAGCAAGAGGAGTTCTAATTGCCGGAGAAACGGGTTCAGGAAAATCAACTCTAGCACAAGCAATAGCAGAATACTATGCAGACAATGACAAAATAACAAAAACTGTAGAATCACCAAGAGATCTTCAACTAAATGAAAAAATAACCCAATACTCAAAAAACTTTTCAACCTCAGAAGAAATCCATGATATATTATTCCTTTCAAGACCAGATAATTTAATTTTCGATGAAATAAGAGACACCCCCGATTTCAAACTATTTATTGACTTAAGACTAGCTGGCTCAGAGTGTCTTGGAGTAATTCACTCCGCATCCGCAATTGACGCAGTCCAAAGATTCATAGGAAGAACAGACACTGGATTAATTCCATCTGTAATCGATACAATAATATTCATAGCTTCTGGAAAAATAGAAAAAGTTCTAACTCTAAAAATGTCAGTAAAAGTTCCAACCGGAATGACTGAAGCAGACTTAGCAAGACCAGTAATTGAAATATTTGATTTCGATGAAAGTTGCCTAGCCTACGAAATATATTCTTATGGAGAAGAAACAGTAATCATACCAGTTCAAAACGAAAAAAACCCACAACAAAAATTAGCAGAGAAACAATTACTAAAAGAAATAAGACAATATTCAAAAGACGCAGAAGTAGAAATCATTTCAAGCAATAGAGCAAACATATTCATCCCAGAAAAAGATATAGGACAAATAATTGGAACAAAAGGAAAAAGAATAGAAAACATAGAAAACAAAATTGGAATAAAACTAACTGTAAAACCAAAACTAAAAAAACAATCTCAGCTAACTTACGAAGTAGCAGAGACTTCAAAGTATATAGTTTTCAAATTCCCAAAAAACATAACAAAACAATCTATAGAATTCACACTAAACGACAAATTTCTATTCTCAGCAATAGCTTCAAACAAATCAAAAATACAAATCCACAAAAAATCTCAATTAGGAAAAGAAATAATCGAAGCATTAGATAAAAACCAAAATATTGAAGCAAAACTATAATGTATCATATAAATCCTTTTTAATTAAATTGCATTCCATTTTCTTATGAACACAATAGAGCAGTCTATCGGAGTAGCAGCAACAAAGATAGCTAAAGAGATAGACGCAAACAGTATAGTCTCTATAGAAAGTGCAGATCCTGAAAAATACGAAGACACAGATGAACTTGGAATAAAAGTAACAATATTCAAAAAAGTCCAACCAAAATCCTACAAAAAAATAGAATATAAAACAAAAACAAGAAAATTAGAAGCGGGTTCAGTCATTCCAGTAAAAGAAATTCTAATGGAAGCAATAACAAAAGACTACATAAAAAAAGGAGAAAAAGTAGTTTGTATAGAAGACGGCAGTATGGGTACCGGCTACAAAGGACTTTTATTAATCTTTGATGTAGATGATGTTTTCTTTAAGATGGGAAAACAAAATATTTCCGAAAAGATAAACCAAGAAATAATAGAAGCAACTTTAGAAATAGCAATGAAAATAGCAACCGAAGGCCGTGAAGGAAAACATATAGGAACCGCATTCATAATTGGAGATCTATCTGAACTAAATAAATATTTAAAACAACTAATAATTAATCCCTTCAAAAGTTTAGAAGAAAAAGCAAAAATAACGGATCCTTCAATGAGGGAAACTATAAAAGAATTCGCCCAGCTTGACGGAGTATTCATAATAGACGAAGAAGGACACATAATTTCAGCAGGGACTTACTTGGATGTAAACTTCACAGATCTAGAATTCCCAGAAGGTTTTGGAACAAAACATAGGTCTTGTGCTGCAATAACAAAAGAAACAGATGCAATCGCAATAGTAGTCTCAGAATCGGGTGGCCGAGTAAGAATTTTAAAAAACGGAAGAATCGCAATAAAAGTTTAAAGAAAAATTAGTTCTTTAAAAACACTAATTTCCCACATATCTTGCAAACCCTGCAAGATCGAATGTAGCAGTATTTGGGTGCAGTCTAGTCATAGCCGTATGTCTACCATAGCTATAAATTCCAGAATTCAGAGAACTAAGTCTAGGATATGCTCTAGCCAAGTGAGCAACACTACCTATACTTACTGTCCCATGGGAAGTAGTAATAACTCTTCCAACACCAGGAATAGTATTTTGATACGACGCAATAGCACTTATGCCCGCATTTTCATATAAAGGCAAAGCATATGACCCCCAACAAGAGCCATCAATAACCGCGGCAGCCCTAGCCTTAGCAAAAGCATTGACAAGAGCTGATCTAGCCAATGGCCCGCCACTTGCAAATTTATAAAGAGCAAAAGGAGTACCATGCATTTCATACGCAAAAATGGCCCCAGGATTATTTTTTATAACAGAAAGCACTTCATCCGCGGAGTTAACAAAAACTGTTTTAAATCCAGCAGGGACAGACGCACCTGCTCCCCCCACTCCCTCTACAGGAGTTTTATAAGTTATAAATATTTTTTGACGTGCAGATCCCGCCAAAGCACCGGCCCCAGCCTTAAGTAAGTTCACAGCCGCCACCCCAGCCAACCACGGAATAGGATCCAACAACCCAGCATCACGTATACCCATTATTCCAAAAGGATTTGGCTCACCTTGCAATGGCTCATAAGGTCCTCGATATATATCATCTTGTTCAATTCCCTCATAGTAAATATTCTCTTCATAAAACTTCTCCCAAGCTTTCATCTCTGCCTCTTCATCAGAAACCCCAGCGGCCCCAACACTCTCCTGTTCCGCAGAAGCAAAATCTCCAGATGCCATTTTTTCAACCCAAAGCAAGTCCAGATTTAAATACATCCCCGTAGGATCCGTATACATCATCGGATTATTAGCAACATAAGAGTAAGGTTCATTCTCTGCAACAGGATCAACGCTAGTAAACCTTCCTAAATCCGGATCATAAAATCTGGCTCCAAAATAATATAACCCCGAACCATTTTCCATTTGCTTATTAACAAACCCCTTTTTTATTCCGCCTTGGATTACTTGTCCATAAGGTAAACTTTTGAAATTAGAAACCTCTCCTTCTTGGTTTATAGTAACTCTATTATTTCCCATTCTATCTTGGTAATAAAATTTACTTTCATCTACATCATTACATTCGTTAATATCATCAAATTTTGAATAGGCCAAAGCCCCTTTTGAATAAGAATACCTAGTAACTGCCCCCTTACCAGAATACTCTAAATTAATACAGAAAGGATCATCAAAACACTCTGGATCTTCACAATCAACTAAACCATCTCCTTCATCATCAACACAATTATTACAATATTCTATTCCTTCGTAACAATCTTCTCCATCACAATCTTGATCAATACCA
>CAZPJW010000032.1:0-3097 GCA_964587005.1 Candidatus Woesearchaeota archaeon
TTACTAGCTCTAGACCTTTAGTTTGTTTTTCATTTAGTTCTTTTTTTATTTCGAAATGATTTTCTCCGGGAATGTAATGTATTATTTCTTTTTTTGCTGCCTCTTTTAATGCCAGTTCTGATTCTGCTGAGCAAGATATTATTATGTGGTCTGGGAATTCTTTTTTTAATTGTTCATAGTTTTTTTCAGAGCCAGGAATATCTATTTTATTACATGCAATGATCATTGGCTTTGTTTGTTTTCTTAATTCTGAAGCTAGTTTTAACATTTGGTCATCTGTCCATTCAATTGGATTTTCAGGTAAAGATTTTACTTCGCGTTTTACCATGTCTTCAGTTACTCTTAACCCGGATAATTGTTTTGCTAAAGCTTTTGAGATGTCTAAGTGCTCTTGTTGTACGGTTCTGGAGAATTTTTCCCAACCCTTCTTTAGTATTCTTAGATACCACATGTCTAGTTCGAATTCTAGGAATCTTATGTCTTCTGAAGGATTGTATGATAGCGGTGGAACTGGTTCTCCTTTTTCATTTGTTGAACCTGAAATGTCAATAACGTGAATTAGTGCGTTTGCTTGATTTAGATCATCTAGGAATTGATTTCCCATTCCTTTTCCTTCGTAACTTTTTTCTATTAATCCTGGAACATCCATTAATTTTATTGGAACAAATCTAAATTTTTCTTGAACATAGCCTTCTCTTGGGTTTGCGGGCTTTCCTCTTTCTTGAGCAATATCTGGTATTTTTACATGGGCAGTTCCTTCATTACTTTTTATTGTTGTGAAAGGCCTTGAATGTATCTCTACTTGTGCTAAGGTACATGCTTTGAAAAAAGCACTTTTTCCTACTGAAGGTTTGCCTACTAAAGCTATGAACATTTTTTTACCCCATATATAAAATTATTTTCTCCCATGGTATCCTTTACTTCTATTTTATTTTCTTTTTCTAGCTTGTGAATATGATATCTTGTGCCTTGTCTCGTCATATTTATTATTTTTGAAATTTGGTTTACTGTTAATTTTTCTTTTTTGAGCAATTCATATATTATTTCTTTATTTCCTTTTATTTTATAGATTTTTCTATTTTTATGATTTAATGTTCTTTTTATTTGTTCTCCTTTATAACCCAGTGTTATAATAGGATATTTTTTTGTTAGGGAAATATAATCTGAATAAAATTTTTCTATTCCCTCCCTTAAAATATATAAACCGCCATATCCTTTTTTGGATTTATTATTTTTTAGTATGATTCTATTTTTGTATTTTAAGTTTTTACAAATTATTCCTAAATCTTTTATTAATTTTTGATTTTTTAACCATATTGCTATGCAAGTTGAATCTGCGTGTCCATCATCTATAATAATTCCGATTAAGAATGCCAGTTGCTCTTCTTTTTTGGATTTAATCAGTGGTTTTGGAATTCTTGCTGTTTTGGATAGAAAATTTTGAAATGATACACTATATAATTTACATAGTGCTTCTGAGCAAGATGCTGGACAATATGGTCTTGTGGAACTTTCAGAATACCCCCTATTGAAATTAATCTTACCAAATGCACTGTCTAATTTTTGAACATATGAATTTTTGTATGTTTCATCAAATTGTCTGTATCCAAAATAAGATTGCCTTCCTTTTATGTTAATTGCGGTTCCATCTCCAATATGGTGAGCGAGCAACATAGCAGTGATTGCATTTCTTTTGAAGGGTAGAATTGGTTTTTCTATTATGTTGCTACCATTGGAGGTTTTGTATGAGGTTATGTTTTCGTTTAATTTTTTTATATCAATTTCTAGAGTTTTGATTATTTTTATTAAAATATTGAGAGGGAAGAAGTATTTTTTCAAGTGAGATTCTTTTAAAATATTTGAAAAGGTTATGAATACAACTTCATTTATATTGGCTTCATGGTATAGCTTTCTTTTTGTTAAATTATTTTCTCTTATTTTTTGTTTTATTTCTTTGAGAAAACTATCTGATATACTTACTGAGACAGAGTTTAATTCCCACAAATCAACTTTTTTCATTACTTTATTTAGTATTTTTTATTTATAAATGCTATTTGTGTACTTGACAACATGTTTTTTTAATGGAAAGATTTATTAGTTGTTTTTGTTTAATATTTGTATGAAAAAGGGAATATTATTATTATTTTTTGTTTTGTTGGTTATCGGTGGATGTGAAAGTGTTGAGTTGAGTCCTTCTCTTAGTGAAGAAGATTCATTTTCTTTGGAAAAAGTTGATAATGTAAAACCTGTGGGTTCTTTTAGTGATTTTTCTTTAAGAGATATTGATTGGGGGGAAGATACCGTAAGAATTGAGAAGGAAGTATTGGACATTGAGGTTCCTTCTTATGCAGTTTATGGAGTTAGTGCTTCTGGAACTTATTATTTAACTGGAAAAAACTCTTTTGCTAGAATTGTTTTAATTGATATGAATAATGTGGAATGGTTGATATTTGGTTCAGACTTTTTGTTTTTGGAAGGTTCCGGAGATTTTGAGAATTTTTGTGATGAAACCTGTTATTTTGAAGAACCCATTTTTGTTAAAGAAATCAGAGTTGAAGGTATTGATTCCTCTTTAATTGTAGATGGGATTAATTATTTAGGGAGTGATACGAGGCAGAAATTAGATAAGTTAAGAGAATCGCAGTATGATTACAAATTATCTAGTTTGCGTGAAAAAATTGATTCTAAATCTTTGACTTGGACTGCTGGAGAAACGTCTGTTTCTAAAAAATATTATAGAGATTTAAAGAAATTGTTTATTGGTAATGAATTGGCTAATTTAAATGGATTTTTGTATTATAAAGGAGGGGTTTTTGAGCTTTAATATGATAAAAAGAGTTTTGTTGGTGCTTTTTTTAATTGTCCCATTAGTTAGTGCAGAGCCCATTTCTTCATATCCAGATCAATTGGATTATCGAGATTTCCAAGGAGAGAATTGGCTGACCAGTGTTAAAAATCAAGGTGGTTGTGGGAGTTGTTGGGCCTTTGCTGCCGTGGGAGTACTTGAAGGGTTTATCAATTTATATTTTAATCAGCAAATTGATGTTGATTTAAGTGAACAACACCTTGTTTCTGATTGTTGTTCTGATTGTGGAAG
>CAZPJW010000033.1:0-3051 GCA_964587005.1 Candidatus Woesearchaeota archaeon
GTAACAAATAGTTAAACTTTTATATTTTTCCCAACTTCCTAATTAAAATGCCAACAAGAACAATAATAAAAAAGAAATTTGAAACCTGCGAAATATGTGGTTGCAAATCTAAAGTAGTTACAGAAAGCAAAGGAATTGGTGGCGGAGGAACTTTTTTAGAATGCCCGGGAAAAGAAAAATTTCCAAAAGAACATGATATATTAGAAACAAAAATAGAAGAATTAGCAAAAGCATACAAAAAAGTAGAAGAGATCGGGGAAATAATTTTAATCTTAAAAGAAAAATTTGAAAAAATACAACCAAAGGAGAAATGAAAATGAAAAAAACAAAATTTATAAACATCAAAAAAACATCAAGTAATCCAATGAAAAAATTAATATTACTAACTCTAATCGTTTTTTCGCTTTCTTTTGTTCCAGTTAGCGCACAAGAAACAAATTCATGTGAAACACTTTTAGAATTATTCACAATAAGTTATAACACACAAGAAGGCGACGATTTATTCATAAGCACTTTAGATTTCAATGAAAATCAAGAAATAAACTTAGAAGATTTTGCAATTCTGGCTGAAAATTACGAAAACGAAGATTGGTGTGGAAACATATTAAATGATTTTGACTATACTTATTTTTTAACAGATGAAGGTTCCTGTTCAATTGTTTCAGAATTGTTTAGCATTTCCTACAATACAAACTCCGAAGATCCGCTATACTATCCTCCTTTCGATTTCAATGAAGATGACTCAATAGCAATACAAGACTTTGCAATTTTAGCTTCAAATTATGGAAATGAAGAATGGTGTCAAGACCTACTAAAAACAAATGTTTTAGTCACAATCGAATCTGAAGGCGAAGAAGGATTATATACAATTACTGGCCTAGTAAGAAATATAGGTTACACAACAGCTAGAGAGGTTTACATCGAACTAAAATCAGATTCTGAATTAATTCCTGAAGAGTCTCAGTACTTAGGAAACATTGAACCAGAAAGCTCACAATCTTATGAATTTCAAGTAAACATTGGAGAAGAAGATCCAGAAGATATAGAAATATACACAGAAGCAATTGGAGTCAATTTTGATAGAACAAGTTCAAACATAATTCCTCTGCCAATACATTGGATAGTCTTACTTCTTTTTGGAATCAGTTTAATAACAATAACAAAGGTTTATAATAAAAAGTAAGAATGGGAATTGATTCTTTTTTTAGTTTATACGGGGCAATAGCCCTAACACACCTTTTTAATCAGATTAATCTAGCCCATATCCACCACATAAGACATAAGGAAAAGGAAGGTTTTGATGAAAACTATTCTCCAAAGGTTGCTGTAATAATTCCTTCTTACAATGAAAACTACCCAGATTTACATAAATGTGTTCAATCCTGCTTAAATCAAAATTATCCAGACATAAAAATAATTTTGGTCGATGATGGGTCAAAAGATAAAATTGCCTTTAATCAAGTTGTAAAAGACTTCTCAAAAAATAAAAATTTTCACAGCATAGAATTCGAAAAAAATAAAGGAAAAAGACACGCACAAAAAGAAGGTTTTGACTACTTCTCAAATAACATTGATATATTTGTAACAATAGATAGCGACACATTCTTATTCAAAAACACAATAAAAAAACTAGTTCAGAAATTCAAGGACCCGGAGGTTGGGGCGGTAACAGGAGATGTAAGGGCAAGAAAAACAAAGAAGCTACTTTCAAAATTAATCTACTGCAGGTATTGGACAGCTTTCAACCAAGAAAGGGCAGCACAAGGATTATTTGGGCATGTCTTATGTTGTAGCGGGCCTCTTGCAGCATACAGATCAAATATAATTGAGAAAATAAAAGATAAGTATATTTCTCAAAAATTCTTTGGACAGAAATGCACATATGGAGATGATAGACATTTAACAAATTTGATTCTTGATGAGGGATATAAGGTAAAATATGAACCAAGGGCTCTAGCCGTAACTGGGGTTCCAGAGAATATGAAATCTTATTTAAAACAACAAACAAGATGGAACAAAAGTTTTTACAGAGAATTGTTATGGACACTAAAAATTTATTTTAAAAAACCCAAAAAATTTCACCCCTATGTAATCTATGATTTATTTGTACAATTATTCCTCCCATTTATGTTAATCTTCTCTTTAGGATACAGCATTTTCAAAGCATTTACAGGTGCCCCAGTTTTTCTACTCGGTTATATCATAATAATTGCAGGAATAGCTTTAATCAGAATGACATACGGTTACTTTAGAATAAAAGATAAAAGTTTATTTCTTTTTCCAATCTATGCATTTATACATATCTTTTTACTAATCCCTGCAAGATTGTATGCTTTGGCCACACTTAGAACTACACATTGGGGGACGAGGTAAATTGAAAAAAAGGATTAATAAATCAAAAGTGTGGAGAACTTTGATAATACTTTCATTAATCTTATACCTGGTTTTTGCTTATCCAACGTATAGATTTTTGCCAGAACTTTCTGCAGATGCAACGGTATCTCTACTAAATTTCTTTGGTGTAGATTCGATAATACAAGGAGGATATATGTTTGTAGACTCTCTTTCAGAACCTATTTGGATTTCTATAGAATGTAGTGGATTATTTCTTATATTAATTTTCATAATAATAATGCAACTCGGTCCAGAAGTGTCATTCAGCCATAGAATCTTTTCTCTAGCACTAATCCCTTTTTTATTTCTAGGAAATATTTTAAGACTATTTTTTGAGGTACTAGTAGGAATTAATTTCGGACCCGAATACCTAGTTTTTTTCCATAGGACCCTCGGTCAAATTTTTATTTTTATGTGGGCTATCTTTTTGTATATTCTATTCTTAAAATTAATAAGAAAATTTCCAAAAGACATAGAAGGAAAACTAGACAAATTTGAGGAACAATAAAACGTCCAGCCCGACGGCGCCTGAGTCTAACGCACCCCCAACTTCTAAAACTTAAACAAGAATAAAATTCTCCTTATTCAACTTAGAATTACCCACATCAGAAATTAACTCCCTAAACCCCAAATTCTCAAACCTATGCAAATTATGCT
>CAZPJW010000034.1:0-2452 GCA_964587005.1 Candidatus Woesearchaeota archaeon
AACTTCATTTATATTTTTGTATGCTTGGGGTGATTCGTCCAAAACATTTTCGTCTTTTCTGCTTTCTATCCCATCCATTGTTCTTAAAAATTCTTTATGGCTGATACTTCTTAAGGCCCTTCCTCTTGGCATTCTTCTTCCTGCCCCGTGGGATGCGGATTCAAAACTTTCTTTGTTTCCTCTCCCTTCGACAAGATATGATGGTGTTCCCATTGTTCCGGCGATTATACCCAATGTTCCTTCTGGAACATATATTGCGCCTTTTCTATGAACGAATAAATCTGTTCCAAAGTGAGTTTCTTTTGAGATGAAATTATGTGGTACATCTAAAATTTCTTCTAAAATTTTCTTTTGTTCATCTTCTGGAATTTCTGTTGCTGTTTCTGAAATAGCTTCCAATACTTTTCTTAAAATTTCTCTTCTGTTTTCTATTGAGTATGCTAATGCTAATTGTGAATCTCTTAAATATGCTTCTCCCTCTTGATCATTTATATTTAACATAATTGGACTTTTTGGATTTGATTGAGTTCCGTTTCTGGAATGGACTTCTCTTATTACTTGGCCAAGGTATCTTGATCCAGTGTGGACCATTGCATAAAGATTTCCTTCTTGATCTTTTTGAATTTCTACAAAATGATTTCCATCACCAACTGTACCCATTTGTTGTTTTGCTTTTTTTATTACTGTGTTTGTTAATGTTGGACTTTCTGCCCCAAATATTTCCATAGCTTCTACTCTTTCTTCTGGGTGGATGTTTACTCTCCTCCCTGTTGGGATTCTTGAAGCAAGTGCTCTGTATATCTCTCTTGTTTTTCCATCTAAATCTTCTTCTTTTAAATCTAATTTTGCTAAGGCTATTCCACAACCAATATCTCCTCCAATTGCATTAAGATATAGAGTTTCTTGAGATGGGATAATTGAACCGTTTATGCTAGTTTCTCCTAAGTGATAATCTGGCATAATTGCTACGTGAGAGTATATATCAGGATAATGCTTTAGTTTTCTAAGGCCTTCTTGTACTTCTTTGTCTCTCTCTATTGTTGGAGACCAGGCCTTTATTGTAACTCCGTTCACTTTTATTGTTCTAACTTCTTGCTTCTTTGCCATTTTTTATTCTAAAATTTAATCCCTTTTTAAAGCTTTCTATTTGTTGTTATTGATAAGTAGTTATACAATTATTAGAAAATATTTTAAATGAAACATTATTTAGTTTCTAAATGGTTTTTGGTATTGAAAATCAATATTTGGATGCTTTTGTATTTTTCTTTATAGTTTTTTTAGGTTTGAGAATTTTATTTTTTGTTCTAGAAAAAATTATTTTGAAAGTTACTTTGAGAACTAAAACAGATTTGGATGATAAAATTATGAAGAAATCTTCTTTTCCAATTAGTGCTGTTTTGTTTTTTGTTGCGGTTAGATTGACATTGAAAGGAATTGCTTTGGCTGAGGGAGCTTTAAATATTTTGAATCATCTTGTTGATTCTTTTATTGTTATTTTTACTAGTGTTTTAATTTATGTTTTGATTGATGTTCTAATTATTCATTCGATTAAAAAGGCTGCTTCGAAAACAAAAAGTAAATTGGATGATACTTTAGTTGGTTTGGTTCATAGTGTTTTGAAGGTTGCTTTTTTTCTCTTAGTTGTTTTGTACATATTAGGAATTTGGGGCGTTGAAATCCTGCCTTTACTTGGAGCCTTGGGAGTTGCGGGAATTGCGATTGCTTTGGCTTTGCAACCTGTGTTGAGCAATGTTTTTTCTGGAGCGAGTGTGATTATGGATAAAACTGTTAGTGTTGGAGATTTAATTTATTTAGATAAAGATAATCAAGGAAAGATTGTTAAAATTGGTTTGAGGAGTACAAAGATTATTACTTTTGATAATGAGTTAGTAATTATCCCAAATAATAAATTGGCAGATGGAATTATACAGAATGTTGCTTTGCCAGAACCAAAATCTAGAGTTGTTATTCCATTTGGAGTTGCTTATGGTTCTGATATTGGAAAAGTTAAGAAAATTGTTTTAAATGAACTTAAGAAAGTTAAGAATGTTATTTTGGATGATCCCGAACCTTCTGTAAGTTTTAGAAAGATGGGGGATTCTTCTTTGGATTTTAAGGCTTATTTCTATGTGGATGATTATGGAGATAGATTTAATGCTGTTGATGATGCGAATACTAGAATTTATAATGCATTAAATAAAGCAGGTATTGAGATTCCATTTCCACAACTTGATGTGCATTTGAAGAAGTAAAGTTTTTATAGTTAAGTTAATTTATTTACTTATGAAAAGATTGGTGGTTTTAGTTATTTTTTTAGTAGTTTTTAGTTCTATCTCTTTTGCTAAGGTTGTTGATGTTCCTTCTGTTGGTGAAGGAGAAGAAATTCCTTTGCCTTTAGTTCAAGAAGAAGAGATTGTTAGATACTATTATTCTGGAAATAGTTTAGTTTATT
>CAZPJW010000035.1:0-2362 GCA_964587005.1 Candidatus Woesearchaeota archaeon
TTATCTTTGAAAAAATATGTTCACTTACTTCCTTTCTAAAATTCTTATACTCTGCCGGGATTCCGCCACCAATATTAACCAAATCAATTAAAGAAAAATCTTCAATAGAATCTTTTAACTCATCTAACAAATTCCATTCTGAGACATTCTGAGTTTTTCTATGAAAATGTATTCCTAATTTTTTTATGTTTTTATTTTCTTTTAACTCTTTCAATAATTCATTTATTCTTTTTGAAGAAAAACCAAAAACAAAATGCTTTCCAGTATGAATTGTATGCTCTCTTAATCTCAATCTTAAAAGTAAATTAATCTCCCTATCCTCTTTCAATAATAATTTTAAATCATTCTCATTATCAACAACAAAATTATCAACTTTAGGAATTTCTTTATTTCCCTGTAAAAAAAACCAAACATTCTTACTTTCAACTTGTTCTAAATTATTCTCAGAATGAATACTCAAAAAACATTTATCTTGTAATATTTTACCAACTTCTGGATTGGACTTAAAAGAATATGAAACTTCGTCAGCCAGCCCTTTAATTATATCTAACTGTTCCATTACTTTCGACTTACTCAAAACAAATTTAGCCATAAAACTGTGGTAAAAATAACATTTTTAAGAGTTTTCATCTTCAAGAAACATACTTTTCTTAGAAACCCTTATAAATAAAACTTCTAAAATAAAAATATGGTTAAATCAAAAAATGTAAAAAAAGTAAAAGACAAAAAATGTGATTGGAAATGCGAACACAAAAGCTGCGGTGGATGTGCTTACTTCTTAGGATTCTTAGGGGCAGCTATCTACTACATCTCAACAGCAACTTCTTTCTGGGGAGGCGTTTGGGGATTCCTAAAAGCAATTGTATGGCCAGCATTCTTAGTCTTTGAAATACTAAAATACTTGGCAATGTAAAATAAATTTATTCTTTTTTTCTATAGAAAGCAACCGCAAAGGCACGTCTAACTGTAGTATCACCAATAGGTATATTAAGTACATTACTTTTTTCATAATAATCAGAACCATCTGGGGCACTTATCCACAAACTATCCATTTCCTCTTCATTGCGTTTCCCCTTTGCAATCATATAAGTAATAAGCTTTGGTCCACTAGCTTGCTCAACTTCATCAGTAATATCGATACCCTCTTCCGTTAACAACCGATCTTTCCCATCTTCCTCTGTTCTAAAAAGTTGCTCTAATTTCATAAAAACGAGAATTTAAGAGGGTTTTTAAACCTTACTTCTTCAGTTTAACTGCAGTTCCAAAAGCTAACATTTCAGAAGCACCTTGCAAAATCATAGATGTCATAAACCTAGCACCAATAATTGCATCTGCACCCATATCAATAGCTTGATTTACCATTCTGTTAAAAGCTTCATCTCTAGCATTATTAGCCATATCAGTATAAGTTTTTATTTCTCCACCAACAAGGTTCTTAAAACTAGCACCAATATCTCTTCCAACATTTCTTGCTCTAACAGTACTTCCTTTAACCACTCCTAAAACTTCTGCAATTTCTTTGTTAGGAACTTCATTTCCTGTTGTAATAACTATTTTCATTTTTTTGCCCCCTTAATTTGTTCAATTTTATCTTCTTTATCATTAAATATTAACCAAATTCCTATAATTAAAGAAGGAATCCCATAAAATAAAGTTACCCATTGACTTTCATCAATGTAAAAAAATAGAATTATTAGAAAAAGACCTAGAATGATTAATCCAATACCCGTTAACATCCTACTTGTTAAGTTTGACATAAATAATTAAATTGGGTTTAGTTTTTAAATTTTACTCAAAAGTTAATATCTTAAAAAAGGGTTGTTCCCTAACTGAAACCCAAGCCTTCTTTCTATCTCACCTAAAGAAGCATCTCTAAAATTAATAAATCTACGAAACTCCCCATCATCACAAAAATGCTCTGGCCTACTACAGATATGATATGATCTCTCGTTTGCTGGAATAATCATTCCCACCAATAAGTCGGACATTACATCCGTATCAATAATATAAGTAGTTATCAAAGAAACTTCATATTGCATCTGAGTTTTAGAAGCCACCTTTGCCATAAAATCTTGAGAATCCAGAGAACCAAGCAAACCTTGCCTACAAATCTCATCAAATTCTCTTCGAAATGCATCTCCCAATCTAGCTCTTTTTCTAACTTTATGAAATACTTCAGAAGGAACTAAAAAATCTGTTTCAATAGGAATATGCTCCCAACTATTTCTCTGCCCCCTATAAAAAGAATCTTTAAGAGAACTTACTATATCTACAGCAGTTCCTAAGTCCACTGGAGCCGTGAATGTGGTTGGCATTTTAATTAGGAAGTTGGGAAAAATATAAAAGTTTAACTATTTGTTAC
>CAZPJW010000036.1:0-2163 GCA_964587005.1 Candidatus Woesearchaeota archaeon
CTTTCTTGATTTCTGAATATAATTTAATTTTGCCCAGTAGCGATTGAATATAACATCGGGATTAAAGAAAGTTAATTTCTCCCGCGAGTTTACGAGCTGGCTGAGAAATTAATTTGGGAAAATCCTGCAAGGATTTTCTCTTTAATCGCTGTTATGTCTGGGTGAGCGACGCGAAAGTCTGCAAGACGTCCCCGAGGATTTTTTCTTGAAAAGAAAAAACCGTAGAGTTGTTCGAAGGCACTTGTATTAATTTTAAAAATGCCTGTTGGGATGGTGGGCTGTTTTGGATTGATGCCCATTAAATAAGAGAGATTGTTGTTGTATTTTGTTTTGTGAGCCGCCGTCTTCTTTGCTTCTTTCTTTCTAAGAAAGAAGAGGTTGTAATTCTCAATATTAACTTATTAAATTTTCTAAAGTTGCTCTGCATCTTTCTCTACGACCAAACCCTAAAATAAAAAGCATTTCGTCGTTTGTTGTTGGAATTGGTCCAGCCCCAAGATTCATAGGTTTTTGATACCAATCATCGGCAGAATTCGTGGCATTAACTTGGTCTGAAGCCATCTCAAATATGTGCTCTTGAAGATATTGGTCTGCTTTATCTAAGGTATCATATGTTCCCAAATCATAACTAAATTTTTCACCATTAAATGCATATCTTGATTTAGCACTATAACTCCCCTCCGAATTAGGAACAACCCAACACATATATTCTGCCCTCTTGCCATCATTAATACGAAGTTGGTATCCGTTTCTTTCTACATCTTTACACTTTTCAATAGTGTATTTCTCATGTTTCATTTTGTTTTTCTCCATGTTTAGTTAGTGTTTATTGAACTATTTTTACTCCTTGAAAAGAGTAATATATATGCATATATAAGACTTATCATTGATATTTGCGATTATTACATAGTTTTATAAATATGAGAGATATGTTAAACCTATGAGACTAAATTTAAGGCAAAAAAAGATACTGAAATTACTTTCAATTAATTGCAGATTTACAAATAAAGATATCGCAAAATCTGTTGGAATTTCAGAAGATGCGGTAGCTTATCAAATTGATAAATTGATTCACAAGGAGAACTTAGCAAGATATAATGTTCAATTCTTTTTTCCCTTGTTGGGCTATGAAGATTATCATATCTGGATACGATTAAAGAGAGAAGAAGATATTAACAAACTCTTAAAGATTAAAAAAATTCATTCAATAAATAAAAGTCAGGGAAAATATGATCTTCAATTATTAGTTTTTTCTAAAACTAAAAAGGATTTTCAAAAAGCTTTGAAAGAGATAAAAGAAACTGTCAATGTTGCTGAAATTAAATACTCTAAATTTGTCGGGATTATTAAAAGTTTTAGTAATATAATTCCAGCTATAGATGTAAATACTAAAATTCCTGAAAACAGTAAAAAATTTGAATATGTCCTAAATTCACAACAATACCCCTTAGGAGATTTTTCTAAAAAGTTTAAAATTGGTGAAGTTGATAAAAAAATAATAGGTCAATTATTAAAAAAACCTCGTGCAACTTTTCAAGAACTTTCACAATCAACTAAAATAAATCATGAAACTATAAGATATAGAATAAAGAATTATGTAAACGCACAATTAATAACGAATTTTGGGATAATTCATGATTTCAAAAAATATGAATTATTTTCAAATTACTTTTTGATAAAATGTGATAAAACAAAGCTTAACAATAAAGATTTTGCAAGATTTTTGAATTCAAAAACAAATATTTTTTACTCTCCCAAACTAGAAGGAGACTATGATTTTATTGTTTATGTTGTTTCTGAAAATCCATCCGAACTCGGAGAGATAAATAATGAAATAAGAAAAGCGTTAGGAGATTCAATAATTGAAATGGATTTATTATTTGTAGATAAAATATTAAAATATGAACAATTTCCACAAGAAGCGTTAAATTAATTTCTTGACGAAGTTAAGACAAAATGTGCGAAGCACCAAGGCGGCTCACTTTTTATTTTACAACAATCTCTCCTAATAGGTGGTGGGACGAGCTTGCGAGATTTAGTCGGGGGCATCAAGGGGCATTTTTAACTATCTTTAATTCTCAAAGTTTAGTGCCTTCGAATAATTAGACATAACATCGGGCTTATGGGAAGTTCAATTTCCTCGAAAAAATTCTCCTCGTGAAA
>CAZPJW010000037.1:0-1535 GCA_964587005.1 Candidatus Woesearchaeota archaeon
ACATCAGAAATTAACTCCCTAAACCCCAAATTCTCAAACCTATGCAAATTATGCTTATTAAGCAACCTATTACTCAACTCCAAAACACTCTCCTCCTTAGACCCATAACCCAAAATAATAGACATCAACTCAGCATCATCCAAAGAACTCGCACCTTTTTTCTCTAATTTATACCCTGGCCGGTTAAACCAAGGCAATTCCTTCATTTTCATGTAAAAAAGAGGAATCTAAGTTAATTTAAATAACTTATCTTGTCACGCACGGAGAAATTATTTATAAATAATAAAAACAATAAGAGAAATAAACCTCAAAGAATAGAAACCTTTATATAAGTTTATACATATATAGATTTATATAAAAGAGGTGAACAGAATGTTGGTTGAAAAAAGGGGTGAGGCAAAGAGAGGTAGGAGTATAATAATGCAACAAGTTATACACTACCCCAGTTTAAAAACAGTATTGATGGTGGAAAAAGTGTTAAAAAATGCAGAAGAAGCAATTTCGAAGGAAGAGTTAAAGAGAAGACTACCCACGAAAACAATGCATCAAACACTTAATGTCATCTTAAATTATCTAGAGGAAGGAGGTAAGATAGCAATCCTAAAAGAAGGAATAATCTGGATCTACAAAGAAGATATCTCTGAAAAACTAAAATCCAAACTAGCTAAAGCAGTAACAATAAAATGAAAAAACCAGTAGAAATACAATTCGATGAACAAGCCTATGAAGACTATAGAGAACTTCAAAAAAATGTAGAGGAAAATAAGAAATCAAAGAAAAAACCAACTCATGAACAACTATTAAACTCCCTAAATACTGCGATTGATAATATAAAAGCGAATCACAGGTATGGAGACCTAATCCCAAGAAAATATCTTTCTAAAGCAACAATAAACAAATATGGGACGGACAAAATTTTCAGAGTAGGGTTAGTTGGTTACTGGAGATTACTTTATACAATAATTGGAGATGAAGTTAAAATAATTGCTTTGATTTTAGAATATATGGATCACAAAACGTATGATAAAATATTTAGTGGTTATAAGAAAAAATGAAATTTTCAATATTAGTAGAAGATGAGAAAAAAGGAACATACAAAATCCCAATTACTAAAGAAGAAATAGAAGGCGCATACGATCAAGGCTACCAACTAATTCTTACAGAAGATGAATACAAAAAAGTCATAGCCAAGTTAAAAAAAGATAAATGGGACAAAGTATTTGCAAAGGATTATGATAAATTCTGCAAATTCCATCTTAAACTATCACATTTAATCCATGATGTAATCCACGATGGAAAAACACATTCTATGGAAAAAACTGAGAAAGGCGATTTTAAAACAAAATTAAACAAAAAAAGAAGTTATTATGTCAAAAAACCCAAGTGGAAGAAATAAAACGTCAACAAGCCCGACGGCGCTTGAGTCTAACGCACCTCAATTATCTAATAAATTCTCTTTTTCTAAAGATTCTAATACCGAAACCATAACCAAAGGAAACATAACACTAACATCACCAATAACAGTAACAGCATCC